>ONLL01000045.1 GCA_900318685.1 uncultured Prevotellaceae bacterium | reverse complement strand
CTCTAGCAAAGCTACAAAACTTAAACCGTATTGCATCCATCTGCAAGAATTATTTCATGAAAATGGAACAATCTCTATAATCGGATGCAAAGGTAAGAGATTCATGTCACCCTACTTAGCAAGGCTTAGAAGCGCCCCTGAACGCTGGCGGCAGCTTTAGCCTGCTAAGGGGCAGCAAAAAAGCCGGAATCGTCTTGCGCTTCCGGCTTTTTCTGCTGGCGGCAGCTGTCTGTAGGGCAGCGGCGGCTGTTTTACATGGCAGCGGCGGCTGTTTTACATGGCAGCGGTGGCTGTTTTACATGTTAGCAGCGGCGTGGGCCGACTTCTCGATGAGGCGCCGCAGGATGATGATGGCATCGGCGATGGTTACCTTTTTGTCGAAGTTGGGATCGCCCCAATGCCAGTCGAAGTCCGGCAGGCTCCTCTTGCCGATGATGTAGTCGACAACGGTCTGCACGTCGTTGAAGCTGAGTTTGCAGTCGCCGTCATAATCACCGGGTATGCGGAAGTCGTATCTGGCTCTCAAATCCCAGTCATTCTCGTTGTCCTCCATCCATCCGGTCACCCAATTCTTTTCCAGGGCTGCCTCAAACTGTGCTTTTGTACACTCGTTGGTCTCGGTGACGCTGGGGGTGAAGTCCAGCAGGCCAATCCAATGATAGGAATCCCTGTTGGGCAGCGAGGCGATCATTGCATCCAGTCCCTCGCCCTTGATGTCGTTCATGAAGCAATAGATGAGATAGATGTCCGGGCAGTGAGTGAAGTCGAGCGTCGTCAGCCGGTTGTTCCAGCAATAGCAATACTCCAGTTGCGAGTCACCCGTTTCGTCTGCGAGCTTGAGCGTCGTCAGCTGGTTGTCATAGCAATGGAGAGACACGAGTTTGACATTCTTCGACACGTCGAGCGTTGTCAGCTGGTTGTCGTAGCAAAAGAGATACACCAGGTTGACATTCTTCGACACGTCGAGCGTTGTCAGCTGGTTGTCGTCGCAGTAAAGAGAATATAGCAGGGTGTTCTGCGACAGGTCAATCGAAGAGAGGTTGTTGGAAAAACAGGCGAGTACCTCCAATGCCGAATTGTTCCGCACATTGAGCTGTGACAGCTGATTGTTCTGGCATTGGAGATTTGACAACCCAGGATTGTTCGACACATTGAGCGTCGTCAATTGGTTGACATAGCAATAGAGCCCTTCGAGGGTGGCCGACGACGGCAGCAGGAGCTGCGTCAGCTCGTTGCTGTAGCAATACAATGTCTTCAGCTTGGTGTTGTTGCGCGCGTCGAGCGTCGTCAGCTTTGAGTTGTTCCAATCCATGTACCTCAGCTCCTTGTTCTTCGAGATGTCGACCGAGGTGATGTTGCTATTGTTACAATTCAATGTTTCCAGCGCCGTGTTCTTCGTCAGGTCGATGTTGGTAAGATTGTCTTTTCCGATGTGGAGAGACTTCAATGCCGTGTTGTGGGTGACGTCAAGCTCGGTCAGCGGGTTGTCCCAGCAGTTCAAAAGTTCCAGTGCAGACAGCGCTGACACGTCAATAGAAGTCAGCTTGTTCGCACCAACCGATACTGACTTCAGCTGCGGTGCACTTGCAGGCAGGGTCAGCGTGGTGAGCCCGTTGAAGCCACAGTTAAATGATTCCAGGCTGCTGTTGTGCGATACATCAAGCGTGGTCAGTTGATTGCCATAACAGTTAAACTCCTTCAGCAGTGGCAGCATCGACACATCGAGCGTGGCCAGCTGGTTGTCCGTACAGACCACTCTCCACAGCTTCGTGCACTTCGAGAGGTCGAGCTCGGTCAGGGCGTTGTAGCTGCAATGCAGGTTCTCCAGGTTGGTACAGTTGGAGAGGTTGAGGCTTGTCAGCGTATAGTTCTGTCCGCAGGCCAGGCGCTTCAGCTTGATGTTGGCACTGAGGTCGAGGGTTGTGATGCGGTTGAGGCCCTCGGCATCCGGGTTGAAAATGTTGTTCTGACAGTACAGTTCCTGCAGTTCCGTGAAGAATCCGATGCCGGTGAGGTCGGTGATGCCCAGGTCGCTGACCGCGATGTTGGTCACTTCGTCGCGCTCGCTCTCGCTGAGCTTGCCGTTGCCGTCGGTGTCGAATTGAGCGCTGACGTAGTTGCGGAAGATCTCGTCGGGGAAGTTGGTCTCGTTGATGTCTGTTCCGCCGGCATAGTCGCCCATGGTGCTCATCACGCGCCATCCCTTGCCGGTGGCAATGGCTTGCTGGGCTTCGCTGAGGGTGTTCTGCTCGTTGGCATCGGGGTCTTCGTTGATGGCGGTGAAGACACCGTCATCGGTAGTGGGCAGACTCTTGACGAGGGCCTGCATGTCAGTGCCGCTGATTTGGTTGCTGTAGCAGAAGAGGCGGCTGAGCATCCGGTTGTTCGTCACGTCGAGCGTCTGCAGCTGGTTGCCGTAGCACCACACGGTCTTCAGCTTCAGGTTGTTCGACAGGTCGAGCGTCGGCAGCAGGTTGTCGGCACAATAGAGGTGTTCCAACTTCGTGCACTGCGACAAGGTGAGCTCACTGATTTCGTTATGGTCACACGAGAGCGTTTCCAAGTCAGTGTTGTTTCTTACAATGAGCAGATCCAGACTATTGTAATCGCATTCGAGCCGCTTTAACAGGGTGTTCTGGCTTACGTCGAGTCTGGTCAGCAGGTTTCTGGAGCAATCCAGTTCGGTGAGGCCAGTGAAATCACTGACGTTGAGCTCGGTCAGCAGGTTAGAAGCACAGGAGAGGATCTGCAGCGGCGATTCGCTGGCTATCTGCAGCGAGGTGAGCTGGCTTGCCGAGCAGCGCAGCTCTTGCAGCTTGGTATTTGCGGTGAGGTCGAGCGTGTTCAGCAGGTTAAGTTCACAATAGAGCCAGATGAGGTTCTCGAAGCAGGCGATGCCCGTCAGGTCGGTGATGCCCTTATTGTTGACGTTGATGTATCTCACCGCTGTCCGCTCGTCGCAGGAGAGCTTGCCGTCATTGTCCTTGTCGATTTTCTCGCTGATGTACGTGCGGAAAGCCTGGTCGGGGAAGTTGGCGGCGTTGATGTCGAGGGCGGTCGGGCTGACGGCGGTGTAGCTGTTGCCGTTGTAGGCCCATACGTCCCACAGCATCTTGTTGGCGTCGTTCACGGCCTCGTCTGAGGGCCGTGCGTTGTGCTCGCTGCTGCTGGCATTGTCGTAGGCAACGAACATGGCGTGTTCATCTTTGGTGCCTGTTTTGAGCAGTCCCTTCAGCGTGGCGTCCATGGCCTCTTGCGACAGCTGGTTGTGGTAGCACTCCACCTTCTTGAGAAAATAGGAGAAGAAAGAGAGGTCGAGCTGCGTGAGCTGGTTGTCGTTGCACTTGAGCGTCTTGAGACTATGGAAGTAGCCCAGACCCGTGAGGTCGGCAATGCCCATGTTGCTGACGTCGATGTCAATGTCCTGATAGGCTTCGTTGTTGTCGAGGATGTCGTCGTTGTCGGTGTCGAAGGTGCTCTTGACATACTGTCGGAAGACGTCATCGGGGAAGTGGGCCGCGTCGATGGCGACATCGCCACCGGGATACAGGCTCAGGCTGTTGACCCACTGGTTGTAGTAGTCTGCCCGCATCACGTTCCATCCCTTCGAGCGGGCGATGTCGATATCTGCTGTCTTACAGTGATTTTGATCATCATGGAACTCTGAAGTGCCGTCTTCACAGAAATAGAGCACGCCATGCTCAACGGTCGGCAGGTTCTGCATCATCGCCGTAGCGTTGTCGTCGATACGGTTGCGGTAGCAGTTAACCTCTTTCAGCAGCGGGCAGTGCGAGAGGTCGAGCGATGTCAGTGAGTTGCTCTGACATTCCAGTTTTTTCAGTGCCGCGCAGTCGCTGAGGTTGAGCTCCGACAGGTGATTACCGTTGCAGGTGAGTGTGGCGAGTGCCGTGCAGCCGTCGAGTTTGAGCGTTTGCAGCTTATTGGCCCCGCAGGTGAGCTCCTCCAGCTTGGAATAGCCGGAGAGGTCGAGCTCGCTGAGGCCGCACCAGTCTACATTGAAAACTCTCAGGCTCTGTGCTGCGGATAGCTTCAGCGTGGTCAGTGCGTTTTCCTGCAAGAAGAGTTCCTCGAGCATGGTGTTCTTCGACAGGTCAAGCTCCGTGAAGGATTGCCAGGTACACCACAGGTGCGTCAGACTGGTAAAGAACTCGATGCCCTTCAGGTCGTTGACAATTTCATCGTTCCATCCTTCGAAGGTAATCGACTTCACATTCTCCATCTCCACGGGGCTGAGCCAGCCGTCGCCGTCGGTATCGATGTTGTTGCTGACGTACTGGCGGAAGAGCTCGTCGGGGAAGTTCATGGTGTTAATTTCGACAGAGCTGAGGATGGTGAGCGGCGTGCCGTCGGTGCCTACCACCTGCCAGTTGCGTTCGTCGGCCGCGAGGAGCTGCGCCTGCGTGGGCTTATAGTTTCCGTCGTTGCCGTTGGTGTAGGTGAGCTTGGCTTTCTGAGCGTCGCCGGTGCGGTCGGGCAGTTTGCTGAAGAGCATGCTGGTGGCGTCATTGTCCAGCTGGTTGCCGTCGCAGCGCAGTTCGGTGAGGCTGGTGCCTGCGATGTCGAGTATCTGCAGGCTGCAGTTCTGGCATCGTAGCCTTGTGAGGGCCGCGTTCTTCGACACGTCGAGGATGGTGAGCCCGGTGTTGCCGTAGCAGTCGAAATACTTCAGGCTGGGGAAATGGGCGATGCCCGTGAAGTCAGTGATGCCCTTGTTCGCAAGGTTGATGCTCTGGATTCTCTGGGCCTCGGTGAGTGTGAGCAGGCGGTCGGTGTTCTGGTCGATAGTGTTCCTCACGTAGTCACGGAACGTGCCGTCGGGGAAGAAGGCGGCATCGATGGTGAGCACGTCTTCCATCAGCTGCGTCGCCGAGTTGCCGTTGACGCTGTAGAGCTTCCACTGCTTGTCGTTGGTCAGGGCGTTCAGGTCGGCGGCGGTGATGTGGAAGGAGTTGCTTTCCGTCGCATCCGAGGCCGTATTGCAGAGGGTGAAGCGGGCGTCGGACGAGGCAAGGGCGGCGGGCAGCGAGGCTATGAGTGCGTGGATGGCCTCGTCGTTCAGTCCGCAGTTGGTGCAGTTGAGCGTGGTGAGCTTCGTGTTCTTCGAGAGGTCGGGGGGCATCAGCCTCGTGTTGTTGCTGCAATTGAGCGACGTCAGCTTCAGGTTCTTCGAGAAGTCGGGCTGTATAGTCGGCGACAAGCCGCAGTTACTGCAGTTCAGGGTCTCCAGGTTCGTGAAGAATTCTATGCCCTTCAAGCTGGCGACGTTGTTGTTGGAGAGGTCGATGGCCGTCACGGCTTCCACCTCCTGCCGGCTCAGCACGCCATTGTTGTCGGTGTCGAACTGCTTCACGTAGTTACGGAAATACTGGCTGGGGAAGTTGGCGTAGTAGCGATCCTCAATCTCCACATACCAAGGTACAATCTCCTGCTGCTCAGTGCCGTCGGTGCTATAGGAATACCAGCGCTTCACCTTGGCCTGCTCAATGTTGTCGTCGGAGTATTCATTGCCCTCACTGCCAGCAGTATAGAACAGGGTAATACTACCAGTTGCTGGGCTGACCTTTTCTGGCAGCGCAGTGATGATGTTGTTCATGGCCTGCTGCTTGATCTGGTTGCTGTAGATGCGGAGCTCCCGCAAGTTTGTGCATCCTGAAAGGCTCAGAGCGGTCAAGCGATTATTATTGACCCAGACCTTCCACAGACTTGTGCATCCCGTGATGCCAAGTGTTGTGAGGCTGTTGTTCTGGCACTGGAGCTCATTCAGTGTCGTGACATTATTAGCATAGAGGGTTGACAATGAATTGTGATCACACCTGAGGGTTCCCAGGCCCTTGCACATCGTCACGTCGAGCGACAAGAGACTGCAATATGCACAGGCGACATCTATCAGTGTGGTGGTATTGGGCAGCTGGAGCACGTTCATCTGCTCATTATAGGAGCATGCCACATCCTTTAGTGCCAGGTTCTTCGTCAGGTCGAGCGAAGCCAGGTTGTTGTATTTGCAGTCCAGGTACTGCAGTGCCGTGAAGTACTCGATGCCCTTCAGCGTCGTCGTGTTGCTGTGGTAGCTGAATTGGATTCTGTTGACCGCCGTCAGCTCTGTCTCAGAGAGCCCGCCGTCGTCGTCAGTGTCGAAGTTGCTGCTGAGGTATGTGCAGAAATCGGCGTCAGGGAAGTAAGGTGCGCTGATGGGGATAGGTGCGCCGTCGTATGCTTCATCATTGTAGCCTTGATATGCTTTCACTGTCCAGCCCTTGGCCTTGGCAATCCTTGCCTGAGGAACCAGACACTCATTCTGCTCATTGGCATCAAACTTATAAACATAGAAAGTGCTTCCCTCCGTTGTCATGGGCATGCTCTCGACAAGCGCATCCATGTTGTCAAGCGAGATTCGGTTCATGAAGCATGAAAAATTCTTCAGCGAGGGATTATGCGATACGTCGAGCGATGTCAACTGGTTGTTGTTACAGTATAGCGTGCTCAAGGCCGGGTTCTGCGATACGTCGAGCGTAGCCAGCTGGTTGTTCCCACAATCCAGATTTACCAGGGCGGTGTTCTTCGACAGATCGAGCGATGTCAGCTGGTTTTTACGGCAATCGAGTATGGTCATTGCCGTGAAATACTCTATGCCCTCCAGGCTGGCGATATTTTTGTTATAAACATTAATGCTCGTTACTGCCGCAATCTCGCTGACGCTCAGGTAGCCGTCTCGGTTCGTGTCTCTGTCACTACTACTGACGTAGCTGCGGAAGTTGGCATCAGGGAAAGTGTTCTCGTTGATGGCGACGCCTGTGACAGAATTAGGCTGAATGACTACTTCGCTTGTAACCGTTGTACTGCCTACCTTCACTGCTCCGCCGCTGTAGGTAGCGCCGCTGGGCGAAGTAATGGAGCAGTCGTTCAGGGTGATGGACTTCAGGTCGCAGATGGAGCCAGACTCAGAGCCGGTAGCTCGCACGGTGGCACCATTGACGACGAGTTGCTCCGTGTTGCCTTCCTGACCAGTTATGCCATACGCACCTGTGGCAATCACCGTTCCTCCGCCATTGATGATAAGCTTAGGGTCAGTTGTGGAGTTTATGTTTTTATGGATGAGGATTCCGCAGTTGCCATCGCCAGCACCACTAGCAGTGAGTGTGCCGCTGCCTTGAATGACAAGCTGCTCGAAATTCTGATAGATGGCCGAACTGCCAGTCGAGGTTATCGTATTGGTGCCGTTGTAGACGATGCGGCCGGAAACGTTAAACCAGACGGCGTAGCCAGAATACTCTATCACCGCATTCGTGAGCGTCAGCGTGTTAGTCGTGGGGTCGAACGTCACCGTGCCGCTCTTTACTGCGCCAAAACCATTGGCAACGTTGATGGCGGTGTAGTTGGCTGAGGTAATCTGCACGCCGCCAATCATGACATTATAGTCTACGGCCCAGGCTCCCATGCCTGTGAGCAAGGTGAGTATTAAAAGGAGGAGTCTCTGTTTCATATCTCAAAGATTTTAGTTATTACTATCTAAGGGTTCGCATTATTCTTACACTTTGCAAAGATACAAAAAAAATCGTTAACTTGTTCTGTCTGCCCCTATAAAATATGTTAAATGATTCAAATTTCGCAAGCTCATGATATACCTTTTGCAGGCATCCCGCAAGGCACTCCCCTCCCTTCCGCTCGAGCTCTGCTCGCTTGCTACCGGAGGGACGCAAGAAGGGGAGGGGAGCTGCTGCCGCACAAGGTGGCACGTGCATGAGCTTGCAAAACTTGAATTAAATAATGATAACGGGGACAATTGATATATTATTATAATAATATATATAATATATAAAATAATATAGAGCGTAGATGCCGCGAAACCTGAAAAATGAATTTTCGAAATGCCTCAATGCCTCAATAGGTGTTGATCTGGGGTCTGAAAAAAATGCTCTAATATGAAAAGTAATTGGGGGAAACTATTGCATATGTCAGAAAAATTTCGTAACTTTGTTGCGGTCATTCTAAACCGCACCAAAGCCAACTGCTAAATCAGCGCCAGGAGGAATGCAAAAAGCAAAACGCTGTGAACGGTGTCAAGTGACGAAGTACCGACGCTCAAAGGCCACGAGCCGGTGCCAGTCCCCCATGACAAAGCGATCGTCCGTTCGCAACGAAGCAAACGCCCGTCCACGATGAAGCGGCGTTCCGCCCGCGACGGGCTACTTGACGAGCAGCTTCTTGCCGTTGTGGAGATAGATGCCCTCGTGAGTGGGCTTGGCATTGAGTGGGCGGCCGTTCATGTCGTAGTATCTGCCGGCGCCGGACATGACGGACTGCATCTGACGGATGTCAGTGGTGACGCCGATGTAGGTGGCGACGAACGTCCCGTTGCTCTCCTGGTAGGCCTCCTCCTTCTGCTGACGGTCGTGCTCGTCATAGTAGTATTTGTCGTAGCCTGCGATATACGGCTCATCCAGGTGAATGCCGCCCTGGCCGATGTAGGAGCACTCCCATTTTATCTGGGGCAGCCGCGCTTGGTTGTACTCGTACACGAACTTTGTGGTGCGCTGGTCTTTGTTGTTGACGGAGTAGAGGCTGTCGAGCACCAGTCCGCCCACACCCTGCGTCTGGTCGACGCTCTGGGCATGAGCATTTATAGCTGCCATGGTGATGGCAATGCATATTGTAAAAATAATTTTCACACAATTTTGATTTGAAGCACACTGTTCGTTAAACGGAAGCAAGCATGGATAGTAATAATACAGACCCCACCCCTGCCCCTCCCTTCAAGGGGATGGGCAGGGGTGGGGTCTGTAACATAAGAAGTCGTTCTAGATCTTGACGTTAGCGCGTGTGCAGCTTCTTGACGATGGTGCCGTCAGCCTGGCGCATGATGTAGGCCTGACCAGGACGAAGCGAGCTCACTGGGCGGCCGTCGAGCTGATAGCTGCCAGCTGCCGACGAGGAGCGCTGGAGGTCGCTGATGCCGTTGGGGACGCTCACCTGGATGGTGTAGACGCTCTTCGAGAGCAGGTCGCCGGAGTAGACCGTGACGGCATAGTTGCTGTCGTCGACCTGGCTCTTCAGCACATAGGCTCCCTGTCCGTCGGCCTGGGCAGCGAGGTTGTCGATGCTGACGGCGCTTTCAGTGACATACTGGAACACGTCGGGCTGGAAGCCCTTGACGTCGAGCGAGCTGAGACGGCTGTTGTAGACGAGCGAGATGTCGTCGACGAGCACCTCGTCGTAGGCGCTGCCCTGCCCAGGATCGGCATTGGTGGAGATGGTGATGAGGATGGCGCGTGGCTGCACGCTGGCAGAGACATACTCGAAGGGCAGTGACAGGCGCTGCCACTCCTCACCCGTGACGGCGATGGTGTTGTTCTTGGCCTTGGCCACGACGTTGGTGTACTCCTTGTCCTCAGGATCCTGATAGTAGGTGCCATCGGTGATGACTGCACTGACTGAGGCATAGGGATGCTCGGCGCTGGCCGTGCCCTGATGGAACTGCACCCAGAGGACGAGCGAGTCGGGACGGGAGTTGAGGGGGATGTAGAAGGGATCGCCATTGGCGTCGACATCCGTGAGGCTCATGTCGAGATAGGCGTTGTTGGCAGGGTCGGCAGCCGACATCGAGCCGGCATTCATGCGGCCAGTGGTCATGGTGCCGTTGGCCACGATGCCAAAGATGCTGCTGGCGTAGATACGTGCGCAGGTGGATCCTCCGATGCCGCCTGTGGACCAGCGGCTGAGGTGGTGTCCGGCCAGTGGAGCCAGCGCTCCTGTGGCGCTCTCGAACGAGTGCCAGCCGTTGGGCTCCTTATAGTCGTCTGTGACTACGTGCCAGTCCTCGAATCCGCCATTGGGGATGTGATAGCCGCGACCAGTCACGAGGGCCTCGCCGAAGCGCACCTCGACCATCTGCTGCAACAGTGACATGAGGTCGAGATTGATGAGTGCGCGCAGGGTGCCGTTCTCAAGCACGGCGACCACCTCTACGGGCAGCTCGCCCAGCGTGGGGCCCATCCAGAAGAGCACGCCCTCGGCATCGCCTGCAGTGACGACGATGTTCTGATTGGCGCGCAGGAAGATGGCATCGCCAGCCTTCTCGGGCTGGATGCCGGTCAGCTCCACATTGCCCACGGGCATGGGCTCAGTGCCGTTCATCAGCATGAAGTTCTTCAGTTTGAGGTCGTAGAGACCGTCGTGCTCAGTGACGCTGATCGTGGCCTGCTGTTCACTGCCTTCACCATTGACCAGCACCAGGAGGCGGTCGGTGTAGTCGGTTGCGCTGGCAGCCAGTGTGGCTGCAGCTACCATCAAAAGTGTAAAAAGTCTTTTCATCGTTGTATTATTTTGTTAGTTGTTCATTTGATTCGATATGCCAGCGAGAGGGTGCCGTAGATGGGATAGAGCGTCTGCTCGACCGTCTTGAACGAGCTGTGCATGAGGCCCGTAAGTCCCCATGAGAGGTCGGCACTGAGGGCTAGGCGCGATGTCAGCAGCCAGTCGACGCCCACGGCCACTCCTGCCTGCCAGCGGCGCATCTGGTCGCTGAAGTCATAGGTGGCTCGCTCGTCCATGGCATGTCCCATCTCGATCTTCTGTCCTGTGGGATTGTCCTTGCGCAGATAGCCGTCGGCGACATTGCCGCTGAACTCCCTCGACAGCAGGAACGACGCATAGGGACCTGCCCGCAGGCGCCACTGAGAGGCGAGGTCGCAGCTGGCCATGAGCGGCAGGGTGAGCATCCAGGCCTTGGTCTGCTGCTCGACACGTCCGGTATAGACGCCTTCCAGCTCTTCGCCGCCCTTCACCATTGCCATGTGATAGCCCTTGGTGGTGATGGCCACGTTCATTCCCTTGTTCTCCAGATGGAGCCCGCTCTGTATGCCCCAGCACGAGCGCAGGGGCAGGCGCACATCGATGCCCACGAGGATGTTGGGCGTCAGCTCGAAGCTGTTCAGCTTGCGGATGGAGGCAGGGATGCCCATCGGGGCGGCTGCTCCCAGACTGTAGCCCAGCCTGCCCTCCACCTCGAGGTTGTCGCCTGGGGTGGCGGCATGCGAGGCTGACGCCACAATCAGCGCCGTCAGCATCAGCAGTATGGTATGTCTCATGCTATTCGTCATGTGTGCAGATGATTCTTACCTTGTCAATATAGAGTGTCGAGCCGATGGCTCCCTCGAAAGTATCGCCATGGATGCTGGCAGCAAACACGAGGGCGAGGCTATAGCCGCGCCCTTGCAGCAGCTCCTCGTCGATGGCGGCCACCTGCTGGAAGGGAATCTCGAAGGGGGTCCACTCGTCGACAGGCTTCACATAGTCCATGCGGGCACGGCTGACGATGAGCGGGCTGGTGAGCACATTGTCGCCATAGAGCACCACGGGCTGCCCCTGCTCGTCGTGATTGCGATAGAGCACGGCATAGACGTCGGCGCTGTCCGTACGGTTGGGTATGGTCACCTGCTGCTTGTTCTTGAACTCGGCACCAGGCTGGTAGCGATAGTAGCCCGTCAGCTTGCTGGGCTGCTGGGTGAAGGGTATGCCCATCTCTGTGGCATGCAGGGCATCGCGCAGGGCAATCGACGTGTTGAATGTGCCCAGGAAGAGGTTGCCGGCAGCTATGGGACGGCCTGTGCTGCGCCCCAGGGGGCCAGTGTCGAGCGTCATCAGCCGGACGCAGAGCCCTCCGTCGACTCCTCCCTCAGCAGGCACGGTGGGATAGTCCTCGGCCGTCTTGCTCTGGTTGGCAATGAAGAAGCCTCCGTTGCCCGATGCCCACAGCGACTGCTGGGTGCCGTCGGCATCCTGCTCGTACCAGACGTAGAACTTCTGATAGTTGTCGTCGAGGCGATAGTGCTCGAAGTCATACCTGACGGTGTCGGTCACAGTGACGCTGACAGGCTGGAAGGCCACGTCATAGCGACGATTCCACTGCCCGTCCTGCGACGTGACGACATAGCTCACAGGCCCTTGGCTGAAGTCGTGGGCCGATCCGCTGGCAGGGCTGATGGTAGCCCCCTCAGTGAGCACAAAGCGAGGCGCCAGCCGAGTGAGGTCGGCCGAACGTCGCACGACAAACTGGATCGTGCTCACATCGGAGTTGACGTGCACCAGGGTGTCGCTCTCGTGGAAGAACACCTGCCCTGGATGGTCTACGGCGACCATCGCCTCGAGGATGTCGCACTCGGCATTCAGAGGCTCGTCCTTGAAGCAACCTGTCAGCAGCATGACGGTCGCCAGTGCATATAAAGCATCTCTCATCACTTTCAGTTTCTGTTTGAGGGTACAAAAGTACGAAAAAAAAAAGGAAAGAACGTCAAAAGAAGCGCATTTTTTCAAATTATTGTAAATAATCTTAAGAAGTGTTGGTCGGCATGGATTATTTTCGTAACTTTGCACCCCAAATTGAGAATAGAACTCGCTTTAGCGCTTTTACAAAGCGTAGCGACTAAAAGAAATCGAAAATAGTCAAATCGCAAACTCACATGATGACTGCAAAAGAAATCCGCGACTCCTTCAAACAGTATTTTGAGTCGAAAGGACACGCCATCGTCCCCTCGGCTCCGATGGTTATCAAGGACGATCCGACGCTGATGTTCACCAACGCCGGCATGAACCAGTGGAAGGACATTATATTAGGTACGCGCGACCCAGAGCCTCGCCGCCGTGCCGACACCCAGAAGTGCCTGCGCGTGAGCGGCAAGCACAACGACCTGGAGGAGGTGGGCCACGACACGTACCACCACACCATGTTCGAGATGCTGGGCAACTGGTCGTTTGGCGACTACTTCAAGGAGGGCGCCATCGACATGGCCTGGGAGTACCTGGTGGATGTGCTGAAGCTGAACCCTGAGGACCTGTACGTCACCGTGTTCGAGGGCTCGCCTGAGGAGAATATCCCTCGCGACGACGAGGCCGCCAAGTACTGGGCCAAGCACGTGCCTGAGGATCACATCATCAACGGCAACAAGCACGACAACTTCTGGGAGATGGGCGACACGGGTCCCTGTGGTCCCTGCTCTGAGATACACGTCGACTCGCGCACTCCTGAACAGCGTGCTGCCAGCGGCAAGACTGGCCGTGAGCTGGTGAACAAGGACGATCCGCAGGTGATCGAGATATGGAACCTGGTGTTCATGCAGTTCAACCGCAAGGCCGACGGCACGCTGGAGAAGCTCTCTATGAACGTCATCGACACGGGCATGGGCTTCGAGCGCCTGGTGCGCATGATGCAGGGCAAGCACTCGAACTACGATACTGACGTGTTCCAGCCCATCATCAAGGCCGAGCAGCAGATCACTGGCCTGAAGTACACCACCTTCGAAGAGGAGCAGGCTACAGGCGCTATAGAAACTATAGATTCTATAGAAAAGAAGCAGCAAAACGAAATAAACGTCGCCATGCGCGTCTGCGCCGACCACCTGAGGGCTGTGGCTTTCTCGATTGCCGACGGTCAGCTGCCTTCGAACGCGAAGGCCGGTTACGTCATCCGTCGCATCCTGCGTCGGGCCGTACGCTATGCCTACACGTTCCTCGGACAGAAAGAGGCCTTCCTCTATAAGCTGCTGCCCACGCTCGTCGAGGAGATGGGCGACGCCTTCCCTGAGCTGAAGGCCCAGCAGACACTGATCGGACGTGTGATGAAGGAGGAGGAAGATGCCTTCCTGCGCACGCTGGACAAGGGCATCTCGCTGCTCGACAAGGCAATGGAACAGCTGAAGGCTGAAGGCAAGAGTGAGCTGAGCGGCGAGCAGGCTTTCCGCCTGTTTGACACCTATGGCTTCCCTCTCGACCTGACGGAGCTCATCTGTCGCGAGAACGGCTTCACGGTGAACGAGGAGCAGTTCAATGTCGAGATGCAGAAGCAGAAGGAGCGCGCCCGCAATGCCGCCCAGGTGGAGAACAGCGACTGGGTGGAGCTGGCAGCTGGCGAGCAGCAGTTCGTGGGCTACGACTATACGGAATACACCTGCCACATCCTGCGCTACAGGAAGGTGACGCAGAAGAAGAACGAGTTCTACGAGCTCGTGCTCGACTATACGCCGTTCTATGGCGAGATGGGTGGCCAGGTAGGCGACCAGGGCGTGCTCGTGTCTGAGAATGAGACCATCGACGTGATCGACTCGAAGCGCGAGAACAACCAGACGGTGCACATCGTGAAGAAGCTGCCTCAGGACGCTTCGGCCGAGTTCATGGCCTGCGTCGACATCGACAAGCGCGATGCCTCGGCTGCCAACCACACGGCTACGCACCTGCTCGACTATGCCCTGAAGCAAGTGCTGGGCGACCACGTAGAGCAGAAGGGCTCGTTTGTCAGTCCTAACACGCTGCGCTTCGACTTCTCACACTTCGAGAAGGTGAGCGACGAGCAGCTGCGCGATGTGGAGCGCATGGTGAACGATATGATCCGTCAGGACCTCCCTCGCGACGAGCATCGCGACATGCCTATGGACGAGGCCAAGAAGCTGGGTGCCATCGCCCTCTTCGGCGAGAAGTACGGCGACAAGGTGCGCGTCATGCGCTTTGGTCCTTCGTGTGAGCTCTGTGGTGGTATTCATACCACGAGCACAGGTCGCATCGGATTCTTCAAGATCATCAGCGAAAGCAGCGTGGCTGCCGGCATCCGCCGCATCGAGGCCAAGACGGGCAAGGAATGCGAGGAGCTGCTCTACAGCATTGAGGACACGATGAAAGCTGTCAAGGCCTTCTTCAACAATGCGAAGGACCTGCAGGCTGTCATCCGCAAGCATATCGAGGAGCACGATGCCATGAAGAAGGAGATAGAGTCGTTCCAGGCCCAGGCAGTGGAGCGCTATGCCAAGCAGCTCGTCGAGAAAGCCCGCGAGGTAAATGGTGTGAAGGTCATCACGGCCGTCATGCCTATGGAGCCTGCTGCCGCCAAGGATCTTGCCTTCAAGATCCGTGCAGCTGTCGACGGCTCTTTGCTCTGCGTCCTTGGCACCCGGGCTCAGGACAAGCCGCAGCTCACCATCATGCTGAGCGACGACATGGTGAGCGACCACGGACTGAATGCTGGTCAGATCGTGCGCGAGGCAGCCAAGCTCATCCAGGGTGGTGGAGGCGGACAGCCCCACTTCGCTCAGGCTGGCGGCAAGAATGCTGAAGGACTCAGCGCAGCCGTCGACAAGGTTATTGAGCTTGCTAAGCTATAAGCCTAATTTCTCCCCAAGGGAATAAATAACAAGAGGGTGTGTCAAAACAGGCACATCCTCTTTTCGTGAATATAGAAACCAAACTCCCCTCCCCTCGGGAGGGGCAGGGGGTGGGTTTGTGGTAGGGGGTGGGTCGGTCATACCCCCACAAAATACCTACTCCCAGGAATCAGCGACAAGATCTTCGTCAGGATGGCACTAAGGCCGAAGGTGAACAGGGCCGTCAGCAGGATGACGAGTGGCGTGGCCGTCCATTCATCGACTCCGGCAAACCACTGACTGACGACGTCAAACATGAAGCACAGCACGAAGATATGCATCAGGTACATGCCGAAGCTCAGGCGCGACAATGGTGCGATGAGGTGACGGTACACCCATCCGTCGGCAGTCATCTTGCGTGCTATGAGGAAGTAGGCCATCGTGGTGAGTGCCACGCCCAGGGTGCAGAAGTCCCAGCTTGTCTCCATATAGACGGCCAGCTCGATGGGCTCGTGGATGGGGAACGACTTGGGCATCACGGCCCAGAACCAGCCTGCCGTGATGGCATAGCCCACCAGCCACAGCGGCAGGGCGACAGAAAGAGTCCGTCGCCAACTCATGGCAGGCACATATTTCTTAAAATAATGCCCCAGCACGACATAGCCGATGAAGCCGCTCACATAGTAAAGCAGTCCAAACTCATTCCAGAAAGCCTCGCCCCACACTCTGGGCTGGTCGAATACCTGCATGGCCAGCTCTCGCCAGAAGGGAACCGTCGTGGTGAAAAGCCACAGGGCGAGGAACGTCTGTTCGCCTTTCTTCGACAGCTTGTCCACCCACGGCGAGAAGATGGGCATGGCGATGTAGACGCCTATCAGCATATACATGAACCACAGGTGTCCTGCTGGATCAGGGAAGTTGAGTGCGCTGTGCTTCAGGTTGCCTGCGATGTCATGCTGACTCATGTCGCTACCCCAGAGAGGGATGATAGCATAGAGCAGCACCCACACCACGAGCGGCCATCCCACGCGTGTGAGCCTGTGTCGGAGGAAGGTGCTGGTGGGCTGCGCGACAGGGAAGAGCAGGTAGCTGGAAGTCATGATGAACAACGGCACGGAGGCTCGAAGGGCAGAGTCGATGATCGTCGACCAAAAGCCGTTGGCCTCGCACGTGATGAGCGTTCCTCCATCGCCCAGATAAAAAGGCTCTACGCTGTGAACGCCCATTACCATCAGACAGGCTATGACACGCAGCCAGTCTAAAAACACAATCCTTTGCTGGTCTCTCATCTCTTTAGTTCTTCTCTTTTCAGAAACTTGATGAATCAGGAAGAGGGTGTGCCAAGAACATTGACATACCCTCTTCGCTGTGATGGGGAATAACGCTTACTTGAACAGCAGCTGAGCAAACTGATAGAGGCTGCGACGCCAGGTCTGCCACTCGTGAGCAGTCTCAGGCGAGATGTAGCTGTGGGCGTTGATGCCAATGCCCTTCAGACTCTCGGCTGCCTTCACCACGCTGCGGTCGCCCTCGGCCATACCCGTCTCACGGCCGCCGGCACTCATGAAGAGCACCTTGTTGGTCTTCTTGAAGTCGGGAGTCTCGTTCACCTCGTCAACATTGAACGAGCCGCCGCTGAACATGCCCACATAAGCGAATGTGGTGGGGTTGGCCAGTGTGATGGTGTGGGTCTGCATGCCACCCATCGAGAGGCCTGCCATGGCGCGATGCTGTGGATCGGCAATGACGCGATAGTTCTTCTCGACCATCGGAATGATGTCCTTCAGCAGAATATCCTGGAAGGCATTGAATCCGAAGCCGCCAAAACCGCCACGACGCTGGCCGCCCTGCTGGCCACCCTGGCCCTGCGGACGCTGGCCGCCCTGGCCCATGCCCTGCGGACGCTGACCTGGCTGACCCTGCGGACGCTGGCCACCGCCAAAGCCTCCAAAGCCGCCCTGACCAGGAGCAGGATCACCAGGACGACGGGTGTCGAGACCATTGTCCATGAAGATGATGAACGGCACAGCCTTGCCAGCTGCGATGAGGTTGTCCATGATGATGCCGGTCTTTCCCTGGGCACTCCAGCCAGTCTCGTTCTCACCCATTCCATGCTGCAGATAGAGCACGGGGTACTTCTTGGTGGGATTCTGGTAGTACTCGTTGGGCAGGTAGACGTAGCCGTGGCGCATCTTCTCCTGCACTGTCGACCAGTAGTACACCTCGTTGATCGAGCCCTGAGGCACGTTCTTCACAGTGTAGAACTCCTCGTCCTTGGCTGGGATGTCGATGCCGCTGCCCCAGCGGCTGGCACCATAGTAGTACTTGCTGCCTGGATCGGGCACGGAGGCACCGTCGATATTCAACTGATAGTAGTGGAAGCCCTCGTCCTGAGGCTCTGAAGTTCCTGTCCATACACCGTTCTCGTCCTTGGTCATCTCATAGATCTTGCCGGCGATGTCAAGACCCACGAACGTGGCCTTTGGGGCAGAGATCTGAGCACGCACCATGCGCTGCGAGTTCACCATGGGGTACTGCTTGTTGTCCTGATTGGTCGTTGCAGGCTTGAAGTCTTCGACCACGTTTGCCGTCACTGAAGGAACGGTGGGGTTCTGTCTGGGAGCACCAAACTGAGCTGACGCTGTCAGACTTGAGAGCGCCAACAATGAAAGAATGACTTTTTTCATAAGATATGAATACATTAGGTTGATAATATTCTATTGCTCATTTGACGGCATGAAACAGATGAAGTTAAAAGCGCCACAATGATTGTTAAGAAAGATTAACACTTTTGTGCGCTCCACTCTATGCTGTTCCGAAATCTTTTTGTAACTTTGCAAGCAAATCAGCTGCTGGCTCATTTCACTCGCCACACGTTGAGCACGATGCCCTGGAAGCCTGGCGAGAAATCGGGGGCGCAGACGAAGAGCGAATTGTTCAGCCAGCCGTATTTGCTGTCAGCAGGAGCCTCAAACTGAGGGGCGGCACGGAAGTAGAAAGAGGGCTTTCCGTCGGCATCGGTTGCATTGGCAATGATCCCACGGTTGCGCACATGGATATAGACGCCGTCGTCGGTCTTGATGCAGTAGATGGCCTCCAGCTCAGTGCGTCCCTGGGCGTTAGCCAGCTGATAGTCGGCACCTCCGTTGATGATGGTGCCCTTGAGCAGCGGCCCTTCGAAGGTGCCCCCCGTGATGGGGATGACGGTGCGCCGTCCGTGCTGGGTGTTGTCGATGCCGAATGCCTCGCCTAGCGTCACTTTCAGCTGCAGGGCGAACTCCAGTTCAGGAGCATTCTTTGGCGGAGTGATCTGTGTGCTGACATTCAGGGAAAGGGCCGTCAGCAGGGCCGCAAGAAGTAGTCTCATAGTCGTAAGTTTATTAATTAGGATTTGATGGTGCAAAGATACGACAAAAAACTGAAAACCGGAAAATTTTCGTGCCTTTTGCGCTGAATTAACACTAAGAAGAAATGAATATGCAAGAAATGAACAAAGGGTTTATGTATTTCATCTGCCTCGTCGCAGCGATGGGCGGCCTGCTCTTCGGCTACGACTGGGTGGTGATAGGGGGTGCCAAGCCCTTCTACGAGCTCTACTTCGGCATTGGCGACTCGCCCCTGCTGCAGGGCATTGCCATGACCACGGCGCTGGTGGGATGCCTCGTGGGAGCGATGGTGGCTGGAGCGGCTGCCGACAGATACGGCCGCAAGCCGCTGCTGATGACTGCCGCCGTGCTGTTCACTGTGTCGGCCATCGGCACGGGCCTGTTCAATGACTTCACTTTGTTCAACATCGCCCGCTTCGTAGGAGGCATGGGCATCGGCGTGGCGTCAGCCCTCTCGCCGATGTATATCGCAGAGGTAAGCCCTGCGGCCATCCGCGGACGGCTGGTGAGCCTCAATCAGATGACCATCGTGCTGGGCATCCTGGCTGCCCAGGTGGCCAATATGCTGCTGGCACGCGACACCTCAGTGGCCGAGAGCCAGGCATGGAACATCGAATGGGGCTGGCGCTGGATGTTCTGGGCCGAGACGCTGCCTGCCGCCCTGTTCCTCGTGCTGAGCTTCTTCATCCCTGAGAGCCCTGTCTACCTGAGGATGAAGGCAGAGCGGGCAGCGGCAAAGACAGCCGGCAACACTGCGATGGCCACAGCCGGCGGAGGTGCTCAGCGCTTCTCCACGCTCATCTCCGACCGCTCCCTGCGCAGGGTGCTGCTACTGGGTCTCTTCATCGCCGTGTTCCAGCAGTGGTGCGGCACCAACGTCATCTTCAACTATGCACAGGAGATCTTCGTGGGAGCAGGCTTCGACGTCGACGGCATGTTCATCAACATTGTCATCACGGGCATCGCCAATGTGGTGTTCACTATCGTCGCCCTCTACACCATCGAGAAATGGGGACGGCGAACGCTCATGCTCATCGGAGCAGGCGGCTTGGGGCTCATCTATCTCACCCTGGGCACCTGCTACTTCCTGGGTATGACGGGCATGCTGATGGTGGCGCTGGTAGTGACGGCCATCTCTGTCTATGCCATGACCCTCGGCCCTGTCACCTGGACGCTGCTGGCCGAGATCTTCCCCCATCGCATCCGAGGCATCGCCATGGCCACCTGCACCTTTGCCCTATGGGTGGGATGCTGCACGCTCACCTTCTCTTTCCCCTCCATGAATGCAGCCCTGGGCAGCAGTGGCACGTTCTGGATCTACAGCGGCATCTGCATCTGTGCCTTCATCTTCCTCTGGCACCGTTGTCCTGAGACCAAGGGCAAGAGCCTGGAAACGCTGGAGAAGGAGCTGACGGCGAAGTAATGATTCCCAAAAACTTACTACTGACTATGCGAAAAACGATACTACTGACCATCATCCTGCTGACATCGCTGACAACGACGGCACAGCGACAGCGCAGGGAGTACACACCATCGCCCGTCAAGGGACAGCCGTGGAACGCCCCTGGCAACATCAACCCCATCCTGCCAGGCTATTTTGCCGACCCCACCATCCGCCGTTTTGGCGACATCTATTATATCTATGCCACCACTGACGGCACAGGCAACGGCTACGGACCGGCACAGGTGTGGGCCAGCTACGACTTCGTCAACTGGCAGAACATGGTCATGAACTGGCCCACGACGGAGGTGGTGTGGGCGCCCGATGTCGTGCAGCAGCCCGACGGCACCTTCCGCTACTACTATTGCGAGCCCTGCGTCATCAGCATCGGCGAGAGCCAGTCGCCCGTAGGTCCTTGGCGCAACATCCTGGGCAGGGACAATGCAGCGATGGTGCCCGACCGCTATGTCCACAATGCTATCACCCTCGATCCGCAGCTCTTCACCGACGACGACGGGTCGCAGTATCTCTACTTCACCACCTGGGGCATCTACGACGGCTTCGGCTGTGGCGTGGCAAAGCTGGCATCGCCTGCCCCATCGTTCCTGGGCACTGACAATGGCGAGGGACGGCAGAACAGGGGCGACGCCCGCCGATGGCGCGAGGATCATCCCTTCCCCATCCCTGCCGACCAGTTCTTCAGCGAGAAACGGCTCATCCCCAACACCCAGCTGAAGGACATCTTCGAGGCGCCCTTCGTCTTCAAGCGTAACGGCGTCTATTACTTCACCTACTCCTCAGGCTCCTGCCATACCGATACCTATCGTGTGCAGTATGCCGTGAGCACCACAGGACCCATGGGACCCTTCGAGTATAAGGGCGAGCTGCTCACCACCAACGAGGACCTGACCGTCCACGGCCCTGGCCATCACTCCGTGCTCGAGCGCGACGGCCGCTATTTCATCGTCTATCATCGTCACAACTTGCCCAGGTCAGTGCATGGCTTCAACCGCCAGGTGTGCATCGACGAGCTGCAGTTCGACGCTCAGGGCAACATCCTGCCCGTAGTGCCCACCCACGATGCTGAGCCCACCAGGGCTCTGCGCGTGCTCAGCGGCAAGCAGGCCAACCTCGCACTGGGAGCCAAGGCCACCGCCTCGAGCTACTACGACGAGTGGTTCAAGCCCGACTATGCCGTCGACGACAACAATGCCACCCTTTGGAAGGCCAGCCGCGCCAACTGGGACGGAGGCACCCGTCACGACGAATGGCTGCAGATAGACCTAGGCAAGGTGCAGCGCTTCAACGAGGTGTGGACGCAGTTCGAGTATGCCACCTTCTTCTATCAGTACAAGATCGAGACCTCAGTCGACGGGCGCCAGTGGGCCCTCTATGCCGACCGCACGTCCAACACCATGCAGGGCTCACCCATGCGCGACACTGGCAAGGCCAAGGCCCGCTACCTGCGCATCACCATTGCCGACACCCAGAAGAACGGCCACATGCCCGCCATCTGGAACGTGAAGGTATGGCAGCGCGCCCCTCGTCTGCCCCTCAACCCTCAACCATCCACCATCCACCTTCCACCATCCACCAATCAATACCCTGGCATGCATCAGAAGGATGTGGAGGCCAGCCAGCGCAGCGCTGCTCCCATCGTGCTCGATGTGGCCACGCTGGCACAGGGCCGCAGCCAGCCCTTCGACGTCGAGAACATCACTACCTCCACCATGCAGTTCAAGGCCAGCAAGCCCATCCGTGCCCGTGTCAAGGACGGACGCTGGGCACTCTTCTTCAACGGCACGCAGCACCTCGACAGCGACATCCCCCTGCCTGAGGACTACTGCTACAATGCTCCCTACACCATCACCGCCTGGGTGCTCAGCACCAAGGTGGGACCCGTCAGCACCGTCGCCTCGCTCTCTACTTCAGGGGCCGACCTTGCCACCACCGAATTCCGTCTGGGCACAGATCCTGGGGCAGGACTCGTCAGCCACAACGGCTCGTTCGAGAGCTACGGCGCACCCTCCGCCATCAAGGAGGGCGAGGGCAGCTGGCAGCTGTGGGTCGTCAGCTTCGACGGATGGATGGAGCGCGCCTACTGCAATGGCCGGCTGGTGCACGAGCAGAACAATTTCCTCATGATCCGCCCACAGCAGCACATCACTGTGGGAGCCTCCGCCTCAGGAGCCAACGCTTTCATGGGCTATATCAGCAGGATCACCATCGAGTCGCGCTCCATGACTGCCGGCGAGGTGACAGCCCTCTACGATGCCCAGCGCCAGGCCAGCCTGCCCTCCCTGGGCGACGACGACTTTGAGGAGATCGCCCCCGACAGCAAGTTCGAGCTCTCGCCTGCGATGAAGCCCGTCTTCGAGAAGCGAGCCGAGTTCACCCTCTCGGCCAAGACCGCCGACTTCAACGATGACCCGCTCGAGAACGGAGCCTATATCTATAAAGAGGTGGAGGGCGACTTCGTGGCCATGATCCGCATCAGCGACATGGAGGGCCTGCAGCAGCGCCGTGTGACCAGCTACAACGAGGGCGGCATCATCATCGACGACAAGCACGACAACTACTACCAGCTGGGAGCATTCCCACTCTACAACTGCGGCAACATGCTCACCCACCTCAGTCCCTACGGACGGCCTCAGTTCCCCAACTACAAGAGCTACGACTTCGATCCCATCATGCAGTTCGAGCGACGTGGCGACCAACTCTTCGCACGCACCAGCCGCGACGGCAAGACCTGGGAGAACATGCCCGGCTCGCCCATCCAGCTCAAGGAAAAGACGGTGAGCATCGGAGCCTATCAGACCACCTACACCGACCGTCCGTCATGGGTCAAGCTCAGCGATTTCGTCATCTATCAATAACACCCCATCAACTATGTTACATATCCGCTGCAAGAACAACAACGTCACCAAGAGCTTTCCAGAGGGAAGTTCGCTGCTCGACGTCTATCAGGAGTTTGCCGACGACCTGAAGATGACCTATCCCGTCGTCTCGGCAAAAGTCAACAACACCTCACAGGGACTCAAGTTCCGACTCTTCCAGAATCGCGACGTAGAGTTCCTCGATGCCAGCGAGGGCAGCGGCCACCGCGTCTACGTGCGCTCGCTATGCTTCCTCCTCTACAAGGCCACGCAGGACCTCTTCCCCAGCTCCAAGCTCTTCATCGAGCACTCACTCTGCCGGGGCTTCTACTGCAACTTCAAGCGGCGCACAGGCGAGCTGCTCACCGACGACGATGTCGAGCGGCTGCGACAGCGCATGCAGGAGATCGTCGACCTCGACATGCCCTTCCGCCGCACTGAGGCCACCACAGAGGAGGCCATACGCGTCTTCTCAGAACGGGGCTTCCAGGACAAGGTCAAGCTCCTCGAGACCAGCGGACAGATCTACTCCGACTACTACACCCTCGGCGACACCGTCGACTACTACTACGGACCCCTCGTCCCCTCGGCAGGCTACCTTCAGGTGTGGGGACTCGAGCGCTATGCCGACGGACTGCTGCTGCGCGTGCCCGACTGGAACCGTCCCGACCGCCTCGCCGAGAAGGTCGACCAGCCCAAGACCTTCGGCATGTTTGCTGAGAAAACCCGCTGGGACATCATCATGCGCCTCTCCAATGCCGGCGATGTCAACAAGGCCATCATGCGCGGCTATGCCTCCGAGCTCATACAGGTCTCTGAGGCCCTCCAGGAGAAGAAGATCGTCCAGATAGCCGAAGAGATAGCCCGCCGGAAAGAAGAAATCCAAACCTCAAATCTCAAACCTCAAACCTCAAACCTCAAATCTCCATTCTCAACCCTCCTCGTCCTCATCACCGGCCCCTCATCCTCAGGCAAGACCACCTTCTGCAAGCGACTCAGCGTCCAGCTCCTCGCCTGCGGCCTGCGGCCCGTGTCCTTCTCCACCGACGACTATTTTGTCAACCGTGTCGACACCCCCAAGCTGCCCAACGGCGACTATGACTTCGACAATATCGAGGCCGTCGACTATCGCCTCATGGAGGAGCATCTCACACGCCTCATGCAGGGCGAGCGCGTAGAGGTGCCCGAGTACAACTTCACCACAGGCAAGCGCGAGTACAACGGCAAGAAGCTCAAGCTCGCAGGCGACACCGTGCTCATCATCGAAGGCATCCACGCCCTCAACCCACTCCTCACCAAGAGCATCAGCGACGACGTCAAATACAAGATCTACATCTCGGCCCTCACCAGCATCTCACTCGACGACCACAACTGGATACCGCCACGCGACAACCGGCTCCTGCGGCGCATCATACGCGACTACAACAAGGGAGCCTTCACAGCCCGCGAGACCATCAGCCAGTGGAAGAACGTCTGCGAGGCAGAGGACCAGTGGATCTTCCCCTTCCAGGAGACCGCCGACGTCATGTTCAACTCAGCCCTCAACATCGAGTTTGCCGTCCTCCGCACCCATGCCGAGATCATACTCTCCAGCGTGCCCAAGAACTGTCCGGAGTACAGCGAGGCCCATCGCCTGTTGAAGTTCATCCATTTCTTCCTCCCCGTCAGCGACAAGGAGATCCCTCCCACCAGCATCATGCGTGAGTTCGTAGGCGGCTCCAGCTTCAAGTACGAGCGTTAGCGACGGGCGCCTTGTCGGCTGCGGCTCCTTGTCACCACCGTCAGGGATAGTCGCTATGTGCTTCGCCTACCGTCGTAGTGCGCATGCGGTACCGTCTTCATGCGCATGGGCGAACAATATGACTGCCTGTAGAGCATCCTTTCAATGCAGGTGTGCAATCGCCGTTGCTTCACTAAGCAACGGCAAGGACAGTGCAAACCGAAAGCAGAGAGCTTGCTCTATGCTGAGGTGCAGCCTGTTCTCACACTAGCTGTTAATGCTAGTGCAAAGGTACAAAAAATAATAATGCCACCCAAATTTTTGGCCAAAAATCCTCCGAAAATCCTCTCCGAAAACCGCCTAACGAGCTATATCACAGCGACTTGTAACTTTCTTATTTCCGTCTTATTTCCCTGTCAGCATGGTACACATAGCGCCATCGACAGAGTTCCAGAGCGCCAGTCGAAAGAGTACCAGAGTATCAGAGTACCAGAGTTTCTTATATTATATATTATTATATATAATAATATATAATATAATAATATATACTTATAAATTGTTACTATCATACTGCCATTTTGAAAATCGCAAATGGTACTCTGGTACTCTGGTACTCTATGGTCACTCTGTCAGTTCAGTCTGGCCTGAGATTTAATTATGTCGAATTCGGCACAATTAAAATTCGGATTCATTAGCCGCTCCCATATTCCAAGGAACTCAATAGTATTGCGGTTGCGCAGCCAGTTGGAGAAGAAGAACTCACCATTGACTCAGGAACAGAGAATAAGTATTGTACGCTATCGTATAGAGAGTGCTGAAAATACATTGGCAGAAGTTGCCACCCATCGGGCCAATGGCTTTTATAACACTGCTGTCAATAGGTTATAATCACAGGAACTCTTGATCCGCGTGCTTAAAGCTGATTGGCCATAGGTCATTAGTGCTGATGATGAAGAAGGTATATAAGGCTCATATTCTATATACGAAGGAGCAAAACCGTTTTGAGGTATTGGAGAACGGTTATATAGCCGTAGGTGCCGACGGACGTGTGACAGGGGTGGCTGCAGATCTGGCATCGCTAGATGGTGAGGGCGCGGAAGTCACGGATTTCGGCGACCGTCTGCTGATTCCGGCCATGAACGACCTTCATGTGCATGCTCCTCAGTATCGTAACCAAGGCATCGCGATGGATTTGGAACTGATGCCATGGCTCAAGCAATACACCTTCCCTGAGGAAATGAAGTTTGCCGACACGGGCTATGCCGAGCGGATGTATCGTCGTTTTGTGCGCGACCTGTGGCACTTCGGTACCATGCGGGCCTGTGTGTTTGCCACCACTCATACCGCGGGCACCCGCCTGCTGATGCAGCTCTTTCGTGAGGCCGGCATGGGAGCGCTGGTGGGCAAGGTGGCCATGAACCGGGTGCTGACCATTGAGTCGAGCGGCATCGCCATCGCCACGATGTTGGGAAACCTCTACGACGTACCCGTGGTGTTTGCAAAAAAGAGCGAGACGGCCAACAGTACCGACGACAAGTATGTGTCGAAAGCCTTTTCGTTCACTCATAAGAAGATGAATAGCGTCTTTGTGTCGCGGCCCTATCTGCACCCTACGGACCGCGTGCTGATAGTCGACGATTTCCTGGCCGACGGTCAGGCTGTCCATTCCCTCATAGACTTGGTACGTCAGGCTGGTGGCGAGGTGGCAGGCATCGGCATCGCCGTGGAGAAAGGCCAGCAGAAGGGCGGTCGCCTGCTGCGTGAGGAGGGCTATCGCCTGGAGTCGCTTGCCATCATCGAGGAGATGGACTGGCAGACGCAATCCATCCGTTTCCGTGAGCAATAGCACGAAGGTACTTTCAGGTAACTTTGCAACCGAAATATGAATCGTAACTTACTTAAACTGAACATTGATATGATGAAAAGAACAACTTTCTGCGCTGCATAGATGGCGCTCCTACTGCTGTTGTCGCCAGCAACATCCGTCGCCCAACATCGTGTGGGCACTCAGGAAAAACCATTGACCCCCACTCCGATAGGCGACAGGGAACGCTCCATCGAAGACCTGCTCTATTTCCCCTTCACGTGCATCAATGCCTATATGCCCACCAGGGAAATTGCCTGGCAGGAGGTGACTGATGCTTTCGGCACCTGCGAATCGATGAATATGTCGCCTGGCCTCCATGCCGGCGAAGCCTTTCACTTATCGCGGTGTGCGGATTGGCTTTTGTTACTATGCCTGGTATGACGACAGGACCTGGTATGGCTTCTTCTTCGACACGAAAAGCGAAGCTGATCAGTTCTACGACAACCTGGTGAAGGACATTCAGGGCGCCGGAATCCCGTTCACCAAAGACAAGGTGTATGGTGGCATGTCGAACCGTAAGGTCCCCACTGCCGTCTTCAAATGGATAAATGTGGACACTCCTGTCAAGGTGAAAGAGCCAGGCCCCTCGAACATCGAGACCGCTGACGTGGTAGGGAAGTACAAGGTGGAGCTTGGCGTGATGAAAAACAAGAAAAATGAGAGATGAAAGATGAGAGATGAAAGATATCTATGGCTGGAAGAGGGCCTCTAGGACCATGGGACGGGAGAGGTCGGCATGGAGGAGGAGGTCGAGGGCCGAGGGAAGATCGGCGGGCCGGGTGACCAGCTGATAGTAGATGTCGTTCTGATGGCAGATGCCCTCGGCGGTGGCGTGATGGGTGGCAGCGACGAGACGAGGGCAGGCAGGGCTCTGTTCGAGTCCCTTGAGCTGCTGGAAGATGGCTCCTCCGCCGTTGTTGAGCAGCAGGATGCGCAGGTTGCCCGTGAGTTGTTGGTTCCAGAGTGCGTTCTGATCGTAGAAGAAGCTGAGGTCACCAATAACGCAAAAAACTGTTTCTTTTGATGCTGGACTATCTTTACTGAGCGCTGCAGCGAAGCCTGCTGCCGTGCTGAGGCTGCCGTCGATGCCGTTGACACCACGGTTGCACCAGACAGGATGGCCGTGGGCATAGTCGTTGGCCAGGCGGATAGGGGTGCTGTTGGCGTAATGCACATGATAGGGCAGGGCATAGGTGGCCAGCGCCTGTTCGAATGCTGCTACGACGGAAGCCTCGGAGAAGGGCTTGCCGGAAGGCGTCGAGGGCGTGTCAGGAGCATCGACAGAGTGCCTCGAGAGTGCACTGAGCCATTGACGGCGGTAGCGAGCCCGTGATTCGTCGTGGTGGGTGGTGCGATAGGCTGCAAGCTTATTGTCGAGCGACTGCAGCAGCCGTTCGGCATCGCCCTTGACGATGCCACGCAGGTTGAGGAAGGTGTCCTCCACCTGTCCTGTGACGTTGATGCGCCATGTCCGGGCTTGGTGAGCCTGGCGGAGATAGGCTTTCAGTCGTTTGCTGACGATGGCATCGCCCACATGGAGGATGAAGTCGGGGTGTGGCGGCTGGGCATCGGTGCCCAGGAAATGCTCGAAATGGCTGACTGAGGTGAAGGGCGCCAGTGCCTCATGGAGGACGATGACATGGCTGAAGAGATGGTCGACGCCCTCGTAGTGGAAACGGTGGGGGCTGAGCTGTCCGAAGACGA
Organism: uncultured Prevotellaceae bacterium; assembly: GCA_900318685.1. Lineage (GTDB taxonomy): Bacteria > Bacteroidota > Bacteroidia > Bacteroidales > Bacteroidaceae > Prevotella. The sequence continues at coordinate 18,727 of ONLL01000045.1, read as the reverse complement.
TGAGCGGGCGCTGCGCCTGCAGGAAATCGTCGAGCAGCGCCTGTGGCAGGCAGCTGTAGTCGGCAGTGGGCGTGTAGCGGCGAATGACACGCTGCTGAGGCAGCTCCTGCACGTCGAACTGGAACAGGGGCTCGGACAGCGGCACGTTGATGTGTACGCAAGGGTGATGGTCGGCCGTGGCCTCGATGAGTGCCTCATTGACCAGGCGGTTGGCATAGTAGGGATTGTCCTCGGGCAGGTCGACGCTTTTCTCCACCCACGGCTGCAGTGCTCCCGGCTGCTGCAAGGTCTGTCCGTCGAGCTGGCCTATCCATTGGGCTGGACGGTCGGCCGAGATGACGACGAGGGCCTGATGCTGGTAGTGAGCCTCGGCTACGGCAGGAGCCACGTTGAGCAGCGCCGTGCCTGAGGTGACGCAGACGGCCACGGGCTGGTCGGTGGCCTGGGCGATGCCCAGTGCGAAGAATGCTGCCGAGCGTTCGTCGGTGACGGGGTGGCACTCGATGTCAGGGCATTCGTTGAAGTTGTGCACGATGGGAGCATTGCGCGAGCCTGGGCATACCACGGCATGACGGATGCCATGGGCCACGAGGAGGGCGGTGAGTATGTTGACGGAGTCTTTGTTGCTGTACACGGGGGAGGGGTTTGATTTTTTCGGGATTTCGGGATTTCGATATTTCGCGATTTCGATGCTAGGGGGTCAGGAGCGAGCGCATGGTCAGGAGCTTTGACTCTGTCTCTTGCCATTCTTCGGGCTCGCGGCTGTCCTTCAGGATTCCGCCGCCGGCATAGAGCAGGTAGCGGCTGGGCTCGATCTGCATGCAGCGGAGGGAAACGTAGAGATGGGTGGAAGACGGGGAGAGCGGACCCATGTATCCGCTGTAGTAGCGGCGGGGACTATGCTCCTGGCCGATGATGAAACGCAGGGCCTCGTCCTTGGGCAGTCCGCAGACGGCAGGCGTGGGATGGAGGGCTGCGAGCAGGTCGCACAGCTGGACGTGCTGATCGAGGGCGAAGGTGAAGTCGCTGCGCAGATGCACCAGCTGGGCGGCACGGACGGTCTGGGGTCCTGTCTCGAGATAATCGATGCCGAGGCGCTTGAGGCAGTCGGCGACGTAGGAGGCAACATAGCGCTGCTCCTGGATGTTCTTCACGCTCCAGTGGATCTGCTCGCCCTCGCCGTTGAGGTCGTCGCCGCTGAGCTGCATCGTTCCTGCGAGGGCAATGGTGCGCCACAGCTGATGGTCGCCTTCGAGCAGAATCTCAGGTGTGGCAGTGAGCCAGGTGCCTGCCTGAGGCGTGGAGACGAGTGCGATGAACAGTCGGGGATAGAGCCTGCAGGCGCGGATGAAGAGCTCAACAGGAGTGGCATCGCCCGTGTTGGGTTCTTCGGCACATCGTGAGAGCACCAGCTTCTGGTAGGTTCCTGCCTGCAGCTCGTGATGGAAACGGGCGAAGTCGGCAGCATACGAGGCCCGGCTCCCTCCAACCTCCCCCTGAAGGGGGAGGCTTCCCTCGCACAAAACTCCGGCGCTGTGGCCTCCCCCTTCGGGGGGAGGTTGGAGGGGGCTTATGCCATCCATCAGCCGCAGCAGCTCCTCGGCCGAGGAAAAGGTCGCGACGGTGTCGGGCTGGATGAGGAGCAGGGGAAGGCTCGTGGCCATGAAAGGAGCCATGACGAATCCCTGCTTGTGGCGCAGCTCGTCAGGGTGGCGGAGCTGCAGCGGCTCGCCTGTGGTTTGCAGCATGAGAGTGCCTTGCCGCTCGTGCGGCAGTCGGAAGATGGCGAAGCTGTTCATTTCTGGCGTACGATATAGTTGGTGACACGCACATTAGAGATCAGGTCGCCTGCCGTGTCCTTGATGTCAACATTCCACACATGAAGTGTCGATCCCTGATGAAGCAGGCGCGCATAGGCCGTGACGACGTCGCCCTCGACCACAGCTTTCACATGGCTGCCGCTGACCTCTATTCCCACGCAGGCACACCCTGGGCAGAGAGCCGACGAGCCCACGCCCGCCACGTTCTCGGCCAGAGCCAGCGATGCCCCTCCGCTGAGGAATCCGAAAGGCTGCCGATTGCGTTCGTCTACCTTCATGCGTGCCATGCAGGTGTCGTCCTCCGCAGTGGAGATGAACTCCATGCCGAGGGCAGTACTCAGGTTGGGGCGCTCGTTGATGAGCTGGTTGATGCGTTCTACGTCCATAGTTGCTGATGTGTCGTTCTATAGTGGCATTTTGACTGGCAAGCAGTCGTTACGAAGGGCAAAAATAACAAATATTTTCATGATGACCAAATGATTGTGCCATTTTTTTTGCTCATGTCAACTTTATTTCTTAATTTTGCCGCCGAAAGAATCATTTTATTACTTAATTTAATAACATTTATCGTATGAAGAAATTATTTTTTGCTCTGATGGCAGTGGCCACAATGACGCTGGCATCATGTCTTGGAAAGACCGAGACTCCAGGAACGGGTGATCCTCAGGCTGAGGCTCCCAGTGAGGTGAAGGACCTGCCTACTGCCCTTGGCAACCTGCTGAAGAACGGCGACGGCGAGGGACTCTTTGCACTGGTGGGAAACATCCAGGAGAAAGCCCTGAGCTTCATCAAGGACAATCCCCAGAAGGCCCAGGAGTATCTGCAGACGGCTCAGCAGTTCCTCAAGGACAATGCTGCCAAGATCTCGGAAGTGGTGGGCAAGATAGCCAACAGCGATATGGCTGAGCGTGCCCAGGAGCTCATCAAGAGCGTCAGTGAGCAGCCCGTCGACCAGTTGCTGGGCTTGGTGGGTATCGCCGGCGATCAGCTGAATGATGCCGCTGGTGCTGCCAACGATGCAGTGGAAGGCGCTGTAGAAGGTGCTGTCGACGCTGCCGGCAATGCTGTTGACGCTGCCAAGGAAGCTGTAGGCAATGCCGTAGAGGGTGCCAAGGATGCAGCCGGCCAGGCTGTTGAGGGCGCCAAGAAAGCTGCCAATGACGCAGTGGACAATGCTGCTGAAGCAGCCAAGAAGGCTGTCGGCGGTCTGCTGGGCGAATAATGATTTGCTGAACATAACGGGGCATTCACTGAAATGATTTGCCCCGTCTTTTGTCTATCATTACCTTTGCACCATCAAAATCAACTAACAACGAGCATGATTATGAAAAAGGTAATGAAGACAATGATGCTACTCGCATTGATAGTGGGACTGCAGGGCTGCAGTCAGGAAGACGAGAGTTGGATGGATGACTGGTACGGAAACATCGAAGAAGGCAGTACTGCCGTAGGAGGCGAGAGTGGAGGGGCAACAGCCAGCTCCGGCGACCTGACCACCTTCACGGTTGCCATCGACAGAAGCAGTGCCGAGCCCCAGACCACAGTCGGCGAGTACTTCCCTGACGAAGAGGACGACCTGGCTAACAATACTTTTGCTACGCAGGTGAACATCAGTTTCGATGGCAACAAGGCCACGTTCGACGAGGTGAGCGGAGTGACCATCACGGCCAATGGTGCACACGTGGTGGCTGATCACGGTTCGACGGCAGGTATTCACTATGTTGTGACAGGAACGACTACCAACGGATCGCTTACCGTCATGGGTGAGAAGAAGTACGAGATAGAGCTCAAGGGGACGGACATCACCAACCCTGACTCTACAGCCCTGAACCTGCTGAGCAAGAAACGTGCTTTCCTGCAGCTGGCCAATGGAACGGCCAACGTGCTGGCCGACGGCAGCTCGTCGAAGGCCAGCGACCAGAAGGGTGCCCTCTACTGCAAGGGCAAGCTGCTCATGAGCGGCGAGGGACAGCTGGAGGTCTATGGCAACTACAACAATGGCATACATGTGGCCGACTACATCGTGCTCCGTTCAGGCATCAATGTCTGTGTGAAGTCGACTGCCAATCATGGCATCAAAGCCAATGACGGCGTCTATGTCAACGGAGGCATTATCAATGTCGAGGTGACGGCAGCTGCAGCCAAGGGCATCAATTGCGAGAGCAACATCATCGTCAACGGAGGCCGCACCACGGTCATCACTACTGGCAGCGGCACATGGGACAGCGACGACCAGGAGGTGAAGGGCGCAGCAGCCATCAAGTGCGACTCTACCTATACGCAGAATGGCGGAGAGGTATACCTGAAGTCGACAGGCAATGGCGGCAAGGGTCTGAAGGCCGACTATGAGGCGTATGTGAACGGCGGTTCGCTATATGTCATTACTGAAGGGTCGAAGTACACCAGCAACAACGACACCGCTTCGCCTAAGGGCATCAAGATCGGCACGAAGAACGTGCATGGAGCACTCGACGTGAACGGCGGCCTGCTCATGGTTCGCACGAAGGGTGCCAACGGCGAAGGCATCGAGAGCAAGGGCACACTGAACGTCAGTGGCGGCAATGTGCAGGTGTCGGCCTATGACAATGCAGTCAACTCGGCTGGCAACATGACCATCAGCGGTGGCGACATTGTGGCAGTGAGCACAGGCAACGACGGTATGGATGCCAACGGTAATATGTATCTCAAGGGCGGCAATATCGTGGCCTTTGGTGCCAGTGGCGCAGAGTCGGGCATCGACGTGGGCGAACAGTGCAGACTGTATATCACTGGTGGAAACGTATTCGGCATCGGAGGACGCATCGACGCCAGTCTGGGCAGTACGACTCAGGGCGTGGTGAGCACCAGCGGATCAGTATTGGCCAACGCAGCTGTAACGGTCAGCGACGGTAGTTCTACCCTGGTCACCTTCAACATGCCGCCCTATAGTTACAATAACGGTACCATCATGCTCACAGCCACAGGCATGGCCAGCGCCGGCAGCTACAAGCTCAGTATGGGGTCGACGTCGCAAAACGTGACGGCATCGGCTTCGCTCAGCAGCGGCATGGGAGCTGGTATGCAACCTGGTGGAGGAGGAAGACATGGCTGGTAGGACAATATCAAAAAAGAAACAAGGAGTGTGGGAGTAGCGTTACTCCTGCACTCTCCTAACAACAAAAACTCAAAGAGAACCATTCGTAATGAAGAAGACTTTACTTTCAATCATTGCCCTCGTGGCAGGTATCAACAGTATGTGGGCCATCGACAACAACACCGTCGAGATTACCTACAGTGGGAATAGTGCCAAGGTCACTGTGGCGAGCAACATCAGCAGTTACGTCACCGTCAGCAGTGGCACCTCTTCGCATGTCAAGATTGTGCAGGCGGCATCGTTCACAGGCAACAGCATCGGCGAAATAGAGTATATCCTCTCAGGATCGTCGAGCGACGGCGAGTTCTATCTCGAGGGAGGCTACAAATGCACTGTGACCCTGGCTGGCGTGACACTGACCAATCCCAAAGGCCCTGCCGTCAACATTCAGAACGGCAAGCGCATCGACGTCAGCGTGAAGAAAGAGACTACCAATACCCTGACTGATGGCGTGAATGAAGACTACAACGGATGCTTCCATTCCAAGGGCCACACTGAGTTCAAGGGAAGGGGAACGCTGAACGTCGTTGGCAACAGCAAGCACGCCATCTACAGCAAGGAATATATGGAGGTGAAGAACTGCACCATCAACGTCACGAAGGCTGTGAAGGACGGCATTCACTGCAAGGAGTACTTCCTCATGGAGAGCGGCGTCATCAACATCAGCGGCGTGGAGGACGATGGCATTCAGGTGGAGCTCAGCGGCACTGCCAGCACAGGTCAGAAACCCCTGCATGAGGAAGAGGACACGGGCAACTTCTATATGGAAGACGGCACACTCACTGTTGCTGTGTATGACTATGGCGGCAAGCACGTAAAGGTCGACGGCTCTGTCGTCTATGGAGGCGGCAAGCGCACGTTTACCACCACGCCGACATCCATCGAAGACCTGCAGCTGAACAACGGCGAGACGACGGTGGCCTATGACCTCAGCGGACGTCGTATAGATCGTGCTCAGGGCATCGCCATCGTGCGCCAGGGAGGCAAAACCAGAAAAGTGCTGCTGAAGAAGTAAGCAAAAAGCCATGCAGATGTGGAAGCAGGACAGACAGGAGCTGGGAGTATATGCTCTGTTGTGGGGCGTACTGTTCATGGCTCCTATCGTGGGTCACTATGTGAGTGCCGACCAGGACGGCTATCTGGTGTTTGGGTGGCATGACGTGATACACGTGTGGAAGGAGCTTGCTCTTGTCTTTGTCGTGTTTCTCATTCATAATTTCCTGCTGGCGCCGTTGTTCATACAGCGGCAGCGGCGCTGGCTTTATTTCTCGCTCGTCGCTGTCCTGGTGGCGGCTTTTGTCGTAGTGCAGTGCGCAGGCAGGCCTCGTAAGGACATGAGGCATGACACGATGGGCCATCGGCCTCTTATGGAGCACTTCGATGGTATGCACGAGCCAGACGATATGCCAAAGCCAGATGGCAGGTTTGCTCCTGATGACATGCCTAAGCCTGACGGCAGGTTTGCTCCTGATGGCATGCCTAAGCCTGACGGACGGTTTGCTCCTGACGGCATGCATGGCCCCGATGACAAGCAGGTACATCCGCCATTTGTCTTTGGGCAGCACGATGTGGTGGCAGTCATCATCCTTCTCCTCATGCTCGGTCTGAACCTAGGGGTGAAGCTCTACTTCCAACAGCGGGGTGACCGCAAACGACTGGCACTGCTCGAGAAGCAGAACCTGGAACAGCAGCTGGAATACCTGCGCTATCAGATTAATCCTCATTTTCTGATGAACACGCTCAACAACATCCATGCCCTCGTCGACATTGATGCCGAGCGGGCCAAGGAGGCCATCGTCGACCTGTCGAAAATCATGCGTTTCGTGCTTTATGAGGGGGCGAAGCAGCAGGTGCCGCTCAGTAGGGAGATAGGCTTCACGCAGGACTATATCCGGCTGATGCGGATGCGCCTTACTGATCGCGTGAAGGTCAGCGTGGCCATTCCTGAGCGCATTCCTGACAAGCTGATTCCTCCGCTGATACTGATTACGTTTGTTGAGAATGCATTCAAGCATGGCGTCAGCTACAGGCAGGAATCGTTTATCGACATTGCTGTCGGCATCGATGACGGTGGTCTGTACTTCACTTGCAAAAACAGCAAGGTTCCATCAGGTGAAGATCATCACGGAGGCGTAGGGCTGCAGAACGTGCGGCGACGGCTTGACCTCATCTATGGCGACGGCTACTCGCTGAACATCGATGATCAGACGGATACCTATAGCGTCGAACTCATTCTTCCATTATAAACAGAGTCAAAGGATATGTCATTCTTCCATTATAAACAAAGTCATTGGATATGATCAAAGTACTTGCCATCGACGACGAGCCACTGGCATTGCAGCAGCTGGCCGCCTACATCAGGAAAATGCCTTTCTTTCAGCTTTGTGGTGAATGCATGAGTGCCCTCGAAGCACAGAAAATCATGGAGGAGGAAGTAGTCGATGCCATCTTCTGCGACATCAACATGCCCGACCTCAACGGTATGGACTTTGTGCGGCAGCTGATAGCACCTCCACTCATCGTCTTCACCACGGCCTATGCCGAATATGCCGTTGAGGGCTATCGCGTGAATGCCATCGACTATCTTCTCAAGCCCTTTGGCCTGCAGGATTTCCAGCGGGCTGCCCTCAAGGTCAAAGAACAATATGAGTTGCGTTCAGCAGCCAGTCAGGGAGGCGAAACTTCACCCGTTGCTGGCACTGAGCCTTCCAATCGCAATGCCGATACCATCTTTGTCAAGACGGATAGCCGTACCGTCAGAATCACCATCAGCGACATCCGCTATGTGGAGGCCATGAGCGAATATCTCAAGCTGCATCTCGACAGCCAGCCGCGACCTGTCATCACCTATCTCTCAATGAAGAAGATGGAGGACTTTCTGCCCCCCACCTTCATGCGTATTCACCGTTCCTATATTGTCAACCTCGAGAAGGTGCAGGAGGTGAACAAAAATCGTGTCATCATGGGTCCTGACGAGTATCTGCCTATCGGCGACAGCTATCGCGAGCGCTTCAATCAGTATCTTGATGACAGAACCCTCACCAAATAATCTTTCTCTTTGCCTTTGCTCAGGGTTAACGGTTGAGTTGCACCTTTCCATTGATGATGTTCAGACCATGACGCGGCTGCTGCAGACGCATGCCGTCGAGCGAGTGGATGGTCGCTGCGGGGCTGTCCTGCTGGGTCGTCTCAATGGCACTGACCGTGTCGTAGAGTTGTGACACCTCGTCGGCTGTGAGCGCGTAGTTGTACAGGCGGACGTCTTCCAGATTGCCTTGGAAATAGGTCGAGCTGGATGCCTGACTCCTGCCGAAGTAGTTGATGATGGGCACGATGTCGGAGATGCCGAACGGAATCTCTTCACGCTGTGCCACAGCCTTTCCGTTGACGTAGACGGCAGCAGTGCCAGGGGCGAGGGTGACGACGACATGATGCCATTTGCCTACGGTGAAGCGCTGGAAGTCGATGGTCTGCTCATTGGTGCCTGCCTTCATGGCCAGACGTGAGGTGGTGCCTGTGCTGGTGGTGAGGTAGATGTAGTGGCTGCTGTCGTGACCAAAGTCAAACAGCCGCTGCCATGCTGCTGAGGCCATAGGCCTGATCCACATGCTGACGGTGAGCTGGTCGCCCTTGATGAGGTCGGTGGGCAGTTGGATGTACTGCTTGTTCTTGAAACGCAGCGACTTCGTGCCCTCAGCATGTCCGACTTCATAGACGACGGGAGTCACGGCGGGTGAGCCAGTCATCTGGTTGTCAGTGGCATCGTCGAGGGTCTCGTTCATGATCCAGTGTGCCACAAGGGCTTTCTCTGTGGGAGTAGTGACTGTGGCCTCTGCTGACGTTTCGCTGATGTTCTGTGCACGGTCGATGGCCTTTATCTTATAAAGATATGTGTGGCCAGGCAGTGCGCCTTTGTCGATGAAGGGCGGGTTGACATGACGGGCAATGGTGTTCCACTCGCCAGTTGCCTGGTCAGCGCGCAGCACGATATATCCGTCGAGATCGTCTTCCTTCCCCATTTCCCAAGTGAGACGTACGGATGCCGACTGGGGCTCTGCCAACAGGCTAGTGGGCTGGGCAGGGGCTTCAGTCTCGTAGTCCACGTCGACGGGCAGCAGTCGCCACAGCATGCGGTCGCGGTTGGCCTCGTTGAGCATGTTGGTCTGCTGTACGCGAGAGGTGACAGCAGTTCCTGCCGACGACATGTAGAGTGCACTCTCACGGTTGCGCAGGTAGTAATAGCCGTCGCCTGCGTATTGCAGATACCACTGCTCGTTGCTGGTGGGCTTGTCCTGTGTCCATGCGATGATGTCGGCTGTGGAGGTGGAGTAGTTCTTCACGTTGAGGTGGATCTTGGCATTGTCTGATGCCTCGATGTCGTAGAAGCTGTAGTCGCCGCCAGTGCGAGGGTCGCAGGGCTTGACGGTCCACTGCTGCTTGGCCGTGCCAGTATATTTCTGCTGCACGATGTTGCTGCCATTGGCCGTATAGGCAACAGCGCCTCCTGTCTTCTTGTTGATGAGCTTGTAGAGTCCGGACGTGATGGCCGAGGGAGCCACATTGTCGCCCCAGGTGATATCGATGACACGCTCGGCATTGGTCTGTCCTTTCTGATAGCCTGTGCCTCCAGGAATTTCCATCGTGTAATTACGGAGAGGTCCGTGCCCGTCGAAGTAGACATCACGATCGAGTGAGAGGAACTGATAGGTGGTGGTGGCGGCCTGTCGCTCAGAGGAGCCTATGAAGGCTTTCACGCGGCCATCGTCATGTCGCCATACAGAGGCGGCTGTCCAGTTGGCGCGATGCTCGCCGTAGGCCAGTCGCTCGCCGTGTCGGCTGATGTCGCAAAACTCACCTCTGGCCCGGCTGTCGAAGCCCCACCAGATGCCTACCGTCATGCCGTACTCGAGTCCTATCATGGCTTCGCCCACATTGTGCATCTCGTCGCCATAGCCCACTTTGCCGTCCTTGACGAGCTGCTGGTAGAAGTTGGCGAAATGAGCGAAGTCGCCGGCCAGCTGATGGGTGTTGCCCCATTCATACCACTCCTTGCCGCTGGTGTACCAGTTGAGGGCCTGATCGTCGTTGAGGGTGTTGGCCCCCACGATGGCGACGCTGTCGAGGCGTGGCTGCTGGCGCAGCAGTTTGGCTATCTGTATCTGCTTGGCGTTGGTGGCTCCTTCCTCCACTGACCAGTAGTCGGGCTCATTATAGATAGAGACGCCGATGACAGGATGCCTGGAGTTCTGCTGCATCCAGTGTACATGACTGACGATGTTGGCAGCCCAGTGGTTGACGTCGCAGTTCTTGTTTTTGACGAAATACTCGTCGGAGCCAGCCTCCTGGTCGACGGTGAGCACCAAGGGCAGGGTGTCGCTGACCTGATTGAAGATGTTGGCTCGGCGACGCATGTAGTTGATGGCGTCGTTGTCGAGCACAGAGTCGTTGATGAGCGCTTTCACGGTGCGGAAGCAAGAGCGTCCGATGCCTACGTTCTCCTTCCCCATGTGGTTGATGCCCTTGCGCATGTTCTGGTCGCTGATCCAAGCCTGGTCGAGGCCCCATGTGGGCTGGAAACGTACACCCTGCTGACTGAGGTCGAAGGGGATGGTGACATCCTGCGCCATTACCGGGCTGGATGACAACTGGAAAATGATGAATGGCAGAGCCAAGGCTAGTCGTCTCATGGGATGATGTGTTTTTGGTTGTTAATGATGTATGCACCTTTCTTCAGCTGACTGCCGGACACTCTGCATCCCTGCATGTCGTAGATGATGGCGTCGGCATTGGTGTAGGGCACGTCGCTGATGGTGGCGGCTATCTCCTCTTCAGTGATACCCTCGATGGGCATGGTAGGACCGGCCCATGTGCTGACCACAGGTATGTGCTCACTCTGCTTGTCGGTCATGGGACGTATGATGCCGGTGTAGTTTGGCATTTGGGGACGTGTGCCCACAATTTTCTGCCACTTGCCGTCGTTCAGCATGTAGTAGCCCAGCGGAGCCTTAGCTGAGGTCTTGAAGAATCCACGCAGGTTGCCGGGGCCTTCGAGGGCTCTCTTGGCTTCCTCACCATACTCGAAGAACGTGGCAGTAGCCCCGTCCGACTTGTAGATGAAGGGCATGCCGGCTTCCGCCTCGCTGATCTCCTTGAGGCAGAGGTGCGAGTAGTCGCTGGTGATGGCAGCTATCTGGTAGAAGGTGAGTCCTGACGTGGGCTTCACGGCGTAGGGCAGACAGGTCACTCCATAGGAGCCGGGCGTGGTGGCGACACGGTAGAGTGGGTGATAACGCAACACGAAGCGGGATGCTCCCCACCATCCTTCGCGGTGGTCGCCCTTGCTGCTGGTGTTGCCTACCTGGCGCCAGGCCAGGTCGTTGGCATTCTGCTTGGAGCCTTCGAAGCCGATGGTGAGCGAGCCGTCGTCATCGACGTAGACGGGCATCGTCGTCAGCCGTTGCCAGCGCAGCGTGTCGTGCACGAGAGGCAGGTCGTAGAAGTCGTTGGTGAGGACGGGTGAGCACAGTGAGTCGGTGCCATTGGTGATGTAGGCATGCTGGTCGCTGATGCAGAAGTGCTCGGTGGTGGCTCGGCACTCGAGGGCGTAGAGTCCGTGGGTCAGTCCGCTCACTTCCTGTCGGATGGCCATTGTCTGGTTCTCGTTACCCTCCTTTGGTATGCTCCACCAGGCATTCCAGAAAGGAAATCCCCAGTAGTCACCCCAATAATTATTCAGACGCTGGTCGCCGTCCTTGTAGGTGCCAGCCTTTGTCTGCCATCCCGTGGTGGATTCGAAGAATGGCGATTTCACGAGTCCGTCAGTCGTGGTCATGGGCAGGTATTCATCGATGGCTGCCCTGAGGGCATTGTAGCTGTCCTCCACCCATGTCAGGCTGGGCCATCTGGGCGACCAAACGTCCAGCACGCTGCCTATCTCGTCGCAGAGGGTGCCTAACTCGTCGGCACCGGGCATTTGGTAGCTTGCCAGGTGGCGTGCGTTCAGGTAGAGCTGCTGCAGCGGTTTGGCGAGGCGTTGTGAGCGTATGGCGGCGTCGACGGCGTCCCTGACGTAGCTGATGTCCTGGCCCTTGTCGTCATTGACCGTGGCCAGTGCCTGCCGGAGTGCTGTGTCGAAGCTGCTGTCCAGGGCCATGAAGGCCTCAGCCCGCTTGCGCTCGTAGAGGGCACCGTCGGCCAGGGCTTCCTCCTTGCTGGCAAAGAGCTTGCAGAGCACGATATTGTCGAACGATGCCTTGCAGCCGAGTGTGCGGAAGGCCAGAAGGGCATAGGGATAGTCGCCGCTGTTGAACGTGTAGTACTTCGTCACCCAGTTGGCCGAGGTGTTCTCGAGCATAGCCACGATCGAGCTTGTCTTCTGTCCGTCCTCGCTCAGTGTGAGCTGGCTCAGGATGTTGCTCAGGTTGCATGCCGAGGCCGAGAAGTAGTAGTTGGCGTTGGGCTCCAGCGGGAAGGGCGTCCTCACCGACTGATCGGTGGCGATGGCTCCGCTGCCGTAGCACTGCAGGTAAGTGCTCTCGTTGATGCCTCCCGTGGGCACTGCCTGGAAGTAGGGCTGTGCGAGCGGCTCACCCTTGCCGTTGAGCCATCCGCTGAGTCCCATCTCGAAGTCGCCGTTCGCGATGATGTTGCCGCCCAGGTACCAGGTCTGTCCGTCGAGTACGACGCTGTCGCCGGCACCCATGTCGCTGCTCACTGCCATCATGGCCCGCGATGTGCGCACCTTGCCGTTGGCATCTTTCTCGCTGACGCGGAACTCCCATCCCTGCTGGGCTTCGATGGCGCTGACGCCGATGCGATTGGGCAGGCTGGGGTCAATCTCTACAAACCATTCCAGGGAGTCCATCACGACCTCCCACGGTTCGCTCTCGCTCTTGCGGCGCTCCAGGTGTATGTATTCGTTCATCTCGCCGTTGTACTCACGCCAGGAAACACTGGCAGTGGCGCTCTCTTTGTCGAACACGATCGAGAGCTCGTCGGGATCCATCTGCTTGGGAGCCTTAGGCACGTAGTCGTACTTTCCGTTGTAGGCCAGTCCGCCGTCCAGCTGTGCGTACATCTGTCCGGCAGTCGTCAGCGCTCCGTTCTTATAGATGCGCGAGGGGTCGCGCTCGCTGTTCCAGTAGAAGTAGCGCTCCACGTAGTCCATCCCGTTGAGGCTGGTGCAGATGCGTCTGAGGGCATCGCGCACCTGCGTGTTGGTCACTCCGCTGGCGAAGGAGCCGTTGTTGTTCCACGAGGCGCCCCAGCACCACTCTGATATCCAGATGGGCCTATGCACGGCGTTCACCCAGTTCTTCAGGTTGCCGAAGTTCGACTCTGCCCAGTAGCAGTGCATGTCGATGATGTCGCATCGCCATCCGCGGGCGTCGATCGAGTCGAAGAACTCCTTCAGGAATCCCGTGCCGTTCCAGTAGTCGCTGCCGTCCCACGACGAGGGTGAGCAGAGACGCATGCCCGTACGCATGAGGTTTTCCCATACTTTGAGAATGTCGGCGAGGGTCTCGGGATGATCGTCGGCCGAGTTACGGGGCTCGTTGCTGGTCTTCATGTGGCAGGTGTAGGTAGCACTTCCCAGCGACGATGGTGAGGGCCATGTGGAGTAGATCTGATGTGCCACGCACTCCTGGTCGGGCAGCATGCTGCTGCCTGCGCTCCAGGTGTAGGTGCTGGTGACGTTCAGCGCGCCGCAGGCATTGTAGTCGCCTGCTGCAGCAGCCAGCTGGGGCTTGCCGGCATCGTACCACTTGAACACGCGGTAGCTCGAGATGCTGCGGTCGAGGATGGCAGGCAGCGAGGGCACCTCCAGGTCCTCGTCGGCGGCGATGAAGCATCGGCTGTAGCCGCGTCCTCCCTCCCTGAGCGAGAAGGTCACCATGTGGCCGCGCTTCAGGCGGAAGGAGCGTATGCGGTTGTTGAGCTTCTTGTCCGTGAGGGTGTTCATGTATCCGCCAGTGTTCTCCAGCCCGAAGTCACTGCACGACTCGCCTTCGAAGTTTTGTTCGGAGTAGACGGTGAGGGGCTTGAGGTCCTTGGCGTATGGCAGGATGATCGAGCCGCGGTTGTACATCTTCAGCTGGCAGTTGGTGTTGTTGACGGCTTTCTGACCGTTTATCAGCACATACTTGGCGAGCAGGTTGGTGGCTTTCGAGGGCTTCACTCCTGCGAGTATCAGCACGGCATGGTCGGTGTTCTGGATGTTCACAGAGCCTTCGTCGGCGAAGGGCGTCGACGAGGTGATGATGTAGTCGACGTCATCAGTCAGCGTGACAGCCGTTGTCACCTGTTCTACGGTCTCTTTCGTATTTGCGGCCCACAGCTGTGCCGACAGCAGCAGTGCCAAGACCATTGTGATGCATCTCTTGATTCTTTTCATACTTGGAATAAAGTTAATAGTTAGTTCTCAGATATTCTGTTGCAAAGGTACGATTTTTTTTTCAAATACAATGCATTAGTCGCAAAAAAATGGCAAAACAGGGAGTGATTTACTTGGCACGTGCCGGAACGCCGTGTTGTTGCAGTTGACAGTCCGTTGCCGTAATCTTGTGGAAATGTTTGGAGGAATGCGAGAAAAACAGTATCTTTGTACCCGAAAAGACGAAGAAACATGATGACGCAGATGATCACAGCAAGTAAGACGCCCCGCGCAATAACGGTTATTGGTTATTGTTTATTGGTTATTGTCCTTGCCTCCTGTTCGGGCGACGGCAGCAAGATGCGCGCCCAGCTCGAGGAGCTGGAGCGGCAGAACCGTGCTGACTCCGTGATGACCAACGACTCGCTGGCCGAGCAGCTGGTGAAGTATTTCGACCGCCACGGCACTCCCAACGAGCGCATGCGCGCCCACTATATCCTCGGGCGGACGTATGCGGATATGGGTGAGGCACCACAAGCACTAGAAGAATATCATACAGCAATAGAATGTGCTGACACTACAGCAAATGACTGCAATTACCATACCTTAAGCCGAGTCTATTCACAGATGGCTTCGGTCTTCCATCAGCAAAACTTGCCACAAGATGAGCTGAAGGCACTTGCAAGATTCATACATTACATACAAGTTCAGGGCGACACATTACAGGCGCTCAGATACCAGGCATTACTCATCAAGCCATACTATCTCCTCGGTGAAAAGGATACAGTGCTAAGCATTATTGCCAGATTGAACGAACAGTTGGAGAATAGAGGATACCATACGGATGCTGTGAGGAATCTCGGTACAGCCATTTATATCTATACTGAGCGAGGTCAGCTTGCAGAGGCAGGACGGTTGCTTGAAACGTACGAGCGCGAATCTGGAATGTTTGATTCCATGGGGAACATCGTCAGAGGGGCAGAGGGACACTATTGGGTGAAAGGCAACTACGAACTGAGCATCAATCAGATTGACTCAGCAGAGTACTATTTCCGAAAGGCCATTCAGTATGGCAATATAGATGCAGTTTCAAACGCATACAAGGGAATGATTGCAGTCTACAGGCACAAGCAGAATTTGGACTCTGTCGTCTACTACTCACATCTCAATGAGGTAATCTTAGATTCCCTGCACAACCGCATGCAGACTGATGCTATCCATCAGGCCGCGTCACTCTACGATTATACCCGCAGCCTCAAATTAGCCGAGCAAGAAGCAAGGAAAAGACGGGAAACGCAGATTTTGTCGTTTGTTCTCCTTTTCACCGCTGCTCTTGTCTTAGCTGTTCAGTTCCGTCGTTATCGGAGAAAGTTGAAAGAAAGGCAGGTAAAGTATCGCCAGCTTTATAATGAGCTGACCAATGTTAAGGCGGAACGGCAGAGCATATTAGAAGAACTGGACTCTCTCAAAGCAAGGCAATATGACGAGATTATTGAACGTAAGGAACATAAAAACCTGGAACTATTGCAGCGCATCACTGAGTTGGAGACAGTAATTGGCCGGTACAAGATGTTTCGGGAGGGAAACCACTATGAGGAGTTCAAAAGCAGTCAAGTTGCTCTTCAATTTGAAAAAATGGCAAGTTTCCGAAAAAATCAGCCTCTTCCCAGTAAGGCTGATTGGGAAATACTGGAAAAGCAGTTTAGGAACAGCATGCCCGACGCATATTCTACGTTTTGTGAACATGGCTTGTCTCCACTGGAGATTCGCACTTGCATCCTCCTCATTCTCAATCATGAGGAAAGTGTCATTTCCGGATTAACCCAGTCTAGTGGCACAGTCATATCCACTGCAAAAAGTCGCGCCAACAAGAAGCTGTTCAATCGACAAGGTGCTTCTTCCTTGAAATACAATCTAATGAGGCTTATTGACGCCGTTTGATGAGTTTTGATGAATAATTTATTGTAATGCGTTATTTCTCAAGCTTCTAGCTTTCACAAATAAAGGACTTTGATGAATTTTGATGAATAGAAAACCTGGAAATTCTTTGGTTGGAATAGTTTTTTTTCAGACCTTTGTGCCATCATTTAAAAATCAAAGGAACTATGAAGAAAAGTGTTTTAACAATTTGTCTATTGCTGACCTTGGTAACCGGTACAGCTAATGTTCAACAGGTCTATGGTACTATACCTCTAGAAAGTGGTATTGTCGACCCAACAGAACCTTATAACCCTTATCCCAAAATGCCCCCTCAAGCCCCATCACTTTGGCAAGAGGGGCATGAGATCTATTTTCAGTCATCCCACCCCGACTACTCCATTGACATCGTTCAGAGTGGCATTGTGGTCTATTCTGTCGATGTGGATGCCACTACCACCTCCGTAGTGCTGCCTTCGTGGCTCTCTGGCGAGTATGAACTCCAGCTCTACCTTGACGGTACCAACTACTACTACTACGGATTCATCTATCTGTAAAACTATCATTCACTGAGGCTGGAGGCTTCGGCCTCCTTGCCTCTTAATCATTTTAGCAAACAAATAAATAAATAGATTATGAAAAAGAATTATTCAATTGTATTTAGTTTTTCTTTATGCAGCTTAGCCGCTGTTGTGCTCAGTTGTTCGGATATAGACAACACGCTCTCGTTTCAAGAAGAGCGCAATTATGTGGGTTGTCCAAATGGGCAGATAGAAAAACAGCGTTCATCATCAGATGCAATAGCTATTGTTTCTGATTTTCGTTCTAGATGTTCAACTAGATCTTCTATTCCAGAGGAAATCGTTGTAGATTATGTCCTTTCAGGGGATATAATCTCTGACTCAGTAATTCAAGAACAGTTGGTGGTAGACACCATGCTTTATATATTGAACGTAAACGACTCTGATGGTTTCTATTTGGTTTCCGGTGATCGAATGATGCCTGACATTGTAGGATATAGTGATAATGGACATTTTTCCTGGAATTGTGAGCAAACAGAGGAAGCGAATTCCTATATCCTAAATTTGTATGCCAATTACTATCTTTCATCTATAGAAGTTCCTTTTGACCCTATAGACCCAACCCATCCTGTTGATCCTTGGTTGCCTCCTGTGGCTCCTTGGCATCCTGATAGTGTGGTCATTATTAGGGATTATATTGATTATAGTCCATGGTATACCTTGGATAGCATTTCCCCACTAGTTCCTGTAGAATGGAATCAGGGATATCCTTTTAATGCGAAATTGGTTGATCCTGCAACCGGTCATTTGTTTGCTGCAGGCTGTTTACCTATTGCCGTTGCACAATTATTAACCTACTATAGAAGACCAACGGGATCATTTATGGACTATATAATCAATGACTGGGATTTGATAACTGGCCCAATACCTAGCTTAATCGATAGCAATTATGGTCAATATGCTTCAGATGTAAGTACTTTGGTACAATGGATATGTGAGGGACTAAACTGTAACTATGGACTCTATTCTACGACAGCATACATGAGTGATGTCCCTCCATTTCTATCAACGGTAGGCTTCAACCATCCTTCTTCAGTCTACTCTTATGACAGTACAACCATCGTCCAGAGTTTGAGACAACAGCATCCTGTCATTGTATTTGGAACAGATCAACAAGATGCAGGTTCGGGGCATGCATGGGTCGTTGACGGACTCATACTCAAACATCGTACAGTTACTTATCGCAATACATTTTGGGGAATCATTAATGAATATGATGAATACCAAACAATGCTACACTGCAATTGGGGATTCCAAAATGCTTCTAATGGTTATTATTTAGAAAGAGTCTTTGACGTTTACCATAACGTAATGGATCCTGATTTAGATGCTGATTATTATTATAAATATAATATGAGTATGATTCCAAATGCGTATTAGCTTCCCAAATGGGAAAAAGAAGGATTAAGAATGTTCTAATTGAAATCCCAGGAGCAAATTTCTTAACGATAACTTGTCAATATAGAAAAATAGCGTTATCTTTGCAACATCAAAAGTTGAAAGTATATGAAAAAGTGTGTGTGTGTATTTGTTTTAGCTATCCTTGCTACTAGCTGCAGCAGGGATGACAACACAGGGAGTGACGATAAAGTAGTGTATATGCTACCTCAGACTCGCTCTATCAGTCTTTCTGCTGACCAACAACAGATCGTCAGCCAGTGCAATGATTTTGCCTTTGACCTCTTTCGTGGAATCAACCAGACCATTCAAGAGAAGAATGGCTTCCTCGTATCGCCGTTGAGTACTGCCTATGTGATGGGCATGCTTTGGCAGGGAGCACAGGGCAGAACAGCAGAGCAGATCGCAGCAGTGCTGGGACTAGACAGAGGCGTTAGCACTCAGAGCGCAGGAGAACTATTCAGAAAGATGATGAAGGAGCTGCCCGAAGTCGACCCCTCAGTGA
>ONLL01000024.1 GCA_900318685.1 uncultured Prevotellaceae bacterium | reverse complement strand
GGAGCGCGATGGGTGGTGCTGTCGATATGGTAATTTCTGTCTTTTTATCTCTACCTGGAAATCGCTACCTTTGTCGTGAATTAATAACGGCAAAGGTAGTATGAAAGAGAATACCAAAGACTGGATCCACTACACGTCGGCAGTCGCACTGATCATATCATCGATCGTCATGGCCTTCGTGTCGTTTTTCATGACCGAGGATATCGGGCCAGGGCCGCTGACGTACATCGGCGAGGCATTGTCCGCAGCACTCGGACTGTTCGGCATCGGCATCTATGCAGTTAACAAGGTCAATTCCATCAGCAAGAGGATGGAGAGTCGTTTTGACGAGTTGCAGGCCAGAGTCAGAAAGGAGGAACTTCATGAGAAAGAATGAAATACTGGTTGTGGTCGGTACGCCCCACCGGATGCGCGAGCCTGGCAAGCAGAGTCCTGACGGACGGCTGAAGGAATGTGTCTACGGACGTGACATCGCAAAGAGGGTGGCAGCCGGGCTGCAGGCACTCGGATACAAGAGCTTCATCGACTACATGCCGCTTGACCTGCCTAAGAACATGCAGAGTGCCAGCGCCAAACAGGAGCGGCAGCGTGAGCTGGCCATGCGCGTGAACTTCGTCAACGAGTTGTGCCGGCAGAACGGCAAGCAGAACGTCGTATACGTCAGCATCCACGTTGACGCTTCCCCTCCCGTAGATAACAAGTGGCATCAGGCCAACGGCTGGAGCGTCCGCGTTGGTACCAAGGCATCGGCAAAGAGCAAGCTGCTGGCCGACTGTCTATATGACGCAGCAGAAACACACGGGCTGAAGATGCGACGGCCGTCGAGGGAACAGAAATACTGGCCGCAGGCTCTGTATGTGCTGAACGACACTGCCTGTCCCGCCGTGCTGACAGAAAACCTCTTCCAGAACAACCGGGAAGACGTGGATTTCCTGCTGAGCGACGAGGGACGCCATGCTATTGAGAGAATACATGTAGAAGGAATCATCAAATATATTGAGAGCTTATGAAATACGTATTGCTTTATGCCGCCCTCGCAGCAGCCGGCCTCCTGTGTTTGCTGCAGATGGGGAGAGTAGCCGAGCTGGAGGACAAGAACAACCGCCTGAGCGTGGAGCTGGCCCATGCACAGATTCCCATGCAACGTGACACTATCCGCGACACCGTGGAGGTGGTGACGCAGACAGTGGTCGAGGTGGTGCCGAAGAAAATGAAGGAGGCACTGGCCGCCGATCAGCAGCTCATCAAAGACCTCCAGCTGAAAGTGAAACAGCTGGAGGCCGTCCAGACCACCGTCCTGCAGGTCGGCGACACTATCATGACCAGTGGGCCGACCTCTCGCTGCAGCTGAAGGACACCACGTTCTACTACAATATCCGCGACTCGCTGAGTACCATCGTCTACCGCGAGTACCGCCACCGCTTCCTCTGGTGGAAGTGGGGAACCCGAGGGTATCGACTTAAAATCGTCAACTTCAATCCTCACGCGCGCGTGGTATATAATAAGTACATCAAGGCTGGAAAATAGCATTTCCAGCCATTTTATTTCTTAAATAGTATTAAAGATAATACTTTTTCTTTTGAAATATTTGGTGGATAGTATTATTTTTACTACCTTTGCATTGTCAAACAATAAAGATCATCAACAATGAAAAGGTACAAAGTTAGAGAGGTCATCGAGCTGTTGGAAGATGAAGGTTGGTATCTCTACACAACAAGAGGCGACCACAGACAATTCAAACATCCCACAAAAGCAGGGAAGGTGACAGTAAGAGGAGCCATGAACGAGGTGTTAGGCCAGTTCCTTCTAAACAGCATTTGGAAACAAGCAGGGTGGAAATAACCACCCTTGCTTCCTCACTATAGAATATATGTTAATTAGGATTGAGATATGGAGAAGATTAAGGTAGATGTCGCATGGTGCGACAAGAATTTCGGAGCTTCGCTGGGTGATAACGTACCTGGAGCAGTAGTGCTGGCCGCTAAAACATACGAGGAACTTCTGCGAGAGGTTCCTGAGACATTACGCTTCCACGTGGAGGGAATGCTAGCAGATGGAGATGATGTCCCTCAGTGGCTGATTGATGGAGACTATGAGTTTGAATATAACCTGATAGATGTGGCCACTGTTCTTCGGGCTTATGAGCCCTTTGTTTCACTGGCTGCCATTAGCCGTGCCTCAGGCATTAACCAGCACCAGCTGTCACATTATGCCAACGGTTTGAAGCAGCCACGTCCACAACAGCGACAGCGTATCGTGGACGGAATCCACAAAATAGGCCGTGAATTATTGGCTGTTGTATAGAGCTTTATTGTTTGACGACATGGCTTTCAACAACCCGCCCCGGTGTCAAAGGGCATCGGGGCTTTAAACAGGAAAGGGAAAAGAGATATGATGTTACCATTTGACCCTATAATGATGCTGGTAGTTGTCGTAGGCGCTTTCGCTTACTTCGCTCTGAAAAGCAGCGTTTCTCAAAAAAAGAAAACGATGTCGAATGAGGAGTTTGTCAAGTGGTTCAGGGAGAAAGAGAATGAGCGCTCCCCTGAAAATGTCAGGTATCAGAACTGGCTCTACAATCATCGCCAGGAATAGACGTATTTTTACTACCTCGTAACGGGTGCTATCTTTGCAGAAAAGTTAGCACCTGTTATTGTTATGGCTACAACAGAGAAATATACAACCGTCATCGAACTCAACTCCGAACAGGCCAAGCGCAACCTGGATGAGTTGCGTAAAAAAGTGGAGTCGTGGAAAAGCGATCTTGCAGAAGCAAGGGAAAAGAAGATGGGCAGGAGTTTCATCGCTGCCATCAGGAAGGAATTAAGTGAAGCCGAGAAGGAGCTGAAGAAATACGATACTGAGGTGGCTCGTACCATCGACACAATGAACGACCTCCAATCAGCATCCGTTGACCGCATAGAGGAAGCGCAGAAGAGCCTGAAACGGCTGGCTTCAGAGGTTCCTCATGACAGTCCGTTCTTTGACCATTTGAACGAACATCTGGATATGGTGACACAGGAACTGGAGAATATCAAGGCCACCAAGGCCTTTGAGAAGCTGCAGGATGAGGCGTCTGGTGCCACCAAGTCGGCTGAGCAGTTGAAGGCAGAGCTCACATTCATAAAAGATACCGCTGAAAATGCAGAAACTGCATCTGTCAGACAATTGGAACTGGCCGAGAAAACAGCACAGAACATAAAGGAAACTAGCCAGAAAGGCTCTGATGAGTGGAACGAAGCTAACACAAGCCTTGTAAAAATACAGAGCAGGCTATCTGCCATAGAGGAAGAGGAAAAAAAGGTGGTGACTGTCATCGACCGCTACAATAAGGAATTGGAGCTGGCCGGAAAGAAGGCAGAGCAGGTTAAAAGCGAGACGGAACTTATTGACCGTACACTCGGCAAATTGAACTCTGCCAGCGTCCGTGATATTGAATACTCCATAAAGATACTCAATGAGGAATTGAGAAACACTGAGCGCACTGGAGATGACGTTGAAAAGCTGACAGAAAAACTGAAACAGCTCAACAATGAACTGAAGAAGGTACAGGACATGCAGCAGCCCGAACAGAACATTTTCTCGCGGCTAATTAGCGGACTTAACAAGAACTGGGGAGCCATCACGCAGGTCATAGGTGCTGTAACAGGACTGTCGGCCACTATTCGCTCAGCTGTGCAGGACTATGCCAACATGGAGGAGAAAATGGCCGACGTGCGCAAATATACAGGGTTGACCACTGACCAGATACGCGAGCTTAACGAGGAACTGAAGAAAACGGACACCCGCACCAGCCGTGAGCAGCTGAACCAGCTTGCTGGCGTAGCAGGCAGGCTGGGAATACAGTCGAAGGAGGAGATCCTGGAATTCGTCGATGCAGCCGACATGATCGGCGTGGCACTGGGTGACGACCTCGGGCAGGGAGCCGTCGATAAGATCGGTAAACTGGCAATGGCTTTCGGAGAGGACGAGAAGAAAGGTCTGCGGGGAGCCATGCTAGCCACAGGGTCTGCGCTGAACGAGCTGGCGCAGAACTCATCCGCACAGGCGGGCTATCTGGTGGACTTCACCGCCCGGGTAGCTGGCTTCGGCAAACAGCTCGGCCTTACACAGGCGCAAATCATGGGCTTCGGAACGGTCATGGACGAAAATCTGCTGAAGGATGAAATGGCTGCCACGGCCTTTGGCAATATGCTGACGAAGATGCAGACGGACACCGAGAAGTTCGCCCGCATTGCTGGCGTGGGGGTGAAGGAATTCACCGACATGCTCAACAAGGATGCCAATGCCGCCATTCTTGCTCTGGCTGACAGTCTGAAGCGGGCCGACCCGCAGAATATGATGAAGATGCTCGATGACATGGGACTCGACGGAAGCCGTGCCGTAGGCGTGCTCTCGACGCTTGCCGACAAGATAGACGATGTGCGACGCCATCAGCTGCGGGCAACAGAGGCTTACGAGGAGGCAACAAGTGTGGTCAATGAGTTCAGCGTCATGAACGACACCGTGCAGGCCCGTATTGACAAGTGCAAGAAACGCTTCAGGGAGATGACTGTCGAACTGGGCGAGAAACTGCTGCCTGTGGTGAGGTACACCATCAGCGGGGCAGGCCTGCTGGCAAAAGCACTGGAGGTACTTATTACCTGGTTCGACAAATACAAGATTGCCATTGTCACGACGGCTACGACTGTCGCTGTGCTCGTTGCGTGGAAACAGAAGGACGTCATCGTCACCAAGCTGATGACTCTTGCCAACGAGAAACTATGGGGAAGCCTGGTGAAGCTGGGCAAGTTCCTCAAGACGAACTGGCTGGGGGCCACCATTACGGCCATTGTAGCCGTGACCACCGCTTTGTGGGAGATGAAACGCAAGGCCGACGGTCTTAACGACTCCGAACGAAACCTGCAGAAGATCCGGGAAAACGCCAAGAAGAGTATCGTGGAAGAAGAACAGAAGATTCGCCTGCTGATTGCTGCAGCACAGGATGAAAAGCTGTCGATGGACGAAAGGAGGAAGGCCGTGGAAAGACTTAACGGCATCATCCCTGGATATAATGCCCAGCTCGACGAGACCACTGGCAAGTACAAGGCCAACAAGAAGGCCTTGGATGACTATCTCTCTTCATTAGTCCGCCGATACGAGATTGAGGGTGCCAAGGAACGCCTGAAGGAGCTGGGAAAGGAGCTGGCCGACGCAGAAGTCGCACTGAAGAAAGCGAAGGAGAGTGCAGACAAGGCAAGTCATACCGGGCCGGCATCCGGCTCACAAGCTGACGTGTTCTTTAATATCGGACAGAAGATAGGAGCAAGTCAAAGAGCCGGCAATGCCCAAAAAGCCAGGGATGCAGTCCAGTCGCAGATAGATGATATCTTAAGCGCTTTCGGGGAAGACTTGAAGAAGGATGCCGTGCAGGTGGAGGTGGAGATAGAGCCGGAGGTCATAGAGCCTGACAAGCCAACAACGCCTTACAAGACCGAAAAGGAAGAGCTGAAGGAGGAAGAGGAAAGAAAGAAAAGGCTGAAGGAGGCCGAGAGTGCCGCCAAGGCCGAAAGCGATGCCATGATTGCCGCCAAAACTCACGAATATGCCATGGGACGCATCTCATATCGGGAGTATATCCAGGATATGGTACGCCTGCAGAAGGAAGGGCTGGAGCAACGACGCGACGTTTACGAGAAGGGAAGCACTGAATATGAGAAGCTGAACCGTCAGATTGAGGAGCTTACGTATAAGGGAGCGCAGGAGGTGAACCAGATGAAGCTGGAAGATCTGCGGCGTGACATGCTCCTCCAGCAGACGGAGATCGAGACACAGGCTGCTCGGGAGGAGATTAGCGAGGCCGAGAAGCAGGAACGCCTGAGGCTGCTCAACGAGACGTTCCTTGCTGATAAGGTGGAACTGTACAAGAAAGGCTCCAAGGAGCGCATGGATGCTGAATGGGAGCTGGAACAGGCTGAACAGAGAAACCAGCTGGAGCGGCAGCGCATCTACCTGCAGCAACTGCAGCAGGTTCGCGAACAATATCTCAACCAGGCAGACGGACACGTGAAGGAACTCGCCCTGAAGAACCTCGATGATCTACACACCCGGGGACTCCTGAAGGAACGTGAATATCAAGAGGCACGCCTGGCCATCGAGGCGCAGTATGCCAGCTATGAGACCGGCAGCGGGCGCGACCTGCGCATCGCTTCCAATGCCCTGAAGGTGGCACAGGACAAGGCCCTGCAGAACCTCGATCAAGGCAGCCCGTCTTCTGTCAACCTGCCGATCGTAGGCGATATCATGCTCTACCAGTCCACTATGGACCAACTGCGCCAGATGTACCAGGATGACACGCTGACACACGCTCAGTACCTCGCCGCCAAGCAGCAGGCAACGACACAGTTCTGTCAGTCTCTGGCTTCGCAGATGCAGGCGGCCTACAATACCGTCAGCCAGGTCATCTCTGCAGCAAGCAGCTATTTCTCAGCCCAGCAGGAGTACGAGACCGTTCAGGTGCAACAGAAGTATGAGAAGCAGATAGAGGCTGCAGGCAACAACCAAGCAAAAGTAAAGAAGCTGCAGGAGAAGCAGCAGAAGGAGGAAGCGGCCGTCAAGACCAAGTACGCCCGCAGGGCAGCCGGCATACAGATGGCACAGGCTGTGGCACAGACGGCCATCAGCGCCATCAATGCCTACAGCTCGGCTGCAGCCATACCCGTCACCGGCTATATCATGGCTCCCATCGCTGCAGCTGCTGCCATCGCTGCCGGCATGCTCCAGATTGCCACCATCAAGAAACAGCAGCAGGCACAGCAGGCCGGCTACTACGAGGGTGGCTTCACGGGTGGCCGGCGCTACCGCCGCGAGGCAGGAGTGGTGCACGAGGGCGAGTTCGTGGCCAATCACCATGCCGTACAGAACCCCGCCATACTCCCCTTCCTGAACTTCATCGACCAGGCACAGCGCAACAACACCGTCGGATCGCTCACCCCCACCGACGTATCACGCAGTGTGGGTGGTGGTTCTGCCGCCGCTGCCTCTCCCGTCATCGCCCCCGTCGTCAACGTGCAGACTGACAACGAAGAGCTGCGGCAGGCGGTCGAGGCACACAGGGAGGCTACCCTGCAGCTGCTCGACCGCCTGAAGGATCCTATCGAGGCACGCATGTCAATGCAGGACTTCGATGACGACTACAAGTACTACAAAAAACTGCTGAAGAACAAGTAATATAAGTATCGGCCATGACAGAACTATACCTGCAGAAAGACGGCGGGATGATGACCCGCGTCTACTTTGACGGAAGCGGCACCGGTTTCAAGCTTACACGCGAGAACCCGTACTTCACACAGGCAGAGAGCTACACGCTCGACGTAATACTCCCAATGGACATCATCGAGAACCGCAGCTTCTTCCAGAACCTCCAGCGCATGGAACGGACGAAACAGCCGGAGACCATGAAAAGCCTGCTCGTCGTAAGCGGAAGGCCTGTGATCAGCGGCACGGCACGCGTCACACAGGTCACCGACCTCGCCGTGAAGGTACAGCTGAGCGGCGGAAGCTCCGACGCTAACCTGAAGGGGAGGAAGCTCTATATCGACGAGATGGATATGGGGCAATGTACGGCATCTGCCATACAGCCTGAGGGCTATGACAACTACAACGATGCAGGAGTCCGCTTCGTATTCATGCAGGCATATGACGAGACGGCTGGAGAGGTGGTCAACAGGAAAGTAGCCACCATGACGGCAACAAAAGACGGAACGACGCGCACTCCCCTCACCTCATACATGGAGGGCGATGCGCCGCAGCCCGCACTGCTTGATGTCCTGGCACGCGTCATTGAGGCTATGGGCTATACGACCGGAGAGATGTTCCCGTGGCAGGAACCTTGGAAAGACCTGTATGTGGCATCTGCCAAAAAGACCAGGCAGCTGGCCCATGCCCTGCCGCATTGGACTGCAAAGGAGTTCATCGACGAGGTGTGCAGTTTCTTCAACTGCACGATGAAGGTGGATCACGTGGCCCAGACCATCAGCCTGCTGAGTAACGTCAGTTTCTACGGGTCCCCTCAGACAACGGTCATAGAACCTGTCGATGAATACACGGCGGACGTGCAGGACAACGAAGAGGGAGCCCGGTCGCTGGCTGATGAGAATATAGTGTACGGCATGTCATCATCACCTGCACACGACTACGACTGCCTGACAGAGGCCTTGCGCGACAATGCGCCCAGGCTGTCCTATGACAGCATGAACGCGCTGCAGGAAGCATGGTCAACACTTGGAACGGCCAGGAGAAAGTATATACTGGAGTGCCCGGCAGGAAAATATGTAGACTGGAAGGATAGCGAGGAAAGCGAGTCCAGGCTTGTAAGGGTCGATATGTTCGCACCACTCAAGCGTGACGGAACGTCAGACAGGGAGCTGAAAATTGTGCCTGTGGCCATCACGGAGGATGTCTGCGGGACGTACATAGAGAACGTCAACGGCAATGTGGGAATATACAAGATAGCATTCAGGTCACTGTCACTCGGGAACCCGACGGGACATGAGCTTGGCACGGCAGACGACGGGACAATGGCCGATATACAGGACCTGATAACGGGAGAGGAAGAGACCGAGAGCCAGGCAGAGAAGGAGGACCGCCTCCAGCTGTTCTTCCTGGAGGACGTCGACCAGCCAGCCGTTGCCACGCTTGACTACACCGACGAAGATCCCGAGTACAGGACATTTCAAGCGCGCATGCCCATGACCGACTGGCAGTACAAAGTGCACGGCAGCGGGCACCGGCAGTGGTCGCTCGCACTCAGCAATTCGAATGCGACCTTCCATCTCGGCCAGCTGCACCAGAACGGATTCTCATTCAACATGAGGGCACGGCATACCTTCCGCTTTATTGCCGACGCCATGCCGGATCCGCGCAACGTCTTCATCATACGAGGCAAGCACTACGGGTGCGAGAAGATAGAGTGCGGCGTCGATACGGAGGGATTCAGCAGAATCATGACCGGATACTTCTACGAGATGCTATAGGTCGCCGTCCCAGTCCTGCAGCTCCACATGAGCCGTATGCTTTACCTTGGCATACCTGTTCGTGGTCGCAGCATCGGCATGACGGGCCTGATCGCGGGCTGTCAGCAGTCCGTAACGGTCAATGTTGTCGCTGATGCCCGTGTCCTTCAGGGAGTAGAACTGGTAGCTGTCGGGCCAGCCCAGGGCCTTGCGCATCCTTGACCACTCCTGGCGGAAGCGATTCACGGCCACCTGCTCGGTTGACGGGCGGAGGTTCGGACCAAAGATATAATACTGGGATGGTGATCTGAACGTCCCCAGGTCGATCATCAGCTTCAGCACCTTCTTGGGCACAGTCACCTCCTGGCGCTTACGGTTCTTGGCGAACTTGCCAGGCAGCGTCACGATACAGTTCTTGATATCAATGTAGCCGATTTTAAGGTAGCGCATCTCATCAGGACGTATGTTCACGTAGTATTCTATATAGCATGCAAGTAGGAAATACGGATTCCGGGACGTAAGATATTCACGCATGGCGGCCAGTGCGCCCTTTGTAAGAGGCTCCCGCTTCTTCTCCTCCTCACGCATCTGCTTGATATCGGCAACCGGGTTCTGGTCCCTGGGCAGGTACTCTTTGTCCATGAGCCAGGAGCAGAAGGTCGAGAGCCAGGTGCGATATCCGTTGCGAGTGACGGCAGAAACGTCCTTGTCGAAGTAGAGGTAGTCCAGGAACTCCACGCAGAGGGAACGGTCGAACTCATATATATAAGTAATGTGTGTTCCTGTCTCAGAGAGGAACATCTCGAAATTTTTCAGCCTTGACTGGTAATCGTATGCCGTCTTGGACTTCAGCAGCCCCTTTCTTCCGGCAACGAGGAGGTAATCCTTGTAGCGGTCCAAGACAGTATCCCACAATGAGAAATCCCGGGTCGTGCGAGCCTTGACGAAAGGGTTCCAGCCATTGCGCACCTCGTCGACGATCCAGGCTATCTTCTGCCTGGCCATCTCCCTGCGCGCCTTTAAAGACTTGTAGCGGGAGAGCATGTACTTCTTTCTGCGCATCTGGTTCGTGGCCGGGTCGAGGATATAGAAGTCTATATACCACCGCCTTGCCTTATGCAGCGTAGGGTAGGTCCAAGGATATACTACCTTTTGGGGGAAAAGTGTTTTCTTGATGTCAGAGCACATTTTTTTACATTGTTTGCCGAGGCAACCAATGCTGCGATGATCTCTTTTCTTCTCGATTTCGTCCCGCTCCGGAACGAAGGACTGGGCAACTTCCATATTTAAAGGTCGTTACCCAGTCGCAGTTGCGGAGGCAGGACTCGAACATGCGACCTCCAGGTTATGAGCCTGGCGAGCTACCAACTGCTCCACTCCGCGATATTTTTAAAATCGGGTGCAAAGGTACTGCTTTTTTTCCGATTATGCAAATTTTCCTGTATCTTTTTTCATTTTTACCACTTTTTCCCAAGAAAAGCTTGGTCGTTTGAAATAATTGGTGTAATTTTGCACACGGTTTACCAAGTGTGCATAACATGTCAATATCAAAAACACGGCAACTGCTGGTAGACGTGGCACGCCAGCTTTTTGCCAAGAACGGACTAGAGAACACCACAATGAACGACATTGCCCAGGCCTCGGGCAAGGGACGTCGCACGCTCTACACTTACTTCAAGTCGAAGGACGACATCTACTATGCCGTCATCGAGACAGAGTTGGAGCGACTCTCCGACAAGCTCGACGAAGTGGCATCGCGCAAGATCAGCCCTCAGGAGAAGGTCATCGAGCTCATCTACACCCACTTGAGCATGATTCGCGAGACGGTGGTGCGCAACGGCAATCTGCGAGCCGAGTTCTTCCGCAATATCTGGATGGTGGAGAAGGTGCGCAAGCACTTCGACCTGGCCGAGGTGGAGCTGTTCAGGAAGGTCTTCGCCGAAGGCAAGGAGGACGGTGAGTTCGACATCGAGAACGTCAATCTCGTGGCCGACATCACCCACTACTGTATCAAGGGCCTGGAAGTGCCCTACATCTACGGCCGCATTGCTCACGGTATGAAGGAGGAAGACACCAAGCCTCAGGTGGCCAAGTTCGTGTATGGTGCCCTTGGTAAGCACAGGTCTTGAAAACATTTGCACACCAAGCGAAGCTTAGGCCTCAAAAGAGAGATTATTATCATCAAACTATAGAAATTAATGGGATTATTAACTGGTAAGACTGCACTGATCACTGGTGCAGCACGCGGTATCGGAAAAGCTATCGCACTGAAGTTTGCCGAGGAAGGAGCCAACGTGGCATTCACCGACCTCGAAGTCAATGAAGAAACCGAGAAGGAGATTGCCGCCAAGGGCGTGAAGGCCA
Source organism: uncultured Prevotellaceae bacterium (assembly GCA_900318685.1). Taxonomy (GTDB): domain Bacteria; phylum Bacteroidota; class Bacteroidia; order Bacteroidales; family Bacteroidaceae; genus Prevotella. The sequence continues at coordinate 43,844 of ONLL01000024.1, read as the reverse complement.
AGAGCTATGCCTCGAATGCCGCTGACTTCGCTCAGACGGAGGAAGTGGTGAAGCAGGTGAAGGAAGAGTTTGGCAGCATCGACATCCTCGTCAACAATGCCGGCATCACCAAGGACGGCCTGATGCTGCGCATGACGGAGCAGCAGTGGGATGCCGTGATTGCCGTCAACCTGAAGTCGGCCTTTAACTTCATCCATGCCTGTGTGCCCGTGATGATGCGCCAGCGTGGAGGAAGCATCATCAACATGGCCAGCGTGGTAGGTGTGCACGGCAATGCCGGACAGGCTAACTATGCAGCCTCGAAGGCCGGACTCATCGCTTTGGCAAAGAGCATCGGACAGGAGATGGGTCCGAAGGGCATCCGTGCCAACGCCATCGCACCCGGATTCATCGATACAGCTATGACGCAGGCCCTCTCTGAGGAAGTTCGTCGCGAATGGTGTCAGAAGATTCCTCTCCGTCGTGGAGGTACTGTCGACGACATAGCCAACTGTGCCGTGTTCCTGGCCAGCGACATGTCGAGCTACATCAGCGGACAGGTCATCCAGGTCGACGGCGGCATGAATATGTAAGCCCCTCCAAACCTCCCCAGAGGGGAGGCCGCGAAAGAATGACTGAAAGCTGACGTGAAGAGCCACTCATCGCCCTGTGTTTATCCCTTAGCTGTGCCTCCCCTCGGGGGAGGCAGGGGGGGTCTGTGATTATAATTTTTTTTCGTATCTTTGCACGGAATAACAGAGAGTATGGAACAGCTGCTGCATTACGTCTGGCGACATAAAATGTTTCCCCTGGGCACCCTGCAGACCACCGACGGTCGCGAGGTGGAGGTGATTGATGCCGGCCTGCACAACAGGAATGCAGGGCCCGACTTCTTCAATGCCAAGGTGCGCATAGGAGGAACGCTCTGGGTGGGCAATGTGGAGATACACATGAAGTCGAGCGACTGGTATCATCACGGCCATGACCACGACCCTAAATATAATAATGTGGTGCTGCACGTAGTGAGTGTGGCCGACACGGAGGTGCTGACACAGGACGGCAACTACCTGCCGCAGGTGGAGGTGGAGGTTCCTGGCCACATACAGGAGCATTATGAGGAGCTGCTGCACTGTGACAAGTATCCTCCCTGCTACAAGATCATACCTGAGCTGACACCACTGATGGTACACTCGTGGATGGCTGCCCTGCAGACAGAACGCCTGGAGCAGAAGACGGAGGCCATCTGCCAACGAGTGGAGCAGACTAGGGGCTCGTGGGAGGATGCCTATTTCATGACCCTGGCACGTAACTATGGCTTCAGCATCAATGGCGACACCTTCGAGCAATGGGCCAGGAACATAGCACCCAGTGCCGTAGGAAAACATCGCGACGACCTTTTCCAGATTGAAGCCATCTTCATGGGACAGGCCGGACTGCTGGAGCTGGACAGCATTCCTCAGCGCTATCAGGCAGCGGCACTGAACGAGGGCTACTTCACGAAGCTGCGCAATGAGTACCTCTACCTGCAGCATAAGTTCCAGATGAGTCCCATCAATCACGAGCTATGGCACTTTCTCCGGCTGCGTCCGCAGAACTTCCCCCATATCCGCATCTCCCAACTGGCAAACCTCTACTATGAGCGGAGGGCTAGCCTCAGTGCCCTGATCGAGTGCGAGACGGCGGAGGAGCTGCGGCAACTGCTGTCCACGCATGTCACACCCTACTGGGAGACGCACTATGTGTTTGGCTCGGAGAGTCCCAAGAGCAGCAAGAGGATGTCGAAAGCCTCCGTCGACCTGCTCATCATCAATACTGCCATACCCATGCTCTTCGCCGTAGGCCGCCATAGGCAGAAGGAGGAGCTGTGCGACCGTGCCTTCGACATGCTGGAGCAGATGAAGGCCGAAAAGAACCACATCATCACCATGTGGCAGGAGTGTGGGCTGCCAGTGAAGACTGCAGGCGACAGCCAGGCCCTCATCCAACTGAAGAAAGAGTACTGCGACCGCAAGGACTGCCTTCGCTGCCGCTTCGGGTATGAGTATTTGAGAGGAGAGTGGAGAGTGGAAAGTGGAAGGAGATTTGAGACATGAAAGCATATCACTTTGAAACACGCATGGAGGTTCGCGACTACGAATGCGACATCGAGGGCATCGTCAACAATGCCCAGTACATCCATTATTGCGAGCATACGCGCCACCTGTTTCTCAAGCAGTGTGGCTTAAGTTTTGCAGAGATGCACCAAAAGGGCGTCGATGCTGTCGTGGCACGCATGCAGCTGCAATACAAGTCACCCCTCAGGCCTGACGATGAGTTCGTATCGCGTCTTCGCCTGGAGAAGGAAGGCATCAAATACGTCTTTTATCAGGACATTTTCAGGGCGGCCGACGAACAGCTGTGCTTTCGTGGGAAGATAGAGCTGGTATGCCTGGTGAATGGCCGTCTGGCTCCTAGCCCTGACTATGACCGTGCATTCGAAAAATACATCCAGGAATCATGAACGAGGAAGAGACGCGCTATGCCATCGCACTGACTTACATGACGGGGCTCAGCTTCGCCACAGCCCTCATCCTCTATCGGGAGCTGGGTGGCGCTAAAGCCATCTATGACCACCGCCATGATATCCGTGATGTGGTGCCCGACTGCTCGCCACGCCTGGCAGAAGTGCTCAAGAACTGGAGTGCGCCCCTGGAGCAAGCTGACGCTGAACTGCAGTTCATCAACAAATACAACATTCAGGCATTGCCCCTGGCTGACGACTCGTATCCTGCAAGGTTGCGCGAATGTCCTGATGCGCCCATCATCATCTATTATAAAGGCACGGCCGACCTCAACCAGAAGCATGTCATCAATATCGTGGGAACGCGTCATTGCACTACCTACGGACAAGATCTCGTGCGACGATTCATCACCCAACTGAAGGAGCTATGTCCACAAGTGCTCATCGTCAGCGGACTGGCCTACGGCATCGATATTTGTGCACACCGCCAAGCTCTGGCCAGTGACCTTGAGACAGTAGGAGTGCTGGCACATGGGTTGGAAAAGATCTATCCCACGCAACATCGTGACACAGCGGCTCAGATGATCAGGCAGGGCGGACTGCTCACCGAATATGTGTCGTATTCACACATGGACAAGTCGAATTTCGTGCGTCGCAACCGTATTGTGGCAGGCATGACCGATGCCACCATTCTCGTGGAGAGCGCAGCACACGGAGGAGGACTTATCACGGCTGAGATAGCTCAGGGCTACGGACGCAATGTGTTTGCCTTTCCCGGGCCTGTGGGTGCAAAGTACAGCGAAGGATGCAACAATCTGATTCGCGACAATGGCGCAGGCCTGATTTCTTCGGCTGAGGACTTTATCAAGGCCATGGGATGGCAGTCGGATGCCCTCTTGCAGCAAGCAAAGAGCGAAGGAATAGAACGAACTTTCTTTCCTGATCTGACAGACGAAGAGCAGGCCATAGTCGCCGTGCTCGACCAAGAAGGTGACCTGCAGCAGAATATACTCTCAGTAAAAACCAACTTACCTATCGGAAAACTCACCGCCATACTCTTCCAGCTAGAGATGAAAGGGGTGGTGAGACCTCTGGCAGGTGGGAATTATCACTTATTGAAATAGCGATGAAACACAAGCAGCCTGCCATTATATTGCCCGAAGGAGGATGCAGCCAGGTGCTGCTCCATGCCTGTTGTGCGCCCTGCTCGTCGGCCATCGTGGAATGGATGCTTCAGAATGGCGTGCGTCCCACCATCTTCTATTTTAACCCCAATATCTTCCCTCGACAGGAATACGACATCCGGAAGGCAGAAAGCAAGAGGCATGCAGAAAGTCTGGGGATTGAGTGGATTGACGGCGACTACGACCATCAGTCATGGCTAGATGCCGTCAGGGGGCTGGAAGGAGAGCCAGAACGCGGATGCCGCTGCCTGCAGTGCTTCAGGCTCAGACTCTTGGAGACAGCCAGGGAGGCCCAGCGTCTTGGCATGGTTCATTTCACCACCACCCTGGCATCGTCGCGCTGGAAGAGTATCGAACAAATCACTGAAGCAGGGCTCGCAGCCCAGGCTAGCGTACCCGGCACGGTGTTCTGGGCACAAAACTGGAGAAAGGGAGGACTGAGCGACCGCCGCAACCAATTGCTGCGTGAATATGCCTTCTACAATCAGCAATATTGTGGCTGTGAATTCAGTCAGCGATGACTTTTTGCAGGTTTTTCGCATACTTTTCTCCTTGCATATCATCTTTTGCAAAAAAAGTATCATGCTGTTTGAAAATAATAACGTACCTTTGCAGCACAAATCTATTAGTGAAGACTAAAGACTGAATACATGAAACAATTATTTGCTTTGTTAATCGCCCTTATGGCATTTCTTCCTCTGCAAGCTCAGATCAGAGGAAACAACATCGTAGTCACTGTCGAGCCCGACCATCAGGACTGGAAGTACAATGTAGGTGAGACCGCTAAGTTTGTCGTTGAGGTGCGACGCTCAGGCACCTTGATTGAAGGTGTCAGCATCGACTATTCCGCCGGGCCTGAGATGTACCAGAACGAGAAGAAGAGCCTCACCCTGAAGGACGGCTCGCTGAAACTGCAGGGGAAGATGTCGTCGCCCGGCTTCTATCGCGTTGACGTCACGGCTCATGTCGACGGCAAGGACTACAAAGGTGCCTGTGCGGCTGCTTTCTCACCTGAGCAGTTGCAGCCTTCCACCATCATGCCCGGCGACTTTGAAGCATTCTGGCAGCAAGCCATCGCTGATGCCCGCAAGACAGACCTCGATCCTACTAAGCGTCTGTTGCCTGAGCGCTGCACGAAAGACGTGAACGTCTACGAAGTCAGTTTCAACAATGCCCGTTGGGGCTCACGCACCTATGGCATCCTCTGTATTCCCGTGAAGGAAGGCAAGTATCCTGCGCTGCTGAGGGTGCCTGGTGCTGGCGTGCGACCCTATGGTGGCGACATCTATACTGCATCGCAGGGAGCCGTCACCCTCGAAATAGGCATTCACGGCGTACCTGTAACGATGGAGCAAAAGATCTATACCAATCTCAATGAAGGAGCCCTCAATGGATATTGGGAGTTTGGCATGGACAATCGTGACAAGAGCTATTACAAGCATGTCATCGTAGGCTGCATACGGGCTTTGGACTATATCGAGCAATACACTCCTTGGAACGGTAAGGAGTGTGGCGTCACTGGCTCAAGCCAGGGAGGATTCCTGTCGCTGGTCACGGCTGGGCTGGACAAGCGTATCACCTGCTATGCTCCTGTGCATGCTGCCCTCTGCGACCATACTGCCTCGCTGAAAGGCGTTGCCTGCGGATGGCCACATTATTTCTATTGGAACAAAGGGAAAGGCATGGAGAAGCAGATTGAATGCTCGCGCTATTACGACGGAGTGAACTTTGCCCGTCTGATAAATGGCCAGCAAAAGGGATGGTTCTCCTTTGGCTATTGCGACGATGTGGTGCCTCCCACTACTGCCTGGGCCACTTACAACATCGTCAAGGGTCCGAAGGAAATCTCTCCCTACCAAATGACTTGGCACTTCTGGTATCAGGAGCAGTGGGACGAGTGGGAGCAGTGGCTGCTGACACAACTGGGAATCAATAAATAAAGATAACTATGAGAAAGAAGACGAAGATTGCAATGGCTGTGGCAACAGGATTGCTGATGGCCTGTGGTGCACAGAAAAACAGCAATGCTGCTACTGAGAGTGAGACAACCGCTGCCCAGCAGCTTTTCAGCCGTATGGATACCTTGCGACAGCAGGGCTATATGTTCGGACATCAGGATGATCCGATGTACGGACTGACCTGGGCCTACGACAAGGACAGCAGCGACGTGAAGAACACCTGCGGTGACTATCCTGCCGTGATGGGCTTTGAACTGGGAGGCATTGAGATGGGCGATGCAAAGAGCCTCGACAGCGTGCCCTTCAGCCGCATTACCGAAGAGGTGGTCAAGCATCATCAGCGTGGAGGCATCGTCACTTTAAGCTGGCATCCCCGTAATCCGCTCACCACGTCTGATAAGGGTGGAGAATGGCCACAGGGGACTGCATGGGACGTATCCGACTCAACTGTCGTACGTAGCATTTTGCCAGGAGGATCGCAATATGATAAGTTCCAGGTGTGGATGCAGCGTCTCAGTGATTTCCTGGCTACACTTAAGACCGATGACGGCCAGCTGGTGCCCATCATCTTCCGCCCCTGGCATGAGAATACTGGCTCATGGTTCTGGTGGGGCGAGAAACTTTGCAGCGTTGAGGAATATAAGGCACTGTGGAACATGCTGCAGGACAAGCTCACAGCCGACGGCTTCGACAATCTGCTCTGGGCATACTCGCCAGGAATGGCAGGTGACCTCACGGCAGAAAAGTACTTGGAGCGTTATCCTGGCGACGACCGCATCGGCATCGTCGGCATCGACGGCTATCAATGGGGGAAGAAAGAGGATTTTGTCAGTCAACTTGACCAAAACCTCCAGATGCTCTGCCTGTTTGCCAAAGATCATGGGAAGATTGCAGCCTTGACGGAGTGCGGACTGAAGAACCTGGCCGACCCCACCTGGTGGACCTCTACCTTGCAGCCCGTGGTCGACAAGTATCCCATCAGCTATCTCCTCGTCTGGCGCAATTATGAGAAAGAATGGTTCGGACCGTCGCCCGTTAAGCCCGATGCTCCCTACTTCAAAGAGTTCCATGCTGCCGACAAGACTTTGTTCCTTAAAGATATCCAATAAGACTATGAATGAATTCCAGGCCAAGGTGGCAGCCCTGCGCAGCCGCCATGAAAAGTTACTATGCCGTGTAAACCAACCCAGAGAATGGGGCAACGGCATCTATGAGAAATATATCTATCCCATTCTCACTGCCGACCATACCCCACTGGAATGGCGCTATGACTTCTGCGAGCAGGATAATCCCTTCCTCATGCAGCGTATCATGATGAACGCCACGCTCAACGCTGGTGCCATGAAATGGAATGGCAAGTATGTGCTCATTGTCCGTGTGGAGGGAGCCGACCGAAAGTCGTTCTTTGCCGTAGCTGAGAGTCCTAACGGAGTGGACAACTTCCGTTTCTGGCCTGAGCCCATCACCATGCCAGAAGCTCCTTCCGACTCTTCTGAAGGAGGAGTAAATCCTGCCACTAATATCTATGACATGCGTATTACGCAGCACGAAGACGGCTGGATCTATGGTGTGTTCTGTGCTGAGCGTCATGATGACTCACAGCCAGGTAATCTCTCTGCTGCAACGGCTACGGCAGGCATTGCCCGTACGAAGGATCTCATCAACTGGGAACGGCTGCCCGACCTGAAGTCAAAGAGTCAGCAGCGCAATGTGGTGTTACATCCTGAGTTCGTCAATGGAAAATATGCCTTCTACACCCGTCCGCAGGATGGATTCATCGACACAGGAAGTGGTGGCGGAATCGGATGGTCGCTGGTTGATGACATCACTCATGCCGAGGTACGCGAGGAGAAGATCATCTATGCTCGCCACTACCACACCATCACTGAAGTAAAGAATGGCGAGGGGCCACATCCTATAAAGACTCCCAGGGGATGGCTCCACCTGGCCCATGGTGTCAGAGCTACTGCTGACGGGCTTCGCTATGTGTTATACTTATATATGACTGCCATCGACGACCCCACACGTGTTATCGCCAGACCTGGTGGCTATTTCCTTGTACCTGAGGGTGACGAATATGTTGGTGATGTGATGAACGTGGCTTTCGCCAACGGATGGATTGCCGACAATGATGGCAGGGTGTTCATCTACTATGCTACAGCCGACACCCGCATGCATGTGGCAACATCATCCATCGATCGCCTCATTGATTACTGTATGAACACTCCAGAGGATGGTCTGTGTACTGCAGCAAGTGTTGAGACCATCAAGAAACTGGTGGCGAAGAACAAGAATGTCAAATTGTAAATAGTAAACAAATATGGCTAGTTTAAAAGAGAAAATCGGCTATGCCCTGGGCGATGCCGCAGCAGGAGGTATCACATGGAAGATCATGTCGATTGCCTTTCCCCTGTTTTTCACCAATGTGTTCGGGCTTACCTTTGCCGATGCAGCCATGCTGATGCTCATCGCTCGAATGTTCGATGTCGTCACCGACCCGCTGATGGGCGCGCTGGCCGACCGTACACAGTCAAAATGGGGTACCTACCGCCCATGGCTCATCTATGGTGCCATCCCCTTTGGCCTCATCTTTGCCCTCCTGCTCTACACACCCGGCTTCGGACCCGTGGGCAAGCGCATCTGGGCATACTCGCTCTATCTGCTGATGATGGCATGCTACACAGCTGTTAATGTGCCCTATGGCTCACTGCTGGGCGTGATGACTGATGACGATAACGAGAAAAACCAGTTCTCGTCATTCCGCATGGTGGGTGCCTATGCCATGGGATTCATCACCCTGCTCTCTTTCCCCTATCTGCAGAAGTTCGTCGGAGGCACACCACAGCATCAGTATGCCGTGCTGGGTGCATTCTTCGGCGTGCTGGCAGCAGCAGGAACCCTGGCTTGCGGACTGCTCACTAAGGAACGTCTGAAGCCCGTACGCGCAGAGAAGTTCTCGTTCAAGCCTTTTGCTGATCTCTTCCGTAACAAGCCATGGATCATCCTGACACTCATCGGCATCTGCACCAATTTCTTCAACGGTTTCCGTTATGCCGTGGCAGGATACATGTTCGAATATTGCCTGCATGGCGACGTGACGGTGAGCGGGCTCATCATCAACTATACCGTGTTCATGACCTTTGGTGAGCTTACCTGTATGATTTTTGGTGGCGTATCACCTAAGTTCACCCAGTGGATGGGCAGCAAGCGGAAAGCATTTCAGGTGGCAGCACTCATCTGTATGGTCTTTTCCATCGGTTTCTTCTTCATCCCCATGGATCCTGCATACATCTGGGTGATGGTAGCCCTGGTTGTGCTTACCTCTGTAGGCATTGGACTCTACTCGCCACTGCTGTGGTCGATGTATGCTGATGTGGCCGACTATGCTACTGAGAAGAACGGCACCTCGTCAACAGGACTCATCTTCTCATCAGGCACCATGGCTCAGAAATTCGGCACAGCCATCAGTGGCTCTCTGGTCGCATTGTTCCTCGGACTTGCAGGTGCCAGCATGGTCACCGACTCCATGGGTAACGCCAGCGTCGACCCCGCCTCCATTACCGATTCCGTGCTAAGCATGGTATGGAATCTGTTCTCTCTCTTTCCTGCTGCCATTGCTTTTATCATCATCCTGCTCACCAAGCTATATCCTATTAAGAAATGAGTAACTCCCCTATTCATAGTGATGCCATCGCCGTCATGCGGAGTGAGATGTTGGATGTGCTGGAAAACAACATCCTGCCTTTCTGGATTGACAAGATGGTAGATTATGAGAACGGTGGTTTCTATGGACGCATCGACGGTCATATGCAGCTGCATCCTGAGGCTGAGAAAGGAGCCATCCTCAACGCCCGGATCCTCTGGAGCTTTTCTGCTGCCTATCGCGTACTACGCAAGCCAGAGTATCTCGTGGCCGCCACTCGTGCGAAAGACTATTTGATAGAGCGTTTCATTGACAAAGAGTATGGCGGAGTGTACTGGAGCCTTGACTGCAAGGGCAATCCGCTCGATACGAAAAAGCAGTTCTACGCTATTGGTTTTGCCATCTATGGGTTCTCGGAATATGTACGTGCTACAGGCGACCGAGAGGCATTAGACTTTGCTATCGCACTCTATGAGAGCATAGAGGAACACGCTTTCGATACTAAGTATAACGGCTATATCGAAGCCTGCACCCGAACTTGGGGCGAGATTGCCGATATGCGCTTGTCGGAGCTTGATGCCAACTACCCCAAATCGCAGAACACGCATCTGCACATCATCGAACCTTACACCAATTTGCTGAGGTGTCTGAAGGAGATGCAGACATCATCATCGTGCAACTATGTGCCAGCTATAGGCTCTGTGCTGCCTGTGGACATTGCTGTGCCTGTAGAACTCTTGGACCGCCTCGAAGGCTCTCTACGTAATCTCATCGAAATCTTTACTGACCGCATACTGAACCCTGAGACACATCATCTCGACCTCTTCTTTGAGATGGACTGGACGCGTGGTGCCGGCCATCTGGAGAGCTACGGACACGACATTGAGTGCTCGTGGCTGATGCATGAAGCCGCACTCGTGCTGGGCGACTTGAAGGTGCTGAAGAAGGTGGAGAAGGTCGTGCGTGAAGTAGCTCAAGCCTCAGCGAAAGGCCTGCGCCCTGACGGCTCTTTGATACATGAGGCAAACCTCAACACTGGCCATGTGGATGATGACTTGCACTGGTGGGTACAGGCAGAGAATGTTGTTGGCTGGATAAACATTTACCAGTATTTTGGTGATGAAGACGCCTTGCAGAATGCTATCCGTGGATGGGGGTTCATCAAAGATAAACTGATCGACTATGAGCATGGAGAGTGGTATTGGAGCCGTCATGCTGATGGTACATTGAACCTCGACGACGACCACGCAGGCTTCTGGAAGTGTCCGTATCATAACAGTCGCATGTGCCTGGAAATCATCGAACGCTTTTGAATAATGACCTTTATATGATAAAAAACAGAAATCATTTCATTAAACATATTATGAAGAAAGCCCTTTTGGGAGCACTGATGCTCCTCACTACGACCACCTCTCTCGCATGGCAGGGAGAAGTCACCATTGAGACACCCAACACACAGTTGCTCCTCTCAGCATGGGAAGGTGGCGACCTGCGACAGTCTTACTATGGCGACAAGAGTGCTACACTAAAGCAGTTGCGCGACGCAGGAGCAGATCTTAACTTTCATGCGCTTCCTGCCTTTGGTACTGTTGATGCCGTACAGGCTCCTGCTCTTCAGGTGCAGCACATGGATGGCGACCTGAATCTGGAACTCTATGTGACCAACTATGAAGCGAAAGACGAACCCCGTGCCAAGATTCATGTCTTCACTATGCAGGACAAGCTGATGCCTGTCACGGTGAAGGTCTTCTACAAAGCCTATAAACACGTCGATGTCATCGAAACCTGGACAGAGATCTCCCATCAGGAGAAAAAAGCTATCATCCTGAAGCGCTTCGATTCTGGACACCTCACACTACGCCAAGGTGATGTCTGGATCACCCATCTGCATGGAAACTGGGCGGCAGAGAGCGAACCGACGATGGAACCTCTCACCCAAGGCATGAAGACCATCTGCAATACCGATGGCACACGCAATTCACATCTCGATGCGCCTGAACTGATGATTTCTCTCGACGGCAAGCCTCAGGAACAAATAGGACGCACTATCGGCCTCGCTCTCTGCTGGAGCGGAAACTTCGAACTGCGCATGAACACCATCAGCCACAAAGAACATCATGTATATGCTGGCATCGCTCCTCTCTCCAGTGAATATGTTCTTGAACCCAAGGAAGTGTTCCAGACACCTCACTTGGCCTTGGCCTATAGCCCTGAGGGCCTGGGAGGCGTCAGTCGTATCTTTCACAATTGGGCACGCAAGGAAGGTATGTTCCATCGTGGCATGCAGACGGGTGACATCCTGCTGAACTCCTGGGAAGGCATCTATCTCGACATCACTGAGGAAAAGATTATCAAGATGATGGATGACATTGCTGCTTTCGGCGGTGAGCTCTTCGTCATGGACGACGGCTGGTTTGGCAATAAGTATCCACGCAAGCAGGACAACTCCTCACTAGGCGACTGGGTGGTCGACAAGAACAAGTTGCCCAACGGCATCAAGGCGCTCACCGATGCTGCCAAACAACGTAAAATAAAGTTCGGCATCTGGATAGAGCCAGAGATGACCAACACCACCAGCGAGCTCTACGAGCAGCATCCCGACTGGGTGCTGCAAACCAAGGGGCGTGAGCTGAAGCAAGGACGTGGCGGCACACAGGTGGTGCTCGATCTCACTAATCCCCAGGTCCAGGACTTTGTCTTCGGCATCGTTGACCACTTGATGACCGAATACCCTGAAATCAGTTATATCAAATGGGATGCCAATGCTCCTGTCCAGAACTATGGATCACTCTATCTGCCCAAGTCGAAGCAGAACAATATCTCCATCGACTATCATCGCGGACTTATCTCCACGCTACAACGCATCCGAGCTAAGTATCCTGACCTCGTCATCCAAGACTGTGCCAGCGGAGGCGGACGTGCCAACTATGGCCTGCTTCCCTACTTCGACGAGTTTTGGGTCAGCGACAATACCGATGCTCTGCAGCGTGTCTACATCCAATATGGCACCAGCCTCTTCTTCCCAGCCAATGCTATGGCGCAGCACATCAATCATTGTCCCTACTGGAACACTGGCGGACGTGTTATTCCCATCAAGTTTCGCTGCGATGTAGCCATGAGTGGAAGACTTGGCATCGAGCTGCAGCCAAAGGACATGACAGACGAGGAGCGAAAGCAGTGTACTACATGCTTCGCTGATTACAAGGCACTGCGCCCAGTTATTCAGACAGGCAACCTCTACCGCCTGCTTTCACCCTACGACCGTAAGGGAGTTGCTAGCCTCATGTATGTCGACGATGCTCAATCGCAGGGTGTATTGTTCGTCTATAAGACCGACAACTACTACGACCAGCCCTTGCCGCGCCTACGCCTAGCCGGCCTCAATTCAGACAAGAGTTATACCTTGACTGAGCGCAATGTGAAGATAGGCCAGCGACCCTGTTCCCTCAATGGCAAGCAATTCACCGGACGCTTCCTGATGGAGGTTGGTCTCGAGATTCCCCTGCGTGAGGATTATGCCAGTCGCGTCTTTGAACTGAAATAAGCGTGAAAAAGGCGACCGTAGTCATCCTGCTGATGTTGGCAGCCACGGTGGAGATATCCGCCCAACGCTGGCTCAATGTAGACCCACGTATAGGCTGTGTGGGCGTGGGACGCACGTTCCCTGGTCCTTCAATGCCTTTCGGTATGGTGAAGCCTGGCCCAGACTGTGGTGTTCTTCCTAATGCTGGATGGGCACCCATGCCTGAGCCAGTCCTTGGTTTCTCACAGACACATGTCAGTGGAACAGGAGGGGGGCAGAAATATGGCAACATACTCATTCAGCCATATCTTGGCAGCGATCGAACTGACTATGCCCAGCAGCGCGTTTCTGAAAAGATAGAGTTAGGCTATTATGCAACTGACTATGCCGACGGCATCTGCATAGAGATTACCACCAGCGAGCGCTGTGCCCATTATCGCATCCACTACCCACAGGGCACACAGCCCTCGCTGCTTGTCGATGCCACCCACTTTCTGGGCAAAGACACTGTGCCCGACCTCCGCGAGCGACAGCAGTTTGTGGGAGCAGAGGTTGAGGCCATCAGCAGTCATGAGCTGCGTGGCTTCAGCCGCATACGTGGCGGGTGGAACAACGGCGATGCCTACACTGTCTATTTCTGTCTCACCACAGACCGCCCCTTCACCATTCATCAACAGCCATCCCATCTTCACTTTACTGACACGCTGGTCAATGTGAAGATAGGAATCTCCTACGTCAGTACCCAACAAGCTAAACGCAACATCGACTCCATCGGCTTCGACCAGCAGCTCGAACGTCTGCGCTATGCATGGGAGGAGCAACTTTGCAAGATAAGGGTGGAAGGAACTCCGCAGCAACAGCGCATGTTCTATACTGCGCTCTATCACACCATGCTCATGCCCGTCGACAAAACGGGCGAGAATCCCAAGTGGACGGATAAGCCTTACTATGACGACTACTACGCTATCTGGGATACTTATCGCACCTCCACACCGCTTATCACCCTGCTTGACCCACAGCGCCAGGCAGCCATCGTTCGCTCGATGCTTAACATCTACCGTCGTGAAGGCTATCTGCCAGATGCACGCAGCGGTGACTGCAACGGACGTACACAGGGAGGTTCGAACGCCGAAGTGGTCATTGCCGACGCCCTCGCAAAGGATGTTGGACCTATCGATTATGAACTAGCCTTAGAAGCTATGCTCAAAGATGGTGAAGCTGACCCTGGTGCCGACCACGAAAAGCACGGACGGGGAGGACTGCGAGAGTACATCCAGCTAGGGTACATCCCCTATGGTGTCCCTCGCGCCGGCACACGCACCCTGGAGTATGCTTATGATGACTACTGCATCGCCCTTGTGGCACAACGACTAGGACGAAACGACATCTATGAGCGCTACCTTCAGCGCTCACACAACTGGCGTAATCTGTGGCGTAGTGACTTTGAATATGATGGCATGAAGGGGTTCGTCCTTCCTCGCGACGAACAAGGGCGTTGGCTCGACTCTGTGCCTTGGGGACGCTCGCAAGTGTTTCATCCGCTCATTCCTTATACCCCCGTCACCAAAGTTGCGCCTTGGTATTTGCCTTGGTGGGACACTTTCTTCTACGAAGCCACCAGCCAGGAGTATTCACTCTCCGTGCCCCACGACGTAGAAGGGCTTATTCAGGTCTGTGGCGGAACCAATGCCTTTCGTCAGCGATTGGATCGATTCTTCGAGCAAGGCTATTATAACGTTCAGAATGAACCCTCGTTCCTCACGCCCTGCCTTTACCACTGGATAGGGAGGCCCGACCTCAGCAGCCAGCGCATACACAGCATCATACGCCAACACTACAATGACCAACCCGACGGACTGCCTGGCAATGACGATTCAGGAGCCATGTCGTCGTGGCTCGCCTTCCACATGATGGGCATCTATCCAAATGCAGGACAAGACTATTATCTGCTCAATGTGCCCCTGCTTCCTAAATACACTTTGTCACTCTCCAATGGAAAAACGCTGCATGTCGTGCGACAGGGACGTGGCGACGGCTTCCTGCGTGTGAGCCTCAATGGTCAGGTGCTGTCCGATGCACGCATCACCCATCAGCAACTCATGCAGGGAGGACAGCTCCTCTTCGAGACAAAGACAACGGCGGCTCATCCTTCATCTCTCAGCGCTCATCCCTCATCATCCGGCTCTCATCCTTCATCTTCCATCACTCAACCTTCTTTCCTCATTCACTTCACCCTTAACCGCCAGTTCCGCTCTTGGCCTCTCGCCTTTATCAACGACGGCGACACGCTCAGCATCGTGTGCAAGCAGACCACTTATCGCATTCCCCTTAGCCAGGTGGAACATGCTGAGTCTTTCTGCTGGCTAAGCCCACAGAATGACGGCACAGTATATCATAATGTGCGAGGAACATTTGCCTTCGTCTCAGCCGATGCTGTACGAATGATTCATAGTCAAGGTATGATGATCTACGATGGCATCACCTGGCGCAGACAAGATGATTCCACGCCTGCCCTTCTCCATCTGAAGGCCGACATCGACCGCACAGAGATGTGGCTGCAACAGAAAGAAGGTCTGTGGCTGGTCATCAGGATGCAGGGGAATCCACTAGGCATCGACTGGAACATCACCGGCAACTAACAGGAGTTACAGGCGTTTGAGCCAAGTCTTTGGATTGAGCACTTTGTCCCAATCCTGAAGGCGGAAGAGCAGCGTATGGCTGGGACCGACGGTGCCAAGTGTCTGGTTAATCTTCACCTTCTGCCCCATGCTGACGCTGACTGACGAAAGACCGCTATATACAGAGATGTAGCGCCCGTGCCGCACCATCACCACAATGCCGTTGCCTGGGTCGAAGACTCTGCTGACCTCGCCATCAAAGACGCATCGTGCCTGAGCACCCGGCTGACCCTCAAGGTGGATGCCGCTGCTCTGCAGGGTAACGCCGGCCATCGTATAGGCTCCGAAGCCTCTCACCACGCGATAGCTGCCTGTGATAGGAACAGGCAGACGACCCTTGTTGCTGGCGAAGCTGCCCGTGAGCTGACGGTCTGGATCGGCATCGCGATAGCTCGTTGATGCTCTGGAAGTGGTAGTCGTTCTAGTAGTACTAGTCGTCCTAGAAGTACTAGTAGCCCTAGAAGTACTAGTAGTACTCGTATTTCTGGAAGAGCGGCTGGTGCTCCTGCGATTGTTGTTATTGTTGTTGGCAGCGGCCTGCTGCTGTCGTTGCAGCTCCTGCTCACGACGACGTTGCTCAGCGAGCTTCCGCTGACGCTCTTCCTCGGCCTTGCGGGCTCGCTCCAACTCCTCGGCGATGAGACGGTCGATCTGCTTGTTGAGGGCGGCCTCCTCTTGCTGCTGCTGGGTGATGAGCCGACGTACTGTCTGCTCTTCACGCTGCAGGCTTGCCACAAGTTTCTGCTGATCTTCCTTCTTCTGCTCCAGACGTTTCTGCTCCTCCTCGCCGCGAGCCAACAGCGTATTCAACTTGTTGCGGGCGTCGTTGAGCTCAGTACGCTTCTGCTCTACCTGCTCACTCTTCTGCTTCACAGCCTCGCCCTGTGCACGCTGATAAGTGGTATATTCGTTCATGAAGCGCATGCGACGATACATCTGGTTGAAGTTCTTCGCACTAAGCACAAAAATCATCTGATTCTGCATGTTTCTGTTGCGATACATGTAGCGCACAGACTTGATAAAGTGCTGTCGACGCTCCTCCAGCTCCTTGCGCAGCACCACCAACTGTGAGTCGAGCACGGCAATGTTTCCCTGCAGCGTGTCGATGGCCAGATGAAGACTGTCGATGGCCAGTTGTTTGTCGGCAATTTCGCTGCCCAGGGCCTCCACATCCTTCATGCGCACCTTCACCTGCTGCTCCAACTCCTGCTGACGCTTTCTGTTGGCCTGTTGCTGCTGTTGCAACTGACGCTGACGTTGCTGCAACTGCTCCCTTTGTGTAGGTTGCCGCTGCCGTGTGTTGCGACGCTGAGCCGATGTGGTCAGGCTCAGGCTCAACAGGATAATCAGTATAATCGCCTTCCTCATTCTCAATTCTAAAATCTCAAATCAAAGCGCCATAACTCGCCGTAAGATCTCGTCGACATCCACTTGTGTGTATCTACGGCTTACACGAGTGCGTGTCTCCCAGTCGCTGTCGTTGTTGAAGCTGCTGAGCTTCATGCCCAGCTTGATTTCCTTCTTAGGGGTCGACAGCAGCACTTGCATATCGCAGGGGAAGGGCTTTGACTTCACCTCTTTGAAGTCGCCGTACTCCCAGTTGAGCTTGGTGTTGCCATGCGATCTTCCGTCATACTCCACTAAGGCTTTCCTGATGCTGCCTGTGGCGGCACTCACCAGCCAACTGTAGGCCATACGGCTCCTGGCACCTGTCGTCTCAGTCTCTTCGAAGTTGATGGTAGCATCATCACCATTCTGTGCCGTAACGGCGAAACGGCTCACATCCACGTCAGTCCGTCCTGGCTGAAAGAGCTCATTCCAAAAGAGTGACTGAAGCATGTGGAAGTTGATGCCGCTGTCGCGCAGGAAGTCGACATCACCATAGGGGGCCTTGATATACTGCTTGTTGATGCGATCCATGATAAGCACAGAGTCACGAGTAAACTCCAAGCGCGCAGCCTCCACCAGTCCGAGTGCATTGAGCTGCAGACGTATGACATCGTCACGCTTCATGCGCAGGTTTCCAGATACCGACAGCTGCTGCTTACCCACCTCAACGGAGAACTTCAACTTCGATCCGAAGTAAGTGGTATGCTGCTGAGCCTGTCCAACGACCTTGCTGATAAGCTCAGCCGAGTTGGAGGCAACGGGTTTATCTTTGACGACGTTCTTGCTCGAGTTACAGGCGGCGAAAGTCAGTGTTGCAGCAATCATTGCTGCCTGAATGCAGGTCTTTATTCTCATTTCTTGAAGTATTTCTTACGTTTAGTTTTTTTCCTCAGCAATTTATTGTCAGGATCTTCCGAGAGTGCTTGCTCCCAGTAGGCCATAGCACCGTCGATGTCGCCGCTGAGGGCATAGATATCGCCGGCATGCTCATGGATGACAGCTCCTGGCAGCGAGTCGTTCTGCAGAGCCTGATCGATGTAAACCTTGGCCTCGGCATATCGCTGCTGCATAAAGAGAATCCATGCATAGGTGTCGAGATAAGTCGCATTGTTGGGCTCGGCCTTCACCGTCTTATAGCTCATCTGCTCTGCCTCTGCCAGGCGGTCGCCCGTCAGGCTGAGGTAGTAGGCATAGTTGTTGAGACATCCTATGTTGTCCTCTTTCCACACCAGGCACGAGTCGTAGGCAGCATAGGCTTCTGCCTGAAGCCCTTTCTGATGCAGCAGGTCGCCCATGACGGCATAAAAGTCGCTGACGATCTCAGGGTTGCTGTCCTCAGTGATGACGCTGATGCCATTCTTGAAGGCTTCCAGCGCATGATCGGTGTCCTCCTGACGGTAGTAGGCCATTCCCTGATAATAATAGAAGGCCATCTCTTCAGGATTATACTGTCGTGCTGCCTGACAGAGGCTGATGATACGATCATCATCCTGATCCTCCCATGCCTGCTGCACCAGTCGCAGCCTCGAGGATGCCTGGTCGGGAGCCAGCTGCAGCACATATTCGAAGGCGTGGGCAATGCTGTCGTGCGGCATCTCTTTCAGCTGCATGTATACGGCCTTCATCTCAGCGATGTCCGGGTCGGGCTCGGGCAGGTTGAGCAGCTCCTGAAAGAGACTGAGCACCACCGTGCTGTCGCCATCGGTCTGTTCCGACTCCATGATGATGCGCCGCATCTGTTCCACCCTGTCCTCTGTCGAGGCCTTGGGATTGAGCAGGATGGCATGATTGACAGAGTCGGCCGAAATCTCGTCGCCCTGACGGATATAGTAGTTGCGCAGCACTTGCTGGGCCCTGAGGTTGGTGGCATCCTCGCTCATCACCTGCATCAGCACGTCGTAGGCCTCATCCTCATGGTCAGTCACCAACAGCGTGTTGGCATAAAGGGTGCGATAGGTGGGGTCGTTGGGATAGTGGTCCGACAGCGACTTCATCTCGGCGATAGCCCGATCTGAGTCTTCCATCTCGATATAGAGCCGGCACTTCATCAGCGTGGTGCGCTCGGTGGGACCGTCGGCCAGCTCCATGCGGTTGAGCACGTCTACTGCCTTCTCAAAGTCTTTCTGCTGCCAGTAGAGAGCATAGAGCGACTCTAGCAGCTCGTCGCGTCCCTTGTTGGCTTCATACATCCGTTCTACCACATCGATAGCCTCAGCATACTGGTTGCTGTCGACGTAGGAGCCTGCCAGTCGCTCGAGGTACGTGATGTTCTCAGGTTCCAGTTGCGAAGCCCGCTGATAGGAAGCCAAAGCCTGTTCCTTCTGTCCGAGGGCCTCATAGTATTGTCCGATGAAATAATGCACTTCCGATGCATCGGGCCTCAGCTCCCTGCAGCGGCACAGCAAGTCGAAAGATGCATCGTGATGACCTTTCTGTCGCTGAAGCAGAGCCTCATGCAGCATCACGTCATATTCGCGTTTATTCGTCTTGGAAGATTGCACGTCCTGCTGGGCTGCCATTTCCATGCAACCCATCAGAATCATTATCGCGAACAACAATCTCCTCATAAAAATCTCAATCCTCAAATCTCAAACCTCAAACTTCAAACTTCAAATCTCAAACCTCAACTCATCCCCGTATGTCCATAGCCGCCAGCTCCACGTTCTGTCTCGTCAAGCACTTCCACCTCGACGAACTCTCCCTGTTCATGACGTGCTACCACCATCTGGGCAATACGCTCGCCATCGTTGACCACAAAGTCATCGTTCGACAGGTTGATGAGCAGCACGCCGATCTCGCCACGATAGTCGGCATCGATGGTTCCTGGCGAGTTCAACACGGTGATGCCCTTCTTCAGGGCAAGCCCGCTACGAGGGCGCACCTGGGCCTCATAGCCTGCAGGAAGGGCGATATACAGCCCTGTAGGAATGAGCCTGCGCTCCAGCGGATGCAGCACGACGGGCTCGCTCAGATTAGCTCGCAGATCCATACCTGCACTCTGCTCAGTGGCATAGGCAGGCAGAGGCTGATGGCCTCGATTCACTATTTTTATTTTCATAAAATGCTTATCCTCCTTATTTCCTCAGAATTGTGCCAGAGCCTCCTTGGCTGGTATATACTGAAACTCGCCTTCCGCCGACGACACCACTATGGTCTCATTGTGCAATGCCTTCTCCTCTAGCATCCGTTTCTCCGCCAGACGCAACCCCGTCTCCAGCTTCTGAGTGAAACTCTTTATTTCCTTATTTGACATAAGCCAACATTTTTTCGTATGATACGTTCTCCAGTATTTCCGTCTTGGCATTCAAGCCGCCAGTAGCCACCGTGCGACGAGGTGACTCGCTGTTGTCGAAGACGGCCCAATAGTCTACTAGCGGTACAAACAACTTGAACAGGTTCTTGATGCCAGAGGCATAGCGACGCGTGATCGTGCTCTTGGGAATGTCGTGACCTCCTTTGCTCACACGCTCGGCAACGCGACGCATCGCCAGTTCAGGACTGCTCAGCCAGAAGTAGAGCAGGCTCACGCGGTAGCCTTGCTTCTTGGCACGCTGCACCAGCTTGACATACGAACGCGTGGCAAGGGTGGTCTCGATCGAGAAACTCTCGTCACGCGTCAACAGGTCTTCTATCCTTTGTAACATCAGCCGTCCTGCCTCAATAGCCACGCTCGCCGCGTTGAAGGGCGAAAGGCCGTGCGCTATCTCATCGGCATTGACAAACTCCTTGCATCCGAGTATCTCGGGCAACACCGTATACGAGGCCGTGGTCTTACCTGCCCCATTACAGCCGCTGATGATATACAAGTTCTTAGCCATAATTCGCTGCAAAGATACAAAAAAGTTAGGAGTTAGGAGTTAGGAGTTAGGAGTTAACAGCCCCCACTTAACATTTTTTATTTCTTCTTTGCAAAAACCCTCTACTCCCGACGATGCCCGATGCGGCTCATTGTGTGCCTGAATGCGGAGCAACAGCACGCCGGCTTGGCACTTTGTAAATGCTAGTCGGCCTCCCGTTAAAGTAAAACAAGTTGTTTTACCTTCGAAAGTGGCCGACTTTGATGACCAAAACCTATGACTTTGAAAGGTAAAACAAGTTGTTTTACTTCATCAACCCATAGCCTTTCATCTACAAAGTTCCAAACTTTGATCATGGAGATGCGCATTCCGCACGTCCAAAACCTATGTGTTATTTGTGCTTATGCGTAGGAAAAAGGCAAATAAATTTGCATATATGCGTGAAAATGTGTATTTTTGCAGCTGCTAATAATCACAACTTATTATAACAACGACATGAAAAGGTTTTTATTAATGTTTGCTATGGTGGCATTCGCTGCTACAGGTTTCGCACAGAACAGACTCGTGATTTATTTCTCTGAGTCGGGTACAACCAAAAAGGTTGCAGAAGAACTTTCGTCAATCCTTCTTGAGCAATACGTTCGCGAAAATATAAAAAAGAATAAGAAGGCGGTTTTAAGTACATGGGAAATCGAACTTGAAGAGCCATATTCCGGCAATTTCCAGGAAACGGCGCAGCGCGTACAGCGGGAGAAACAGGATGGTACGCTGCCCAAGATCAAGCCGAGGGCTGAGAAACTAAACCTTGCCGACTACGACGTCATCTTCCTGGGCTATCCCATCTGGGGTGGTACCTATGCCTCGCCGATAGTGTCGCTACTGAAGGAATATGACTTCTCAGGCAAGAAGATCGTACCCTTCTGCACCTTCGGCAGCGGTGGCTTAGAGAGCTCAGCGGCTGATCTCAAGAAAGCATTGCCCAAATCAGAGATCCTGCCTGGCTATGGTGTTCGTGCCGCCCGTGTTAATTCTGCAAAGAAAGAACTCCTGCGATTCCTGGGAGAGAACGGCTATGTCTCAGAAAAGATTTCTGGTGAGATCAAGCCATTGCCCGCCTATTCTGCCCAACAGCCTGTGACCGATGCTGAGAAGGCCATCTTTGATGCTGCCTGCTCGAACTATCAGTTCCCTTTGGGCACACCTCAGACCTTCGGCAAGCGTACCACTGACGACAGCATCGACTACGAGTTTAAGGTGAAGAGTCAGGGCTTCGGCGGTGGTGGCGCATCGACCTCTACCATCTATGTGACGATGGGTAAGGAGCCTGATGCAAAGCCCGAATTTACCCGGGTAGTGAGATAACAAGGCAGATGATGTATTTACTTGCTCAATTTGCATGACTTTTGTCCCCATGAATTGGACACAACTGATATCAAACTGCCGCCTGGGACAGGAGCATAAACACCTCGAACGGCATGACGACCGCACAGAGTTTAAGCGCGACTACGACCGTCTGATCTTCTCGGCACCTTTCCGTCGACTGCAAAACAAGACGCAGGTGTTTCCGCTGCCAGGAAGTGTCTTTGTGCACAACCGACTTACTCACTCGCTGGAGGTGGCCTCTGTGGGTATGTCTCTTGGAAATGATGTCGCACGTCATTTATGTGCTAAAAATGCCGGTTTCATCGATACGCTCGTACCTGAGATTGGTCAGATTGTGGCGACCGCCTGCCTGGCTCACGATCTGGGTAACCCTCCCTTCGGACACTCTGGAGAGAAGGCCATACAGACCTTTTTTACTGAAGGTAAGGGCCTCTATCTCAAAGAGAAGGTGTCGCCTGAGTTCTGGAGCGACATCACCCGCTTCGACGGTAATGCCAATGCCTTCCGACTGCTCACCCACAGCTTCAAAGGTCGCAGGCAGGGAGGCTTCGCGATGACCTACAGCACGCTGGCCAGCATCGTGAAGTATCCCTTTCCCTCGACGGTGGCAACGAAGAACAAATTCGGATTCTTCACTTCGGAAAGGGCTTGCTTTGAACAAGTGGCCGAGCTCCTGGGAATACCCCGAACGGGCAACGGCGACCGCTGGGCACGCTATCCGCTGGTATACCTCGTAGAGGCTGCCGACGACATCTGTTACGAGATCATGGACCTCGAGGATGCCTACAAACTGAAGATACTCACCTACGACGAGACGGCACAGCTGATGCTGAGCTTCTTTGACGAGAAGACCTGTCAGCACATCGCCCAGCGCATCATCGACGAACAACTGAGCGACCCCAACGAGAAGATGCAGTACCTCAGGGCCTGTGTCATCGGAAAGCTTGAGTTTGAGTGTGCACAGGCTTTCATCAATCATGAGGAAGCCATTCTGGCAGGCACGTTCCAAGGCTCGCTCATCGATCATATCAGCAGCTTACCACATGATGCCTACCAACATTGCACAGAGGTGTCGCGAAGCCGCATCTACAGGAGCCAACCTGTGCTCGATGTGGAGCTCTCGGGTTATCGCATCATGGCTACGCTGATGGAGCTCATGACTGAAGCCATCGAGCATCCTGATCGCTACTACTCGCAGCAGCTCATAGGCCGCGTCTCGAGCCAGTACGACATCGAAAGTCCAGACCTGGAAACACGTCTCATGGCTGTCATCGACTATATCAGCGGCATGACCGACGTCTATGCCCTTGATGTCTACCAGAAGATATGCGGCATCAGCTTGCCAATTGTTTGACTGTAAAGTGTAGAATTAAGAGTGTAGAGTTGAGAGTGTAGGGTGTAGAGTTTGCTACCACACGGGGTGTTGAGTTAAAAAAGATTAAATACAAGCAATAACTCCTAACTCCTAACTCCTAACTCCTAACTTTTCACTACCTTTGCACCCGATTTTGGGCTAAGGCTCGTTCTGCGCCCATAATTGTAGCTTGGACGATGGTGTAATGGTAACACTACAGGTTTTGGTTCTGTCATTCCCGGTTCGAATCCGAGTCGTCCAACAGAAAGGCCGCCAAACGTTCGCTAAGAGACGCTGGCGGCCATTCATTTTTGATAATACCCTTACGATATCTGCTCGTAGAACTCCTGCTGAGTCGACTGCAGGATGCGCAAGGCACGTGGGATGATGTCGCTCACGTCAGGGGTGCTGTCGAGGATGGTCTCAAAGAAGACCCAGACACTATTTTCCACCACACAGGCCTTCGCCACCTTCATCGACTGGTTGACCTTGTTGACAGTCTCCAACACGATGTCGCGATTGTCCTCTGTCACATCATAGATGTTGGGCAGCAACAGCTGGAAGAAATCCGGATCGTCATCGTTCTCGATGAACACAAAGTTTGCCATCTGAAATTTGAACTCGATGTTGTTGCTTTCATCCACTTGCGGCAGGAAGCCCTGCTCGCGGAGGAAGTTCAATACTAATTCTGAAGTTTTCATATTCTCAATCGTTTTTTGGTTACTCTTTCGTTGAAGTGATAGGGAAGCCCACCCTGGGACGCTCCATGTTGCGGCGCTCTGTGCTGTCCATCTTCCTGCGGATGTCATCGTAGATCCTAAGCGTGTCGGGACGCAGTGAGGGATGGGTGTTCTTGATAGCCGTCTCCAGCAGTTCCTGGGTGATGTCCTGATCGGTGAAGGCAGCAATCATAGCTGCATCGTTCACCACATAAGCGATGTCGCTGGCGATAAATCCGTCGGACATCTCCGCGAGCTTCTCTGCATCGATCATCTGCTCTTGGAACGGACGGCCCTGCAGATGGATGAGGAACATCTCGCCACGAGCCTCTTTGTCGGGCAGAGGCACATACACTTGCTTGTCGATGCGTCCTGTGCGCAGCACGGCAGGGTCAATCTTGTCAGGACGGTTGGTGGTGCCAATGACGAAGATGCCACGCTTGGAGCAGTTGTTCAGCTGTGTCAGAAACTCGTTCACCTCACCGGCTGAATACTGGGCACCAGGATTCGAGCGATCAGGGACGAGGGCATCGAACTCATCGAAGCAGATAACCACGGGAGCCTCATGCTCGGCCTTCTTGAAGAGCCGGCCTATTTTCTCCTGCGACCCGTGGATAAAGGTGCTGGCCAGGTCGGATGACTTGATCAGGATGAAGTTGAAGCCCGTCTCCTCGGCAAACTTCTCGGCCACAAAACTCTTGCCACATCCCGGAGGACCATAGAGCAGCATGCCGTTGGGAGTATTAAGCTTGTATTTCTCAGCTTTCTCCTTGTTCTTGATGACGAAGATGACGCGCTGCTGCAGATAATCCTTCAGCTCGCGCATGCCGGCAATATCCTTGAAACCGTTACCTCCGCCACGCTTTACCTCAAACTCATCATCCTCTTTCTGACGGGTGTCGCTGTAGTTGTTGCGATGCGAAGTATCGGCCTTCTCGTCGTCGGCAACCTTTGAAGCCTCTGGCTGGTCAGATTCTAGGGCGCGAAGCACTTCCTCCACATTTTTATAGCGGTCGCCATATGAAGGCGCCAACCCCTTCGTCAGCACCCCTTTGATACGCTCATCCACAGGCACCACTTCCAGGTTTAGCTCCTCCTCTTTGCGCTTATCCTTCAGCATGATGGCTCTGCGCGAACGTTTCATATTCTCAGCGAAGGTCATCTGCCAGGGAGCCTCGCCCGTCAGCATAGCGTAGAGCACAGCTGTGGCAGCAAAGATGTCGCTCTGCTCATCATACACGCCAGCAAAGGTCTCGTTAGCCCCATATAGCACCTCCAGGTCGCTGGTATCGAAGGTGACGGCACCCGAACATGCCTTCGACACATGTCCCAGATCGATGATTTCAGGCTCTCCTGCAGTTGCCGTAAGCATAATGTTGCGTGGAGTGATATCGTTGTGGTACAGCTGTAGTGAGTGCATATACTTCAGCCCCTCGAGCACACCCCGATAGATTCTCACAGCCTCTTCCTGCGGCAGACGGCCTTCGCGCTGTATGCGCTCCACCAGCAGCTCACCGCTGAAATAGTCGGTCACATAATACTGGCATGTGCCCTCCTGAGTCTCTATACTGCCGCTGCTGACGTAACTCACGATGTTGCGATGCTTGAGCTGCTGGCTGTAGACTATCTCAAGCACATTCGAGTTGCTGCTGTCCAGTAGTTTCTCGGGCATTCGTTTCATCACGAATACCTTCATGAAGAAGGGCTGTCCGTCCTCATCTTCCACCCGATATGTCTCTGTATACAGGTTCTCCTTGATCAGGCTCTGCACCACGAACCTGTCAACTTCCTGCCATCGCGATAGTGTTGCCATAATGTTGTCTCATTAGATTTGCTTTGCAAAGATACGAATAAGTGAGTAAAAAACAAAGGAAAACAGCTTTTTTCTTGTTCTCCTTTGTTTTTTCCACAGGTTTTATCCGTAAAGAGCCAACAATCTAGGCACCTTTACCGCTTCGCCCTGAAAAAGTCTTGCATCAACTGACGGCACTCGTCTTCAAGGATGCCTCCCAACAGCTGTGCCTTGGGATGAAGGGCATGAGGAGCAAAGGTGAGGAAGCCCCGCTTCTCGTCGCGACAGCCATAGACAATGCGCGGCACCTGCGCCCATCCCAAAGCTCCTGCGCACATTGTGCAAGGCTCGACGGTGACATAGAGGGTGCATTCGGTGAGATACTTGCCGCCAAGCTCGCTGGCTGCGATAGTGATGGCCTGCATCTCAGCATGGGCGGTAGGGTCAGTAAGGGTCTCAGTGAGGTTATGGGCTCGGGCAATGACTCGGTCGCGACAGACGACAACGGCTCCGATGGGAATTTCACCCTGTGCCAAAGCCTGGCGCGCTTCGTCGAGTGCCAGGCGCATGTATTTCTCGTGGTTCTCAGTCATAAAGCTCTTGCAGTACTTTTAAGGATCGCAGTTCAGGAAAAGCAGGGAGATGCAGCTGGTAGTAGAGCAGCAGGATCTCGAGGATGCGGCTTCGCTCAGCTCGGCTGAGACGGAAGAGGTGCATCGTGGGATAATCCATTCGCATCAGCAGACGTATGCGGCTGGCTTCCTGCTCGGCCAGGAAGTCACGGTGCAGGGGAGGAGCAGCGCAGAAGGTAGCTCCTCGAAGGTCGAAGAATTCACCGTCATCCTCCAGGTTGGGATAGAAGCCCAGAAAACGC
Source organism: uncultured Prevotellaceae bacterium (assembly GCA_900318685.1). Taxonomy (GTDB): domain Bacteria; phylum Bacteroidota; class Bacteroidia; order Bacteroidales; family Bacteroidaceae; genus Prevotella. Next base: position 17,071 of record ONLL01000024.1, on the reverse strand, counting down.
GACATACGCATGAGGAACACCAGATGGAAGTTGGCGAAGTTGGCAGTAGCACCATCGAGCCACTCGATGCTCGACCGAACATAGTCGAAGAGAAGTTTGTTCTGCTGCTCGTCTCTCAGTGCATGATAGAGAAACTCCGCCACAAAGAGGCCAATGGTGAGCTTCTTTGCGTCGGAGAACAGCGAGGGCAGGGGCGTCAACAGCGATGCCTCGCGCATCTTCTGCAACTGCTGCTGCGGGCGCACATCGCACTCCAGCAGCAGCAGCGTCAGTGGTTGAAGGTATTGTTTCTTGATGCGGGCACGCTCTGACCGCGGCACAGGAACGATGAACGACATTCGGCCGTCGCTGCGTGTGAACACATCGACGATGATGCGCTGTTCACCATATTTCAGTGCATGCAGCACGATGCCTTCGGTCTTTACTATTGCCACGATTCCACCCGGATATGACGACGAATCAGAGGGAGATCTCGCAGCCTAGTCCCAACACACGGTTAGTACGGGTGAAGGAGTTGTGTCCGGCAGGAATACTGATGCCCAGCGCCTCATTTCCCTGGGCAGGAGTATCCATATCGTAGTCTTCGTAGTTCGTCTGGAAGTAAGCAGCACTGAGCTTCACCTTGTCGCTGACCTGATACTTCAGTCCGAAACCGAAGCTATAGCTGTCGACAACAAACGACATATCGTTCATGTAACTGTCGGTAAGGGGGTAGCGTGTGAGCTGTCCGCCGCCAGAGACGGTGAGTCGGGGGCAGATATCCCACTCCACACCAGCCAAGTACTCGTTGGTGCCGCCGTCGAGGAGTCGCTCCGTGTGGTTGTACCAGTGGGCACTCTTGTCGAAGAAGTGGTGATAGCCCAGGTTCAGGCGAACGTTGTCAAGGATACTCCACTGTGCTCCCAAGGTCAGCAGGGCAGGAGCATCCTCAGCCACGCTGGTGCCATCCACATACTTGTTGGTGGCCTCAATGACCGATGCCTCCTCCAGCGTGGAGTTGTTCTTCATGCGCATACGGGTCTTGAACTCATATTTTGCAGCAAAGTTAAAGGCACCCGTCTGATAGTCAATGCCAATGACGGGAGCAATGCCCCAACCAGTCTGGTCGCTCTTCAGGTTCATACCATTGGCATAGGGGGCAAGCGTCTCACCACTCTTAGCCAGCTGGTCGGCCACACCCTGCAACTGAGTGCCGGCGGCCTGCAGTTGCTGACCCTGAGCCACGAGTTGCTGAACAGGCTGCTGCTGCATGGACTGCTCCTGTGTCATGCCTGCAGCCATATATCCCTGCACGTACTGGCTGATGCCGTCCTGCACCTGAGCCGCCTTGGCTGCGATATCGGCCTTGGCATTCATCAGTCCCAGCGTCACTCCTTCAAAATAACCGGGAAGGGTGATGCCGCTATTGCCATTCATCACACGAATATTATTCAGACGAGCCTCATAGGTGGCCATACCATAGAGCAGACGCAGACCGCCATAGACGGAGAGATGGTCGTTGATCTTTCGGGCAGCACCCAACTGCAGTCCGAAGTAATACTGCTGTCCTTTCATATAGGCATCGGCATCGTAGCCCGTCACAGCAGGCACGCTGGCATTGAACGGTGCCAGACTCTGGTTGAGCATAGTCGATGTGGCCATCAGCTTCTGGGTAATGGCACCCACGGCAGTCTCGAAAGATCCAAGTCCGTTGTCGAACTCACACTTTCCGCCACCACCGGGGACAGAGAAATTCAGCTGCCAGCTCCAGTCGCCTTTGTTCCATGCTGCCTGGATGCTGGGAATGAAAGGAGCATCAGCCACCCCCTTGAAAGCCTTCTCACTATTGCCGTTGTTTTTGATTCCCAGACGGAAAAGGTCGTTTGTCGATGTGATGGTACGCGTCTGGTGGGCATACTGCCAATTGAATCCCAGATGGAAGCCCTCAGGCAGGAAGGCTACGCCGGCAGGATTGGAGTACACACCATCGAGACCGATGGCAGCATCACGTGCCGGGTTGCGAAGGAAATCGATACTTTGGTTTGTGTTGGTAAGAATGCCACCAGCTGTTGCTGTGGTGGCTGCAGCCAGCAGCATGCCGGCCAAGAGTGTTCTTGTTTTCATATCCTTTAAACAATTCTTGAAAAAAACGGATGCAAAGGTAAGCAGATAGTTTCAAAGATTAGCAATTGTGTGCCTGCACTTAAAGATTATTAACAAAAAACTTGCGCAGAACTGCACAAAACGTGCAATCTGCGCAAGAATTTGCTGCACAAACCAAGGGTGATGTGTGCAGTTTGGCTGGGATGATTTACTTCACCATCACCTTACGTCCGTTGATGATGTTCAGACCCTTCTGAGGCTTGTCGAGACGCTGTCCAGAGAGAGTGAAGATGCCCTCTACAGCAGGCTGTGAGAGAGTACCGATCTCGTTGATGCCTACAGTAGTGCCATCAGCAGTATAGGTATAGTTGAAGCCATAGAAGCCGAGCTTCGAGCCAGCGCAGTAGAACTTATAGCTGCTATTAGCCTTGACATCGAAGGTATAGGTGCCATAGTACTTCTCCTCAACCTTGATACCGTCAAAGTCGGGCAGTGCGGTGCCGTCCTCGAGGACGTAGAATGCCTTGCCGCTGTTGAGCACAACACCAATGGTCACGGTGCCGTCATAGGCAGGAACGATGGTGTAGAACGTGCCGCCAGCCTTGTTGCCATTCTCGCCGTTGCCCTCAGTGAAGGCCTCGAATCCCTCAATGTGACCATCGGCCTTGGCTGCCTTGAAGTCGGCATAGGCATTCGAGCCTTCCACCTGCTCACCAGCCTCACCAAAGATAAGGCTTGCGACAACCTCATCAGCATTCTTCACCTCAACGACATCGCCTGAAGGATGTGTCTCGCCCACCTGGAGGGCATAGGTGACAGTAGCTTCTGTAGCCTCGCCGCCTCCGTTGTTGCTCAGCGAGAGGTTGGCAAACTGTGCACCGCCATTGGTATAGCGCTTGACATAGAGGCGCAGATGTACGGTCTCGCCGGCAAATTCGCTGAAGTCAACGTCAAAGCTGGTGTACTCGCCGTTCTTGTAGTAGTTGCCAGCTTCCAATTCCATCTCTTCATCAGCTTCCTGAGCGGGCATGTTGTCCTTGTTGAGCGTCAGGATGTTGACATACTGCTCACCGTCGGTGGTCAGCTGCACGGCAATCTCTTCACCCTCCTGCATCTCATAGGATGGTGAGGCGAACGTGCGGAAGGTGTACAGAGTTGGCATGATGTCAATCTTCAGCTTATTGGTGCCCTTACCCAGTTCGATGGCAGGCGATTCCATCCAGGCTTCTTTCAGATCATCGGTAGACGTGAAGGAAATCTGATTGGCAAAATAAGGAGGCTCAGCGCGCTCATTGTTCGTCCAGGTATACTTGCCATCGAAGGTCCATCCTACAGGGTCGAAAGATCCGGCCATATCAGGCACGAAGACCCAAGGCAACTCAGAAGTGGTGATGGTGCACAGATCCAGATAAACAGATGAGTAGGCACCCTCTCCGTCGCTGCTCCAAGCACGGAAGTAGTAATCCTTGCCGGCTTCCAATCCGGTAATTTCAATAGCATCGCTGCTGCCGCCCACATAGACGACCGTGTTCTGACCCTTGAATGTTCCTGCAGGCTCGAAGTCAACATATTCAGTATATTCGTAGTCAATCACATCACCGACATTATAGCTGCCAGTAGGCTCACCAAAATATCCATTACCAAGTGCCTGTCCGATGTGGTTAAGTGCCATCCTGTCACTCATGGCAATGAGGACGGGCGTCTCACCGGCGGCAACGACGCTCAGCGTGATGCTGTTCTTCTCGACAGCAGCCACTTTCAGCTCAGCCGGAGCAGCAGGCTTGGTCTTGATGGTAGCCGTGGTCACCTTACCATAGAGAGGACCATTGGCGCCAATAGAATTGAAGGGATACAGGTAGACCATGTACTCCGTACTTGGCTCCATATTGTTAGGACTGCTGAAGGTGGGGCTGTCGTTATAGTTGAACTGTTCATCGTAGATAGATACGACAGCAATGACCTTGGCACCACCAACTTCGTCACCCACGGCATACTTCGTCTTGTCGTAAGGCTGTACAACCGCGGCATCATCAGAGCTTTTGGCCAGCACCAGATAGTGGTCGGCATCACTGGGCTTGAACGAGCCGCTGATCTGCGTACTTGTCGAGGTGAGCTGCAGGTTGCTCAGCGTTCCCTCTGGCGTCAAGCAATCCTCGGGAGCGAGGAAGGTATATGTTGTGCCATCCTCAGGATACTGTCCCTCACCGGTGAAGTACTTGATGCTGTTGGTTCCAGTGGTAGTCTCTGAGCCATCAAAGCTGTTGACCAGCTGACGGTCACCCTTGTCGCCTACCAGACCCAGACGAGTGAAGTTCGAAGAACCTACATCAGCACCGTCGAAAGGCTTGAAACCGCTGACCTGGATGGAGATGTTGCCACTCTTCTCGTAGAGGCGATACTGCAACTGGGCCTTGGCCACATCCTTTTGGTCTGCATTCCAGGATGCTGTAGGCACAGCGACATTCTTGTACTGAATGATGAGCACCCGGTTGCCGGCTTCACCCTCCAGCTTGTAGCTGATCTCCGTATCTTCATAGCCATAGAAACCATTACGCATGGAGAAGCCAAAGAAGTTCTCGTAGTTGTCGTTCGTGAACAGGTTAGCACCACCATGCTTGTGGATATCGGTAGTGACGGTCTCCACGTCGCTCAGCAGGATCTCACCATCCGTTCCGATGAGGAAATACTTCATTGTCTTGCTGTTGTAGTTGAAGTCAAAGCCGATGGGGAATGCCTTGGCGTCTTCGGCAACGTTGAAGTACAGTTCGCCGTTGCTGTCGATCAGCAAGTTCGCGAAATCTTCGCCTACAGTTCCCTGCAGGTCGAGCACAGTACCACCTGTGATGTCGGTGTAGTCAGCCTTGGTGGCCTGCACCTCCCAGGCAAACATCTGGGCCTGAGCCGTCGTTGCTACTCCCAGAAGTGCCGTTGCAATAAGAGAATAAATCTTTTTCATAAGCTGTTAATTATTAAGTTAATAAATAAGTTGTTTCTTCATAGTGCCATCACTCTGGCGCACGATGTTCAGGCCTTTCTGGGGCTGTGAGTATCTCTTTCCGTCGATTGAGAAATATTGCTTCTCGCTAGGGTTGGCGTCGGTTATACCGTGAATGGCGTCCTCCTCAGGATATGTCACGTCGTAGGTGCCGTCAGCACCAATGCGGAAGATATTGATGCCAGGATTCTTGTTCTCGCGTGACTCACGATAGAAGAGATAGATTGCTTCGGGCTCAACTATAAACCTGAGATGTTCCACACCCAGGTCGCGTCCGATGGTCTTTGACCATACACGGTTGCCGTCCTTGTCGTAGCGACGTATGACGATCGACTCCCTGTTAAAGGCAGCAAGGTCGCGATAGACGGATATCCAGTCGCCACCGGGCAGCGAGCCGACGCCTGTCAAGCCAAACATATAGCCGTTGCTGGTGGCAGCATTCTTGCTGGCAATCTGCATGGCCGGCAGCTCATAGGCGTAGTCGCCGTCGAAGGTGAACTTCTGGTGCATCACGCAACCCGTTGCCCCGAGGTCTGAAGCAAACTGCACCAGTATCTCCTGTGTCTCGGTGTTCACGGCAATGTTGGGATAGTTGTGGTCGTACATTTCAGCGGCATAGCAGTCAAGGGCCGTCAGACCAAAGCCCAGCGATCCGTCGCCGTTGATGTGCTGTGCACGGACATTGTGGGCAAAGTCTCCCATGGGACGTAGGAAAGCCACGCAGGCTCCGCCCTGCCCGTCGGGCAGCAGCTTGTAGTGATTCAGCTCATAGCCGCCATACGAGTATTCGTCGTAGATCACAGGCTCGCCCCACACCTCATTGAGTTCGCGGTCGAAGCGATGTACACGAGCGCCGTCGGGTGTGTCGTCGAAGTACAGGAATTCACCGTCGGTGGAGGGTACTATCTGTCCCTTCGTTGTCAGCCCAGGAGCCATGAGACGCGGCTTGTCCCATGCCTTAGTGCCATCGTTGTCGATGCGCATCATGTACATACCGTCGGCAGAATGATCTCCGTCGTCATCATCGGCATAGTTGAAAAGGAAGTAGGTGTCTTCGCCCACTACATAGGCACTGGTGAAGGGTGATTTGGTGAAATCAGTAAACTCCACACCATCGAGTCCCCAGAGGAAGTTGCCTTCCTGGTCGACTTTGTAGATGGCTGGTGTGAACGTAAAAGCGCTGTTGCCCATTTCCACCCAGGTAGCTTCCTCAGTGCGGCTGTCGGCCACAGTGACGATGGCACTACCATCAGGAGCCACGCAGAGTGAATAGGTCGACCACCAGGTGGGGGTCATGTGATCGTTGACCATGATGGGTTTCTCAAACTGTGGCACTCCGTCGCGGTCGAGCAGTTGCAGATAGGTGCGCACAGCTGTTACGCTCTGGTCATTGACATTCTTACGTCCCCACGTCTTCCACGCCAGCCAGGTCTTCTTGTCGGGCGTTCGTGCGGCCATAACGTTTGTGGCGTAGTAGTCGCCACCAGTCTTTGTCTCCCCATTCTCATCGACATAGGTCGTGCTGAAGATGCACACTGGGGTTGCGTTGGTATTCCACTGAGCCAGTGCAGGAGAGATACTGGCTAATGCCAGGAATAGTAAAGAGTAAAGTTTCTTCATATTGCTGTTGTTATTTGTTAATGATGATATTTCCCTTATTTATAATAATGTGTGAACCGCTATGGGCAGGACGTCCGCTCAGGTCGTAGGATCTGCCGGCTGCTTCCTTGTCGCTTTCTGTGTGCTGAATGGCTGAGGGCATAGCATTCTGCAGGCTGAAGAACACGTCGTGCAGTGCATCGCTGAATGTGTCCTGCACCAGGAGTCGGGTCTTCCCGTTGGCATCGACCTCATGCAGCATGTAGTATCCGCGTCCATAGTCACCCGTGATGCCGTCGCCGCCAGTGTCCTCTATCTCCAGCATGTAGCAGTCGTCTACATCCAGCGGAAGGTCGACGACGATCTTCTTGCGTGCCTCCTGATAGGGGCCGCCCTGACACACGACGTCACCAGCCGAGTTGAGCAGCACCCATGATGTCTCCTCGGGCTTCTGGTCGGTCATCAAGGTGAGGCGTACGGCGTTCTGTGCCTTGTATGCGTTAGTCATCAGCAAGGACCGGTGTGCGCTCTCTGCCTCAGTATTGTCATTCAGGTTGGAGAGCCAGATTTCCACATCGTTGGTCTTGTCGTCTGACAGGGTGAAGCTGCTGAATTCGGGTATGCGCAGCGTGTCGATGGCCAGCGGCTCTAATTGTCCATTCCAGACAGTGCTCTGCACTTGTCCGTTGATGCTTACGTTCACCACGCAGCTCTTCAGTGTCTCGGCACCGATGTTCCTCACCATCAGGTCAGCCGTGAACTGCGGTGTACAGATGCGGTCGGGCATATTCATCACTTTCAGGATCTTCGCCCCTTGTGGCTGGCCGGTAGGCATCGGAGTGTAGGTGGCGTTCAGGATTTTCTTCGTGTTCATATCCTGAAGGAAGGTGACGATGCCCAGCTCCTGGTCGTTGGCAAATCCGCTGATGGGCCACGAGTATTCGAATACCGAGGGCGTGACTTGAGTCTGATCGGTGGCCAGTGGCTGGCCAGAGGCACTGGGCAGCAGTTTACGCATGACGTAGTTCCACGAGCGCTCGCCGTTGGCTGCAGGCTTGTCCCACTCCACGCGCTCCTCCACGATAGCAGAGAAGAGGCGCAGGTTGCCATCAAGTGAAGTGTAGGCTGTGGGCAAGGCGCTGACTTTCAGGCTCAGGATGCCAGAGCCATTGTCCGAGGGCTCTATCGAGGCTTCTGCCGACAGCTCTGCATAGGGCTCAATCTCTCTGGCGCCGTCGACGTAGTAGTTCAAGAATTGCTCGTAGCCATAGGCTCCAACATGCTCGCCGTCGACGAAGAGAGCGGGCACGCCCGTAATACCGTAGAGGTTGGCACGAGCCAGCACATCATCGGGATTATTCAGGTAGAAGGGATCCTGGTTGGAGGGGAAGTTCCAGTGATAGGTGATAGCCACCATCTGTCCCATACGCTGATAGATGGTCTTGTCGAGCGAAGGCGAGAAATCAGCGCAGGGATCGCAGCTGGTATTGGTAAACTCCTCGAAGAGCACCAGGCGCCGCTTTTCAGGCGCAGGGGTATTCTTGAGGTTGAAGTTCAGCAGGAACGAGCTGCCGGTATAGTCTCCCTGAGTCAGGCGCTGGGTCTTGCCTTCGGCATCCAGCTCGAACAGCTGATAGTAGCCGTTGCCGTAAGCGCCCTTGATGCCGTCGCCGCCTGCGTCGAGGAACTCCAGCTGGTAGCAGTCGTCCTTGTGCAGGTTGAAGTCCTCGGTGACGAACTTACGTGCTTCCTGATAGGGTCCTCCCTGACGCACCACTTGTCCCTGTGAGTCGTATAGTTTCCAGGTGGTCTCCTCGGGTTTCTTGTCGGTATAGATCTTGAGCCTTACACCATAGTTGGCCTGTACGGAGTTGGAGAACTTCAGGGAACGGCTGTCGGTTTTTGCTGCTGTGCCATTCACTCCCGAGAACCACACCTCGGCTGTATTCACACCTTCTTTGGCGAGTTGGAAATTGGTGAAATCGCCGAACGACACCGTGTCTCTGTCCAGATAGTCGAGGTGTCCCGTCCAGGGATATTGGGCGACGCTGCCGTTAACCTTCACGTTCAGCGTTGCACTCGTTATCGGGTTGGCTCCGTCATTGCGCAGAATAGCCTTGCCGTGAAACTCGGGCACACAGATCAGGTCGGGAGTGTCGAAGACATTCAGCAGCGTCAGGCAGTTCTCGCCTTCGGCTTTGGGACCGCTGTAGGCCGTGACCATCATTTCGCGGGTGCTAATATCCTGCAGGAAAGCGACCACGCCGAGCTGACCTTCATCATCCAGGAAATCAATGTCCCATTGGCTAGAATACTCGTAGGCAGTGCCTGCCGTCAGCTCCGTGCCTGGCTGATAACCGGCGCTGGGAGTCAGCATCTTGCGCATCGTGTAGTTCAGCTCTCGCTCACCGTTGGAATAAGGCCTCTCTGCCTCGATATGCTCTTCGATGACGGCTACAAACAGACGCAGGTTCTCGTTGGCGACATTGCCCTGAGGAGTCAGTACGGTTTTCACCTCCAGATGATGATTGGCCAGGCTCTTCTCGATCTTCAGGTCGTAGGCCACTGGCTGCATCAGGCAATAGCTGATGGCTGCATTCAAGTTGCCAAACGAACGATTCTCCAATTCCTGTCCGTCAATGAAGGTTGCCGGCACACCCGTGACATGATAGAAGTCCACCTTTGCCTGTTGTGTCTCCTGATCGTAGAGGTAGAAGGGGTCATTACGGTCAGGATAGCTGGAATGATACTTGATGGCGATGCACTCACCCATCCGATAAAAAAGGGCGGAGTCGAGCACTGGCGACCACGATGCGCAGGGGCCGCAACCTGTGTTTGTGAACTCCTCGACGAGCACCAGCCGTTTCTGTGCCTGAACAGTCAATGCGGCTGCGAAAATGGCAAATATAAGTAAGTTTCGTTTCATTTTGGTCGTATTTTTGCCTGCAAAGTTACGAAAAAAAATGTTTTCCGCCGTTAAAAGGTGGAAAAAATGTTCGCAATTGAAAAAAAAATTTTGTAATTTTGCACTTTGACAAATCAAAACTGACCGATGAGAACAAATTACGAACTTCGCTACGCGGCACATCCTGACGACGCCCGGCACTACGACACAGCCCGTCTGCGCCGCGATTTCTTGATAGAGACGCTCTTCGCTCCCAACGAAGTGAATCTGGTGTATTCGATGTACGACCGTATGGTGGTGGGAGGAGCAATGCCCGCCGACGAAGCCTTGCTCCTGGAGGCCATCCCTCCCCTTCGTGCCGATTTCTTCACCAGCCGTCGCGAAGTGGGCATCTACAATGTGGGAGGGCCCGGCACCGTAGTCGTGGGTGACGAAAGCTTCGACCTCGACTTCAAGGAGGCGCTCTATGTGGGCAGCGGCAACCGTGAGGTGCGGCTTTCATCGAAAGATAAGAATCAGCCTGCGAAATTCTATTTCAACAGCACTCCTGCCCACACATCCTATCCCTGCCGCAAGGTGACCAAGCAGGATGCCGTAGTGGCTCACATGGGCAGCCTGGAGATGTCGAACGAGCGCAACATCAACAAGATGCTGGTCAACCAGGTGCTGCCCACCTGTCAGCTGCAGATGGGAATGACCGAGCTGGCCACGGGCAGTGTGTGGAACACGATGCCTGCTCACACCCACAGCCGCCGCATGGAGGCTTACTTCTATTTCGAGCTGCCTGCCGATCAGGCCATCTGTCACTTCATGGGCGAGCCGCAGGAGACGCGCCACATCTGGATGCGTGGCGAGCAGGCAGTGCTCTCGCCCGAATGGAGCATCCACAGTGCCGCCGCCACTCACAACTACACCTTCATCTGGGGTATGGGCGGCGAGAACCTGGATTACGGCGATCAGGACTTCTATGCTATCACCGATTTGAAATAATAGAAGAAGGAGTAACGGAATTATCAACAATAACGCTATCAAATAACCTGGAGCGTAAGAGGAAAGGACGACGGAGCAGACATTTGTCTAAACTCCTAAACTCCTAAACTCCTAAACTCCCCTAAAACATTAACGTTTATGAATCTATTTTCTTTGGAAGGTAAGAACGCATGGATCACCGGCGCATCTTACGGCATTGGCTTCAACATTGCAAAGGCATTCGTTGCAGCAGGTATCAAGAACATCATCTTCAACGACATCAACGAGGCAGCACTCGAGCGCGGACTCGCCAACTACAAGGAGGCCGGCATCGAGAACGTCAAGGGCTATGTGTGCGATGTCACGAAGGAAGACGACGTCAAGGCCCTCGTGGAGCAGATCCACCAGGAAGTAGGTCAGATCGACATCCTCGTCAACAATGCCGGCATCATCAAGCGCATCCCCATGCACGAGATGAAGCGCGCCGAGTTCCAGCAGGTCATCGACATCGACCTCGTCGGTCCGTTCATCTGCTCGTCGGCCGTCATTCCCGAGATGATGGAGCGCCGCGAAGGCAAGATCATCAACATCTGCTCGATGATGTCAGAGCTCGGACGCGAGACCGTCAGCGCCTACGCTGCTGCAAAGGGCGGCCTGAAGATGCTCACACGCAACATCTGCTCAGAGTACGGCGGGTACAACATCCAGTGCAACGGCATCGGCCCGGGCTACATCGCAACACCGCAGACGGCACCCCTGCGCGAGCGCCAGCCGGACGGCTCACGCCATCCCTTCGACTCGTTCATCTGCGCCAAGACGCCTGCCGGACGCTGGCTCGACCCCTCTGAGCTGGGCGGACCCGCAGTATTCCTCGCTTCACATGCCTCCGATGCAGTCAACGGCCACGTGCTCTATGTCGACGGCGGCATCCTGGCCTATATCGGCAAGCAGCCCTAAGCCTACTTGTTGACCACAACCCCATCGACCACCTTCGCCGACGTCATCCTGCCCCTGCCGCTCGACGCACTGTTCACCTACTCTGTGCCGCGCGAGCTGGAGGGGCAGGTGGCGAGGGGCATGCGTGTGCTCGTACCCTTCGGACGGTCGAAGAGCTATGTGGGCATCGTCAGCCGCCTCCACAGCATCAAGCCCGAGGGCTATCAGGTGAAGCCCATCTCCCTGCTGATGGACGATAGGCCCATCCTGCTCGAGAGTCAGCTCAGGCAGTGGGAGTGGATAGCCGACTACTACATGTCGCCCATCGGCGAGGTGATGAAGGCAGCACTGCCGGCGGGCCTGAAGGCAGAGGAAGGCTACAAGCCCCGCACCGAGACCTATATCCGGCTCACGGCCGCCTACCAGAACGAGCCCACGCTCCACGTAGCACTCAATCTGCTGGCACGCGCGCCCCGTCAGCAGGAGGCTTTCATTGCCTATCTCTCGTTGTCGCGATGGGACACCATCGAGGGCAACACCACCCTTGAACCCGTACTCGAGATCACCCGCGAGGAGCTGATGAACTCCAGCGGAGCCACCCTGCCCGTGCTCAACCAGCTCGTCAAGCGCGGCATGCTCGAGACCTACGAGGTGGAGGTGAGCCGCCTCAACCGCAGCGGCGAGCCTCATCCTGAGCTCATCAAGAAGATGAGCCCCGCACAGCAGGAGGCCTACAACAAGGTGCTCTTCTCTTTTCTCTCCTCTCCCCTTCCCTCCTCCAAAGGCGGCAAGCGGGGCACGGGCAGCAACGTCACCCTCCTGCACGGCGTCACCTCCAGCGGAAAGACCGAGATCTACATCCACCTCATCCAGCGCGAGATAGAGCAGCACCGACAGGTGCTCTATCTCCTGCCCGAGATCGCGCTCACGGTGCAGATCATGGAGCGCCTGCATCGCGTCTTCGGCGACCGCCTGGGCATCTATCATTCCAAATACAGCGATGCCGAGCGCGTCGAGATCTGGCAGAAGCAGCTCTCGCCCCATCCCTACGATGTCATCCTAGGAGCCCGCTCGGCCGTCTTCCTGCCCTTCCAGAATCTCGGCCTCATCATCGTCGACGAGGAGCACGAGACGAGCTACAAGCAGCAGGAGCCCGCACCAAGGTATCATGCAAGGAGCGTAGCTATTATGGCCCCCTCCTACCTCCCCCAACTGGGGGAGGAAGCTGCGCATGAGGCACGGATGCAGAAAATCATCGACCACTACAAGACTACCGTTCCCTCATCATACAGTCTGCTCAAGCAGTTCGCCCTGGAACACCGCCAACAGCCTACAGAGGCAGAAACAGCCATGTGGGCGTTATTGCGAGGGAAAAACTTGGGAAGTAAGTTCAGAAGGGAGCATTGCATAGGCGATTTCATTGTCGACTTCGCTTGTCTGGCCCACAATCTTGTCATCGAAATAGACGGTGCATATCATCTTACTCCCGAACAGCAGGAAGCCGACAGACTGAGAACGGCAATGCTTCGCGACATGGGATTCAAAGAGCTGCGCTTCAGCAATGAGCAAGTACTTTTCACCCCTGACGAGGTAGTCCGCGACATCCAGCAACAAATAAATAGCGGTACAAAAACCTCCCCCAGTTGGGGGAGGCAGGAGGGGGCCATCCATATCCTCCTCGGCACCGCCACCCCCTCTATGGAGACCTACCACAACGCGATGACGGGGAAGTACTCGCTGGTGGAGCTCAACGAGCGCTACGAAGGCATCGAGCTGCCCGAGGTGCAGGTGGTCGACATCCAGGACCTCGGCCGCCGCAAGATGATGCAAGGGCCGTTCTCACCCCTGCTGCTGACCAAGGTCAGGGAAGCCCTCGAGCGAGGCGAGCAGGCCATCCTCTTCCAGAACCGCCGCGGATGGGCACCGATGGTAGAATGCCGCCAGTGCGGATGGGTGCCGCGCTGCGAGCACTGCGACGTCAGCCTCACCCTCCACCGCTCGATGAACCAGCTCACCTGCCACTACTGCGGCAACACCTACCGCATACCCGCCGAATGCCCCGCCTGCGGATCGAAGGAGCTGCAGGGACGAGGATTCGGCACCGAGAAAATCGAGGACCAGATACGCGACATACTGCCCTCGGCACGCATCGCACGCATGGACCTCGACACCACACGCACCCGACAGGCCTACGAGCGCATCATCAGCGACTTCTCAGCCGGGCGCACCAACCTGCTCATCGGCACGCAGATGATATCCAAGGGCCTCGACTTCGACAAAGTGTCAGTAGTGGGCATCCTCAACGCCGACTCCATGCTCAACTACCCCGACTTCCGAGCCTACGAGCACGCCTTCATGATGATGGCCCAGGTCAGCGGCAGGGCAGGGCGCAGGGGCAAGCGCGGACTCGTCATCCTGCAGACCCGTCAGCCCCAGCTGCCACTCATCTCCCAGGTGGTGCACAACGACTACCAGGCTTTCTACCGCAGTCAGGCACTCGAGCGCCAGGACTTCCACTATCCTCCTTTCTATCGCATCATCTGCGTCTACCTGAAGCACGCGAAGGACAGCGTCGTCGACACCGCCGGCCTGGAGCTAGGCACCCGTCTGCGCCAGTGGTTCGGAGCCCGCGTGCTAGGTCCCGACAAGCCCGCCGTAGCCCGTGTGAAGACCCTCAGCATACGCAAGCTCGTGCTCAAGCTCGAGCCCGGCCTCGACATGCCGAAGGTCCGTCACTACCTCAAGCTAGCCCAGCAGCAGATGCTCCAGGACAAGCGCTACGCCTCCCTCCAGCTCTACTACGACGTCGATCCGTTGTGACCCACACCCAGAACCCACCCCCATCCCCTCCCGAGGGGAGGGGCGTTTGATGTGACATCTCTCCATCCACCATCCACCTTCCACCCTTCACCTCCTCCCCTCCCCCTCGGGAGGGGTCGGGGGTGGGTATTTAGAGGGGGCCGTGGCCCTTTATAATGCAGGGATAACACTCATACAAGATACTGTCGTGAGTGCCGTGATGAAGGCCGTCAGCGCTGCTATCAGCGCCTCCGCCAGTCGGTTCTTCAGTCGTTCTTTCATCGTGTTTTCTCCTTTCTTAGTTATAGGTCGCTTACGCTCAAAATTGAAGCAAAAATTTTAAGGAAAAATTAAATGAACCCGTCGGAATTTCGATTAATCTTCTTTCTAATTTTTGTTTTAATTTTGAGCGAAGCGACCAGTTAAGTCATCCGAGCGGTAGCAAACTCTTCACTCTTCACTCTTCACTCTTCACTCTTCACTCTTCACTTCCTAGGGTCTCGGCTCGTCGTCGCCTCCGCTGTTGCCTCCGTTGCCGGAATTCTCGTCCTGCATGCCGCTGCCCTGCAGATCGGCGGTGAGTTCGAAGCGGACATCCTTCAGCATGGTGGCGGGGTGGTTGAAGACCTGCATCTGAGTGGTGATGAGCGTGGCTACGCCGTTCACCTTCTGGGCACGCTGCACCTCCTTCACTCCCGTGAGCACGGCGGTGGTCTCGGGCTGGAAGTTGACGCGGCACTTCTTCACCAGATTGGCGGTGCAGCCCTCCTCAGTGTCGCTGCAGGCACTGGAGATGCCCACCTTGAAGATGCCGATGCCGTCGAGCTTCACCTTCTGGCCGAGCTCGAAGTAGTGCTTGAAGGCGGCGCCCAGCTCGTCGAGGACGGCCTTGATGTCGGAGCGCTTCACGGTGCACTGCGTCTGGATGTAGTCGGCCAGGTCGCTGGTGCCTACGAAGCGGACGTCGTAGACGGGCCTGACATAGTACTTGCCGAAGGTCTTCGACAGCTCGTTCGTGTTACGATACTTCTGTACTTTCTGTGACATGTTTGTGTCTCCTTTCTTGGTTTTTAGTTAAACATTTACTCTTTGGGGGTCAGTCGGTCGCGGGTGGTAGTCCTGTCGGTCTGGGAACCTTGTCAGGTCGGTCTCGGATGTTGTTGGCGCGCGTCATTTACCGTCGTGTCATAGGTCTCTTGTGGACGGGATGCCCGTCGGGCGCCGGCTGATCTTTCCGGGTACAAAGGTACAAAGAAAAAATGTACATTGCAAATATAAGTGCAAAAAAGACACGCAAAAAAGCACGCTCCCGTTTTGGAGTGCGTGCAACTGGTACAGATGGCAGATGGCAGTTTCCTCAGAAGCACAACAAAATCTAGGATACAAAATTTTACTATATATATAATATATATATTATATATATAGTAATATATAATTGTAAATATTTTCGTTTCCCTCAGATGCGTTTGCTCACTAGAAAACTGCCATCTGCCATCTGTACCACTGTTGAGGAACCTGTAGACGTTTGAATAAACAAAAATAAAAATTGTTCTTTGACATCGTGGCACAGAAATATTGAGAAAGTTTTGGTGGTCTCATTCTTTTATCGTACTTTTGCAGCATAAAATGCAAGTGACGATGAAAGAGAACAAACCATATCCCATCATAGAAGAGGAGGACGTAAGAGCTATGACTGCTCAGGAGCCTGCTGCTGAAGCTGCTTACTCCTATGAGCAGCCTGTCATACCCGACGACGCCGACTATGCGCACATCGTGGATGGCGTGCTCCAGGTGACTCCCGATATTGAAGAGGAGATTGCTGAGGTAGAGCGTGGTGAGGTGGTCGCAATGGCTGAGTTTAAAACCATGTTTTCCCGATGGCTCTAACCATTGAATTCAGTCGGCGCAGCACCAACCAACTACATAGGATCCTAACCTTCTACGACGAGCGAAATGGGAGCGATGCATACAGCCGTCGGCTTTTGCATCGTCTGTTGGAGGATTTGAAGCGGCTATCGCAGACGCCTACAGCCAGCAGTCCATCGACACGACCTGATGTAAGATTCTGCTACCTGTTGGGGTTCACCATCATCTTTCGCTACAACACTCGCAGGTTGACGGTCTTGAGTATTCGTTCATCAGCACGCAAGCCATTGACGATATATAAGAAACAGTAACTTTACTTCCCATATGATGAAGAGTCGGGACGGTTCTAGTGATCCACTTTGAAAAGGAAATAGACCGTCTGGTCTATCAACTCTATGGCCTGACTTACGATGAAGTTCTCACTATTGACCCAGAAACACCAATAACAAGAGAAGAATACGAATCAAACGAATAGTATTACCCAATATGTTTGATTTCTGCATCAACCACAAAAATGTCACCTTCGGCATCAACAAGAACATTACGAGGTACAATATCCCAAACCTCGTATTGGCCGTTTCTGAAACGGCCATCCTGAGTTGTTTTCTCGAAACCGAGGGCAGCCATATAGGTATCAATCTGAATCTTTGTGGCTGGATGAGCGTTGGCTATTCTGGGTTGGGTAATAACGGGTTGGATGGTGCGTCCATCAAACCCTGCAAAGCCATAAAAGGAATAAGCTGTGTCTGGGAAAAGAGTATTGTGCATCAAAATCTTATGCAACAAGCCAATAATACTCCCACTATTAAGCAGGTTGTTCACTTTATAAATTACTTTCTCTCCAACGTAGGTGTCGTTTTCGTTGCCGCTTGGACCAGGAACGCCAAGGTTAAAGATATCCATCATAGGGATCCAGAAAC
>ONLL01000044.1 GCA_900318685.1 uncultured Prevotellaceae bacterium | reverse complement strand
TTATTGACAGCGTGTTAGAACGAATTTTAAAGCAAAATAAAGCAAACGGCCTAAATGAGCTTTTTTAGGGCGCGATGGAGCGATTTTGCGCCTTTTTCGTTGAACAGTTTCTGGTTTGCACGTACCTTGGCCGAGTTAATTGTCTGACTGCTGCTTTGTGTCAGTCCGGCTATGGTTCCTTCGTCGTAGTCAAGGAGCAGAAGGACACAGGTACGGAACTCCAAATCGGAGAGCCCTTTGTCCTCGAACAGCCGGCAAAGGCCAGGCATGTCCTTCCTGAACTGCTGCTCAAGCATATCCCATTCGGCCTGATTGGGGACGGGATGATCCTTCGAGAACTGCGACTTCTCGGCAAAGGTCTTCACTATCTTGCTCTCCTTGAAATCTCGCAATGAGACTTTTCCGCTTCTTCCTTCGAGCTCGGCAATCGTCTGGTTCTGCTCCTTTATCTTATCTTCCTTTTGCGAAATCAAGGTGTCGTAGTCGTGAGCTCTGAGGGCTTCAAGTTCTTTCAGAAGATCTTCACGTTTGTCGACGGCTGACTCGTATGCTTCCTGAAGTCTCTGTTGCTTTCTTCTATTTCGATAAATAAGGTAGGAGGCCACCAAAAGGATGATGACAGACAGGATGGAGATAATGATAAGGCTAATTGTAGCTTCTCGTGCCTCCGATGTCTTTTGTTCAGCCAACAGTTTATTACGGTTGTAATTGTAAGAAGCCTTAAGTCGCTGGAGGCTTTCCATCTCGGAAAGGGAGTAGGCAGAGTCGTTCAGCTGGTAGCCCAGATTGGCATATTTTGCGATGGAATCGGGGATTTTAAGCGTTTCATACAGTTCTTGTAAGCCTTTGCAGGCAGCAATTTGATGGTTTAGAGTGTAGCCTTCTCTTTGTAGACGGCGAAATAGGTATTCTGCGGAGTCAAGTTGATGGTTAGCCAAATAATAGCGTCCTTTGATATAATAGTAAATTTCACGACCTTTCTGAATTCTGCCAGTTTCATCGAACAAACCGGAGTAGGTCTCATAGATGTAGGCAAAATGCCTTGCTCGTGTTAAATCATTACAATCAAGCGACGAAGTAATTGTCTCTCCCAAAGTAGTTGCAGAACGTTTTTTGTTACCAATAGATGCATACAATCAGGCATCTTTAACCATTTATATGCATTAGCTTTCTGGGCATAACACTCTATCGCAATTAAAGTGTCTTTTGCTTTTCTAGCATAGTACACTGCTTTATTTAACTCGTTTAATTGACTCCTTGGTTGCACAAACTCGTTATATATCAGAGCACTTTGCGCATGTATCCTACTCAGTTTGGCATAGTCGCAATCTGCCTGTGTAGTATCGGCACAGTCAGCAGCCTCCAAGTATGCTTCAAGAGCAGCTGGCGCCTCACCCATATCGGCATACGTCCGCCCCAGGATGTAGTGGGCGCGCATACGCTCGTTGGGAGTGCCGTGAAGGTCGAAGTACTTCACGAGGCGCTCGGCCAGCGAGTCATTGGTCATCACGGAGTCGGCACGGTTCTGCCGCTCCAGCTCCTCGAGCTGTGCGCGTATCTGGCTGCCATCGCCCGAACAGGAGGACAGGACAATAACCAATAAACAATAAACAATAACCGTTATTGCGCGGGGCGTCTTATTTGCTATAATCATTCGCTTTATCATGTCTCTTCGTGATTTCGGTTGCAAAGATAGTGCAAATCGAGCGAAATACGAAATAAATCGATTAATTTTTATTTCCGAGATGCCTCTGCTCGGTCGGATTTGCCGCTCGGTCGGATTTGCAATCATGAGCGGAAAGAACAATAGCTTCCAAACTCTTTCTTCACTTTTTTCTTGGCAATGCATGGAAAAAGGGATGCTGCGGAAGGCTGCTGAAGATGCAGCCCACGCAAAAAGTCCGAATAAAATTTGGTTTTTCGCTCGCTTTGCACTAACTTTGCACCCGATATGAAGAAATGGACCATCGACGACGCCCGCGAGCTGTACAACATCGGCGGCTGGGGCACCAACTACTTCGGCATCAACGATGCCGGCAACGTGTATGTCACACCTTGTAAGGACACCACGCAGATTGACCTGCGCGAAGTGATGGACGAGCTGCAGCTGCGCGATGTCACGGCACCCGTGCTGCTGCGTTTCCCCGACATCCTCGACAACCGCATCGAGAAGACGTGGAGCTGCTTCCGCAAGGCTGCCGAGGAGTACGAGTACAAAGGCGAGAACTATGTGGTATATCCCATCAAGGTGAACCAGATGCAGCCTGTGGTAGAGGAGATCATCAGCCACGGCCGCAAGTTCAACCTGGGTGTGGAGGCCGGCTCGAAGCCTGAGCTGCATGCCGTCATCGCCGTGCAGTGTCAGAGCGACTCGATCATCGTGTGCAACGGCTATAAGGACCAGTCGTATATAGAGCTGGCCCTGCTGGCACAGAAGATGGGCAAGCAGATCTTCATCGTGGTGGAGAAGCTCAACGAGCTCGACATCATCGCCCGTGTGGCCAAGAAGCTCGATGTCAGGCCCAACATCGGCATTCGCATCAAACTGGCATCGTCGGGAGCTGGCAAATGGGAGGAGAGCGGAGGCGACGCCTCGAAGTTCGGACTCACCAGCGCCGAGCTGCTCGAAGCTCTGGAGCTGCTCGACAAGAAAGGTATGCGCGACTGCCTGCGCCTCATTCACTTTCACATCGGAAGCCAGATCACAAAGATTCGCCGCATTCAGACCGCCCTGCGCGAAGCCTCGCAGTTCTATGTGCAGCTGCACAAGATGGGCTACAACGTTGACTTCGTCGACTGTGGCGGCGGACTGGGCGTAGACTACGACGGCACGCGCTCGCCCTCGTCCGAGAGCTCCGTGAACTACAGCATCCAGGAATATGTCAACGACTGTATCTACACCTTCGTAGAGGCAGCCAACAAGAACGGCATCCCCCACCCCAACCTCATCACTGAGAGCGGACGCTCGCTGGCAGCCCACCACTCCGTGCTCGTCATCGACGTGCTGGAGACGGCTTCGCTGCCTGAGATGCCCGAGGAGTTCGAGCCCGATGAGTCGTCGCACCAGCTGGTGAAGGACCTCTACGAGATCTGGGACAACCTCTCGCCGCGCAACGTCCTCGAGGACTGGCACGACGCAGAGCAGATACGCGAGGAGGTGCTCGACCTCTTTGCCCACGGCATCGTCGACCTGAAGACGCGTGCCGAGATTGAGGCCATGTACTGGAGTGTGTGTCATGAGATACACGCGCTGGCCAAGAACCTCAAGCATATCCCCGAGGAGCTGATGAACATCGACAAGCTGCTGGCCGACAAGTACTTCTGCAACTTCTCGCTGTTCCAGTCGCTGCCCGACTCCTGGGCCATCGACCAGATATTCCCCATCATGCCCATCCAGCGCCTGGATGAGCGCCCCACACGCAATGCCACCCTGCAGGACATCACCTGCGACTCTGACGGAAAAATTGCATCGTTCGTCACCAACCGGCACAACTCTCACTCCCTGCCCGTGCACGCGCTGAAGAAAAACGAGGACTACTACCTGGGCGTGTTCCTCGTGGGAGCCTATCAGGAGATCCTGGGCGACATGCACAACCTCTTCGGCGACACGACTGCCGTGCATATCTCGGTCAAGGACGGTCACTACCACATCGACCAGATCTTCGACGGCGAGACGGTGGCCGAGGTGCTCGACTATGTGCAGTACGACCCGAAGAAGCTGGTGCGCCAGCTTGAGATGTGGGTCACGAAGAGCGTGAAGAGCGGTAAGATCACCCTTGAGGAGGGCAAGGAATTCCTCAGCAACTACAGAAGCGGACTGTATGGATACACCTACCTGGAATAAGCCGCTCACCATCGTGAAGGTGGGTGGAGCCGTCGTGGAAGACGAGGCACAGCTCAGGCAGCTCCTGACTGACTTCATCGCCATCAAGGGTGCCAAGATCCTGGTGCACGGTGGTGGCCGCAGTGCCACGACCATAGCCGGAAAGCTGGGCATCGAGACGAAGATGGTGGAAGGACGGCGCATCACCGATGCCGAGATGCTCGAGGTGGTGACGATGGTCTATGGCGGACTCGTCAACAAGCACATCGTAGCCTCTCTGCAGGCTATGGGTGCGGATGCCATCGGCCTCACGGGTGCCGACGCCAACGTCATCCAGGCCCACCGCCGCCCCCTGAAGAACGGCATCGACTATGGTTTCGTAGGTGATGTCGACAAGGTGGAATCGTCAAAAATAGCCCATTTCATCGATAAAAACATTGTTCCCGTCATCGCACCGCTGACGCACGACGGGCAGGGAAACATGCTCAACACGAATGCCGACACGATGGCATCGGAGATGGCCAAGGCTATGGCCGCCCATTACGATGTGACACTGCTGTTCGCCTTCGAGAAGCCTGGCGTGCTTGCCAATCCTGATGACGACACATCGGTCATCAGATCTATCACCCGCGATGACTTCGTCCGTCTGAAGGCCGACGGCACCATCAGCGGCGGCATGCTCCCCAAGATTGAGAATGCCCTGCAGGCCATCGATGCCGGCGTCAGGCGTGTCGTCATCACCAGTGCCAAAGCCATCGACGGCCAACAGGGCACCATCATCACGTAAGTCATCACACATCTCTAAACACATAGCGCAATGAAAAAAATACTATTCCTCATGCTGGCCTCCTTGCTGGGAACGCAGCACATCAATGCCCAGGACAATACGGCAGAATACGGCATATTCAATCATCTGGGCGCTGCCGTCTCAGTAGGTACTGACGGTATCGGCTTCGACGTGGCATCGCCGCTTACCAACTATGTGGCCCTGCGTGCCGGCGTGTCCTTCTGGCCGAAGATAAAGTTCAGCCACAACTTCCGCATCAACGACAACAATCCCCTCATCACCGACAATGTCGACGTTGAAGCCAAGACGAACATCTTCAACTGCAAGCTGCTGGCCGACATCTACCCCTCGAAGCACGACGGATTCCACTTCACGATAGGTGCCTTCGTGGGAAATGACGATGTGGTGAATGCGACCAACACCTCGATGTTCATTACCGACCCTTCCAAATATGGAAAGCTGGGCCTCAAGCTCGGCGACTATCGCGTCACCACCGACGAGAAGGGCTATGCCCATGCCGATGTCAAGGTGAACAGTTTCAAGCCATATCTGGGAATAGGCTTCGGACGCGCCATCCCTCAAAAGAACCGTGTCAGCGTGGCCTGCGACCTGGGCGTGCAGTTCTGGGGCAAGCCTGGCCTGGGCGCCAAGACCAAGGACGACTGGGGCGATGAGAGCTACCACAAGTTCAAGAGCAGCGAGCTTGACGAATACGACGACCCTGACCTGAAGGACGGACTTGAGATAGCTGAGAAGATTGTCGTCTTCCCGGTCATCAGCATTCGCATCAGCGGACGAATATTCTAATCACATACAAACAAGAAAGACATGAAAAAACATTTCTTCTATCTGGCACTGGCTGTCCTTTCCACCATGTGCACCATCGCATGCAGCAGCGACGATGATGAGGATGGCGACAGCAACAAGGTGCCCACAGTAAACCTGAGCACTCCTCCCTTTGCCCAGCAGGCCGTACGCTATGAGCTGAATCCCGAGCTGAAAGCCTCCGCCTCGACTGGCGACATCACGACGGCACCGGCCTTGAAAGCCATCGAACTCAGCGAGAGCGGAAAAATACTGCTCGAACTGCACAACGCCATCGACAACAAGCTCGTCTACATCATGGAAGAGGCCACCGTCAGTGGCGACACCTACACGATGAACGGCACGAAGGTGAAAGGCACCATCAAGAAGGCTTCGGCCAATGCTCGCACTCGTGCAAACGACCAGCTGACGACTGACCTCCGAGTCACGATAGCCGACGGCGAGACGCTGACGTACGACACTGACGAAGAGGAGACCGTCAATGTCACAACGACAACCTACGGCAACAACGGCTCGGGCAGCGGCTCGGGTTCCGGCAGCAATAACTCTGGCTCTGGCAACAACAGCGGCACTGGCAGCAACAACGGTGGCAGCAACAACAACGATGGTAGCAGCGTCACAGCCAATCATAACCTTGTGCGCACCTGGAACGTACTGGGAACCATTCTCGACCTGAAGAGCAAGTCGAAGAACGTCAAGGCTTACGAGGAATTCGACAGCCGTGGCGGATTATTCTACCTGGAAGACGTACTGGAAGAGGCACTGCGTCAGGATGTGAAGCTGACTGAGAAGGAGCAGGAGGAGTTCAAGCGCGTGGTGAAGCACGTCACCTTCACGCAGTCAGGGCTGTTCATCATCAGCTATGTCGACGGCACAGAGGACGTGGCACGATGGCAGTGGGCAAACTCCCAGCAGACCCTTATCACCATGAAACTCATGGACGAGGAGATGGGTAATAAATTCATCTCTGACGACACCGTCATCGAGGTCGCCTTCAATGGCAACCGCTGCAACCTGAAGTGCGAGACCGCCCTGACCGACAACGAGAACAACGACTGGGAGTCGACCCTCATCCTCAAGCTGCAGGAGTAGACGGTCACTTCTTCTTGGGCTTGCGGCGTGCCCATCCTTCTTCCGAGAAATCGGGTATCTCGCCCACCAAGTCCCTGAGGTCGCCTTTCGTCAGCGAGCGCCAGTCGTCGCGACGACCACGATTATTTTTCACTCTTTTTTCACCTTTAGGCCCGATGAAATCGGGCTTTTTTGTGCCTTTATGCTTTTGCGGCGCATCCTTCCTGGAATTTGGCACGACGTTTGCTGACTTGTCGTCCTCAGAGTTGCATCGCACGATGCGGCCGTGATAGCGGATGCCCGTGAGCTGCGTCATCACCTTCTTCGCATCTTTCTCGGGCACCTCGAAATAGCTGATGGAGTCCAGCAGGTCGATGTGCCCCACCTCCTGACGCCCGCCCACATAGCGGTTGAGCGTCTGCATCAGCTCACCCGGATAGAAGCCGTCGCGCTTGCCGAGGTTGATGAACAGACGGTGATAGCCCGGCTGTGCCTTGTTCATGCGCTTCTGCCGGTCGGTCTGTCCCCTCTCCTCCTTCCGCTTTCCTTTCTCCTCCTTCACTGGCTCTATCTCAGGGGCGTCGGCATAGTAGGCAAGGAACTTTCCGAACTCCAGCGACACGATCTTCTTGATGATCTCCTCCTTGTCGATGTACTCGAAGTAGCGGCTGATGTCCTGCATGAAAGGAGCAATCTCCTCGTCGTCGACATCCGTCTTCACAATCTGATCCATCACCTTGTACAGCTGCTTCTTGCAGATTTCCTCTGCCGACGGGATGGCAGCCTCCACAAACTGCTTGCCTATCTCCTTCTCGATGCTGCGTATCTTGTGCTTCTCCTTCGAGTGTACGATGCTGATACTCGTGCCTTTCTTGCCTGCACGGCCTGTTCGGCCGGAGCGGTGAGTGTAGTTCTCGATGTCGTCGGGCAGTCCGAAGTTGATGACATGCGTCAGGTCGTCGACGTCAAGGCCGCGAGCAGCCACATCGGTAGCCACTAGCAGCTGCGTGAGGTGCTGGCGGAACTTCTGCATGGTCTGGTCGCGCTGCTGCTGCGAGAGGTCGCCGTGCAGCGACTCGGCGTTGTAGCCGTCCTTGATCAGCTTATCGGCTATCTCCTGCGTCTCCAGCTTCGTGCGGCAGAAGATGATGGCGAAAATCTTGGGGAAATAGTCCACGATACGCTTCAGCGCCAGGTACTTGTCCTTCGCATGCACCATATAATAGATGTGGTTCACATTCTCGGCACCCTCATTGCGCGAGCCCACGACGATGGTCTCGTAATCCTTCAGGTAATGCTTGGCCACCTTCTCCACCTCACGGCTCATCGTGGCCGAGAACATCAGCGTGGTGTGCTCCTCAGGCAGCGACTCGAAGATCTCGTTGATGGCATCCGAGAAGCCCATGTTCAGCATCTCGTCGGCCTCATCAAGCACGATGGTGCTCACAGACTCCAGATGGGCGAAGCCGCGATTCTTCAGGTCGAGCAGGCGTCCTGGCGTAGCCACGATGATCTGCACACCCTTCTTCAGCGCCCGCATCTGCGGCTCGATGGCCGCACCGCCATAGACGGCTTCTA
Source organism: uncultured Prevotellaceae bacterium (assembly GCA_900318685.1). Taxonomy (GTDB): domain Bacteria; phylum Bacteroidota; class Bacteroidia; order Bacteroidales; family Bacteroidaceae; genus Prevotella. Next base: position 21,268 of record ONLL01000044.1, on the reverse strand, counting down.
CATGAAAGCCGTCCATGTACTTCGCAAAGTCACGGATGTCATCAGTGATCTGCAGACAAAGCTCCCTCGTCGGCGAGAGCACCAGCGCCTGCGTCTCACGGCTGCCCGCATCGATACGTTGCAGCAGCGGAATGCCGAAGGCGGCTGTCTTGCCCGTTCCCGTCTGCGCCAGGGCTATCACGTCCTGTTGTCCTTTCATCAGCAGCGGTATCACCGCCTCCTGCACTGGCATCGGACTCACAAATCCCAGTTCCTCGATAGCGCGCCTGACGGCCGCATTCACTCCTAATTCTTCGAATGTCTTCATAACTGACTGCAAAGATAATGCAATTTGGGGAGAAATGCAAACTAAATCCGATTTATTTTCATCTCAGCGATGAAGGCAGGAATTTCTTTTATCATTTTTCTTTGCCGTTTGACGGAAAATATGTATCTTTGCGCCATTATTTAATCAAACACAATCTAAAGATTATGGCTAAAACATTCAGAACACTAGCAATGATGGCTGCCGCTGGTCTCGCCATCTTGAGCGCCTGCTCCAAGAAGCAGGCCACGGAAGTCACGCTTCAGGTACAAACCAAGTATGGTATCCTCGAGGGATTCGAAGAAGGTGGAGTGAAAAAGTTCCTGGGAGTTCCTTTCGCACAGGCTCCTGTAGGTGATCTACGCTGGAAGGCTCCACAGCCACTACAGCCGTGGGAAGGCATACGACAGGCAAAGGCCTTCGGCGACGACCCCATGCAGCCCAACATCTTCGGCGATATGCAGTTCCGCGGCTCAGGCCGCAGCGAGGACTGTCTCTACCTCAACATCTGGACCACAGCTGCCACTACGGCCGATGCTCTCCCAGTGCTGATCTATTTCAACGGCGGCGGTCTGATGGCCGGCTCCGGCAGTGAGCCCCGCTACGACGGTTCCTCCATTGCCAAGGAGGGTGTCATCGGCGTGACAGCCAACTATCGTGAGGGAGTGTTTGGTTTCTTTGCTCATCCTGAGCTCACGGCCGCATCCGACTACAAAGGCAGCGGCAACTACGGCTTCCTCGATCAGGTGGCAGCCATCCAGTGGGTGAAGGACAATATCGGCGCCTTCGGTGGCGACCCCGCCCGTATCACCATCGTGGGCGAGTCGGCAGGCTCCTTCTCCGTCTCGCTCCTCATGTGCTCGCCCCTCTCCAAGGGTCTCATCGCCGGCGCTATGCTCTCCTCAGGAGCAGAGGTGCTTCCTTATGGCCCCACAGCTCAGGCTGATGCCGATGCCGCCGGCGCAGCCCTTCTCACGAATGCCGGCATAGCCAGCCTGGCCGATGCGATGGCGATGAACGCCGACTCGCTCCAGCAGCTCCTGCCGCCCAGGGGAATGGCCAGCGTGGTGCTCGACGGCTACTTCATGACCGAGAGTGCCGATGCTGTGTTCGAGAAAGGTCAGCAGGCACAGGTGCCGCTCCTCGCAGGCTGGAACTCACTCGAGGGAACACCCCAGCAGTCGCTCCGAGGCCAGGCACCCACAGTCGAGAACTACAAGAATGCCATGAAGCCTCAGTTTGGCGATATGACCGACCAGATTTTCAATGCCTATGGCATCCTTACCGACGAAGACGTCATGAGCCAGAAGGGCTTTGACCTCGCCTCCGACCTCTTCACTGGATTCCCCACTTGGAAGCTCTGCGACTATCATGTCAAGACCTCCACCCAGCCCGTTTACCGCTATCACTACATGCACCCGCGTCCTCAGGTGTCGGCCAAGATGGGCGACATGACAGGAGGACTGGCAGGCGGGGTGCGCGAGAAGACCGCTGAAGAGAAGAAGGCCCAGCAGCCCGACATTGCTCCCGGCGCCGTCCATTCTGCCGACATCGAGTATGCTATGGGCACCCTTGACACCAACGAGTATTATGACTGGCAGGAAGAGGACTATGCCATCTCCAAGCTGTTCCTCACCTACTATGCCAACTTCTGCAAGACGGGCAATCCCAACGGCGAGGGACTTCCTCAGTGGACTGCCATCACCAAGGACAACCTCGACAATGCTCCTGTCATGAAGATTGACGTCGAGTCGAAGGAGGTCGTCTCCCCAGAAAAGGAGAATGCCTACCGCACGCTTGAGAAATTCTACAGAAGCAAGTAACTGCTATAACATGAAAATATGTGTTTTTTGTTCTGCCAACTGGCAGATTGACCGCACGTTCTTCTTCAGGACGGATGCGCTGGCCCGCTGGGCGGCTAGGGAGGGACATACCATCGTGTTCGGAGGTGCTGGTCTGGGACTGATGGACTGCCTGGCCAAAGTGATGCACGAGGAAGGTGGACGCACGATAGGCGTCGTGCCTCAGATCCTGACACGCAACGGCAACCAGTCAAAGTATATTGATGTGGAGGTGCCCTGCGACAACCTCAACGACCGCAAACAGCTGATGCAGGACATGAGCGATGCGTTCATTGCCCTGCCTGGCGGCCTGGGCACCCTCGACGAGATCTTCACCGTGGTCGCCGCAGCCACCATGGGCTATCACCAGAAGCCTGTTATCCTCTACAACATGGGAGGGTTCTGGGACTCGCTCATCAGGATGCTCGACGACCTTCACTCCCGTGGTGTGACACGCAAAGACTGGCACACCTATATCAAGGTGGCTCATTCGCTCGAGGAAGTCAAGAGCGCCTTGGCACAGAGTTTTTCTTGCAATTAACTCTGTGCCTCTGTGTTCATACTATTTCTTCTGTATTTTCTTTAAAAGGGGCAGCTTCCCGTCGTCAATGAGCTTGAGGATGAGCTCGCCGAAGAGCGTGTTCTGCCAGGCAAACCAGGGACGGGTGTAGTTGGTGGCATCGTCCTTGTGGAACGACTCGTGGATAAAGCCCGTGCCGGCATCGGTGTCGACGAGCGTCTGCAGGCATTGCTGTATCTCGCTGTCGTCGCTGGAGGTGAAGGCCCGCATCATGATTGACATAGGCCACACCATATCGTAGCCCACATGGGGACCTCCGATGCCCTCACCGGCCTTCCCGCGGAAGAAGTAGGGATTGGCATCGCTGAGCACGAAGCGACGGGTGTTCTGATAGATGGGGTCACTGGCATCGACATCGCCCAGATAGGCCATCGCCAGGAGCGAGGGCACGTTGGCATCGTCCATGAGATGATGATTGCCGAATCCGTCGCACTCGTAGGCATAGATCTTGCCGTACTGGGGATGATCGTAGACGGCGTACTGACGGAGAGCCGCCTCTACCTCGTCAGCCAGGGTCCGGCAGTTGGTGGCCAGCTCCGTGTTGTGGTTCACCTTGGTCAGGATGTCGGCAGCCTTGCGGAGGGAGGTGACAGCAAAGAAGTTGGAAGGCACGAGGAAGAGGAACACCGTGGCATCGTCGCTGGGACGGAAAGCCGAGGCAATGAGTCCACAGGGGCGCACGGGATTGCCGTAGCCGTTATGGCTCATGGTGTCATACTGTACGGCTGTGGTGCGCTGGAAGCGATAGGGTCCGTGTCCGTCCTTACGCTGCTGCTCGCGGAAAGTCTTCAGCACGGCCTTGACGGCATTGATCCACAGGTCGGTCTTGAAAATGGAGTCGTCGCCCGTCACGAGCCAGTACTGATACGCCAGGCGGATGGGATAGCAAAGGGAGTCAATCTCATACTTACGCTCATGCAGGAAGGGCTTCATGTCGGTAAGGTCCGTAGCCCACTGGCTGCCTGTAGGCCCCATGTTGAAGGCGTTGCCATAGGGGTCGAGCACGATGCACTTCAGCTGTCGCAGGATGGTGCCACGCACCATGTGGCGCACCTTCTCGTCGCGCTTGGCAAACTGCACGTAGGGCCACACCTGGGCTCCTGAGTCGCGCAGCCACATGGCGTGGATATCGCCTGTATATACGAAGGTGTCGTCGTCACCGTCCTCCGTGGTGCTATAATGCACGGTCGTATCGAGGGTGTTGGGGAAGCAGTTCTCGAACATCCAGGCCAGGTAAGGAGCATCCTTGAGCAGCTTCTTCACCTCGGCGATTTTCTTCTCGATAATGTCGGCCTGGAACAGGCGTGCCTCCACGCTGGGCCTGCGCGTGACGCTGATATTATCGGCTGGAGCGGCTATCGACTCGGCAAATGATTTCTGGTTTCTGTCGTCGGCCGAGGCATAGCCAACGGTCAGCAGTGCTAAAAGAGCTAAGCATAGTTTTCTCATAAAAAGTGGTTTATTAGGAGTGTCACATTGGTTTTGAGCTACAAAATTACTAATAATTCTCCAATCGCAGTACATTCCGTGTGTATTTTTTGCATAAAACTGATTTTCATGCAATAATATCAGTGATTTTAACGTTATTAATAAGTATAAACGGACATTCACTAAAAAAGAGTAAGATATGAGAAAAAGACTATTCGCATTCGCGGCCGTTGTGCTGCTGACGCTGTCGTCGGCTTGGGCGCAACAGGTAAAGTACGTGTTCTACTTCATCGGCGACGGTATGGGTGTCAACCAGATCAACGTCACTGAGACCTATCTGGCAGCACTGAAAGGGAAGATCGGCTTCGAGCCCATCACTATGTCGAGCTTCCCCGTCGTGGGAATGGTGAACACCTACTCGGCCACCAACGGAGTGACCGACTCGGCTGCCGGCGGCACTGCGCTGGCCAGCGGTAAGAAGACGAAGAACGGCGCCATCGGCGTGCTGGAGGATCTGGAGACACCCTGCACGAGCATCGCCGTCTGGGCTCAGCGGGCAGGTGCAGCAGTAGGTATCGCCACGAACGTGGCCATCACACACGCCACCCCGGCCTCGTTCTATGGCCATCAGCGCGACCGCAACATGTACTATGAGATGGGCAAGGACCTCTGCAAGAGCGGCTTCGACTTCTTTGCAGGCTGCGACTTCCACAAGCCTTACACGAAGGAGGGCGAGCCGTCGCTGCGCGAGCAGGCCCGTCAGGCCGGCTATACCATCCTGACCGGCGGCTACAAGGAGTATCAGAAGAAAGGCCGTCAGGCCGAGAAGCTCATCCTCTTCCAGAGCGATGCCCAAAACGAGAAGCTGGGCAGCGATCATCTCCCCTACGCCCTGGACCAGGACAAAAACGACCTGACGCTGGAGCAGATCACCCGTGCGGGTATCAACTACCTCATGTCGAAGCAGAAGAACGGTTTCTTCTTCCAGATTGAGGGCGGCATGATCGACTATGCCTGCCATCGTAATGACATCGGCTGCGCCATCAGCGAGGTCCTCGATATGGACAAGGCAGTGAAGGTGGCCTACGAGTTCTACGAGCAGCATCCCGACGAGACCATCATCGTCATCTCGGCCGACCACGAGACGGGCGGACTGGTGATGGGCCGTGGCCCGTACGAGCTGCACACCGACCTGCTGAAATATCAGACGTGCAGCATCGACGAGCTGAAGTGGCTACTGCGTGAGCAGTACAAGAAATCGCCGAAGAAGTTCACCCGCGAGAACATCAACAAGCAGCTGAAGACACTGCTCGGCCTTGGCGCTGCCATCGAGGTCGACAAGAGGCAGCAGGAACGTCTCGACCGCCGCTGGAACGACGTCGAGAAGGCTATCAGCGAAAACGGCAAGGTGAACGACCGCATAGGTGACTTCTGCGACGTGTGCAAGCAGATCATGAGCGAGGCGGCTCTCATCAGCTGGGCCAGCGGTGGCCACAGCAACGGCTATGTGCCCGTCTATGCCATCGGTCCTGGCACGGAAGTGTTCCAGGGACGCATCGACAATATCGAGATTGCTCCGGCTATGGCTCGCATAGCCGGATATCAGGCAGAGTGACCAGAGGCTCGCCCCCAAGGCGGGCCTCTCACTATACTATATACTCTTTATCCTCTAACCATCGCACAGGTTCCCAGTCATGCCCTCCCCAGCGGGCGGAGGCTTAAGGCGAAAAGTCCGGCTGTGTTCTGGGTGATACAAAAACAAACCAACCAACATGTACATTTCAAAACTGAAACTAGCGGCAGCCTCTATGAGCCTGCTGCTGACTCCCACCTTTGTGGGAGCTGCTGAGACCGACTCTGACTCCTCTTTCGTCAGTGGCGGCAACATCAGCAACGTAGTAGTGACGGGAACACGCCAGGCCACAGACCTGCGCTACCTGCCCATGAACGTCAGCGTGGTCACCCGACAGCAGCTGACACGCAATCACCAGACATCGATCCTGCCCACGCTGACGCAGGAGGTGCCTGGACTCTTTGTCACCAGCCGCGCGATGATGGGCTACGGCCTGAGCAACGGAGCCGCCGGCGGCATCAACATGCGAGGCATCTCAGCCGGAGGCGGACAGATGCTCGTGCTCATCGACGGACATCCCCAGTATGCCAACATCTACGGACACCCCATTGCCGACAGCTATCAGACCATGCTGGCCGACCATGTGGAGGTGCTCCACGGGCCTGCGTCCGTGCTCTACGGCTCGAACGCTATGGGTGGTGTCATCAACATCGTCACACGCAAGATGGAGCACGACGGAGCGCGCACCTCGCTGAACCTGGGTGCCGGCAGCTACGGCACGGTGCAGGGCGAGCTCTCCACACAGATGCGCAAGGGCCGCCTGAGCAGCCAGCTGGCCGTGCAGTATCAGCGGTCCGACAACCATCGTCCCCGCATGGGCTTCGAACAGGAAGGGGGCTTCGCCAAGGTGGGCTATGACCTCAATGCAAACTGGCGCACTTGGGCAGCAGCCAATCTGACCCATTTCGTGGGCTCCGATCCTGGTGCCGAGAGCCAGCCCATGTTCAGCCGCGAGCAGTGGATCACACGAGGCGAGGCACAGGCAGCCCTCGAGAATCACTATCAGGGCACCAGCGGCGCGCTCACCGTTTACTCTAACTTCGGCAACCATCGCATCGACGACGGATGGAGCGAAGGCAAAGCGCCACAGGCCAACTATTTCCGCTCGAAGGATGCCCTTTCGGGCTTCTCCCTCTACCAGACGGCACAGCTCTTCGAGGGCAACAGGGTGACCGTCGGACTCGACTATCAGCATCTCTACGGACGGGCTTACTACACCAGCAAAGTCAGTGGCGACGAGGTGCCTTCAGGAGCCAGCGCTGCCAAGTCGCATCGCAATGAGGTGGCAGCCTATGCCGATGTGCGCCAGGACATCAGCAGCATCCTCACCGTCGATGCAGGACTCAGATGGGATCATCACTCTGTGGCTGGATCGGAATGGGTGCCTCAGGTGGGACTGGCCGTCCGCACCTCAGACGACAGTCAGCTGAAAGCCACCGCCAGCAAGGGATTCCGCAATCCCAGCGTGCGCGAGCTCTACCTCTATCGTCCTGCCAACGAAGAGCTTGAGGCCGAGCGTCTGTGGAACTACGAACTGTCGTGGAACCATCGCATCGACGCCTTCAAATACGGAGTCAACGTCTATTATATAAAAGGTGACAACATGATACAAACCGTGATGCTCGAAGCCGGACCTCGCAACATCAATACGGGCGAGATCGAGAACTACGGCGCCGAGCTGACGGCCAGCTATCAGCTCAGTCCCCACTGGGCCATCAACACCAACCACTCGATGCTCCACATGGAGAACAAGGTTGTGGCAGCCCCGACGTACAAGGGATTCCTGGGAGCCGTCTACAGCGATGCCCGCCTCAGGGCCAATGCCGGCCTGCAGTATGTCGACGGGCTCTATACTGCCGTAGGTGCCAACGAGACGAAGGAGAGCTTCCTCCTGCTCAACGCCACCGTCACCTATCAGCTCACGCCCGCCCTGGCACTATGGCTCAGGGGCGACAACCTGCTGGGACAGGACTATGAGATCAACGCCGGATTCCCCATGCCGGGAGCAACGTTCATGGCCGGCGTCAACCTCGCTTTCTGATCCTAATACACTTCAAGCTCATAGATGCGGGTGGCACCAGCTCCCTGCTGCGTGGGGCTGACCACGAACAGGCGCAGATAGCGTACCGACTTGGCAGCAAACGAGCGACTGACGTCATTGCTGCGGTTATTGTCAATCATGTCCAGCGTCTGCCATTCCTCACCCTCGCTGTTGCGTCCTTGCAGCAGGCAGGTGCGAGTGATGTAGGAAGTCGTCTCGCTGCCGGCATTCAGCAGCTTCCAGTGGCTCACCATCTTCTGCTCACCCAGGTCGAACACCACATAGTTGGGGGCCTGGGTGACATCGCACCACTTAGTAGTAGCATCGCCGTCAGTGAGGTTCGGAGCCAGCTCGCGGACGTTGCACTCGCCCGTGACAGCAATGATCTTTGCACCTCTAAGTACGCTGGGCAACTCAGGCTCAGCGGCCTCAAGTCCAGCCCGTCCCCCACCCTTCAAGGACGTCTCGAAGAGCCTTGATACGGGGGGCAGGCTCTCGTCATCATTGGCCAAGGTCGCTGCGAACACGACGATCTTCCCATCGTCAGGCAGTTGCACAGATGTGGCATCACGGGGGATGTCGAGCTTCAGCATAAACATATAGGTGAACTCATAAGCCTCGTCGTCGGTAGCAGAATGGCGGTGGGTGCCCACATAGGCCAGGCGGGCGTCCTTGAGGTAGCCCTGCGTGTGGCCGTCGTGACCCCACTGGCCGATGAATCCTGTGTAGCTGGGGACGGTTTTGATTTGAGATTTGAGATTTGAGGGTTGAGATTTGAGATTAGAAGACTGAGAGTTTTTCTTACTGTTGAAGGTGAAGGTGGCACTGCGGTCGCCCTGACGGCTGGCAGCCAGCAGGTAGAGATGGCGATACTGGCCGGCAGGCAGCTCCAGCTGCTGACCCTTGCAGGTGACACCATTCAGGGCATCCTTCTCGCCAAACTGGAAATGAATGCCGCCGACATCGAGCCCGTCGTCGGGCAGCAGCTCGGCAGCATAGCTGTAGCCGCCTTCGAAGTTGGCTGCCTCGCGCATCTCATTGAACGTGAAGCACTCGCTGTCGAAGGGCAGTGACAGAGGCTGTGCATCGGCCGCCGACGGCTGAGACTTCACAGCGGGGTCGGCGAGCTTAACCTTGTAGGTCCTGACGCCATAAGGATTGATCGTGACATCAAGCTGGCGGCCTGAGAATGTGGCACTGCCCTTCGTCTTCTCCGTGCCGTCGGCTTCAGCAGCCTGAACGATGTCGCTGGCGAAACTGAGGTGAGCCGTCTGCTGTTGCTTGCCGCCTGTCTCATAGACACGTACTACATACTCGTCGGTGGTCTCTGCGCGCTTCAGGGCACGTATCAGCACATTGTCGTTGTCAGAGGTCACGAACGAGAACACACGTCCCAGGTCGCCCTTGTGCTTGTCAGCACTGAATGCTTTTGCAGGGCTGTTGAGGATAGCAGCCTGACGTACGGCCTCGGGCTCATCGAGCTGTCCTTGATGGCCTATCAGACTATAGGTGAAGACATGCCGCCCCATATCCTGCTGGGCCTGATAGCTGAAGCCGTTGCCCGTGCGTGGCGTATAGACGAGCGAATGACGCAGCGTGTTGTCATTGGGCTTGTCCCATCCGTAGCGGGCATTATTGAGAATGGTGACGCCATAGCTGCCCGAGCGGTCGGTGAGGTCGGTCCATTCGTGGCTGTAGACCTCGAACTGGTTGTCGCGGTTGTTGCCTCGCTTCACGCTGCCCAGACCCAAATCGTAGGTAGCTTCAGCATTGCTGACGCTCAGGGGGAACTCGGCCTTCAGCAGCGCGTTCGTAGAGTGCCAGTCGACGTCAGTCTCGAAATCGATGCGATGAGCTAGGGCGCCGTGATAGAGGCGGATGTCCTGACGTATCTCTGTCTCGCCGTATCGCTTGGTGATGGTCAGCGTATTGCACACGCTGCCCGTCGTCACCTGGCAGCTCACGCCGTCGTGAATGGCCTTTGGAGCCTTGTCGAGCGTGGCTTTCTGAATCTCCCAGGCAGGCCAAGCTGGCGAGTAGCAGTCGTCGAACACCACCAGGCGGATGCGCTGGCCGCTGGCCACCAGCTCGCGCTGTGCCTCCTTGTCGTAGAGCGACTCTATGTCGCCATATTCATCCACGCGCAGCCTATAGCGCTTGTTCTCTATCTGGCTGCCCGGCTGCGACTTCGAGGCGGTCTTCGCTGCCCCCGTCATGCTGTAGACGGCCATACCCGTCGACGGCAGCGAGGCCTCGAACACCACCTGTCCCTTGTCGGCCAGATACTGCGAAGGCACCTTCTTTCCGTCAGGCCCGGCAATGGTCATCCCGCCTGTCGCATCGATGCCGACCAGCGTCTTCACGGGGAAGGCCTCAGCATTATACACTACCAGCGGCATGCCGCTCACCTGGGTGTTCATGCGGCTGGCAATGCCCGATACGCTGGTGGTCACCACATCGGCAAACTGCTTCAGGCTGATGAGCTCGTCGTTCCACGAGAACTCGTAGGCCCTGGGGATAGAGGTGCCGGTCAGGTCGTCGTGAAACTGATGCCAGATGACCCGTCGCCATGTGTCGGTCATCTGACTGATGGGATATTTACAGGCTCCCAGCCAGTCGGCGATGACGGCCGAGCGCTCGGCAGCATCGCCCAGGTGCTCGTTCTGACGGTTGTAGAGCTTCATCGCAGCCTGCGAGGTATAGCATCCGTTGCCGTGCAGGTCCATCGTGAGCTCGCCCTTGAACTCAGGCAGCCGTCGGGCATCGGGCTTTCCCTCCAGCTGGGCAGCTTTGAGGGGGGCCAGGTCTTTATACAGCTGGTCGCTGGTGACCGATATAATCTTCACAGGGCCGTCGCCCTTGATGCCCTTCTCTACGGCACGTACCGACGGGATGTTGGGCGAGCCGCCAATATCGCCCGTACCATAATATCTGTATGCGATGTTCAGCGGACTCTCACCCGTCTCGCGTATGAGCTCCTCGCTGCGCGAGAGGTCTTCGTCGGGCCAGCGCTTGGCATAGTCGAAGCCGTGCACCATCATCACCTTGCTGCCGTCGATGCCTTCCCACAGGCCTACGGAGAAAGGATATCGCTTGTTGCCCTCATAGAAGGGCTTCGTGCGCCACATCAGCTTCTGCGACGAGAAGCCCACCAGGCCACAATGAGCCATCAGCGTCGGCTGTGTATAGGGGAAGCCGAAGCAGTCGGGCAGGAACACATCGATGCATTCCTTGCCGAACTCCTGGCGGTAGAACGTCTGTCCGAGCAGGATGTTACGCATCCACGACTCAGGTGAGCAGATGATGACCTCGTTGGCATCCCAGCTGCTGCCGGTAATGTGCCACCGCCCTTCGCTCACATATTTCTTCACCTGTTCATACTGCAGGGGATAGTACTCCTTCATCCAGGCATACTTGATGCCGCCCTCGAAGTTGAACACATAGTCGGGATACTGGCGGAAGAGCATGAAGTTCTGCACCATCGTGTTCCAGATGTGCTGCTTGATGGTGGCCTGAACGTCCCAGTTCCACTGGGTGTCCAGATGAGCGTCGGCCACCATATAGGCCGTCTTCGTCTTCTCTTGTCCCTGCGCGCTTCCTGCCCCCAGAGCCAGCACCAGGGTCAAGGCTGATAACAATTTCATCATACTAGTGTCATTTTTATATTGATATAGATGCGCAAAGGTACGCATTTATATTCGAAATAACGCTCTTTTATGGTTAAAAAAACTAATCATAGGAGAGAGAAAAAAGATTGTTTTCAGACAAAAAGACCTAACACCTAACATTCGTTCTTTGTAACATGCTAATTTTAACGCACTTAACTCATCACAATCAGCTTTTCAACACCTAACATAGAGGTAACTTAAACCTAACATAGACCTAACATAGACCTAACATCAGACCTAACATCGTGCTAATTGGCAGCTTCTCCGTCAATGTTAGGTGTCATGTTAGGTTCTGCAACCGATGATGCCATTTTCTAAACGCTCGTCGCGGATGAAGCGTTGCTCCGTATGGGACGGGCGTGCCATTCCCACGCTGGGAATGATACGTTCCCAGCATGGGAGTGATACGTTCCCTGCATGGGAGTGGTACGTTCCCTGCATGGGAATAAGAGCAAAGTCCGCGTCGGAGATGGGCAAAGGTGCCATCATTTGTCGACCTTCCTGCTTATTTACGATAGACAAGCTATACCATATTGGGTATAAATCAAAGAAAATTGCAATTTTTATACCCGAATTGATATATTTATCACAATAATTGTGTATCTTTGCACCCGATAAGGTATAATAATCGTTATGAGTCTATCGGAGCACATTAAACAAAAACGGAAGAAAAACGGTCTTTCTCAAGTAGAGTTAGCTGAAAGGGCTGGAGTGGGTCTCAGGTTTGTAAGAGATCTCGAACAAGGTAAGCAGACCCTGAGAATGGATAAGGTAAATGATGTCCTTGCCTTGTTTGGCGAGCATCTGGGTGCTATAAAAAATGATATAGCATGAAACAGGCTGGTATCTATGTCAACGATGTCTTCTGTGGAGTCCTTACAGAGGATGAAGAGGGGTATCATTTCTGCTATGAAAAGGAATATCTTGCAAGTCAGGGAGCAGCTCCAATAAGTCCTACTATGCCACTGACCGAACAGCAGTATGATAAGGAAATGATGTTTCCAGTCTTCGATGGGCTCATCCCTGAAGGCTGGCTCTTGAATATTGCATCCACATCCTGGAAAATTGACCCACGAGACAGGATGTCACTCTTGATGGCTTGTTGCAAAGACTGCATAGGAAACATTAGCGTAAGACCATTAGAACATGAGTAAGTGTCTGTATTGTTATCATGAGTTGGAAGAAGGTCAGGTGGATTTCCATCCCAGCTGTGCCCGTAAATTCTTCGGCAGCAAAATAGCACCTATACTTCCTTATACGCGCGACAACATGTCTGAGCTGGCCAGGCAGGTGATTCGAGCCAGCGTATCTGTTACTGGTGTGCAAGCAAAGATGTCGCTCGACGTGGATCGTGGCGGCAAGAACGAACCTGCAAAATTCACTATTGTGGGTCTTTGGGGTAAGTATATATTTAAGCCGCAAAGCGCTAAATATCCCCATCTTCCGGAATTAGAAGACCTCACGATGAAAATGGCTGAAGTCGCACATATTCGCACTGCGCGCCACACACTTATCCGGCTCGCTGATGGTGAATTGGGCTATCTGACGCTCAGAATGGACCGCGGAAAGAAAAATGAAAAGATCTCCATGCTGGATATGTGCCAACTGACCAATCGACTTACTGAGCACAAGTACTACGGCACCTATCAACAGTTGGCAGAAACCATCAAGAAGTACTCATCGGCCCCGATGCTTGACGTTCAACGCTTTTGGGAGCTGGTGTTGTTCGCATGGATGACTGGTAATTCTGACATGCATTGCAAGAACTTTTCTCTGATAGACACAGGGAATGGCGAGTATGTCCTGTCACCTGCCTATGACTTATTAGCAGTATTGTTGGCTGACCCTACTGATACCGAGGAAATGGCGATGAGTTTTTCTGTGGGAGGTGAAAAAAGTGGCTTTAATCGCAATACTTTCATGACCGCTTTCGTCGAGAGCGGTATTTCTGTTGCCAGATCAGAGAAGATGATAGAACAAATGAAAACATACCTCCCCAAATGGAAAGAACTCATCAGTCAATCATTTCTACCAGAGAAGATGAAGGTTGACTATTGCACTTTACTTGACAAAAGGAATTGCGCTTTGGATGTTATCAAATAAGAAACAAGCGATGTAGCTTGGTTAAACAAACCAAGTTACTTCATCAACCTGACACAATAGGTAACGTTAGCGTCAACGTCAAACAGCAAGGTGGGGATGCCGAAGTATCCCCCACTTGCTGGCAATGTGACTCATAGTTGTTTGCTACATCAGCAAGGCAACGGTCTCTACGTCCTTACCCTTATAGAAACGGGGTTCGAAGACGGGATGGTATACAAAATCGCTGAAACGGAACAACTGGAGGGCACAGAACTGATGGTCGTCGCTCAGGCAGAGTTCCAAGCGGAAGTTGCCATTGTCCTTAGCCAAGGGTTTGCCTTTCTGCGCAATGTCTTCGCCCATCTTGTCGAGCGGCATAGCCAGCAGACGCTCCACACGCTCGCCATCGGAAGGGCTGTATTCTAGAATGACGACCTTTATCTGACTCTGCGTAGGCGTATAGACAGCCTTTGTTGAAAACAGTGATTTCTTAATCGTGATACACGGAAGTGCGGAGAGGGCAGCAGCCATCTCCAAGTTTTTTATACTTGACATAGTTGTTGTTTTGTTTAAATAATGTGATTTGATTGTGTGTCCCTGTGAAAACAGACAACTAGGTCAACGAATGATGTGCCTCAATGCGATGACGTAATAGTCGCACGAGGCCGACATGCAGAATGGAGCCGATTCCTTTCGGCATCTGCTGTCGTAGTGGGAATAAAGGTGTTTGACAATATGTTGCCGCTGGGCAAAACTACCTAACGGCGTGATAGTTCTTTCAGTCTTTGCCCCTTGTGAAGGCAAGATGCGCTGAGGACGCGAACTGCAAACACGATAGAGTTGCGAGGCATCCGTCAGCGTGGCCTCATGAGGTGGCTGTCGCTGAGGAGCTATGACCAACGACTCAGTACGCTCTTGGCAACCTTGTGAAGACGCAACAACCTGTCCCTGCCAGTTCAGCAAAACTGTCAGGCATACAGCTAATAGTGCTGTCAAAAGCCAAACAAAACTGCGCTCACGTTTCATTCTGCCTGCAAAGATAGCAATAATTTCTGGACACAGAAACTTTTAGGCAAAAAAAACTGGTACATGCGCCAACTTTTTATCTGAACAGATAACTAAAAAGCTTTTCATCACTTGCGAAACTTGAGCGAAAGTGATATGATCAGCACCCCACGCTGCACCATCAAGCCGTCGACAAGCGGGCATAAGGCTGAAGGCGGAAGGTTGCTGTCTTCGTCTCCAAGACCTATGCTTTTCGCCCGCAAGACCTATGGTTTTGGGCTCCAAGAGCGCTTTCCGACGGGGGCAAGAGCTATGGTCTTGGGGACTGAAAGCGGCTTCCGGCGGGGGCAAGAGCCGGGGGGGCAAAGGCCTTCCTTGCTGCCTGCTTCAACTCGGATTAACCAAAATTTTTGGGCCTGTGTGGTTGACATGAAGGGTAATGGCGGTCTCTATTTTCCCGCCAATTTCAAGAGCAGCTATGCTCGAAACAAGGTAAAAGGGAAAATGAAGAAACTGCCAGCCTGTCCTATGATTATCGTAAAAGGCTACGAAGTGGAATAACTTCATAGCCTTTTAGTTTAGATTTGGCACTGAAATACGCTGAAAGGCTAATGCTTATGCCAAGAGTTTCTTCACGATTTCAGAGATGATACGGCCATCAGCCTTTCCTGCCAACTGCTTGCTGGCTGTGCCCATCACCTTTCCCATATCCTTCATGCTTGTGGCTCCTACTTCAGCGATAATCTTCTTCACCTCTGTCTCTATCTCCTCCTGAGAGAGCTGCTTCGGCAGATAGCTTTCCAGGACTTCCACCTGAGCCAACTCTGCATCGGCCAAGTCCTGACGACCTGCCTGCGTGTAGGTTGCTGCTGTTTCTTTACCTTGCTTAGACAGTTTAGAGATAATCTTCAGCGCATCGGCATCGGCCAATGTGTCGTTGGCTCCTGGAGCCGTCTTTGCCTCCAGGAATACCTTTTTGATGTTGCGAAGCGTCTCCAGGCGCACTTTGTCGCGAGCCTTCATTGCGGACTTGATGTCCTCACTAATCTGATCGAATAAAGTCATAATATTGATGTTTTTATCATTAACGAGTAATCTGTAATTAGTATTTCTGGAAGTTATACTTTGCTCTCAGTTCAGCTTTCCTATCTTCACTCTGACTGGTGAAATATCCCTTCCAGCCTGGGCAGAAATTGATATGCCCGCTCGACCTATGGTTGCAGTTTTCACAATTATGTGCCATAATTCTCTTAAAGTATTGTAATGTTGGCTGCAAAGATACGAATAATAAAGGGAAAATGAGTACCTTTGCAGTGTTTTTTAATAGAATTTGTGAAATGGATTTCTTACCTAAAGGCCCTGCAATACTGGTTTCGAGCGTCCGCTCGGCTTTGCCGCTTGGCTCGTCCAGCATGAAAAAACTGATTATTTTGTCAATCATCCTGATAGTATCGGTATCCGTATCGGCACAAGACATCGCAGGGTTTGTCAGCAGGCAGATGGAGACTTACCCTCAATCTCGTCTACTCGACATTTATAAGTCGTGCTTCCAGGACTATATGGGTGCTGAACATCTGGTGACTGACCGACAGCAGGTGAAAGCCTACCTCGATGAAGAGTTGAATACCACCACACTTGAAGACCTCCTTCCGTGGCTATATGAGCCCTGTGGTGCAGAGGGCAACTACGTGCGTGTGAGCATCAGGACCGTCAAGGAAGGGATCATCAGCGCAGACCATTTGCTTGATGCATTCATCCGAAGTGCCAATCCAGGTAATCGCCCTAAGGTAGAGTCTTGGCGTGACCGGTGGCATGAAATATTGGAAGTGATTGACACCATGAATCTCAACTATCTGAACTATTCAGCCGATAAGCTGTTCATCGACAGCATTCTCTCCGTTGGCAAATACGCCATCAGCCATTCGCCCGAATACCGTGAGGCTTATCATCCGCACTACAGAATCGTAGAGCGAAACATCTTTGACCGGGAAATCCTGACGCTTATAAAGAAATGGTATGCCCGTATGCAAATGAACAAAGAGAGCAATTTACCTGGTGTCATAAACCCTAACACATTGAAAATGCCAAAATATGACCCATATAGGAAAAAGTTTAACGACATGCAACTTATCGACATTTTTGGCTCTCACTTAAAAAGATAGCATAAATTTTAGTGCTTCTTTCAAAAAAAGTGGAGAGACAGTGCAATCTTTCTCCATTTTGTGTGTATATTAGAGTAGGAAGAACAAAAAATGGAGAAAGAGGCATACAGACTCATCGACGACCTGCGACGCAGAGAGCGGACAGCCCAAGAGCGGCTGCTCACTTTGTACGGCCAGATGGTCTTCCGCCAAGTGTCGCGCATCGTGACACGACTGGAGGATGCCGAGGAAGTCTACCAGGATGTGTTTGTCAAGGCGCTCCATAAGATAGACACGTATGACGACTGTCAGGCAACGCTCGCCACATGGCTCAGTCGTATAGCCTACAATGAGTCGCTCAACTTTGTCCGCGGCAAAAAGCCAAACATCGTCTACCTGGACGACAGTGACTCAAGCTTCGACACATGGGAGGCTCCCGATGATGCTCCGCCTGACGAACAGACCATCGAGCAGCTGGAACAGGCCCTGGCGATGCTTCCGCCCCACGAGCAGGCCATCGTGAGCATGTTCTACTACGACAATCAGAGCCTTGCCGACATTGCATTCGTCACAGGCTCCATTCCTTCTACCGTCGGCTCTCAGCTGAGCCGTATCCGCAAGAAACTCTACCGAATCATCAAAACGATCTAAGTAATGAACGATGTAAATAACGACAAGAACCTGCGCGAAGCCGTCAGCCGACGAGAACAAAAGCTGCCGGTGTTGCCCGATCATTTGAATGAAAGGGTGATGAAGAACCTCATGGAACTTGAGACGGCTCCAAAGTCTCGCCGGCCGTGGGGTTATGCCGCCGTAGCCGCTGTCGCCAGTATTGCCCTGCTGGTCATGTTTCATTTGGAAAAGCAGCAGAGTCAGAAGGACCCCATCGTGGCACAAGCGATAGAAGAGGAGGCCCTCTCCGAACCTCCCCGAGGGGAGGCTTCCCCCCTCCCTTTAGAGGGGTCGGGGGAGGGGTCGGGGGAGGCTTCGGGGGAGGAGGTTGAGCAGCCAAAGGAAAAGCCTGTAACGAAAGTCAGCGAGGATGCGCCTCAGCCAGCAGAGCCGACATCGACGGAAGATGTCAGCCCTCTCCAAGCTCCCCCCAAAAGGGAGGCTCCTCCTCTTTGGGAGGGGGTGGGGGGGGAGGCCCAGCCTTTCTTCCTTACCTCCACATCCTATATGGTCACGCATAGGAGCCACAGAGACGGCCTCGTCGACATTATTGCTACTGATGATAGCGATAACAACGGTCTGAATCTGTATTCCGTCAAAGACAAGGGCGAGATGCCTGAGGGATGGACGGAATTAAGGAACTGGAGTAATAGCCAGAATGTTCGTCGTAACCTGACGAAGAAGGAAAGACAACAGGCGGCTGTGGCCGGTGCCATTGCTGACCGGCAATGGCATATCGAGATCAGTTCGATGACCACCATGCGCTATGGCTCGCGAACCGTGACCCCCGATTTCTACTTGGAACTGCGAGGCGATACGTTGCGCAGTTATTTGCCCTATCTGGGACAGGCCCAGGTGTCGCCGACACTCTCCCCGTCGATAGGCTTGAACTTCGAAGAGCCTGTGCTGAGCTATAATGATAGCAAGCCCAAGTCGAATGAGTACACTCAGATTGACATTGACGTGAGGACCCGTGAGGACTCCTACCACTATGTGATTGAAATATACGACAATGGTCAGGCGTATATCCGTGTACGCTCGATGAACCGCGACCCAATCAGCTTCGACGGCAAATTGGAAATCGAATAACCCCAAAACCAACCAACTTATGAAAAAAGTACTTGCCATCATTGTGCTGGCACTCATCGCCAGTCTCGCCATAGCCCAGAAAAGCATCACCTTCGTGGTTGACGAGAATCTCGCGCCGATAGAAGAGTCGAATAAATATCTTTTTGATGGCGAGAGGCTGGTCAACTCCATCCTCTACGACGAGAACATTCCCAAAGAGGCTTACCATATCGTAGCCACCAGCTTTGCCGATGCCCAGTGTATGAAAAGCACCATCAGAGGACATTTTCCAAATACAATTGTCAGGGGTATTGGAAGTCTTGAGGACCAACTAGTATCAAGCAAGGTGTCTAAGCCCCAAAAGGCAAAGAATGCGAAAACCGTAAAGTCTGGCGACAAGATCAGTGGCACAGTGAGTGACGAAGCTGGTCCGCTGATGGGGGCCACCGTGTGTGAGATTGACTCCAACGGACGCATCGTCAATTTGGCTGTCACCGATATGAACGGTGACTTTTCCATGAAGGTGAAGAATCCCCAAGACCGCCTTCGCCTCAGTTACGTAGGCATGAAGACAGTCATCGTGCCCATCGACAAAGCGAAGAAATGCAAGATCAAGATGGAGTCGGCAATAACCATACGTGACCCGCGAGTTTTTCTGCGAACGGAGGGAAAATCCAATCTGCCTATCCCCAAGAAGGAAATCAATGAGTCGATACTCACTATCGACATGTCGGAATTCGAGGCAATCGGCATAGAGAATGATGGAGAAGGGGTGCCGAATGAGAACAACCCGAGTGACTACATCCATCTGACGGATGAAGAGCAGGCTTTGGTGACACCTGTCAATGACCTTGGCTTCAACATGTTGCGCAAGGTCGGCAGCAAGAAGAGTATTCTCCTCTCGCCATTGGGCATGACCTATGCTCTCGGACTGATCAGCAACGGGGCTGCAGGCCAAACAAGGAAGCAGATCAACAAGGTGCTGGGCTGCGACGATTCACAAGCCGCCAATATCAACACCTTCTGCCACAAGGTACTCACTGAGGCGCCCACACTCGACAAGTTGACCACGATGGAGATCAGCAACGACTTCTTCTCTGACAAAAGCTACACGCCCATGCCTGCCTTCGTGAAAGTGGCCAAAGACTACTATGACACGGAACTCAGCAGCCTGGACTTCGGCAGCGATAAGTCGGTGGACGAGATCAATCAGAAGATCAGCCAGCGTTCGAACGGGATGCTGCCACAGGTGCAGGAAAAAGCGAAGATAGGACCGTCGATGGGCTATGCCCTAGTGAACACCATCTACTTCAAGAGTATCTGGAGGGAGAAGTTCCGCAAGGCCGCCACCAACGACGAGGTGTTCAAGGATGAGGACGGCAAAGAGACACTGGTGCCGATGATGAACCAGAGACACAAGTTCTTCTATACTGAGGACGACCTCTGCCAAACGCTTTGTCTGCCGTATAGCAATGGATCCTATCAGATGATCATCCTGTTGCCGAATAAGGGAAAGACCGTCAGCGAGGTGGCCCAGTCGCTGACGGCAGATAGCTGGCAGAAGAGTTATAATCAGTTGAAAAGCATCTTGGTGAACGTGAAGTTGCCCCGCTTTGAGTCATCGTCCGACGTAGAGCTCACTGACGTGATGAAGACACTCGGCATGCCCAATGCCTTCAGTATGACGAAGGCTGACTTTTCCCGTCTCTTCGACTTGAAATCCTGCATCGGCATGATCGAGCAGGTAGGCCGCATCAAGGTCGACGAAACGGGCACCGAGGCATCGGTTGCCACGCTCTTGCAAGGTCGTATTGCAGGGCTCGATCTGACGCCGCCTGAAACGGTCAACTTCTATGCCACACATCCCTTCCTCTACATCATCCGCGAGGCGTCGACGGGCATCATCTTCTTCATCGGGCAGTATATGGGGACATAACGACTCTTCTCGATAAATGATAAAAGGTGGGCACAAATTGCGCGAATATCAGGCACACATCAAGACCCCGGAATTCCTTTCGCATTGGCAGGAACGCTTATAAACAGAAAAAGTGGCACATGGATGCCACTTTTTTTAGTCTTAATACTCATCCTCGTTGAAAACTTGGTTAGCGAGATTTCTATACTGATTTTCAATTAGTTGCATCATAATTAACTATTTTTAGCCAAATAAACCGCACGGCCTGAGGAGGTCAAAGGCGATTCATTGGTGAGTTCGACAAACTTATTATCTGTGTGCAAAGATACAAATTCCTTTTGAATTAATGCAAGATTTTAATTAAAAACTTTGTTTCGGCTCCAAAAACGAATGAAAACGAGCCTCTTATGTATAAAATATATAAAAGGTGGGGGATGCTTTTATCATTTCTCAATTATTTGTAGTACCTTTGTCGCTGGATTTCGCATTAGTGCGATACCCAAAGACATTGTGGGCAAGAGAAATGGCGTTCGCTATCTCATTCAATGACCTCGAAATGTAGGAAGTTTCAAGGAATAATTGTCAGAGAATGGATAAGGTGAGCGTTCACGTTATGGCGTGGACGAAACTTATCTGACAATTATGGCACTTCCTACAGCCACGAGGAAAAGATAATGGGTTGTTCACGCTTTCTTTATGCCCTATGATTAAGAACATTTAACGCACAACGATGCAGGATTTCCTGCTTCACAGCGTTTCTAGTAGTAGAAACATTAACAACAGAATAGAAGAAATGAAAACAATGAAGATTTGGAGAAACATTTTTATGATGCTTGCTGCTTTCTCCCTCGCCTCTTGCAGCAGCGACGATGATAACGACAAGGACATTG
>ONLL01000039.1 GCA_900318685.1 uncultured Prevotellaceae bacterium | reverse complement strand
ATCTTCCTCTATGAATTGGATTTGGTTCGTGCTGCCCTCGTAGATGTAGCCGCACTCGTTGACGATGCGGCCTTCCTCGATGGGCAGGAAGTCGATGTTTTTTCCAAAAAATTTTTATTCTCGAGTCGGCCTTACGGCCGACGCTGCGTGCCGCTTGCAGCGGCTTTATTGCACTTGCAGCGCTGCTGCGCCTTACGTGCCAATCAAAGCCTGAGCAGAGCCCCCATGGGTGCGAATCGCAGACGACGCGCTGTAGATCGCAAGCCAGTTGCGAGGCGAACAGTACGTAAAGTACGCATAGCCGCGAAAACGGAGGGCGATTCTCACACGTTTGCCGACTGTCGAAGCCCATTCGTTTCGGGTGTAGCCATAGCAGCACTCGTAACTGCCAAGACCGCCACCGCCCTGTATCTTCACCGGTGAGTAGCCTAAGCGCCTGGCGTAGTAGCCGTCTGCCAGGTTGGTCGCCTCGCCCGTCTTGATGGCGTCGGCACACTCCTCGATCAGGAACTTCGCCGGCGCGTCCTTCGTGATGGCAGTGTCGTTGAGCCATTTTGTCTGGTCGGGAATCAGGTAGGAGACGATGGGGTTGCCGGTTCTGCTCGTGTCTGGTGCTCTCGTGCACTCGCCGATGACCTCCGCGCCGCCCTGTGTGTAGGCGAAGATGTCGCCGGAGATGTTCATACCACCCATCAGACTCATGCGCAGGATGGCCGTGAACTCGCACGTCGTCTGCGTGCCGCTGCTGTTGTAGCCCGTCAGCGTATCGCTCATTTCGCGGTATATGCGCGCGTTCATATATCCGTCAGTCAGCGTATCGGCGCCGTCGGGTGCCATCCAGTAGTACTTGCCGCCATACACCGTGAAGTAGTTGGGCGATGCCGTATTGGTGGTCTTGGCGATGCCGAACTCCACTGCGAACGACGCTGCCAGCTGGCTCTCCATACACTGTTCCTTGCCCTGGTAGTTGTTCATGTCCTCCGAGGCATTTCTCGTGCTGTTGGTGGCACTCTTCACCGGCAACGCACTGCTCCAGGGTGCATAGCCGTAGGCCGTAGCACCGCTTATCTTGTGTCGGAAGCCTCCATTCTGCCGCCATGTGGCCTCGCTGCTACAGGCATCGTTGGAGCTGATGCCGCTGCCGAACATCGTGGCGAGGAATGGGTTGCGGCGCGAATAGAGTAGTTCCTGCGACGTGATAAGCGTGTTGAGCGTGTGGTAACCGCCTTCAGCAAAGGGGTAGCTGCGTCCCGCCACGCTGTTGTTGGCACGCGCACGGGTGGCATTCGTCAGCGCAGTCACGTCCTCCACCTTCGGGTAGGCGCGTCCGGCCTCGTTGAACATCGAGCTGCCGAGGATGCCCATTGCCGAGTGGCCGCCGATGCCTCCCTGCGGGTGTGCCAGGAAGAAGAAGTTGCGGAACACCGTCTTGCCGTTCTCCGTGATCTGCGTCGACGGACAGGGTGAGAAAGCCGTCGGTGCGAGGTAGTAGGGTCTCACGTCGATGCCGTCCCACTCGGTGACGTCGGTGAGGATGCCGTTCCACTCCCACTGGCCGTCGTCGCGCTTCTGGTGGTCGAGCAGGTACACGCCGAAGCCGAAGCCCACGCCGGTGGTGTATTTCGTCTCGGTGCTCTCCCAGGGCATCAGGGCGTGTGCCTCGACGTAGCTGCTGCCGTCTTTCTTGTACAGCCGCGGCCAGCCACCGTCGCTCTCAGCGTACCATCCTGTGAGCGTACCATTGAAGTACCTGCGCAGCACGCTCTCCACAAACGACTCCGGATCGTAGGCCCCGGCATCGCAGTATTTGACGTAGGTGCCGCCGCTGTTCCGTCGCCACAGCTCCAGCTCCGCGTCGGCGGCCATCTCCGGACTGATGCGCACGGCAGGCGCCCAGCCGCCACCGGCGAAGCGCAGGATGTTGTTGCGTTGCAGCTTCATGCCGTGCGTCGTGACGCCTTCGTTGTCGGTGGTGTCCAGGAGCCAGAAGTCCAGCTGCTTGAGAAACCCCTTATTGCCCTGCTGCTGCGAGGGCGTGACGGCACTGGCTCCGCGCACGTACCCCTCCACGTAGTTGTTGCCCGTGAGCTTGGGGTATCGCGGCTCTACGCTGACGCTCATCTGCGGCATCTGGTCGGCATTGAGTGCCGCCCCGTAGAGCGCGGCCAGCTGCGCAGGCGTTATCTGCAGCCACTCACCGGTGCCCACGCTCACCTCGTCGCCATTAGCCTTGGTGACGCTCCACTCTATGCTGTAGAGCATCTCCACCCACGACTGCGTGCTGCTGCCATGGGGCGTGGTCTCGTTCAGGTCGTTGAGCGTGGTGCCCCCGGCTGTCACCAGTGCGCGCTTGACTATGTTGACGGTGCTGCTGGCCAGCTCGGTGCGTTCCAGGCGGCAGTGGGCGATGTCGGCCACGTCGATACGCTCCACGTCGGGCAGCTCCACGCCCACGTCGAAGCTCTGTTCCCGGAATCCGAGGTAGAGTTTTTCTGGTCGCAGGATGCCGTCCTCGTCGAGGTAGTCTTCCATCTGTCCGTAGGGTATGTATCCCGCACGGCACACCAGGCGCACCTGCCTCGCCTTCGTCAGGTTGACGGTCACCACCTTCGATGCCGTGCCGTGTGCCGTCCATGCGGCATCGAGCCATTCCGTATCCTCGGTGCACTGTACGAGCCTGCCTTCGGGCGTGCGGTAGAACCAGAAGTAGAAGGCCGACCCTTCGGGCGTGTCCATATAGTCATCCTCGTCCATGCTGTCGCTGCCCATCAGCGTGAAGGCATCAGGTATGGGGGTCGTGCCGTCGCAGAGTTGCACGGCGCACTTTTTCTTCCAGTTGGCGGCGGTGCCGAGTTTCAGCGCGGTGTCGAGCTTCAGCGGGTTCAGGCGGAAGAACTCGCCCACGTAGCCTGGTGTTCCCAGGTTGTCGCGCAGCAGCACGAGATTGGTGGCCGTCGATGCGCTCAGCCCCAGCGGCTGTTCGGCCACGGCCGTCTGGGACCTGCCCACGCTGTCGCGGAAGGTGCCGGTGGCACGCACGGTGACGTTGCCGTCGGCCACTGTCTGGTTCATCTTTACCCGCAACTGGTGGCCGCTGAGGGTGAAGTCGCCCGTCGACTGTGCGGTGACGGCTGTCGCGACGCCGCCGCGGATGACCTCCCAGGTCACGGTATTCTGTCCGCCCCATACCACCTCAGTCTGTGCGGCGGCGGTATTGGGGTCTTCCATCAGCACGTGGAGTCCTAAGAGTGTCGGGTACTGCTGACGGTTGGGGTAGTACTCGCCGGTGAGTGTGTCGAAGCTCTGCGTGAGCGTGCCGTGCTGGTCAGTGTGCTGCTCGCTGTAGGGGTTCTCCACACGGATGGCCGGTGTGAACGATATGGGGCGTGTCACCGCCCCTACGTATGTTCTTTTCTTCATGGGTCTTTATGCTTATAGGGGCAAGGCGGCAAAACCGCCTTGCACACGGGTTAGTTGGTGGGGTCCAGGCTTATCCATCCCTGCAGGCGGCCGCCGCAGACGGAGATGAGCTTGTCGTAGGGCACGGCGAGCGTGCCCTTCCAGGCCTCGCCCTTGTAGGTGATGTTGGTCACTGCCGTGCTGGTGCTGGCCAGCTGGTCGGCGGTGCCGCTGTAGGTGGAGGGAGTGAGTGCCGTGCCGTCGTCGCACTTCAGCACCACGCCTGGCACCAGCGTGCGCGTGCCCCATGAGGTGAGCACGTCGCCGTTCTTGTCGACGACATAGATTTTCACGCGAGCCGTGCCGTTCTCCTTCACCTCGGCGCCCTCCACGTCGCCCACGATGTCGTAGGCGGCATAGATGGCGTCGGTCTCATCGCGCAGGAAGCCGTAGCCCCGGTAGTAGTCGCTGCCCACCTTGAAACGTGCACAGAAGTTGTCGTAGCCGTTCACCTCGTCGGCGGGCACCGTCAGGCGGTTGCCGCTCTTGGTGTAGCCCTTGGCGGTGGTGCACTCCACCTCGGTGCCCGTGCCGTCGACGTTGAACCACTTCTCCGGCACGGCATTCTCCACCACCTTCATCGTGGTTACGTCGTAGAGGAAGGCGTCGAGGTAGCCCGTGCCGCCCTGTTCGGTGATGTTGTGCACGTTGCTGATGAGCACCAGATAGGGCGTGCCGCCGGTGGAGTAGCGCACGAGCGTCACCGGCTGGTCGGGGGTCACGAAGTCCTGGAAGCGTCCGCCCGTCAGCTCTATCTTGCCTTCAATGCGGAACTGGTCGCTGTCGGCGTTGACCGAGTCGCTGAAGAAGTTCTTCACGATCTGGTAGACGTAGGTGCCGTTGGCGCCCGTGGTACGCTTGAAGGTGCCTGCCGGGAAGGCCGTGCCCACGGCATTGCTCAGGCCGCTGGCGGCGAAGGTCACCTCCACGCCGTTCCAGTAGAGCTTCTCCTGTGCCGCTATTGAGAGGCGTGTCGTGCCGCCCGTGTCCATGACGGCGGCCCTGAACTTCGGTCCAGCGTTCGTCCAGTCGGGGGTGAGGTTGCCCTGTGCGTCCATGCTCTGGTAGAGCACGCCTTCTGTCACCTCGATGCCGGTGATGAGCGTCTTGCCCGAGATCATCCCGTTCAAGACGAAGTCGTTACTGATGATTTTTCCCATGGCCTATTCCTCCTCCTGATTAGCGTTATCACTGGGCTGTGCCTGGCCGGCGGCCATGATGGCCTGCAGGTCATCGCCGTTGACTATCTCCACCGGCCCGTAGGAGAATCTGGTAAGGTTCAGGTCTCTCAGGGTCAGCACCACGCGCCCGTCGGGGGTGCGCTGGTTGCGGGTGAACACCCTGCGGCGCTCACACACTTCACTTGGTACGATGACGTAATACATGTTGATATTTACGATTTACGGATTTACGATTTACTATTATTATGCATTATCCCAGCCCTAGCTCGCCTTCTGCCATGCCGCCAGTGGAGAGGCGTGCCGTGCAGCGGTACCACACGCGCAGCTGCTGTTCCCATAGCGGGCCGCAGTCCTGTCGGCGGTCAGGGTCGGCCAGTTTATGGTCGATGGCGAGGATGTTGGGCTGCCCCGCCACGGTCGTTGGCTGCCACAGCTCGTCGGCAGCTGTCTGCGTGCCGTCCTCATAGCTCATGCGCTGCCACGTCCAGCCGATGTCTATCTGGGCTTCTGCTGCCTTCGCAAGCATCTCGTCGGTCACGTCGTCGGTGCCTATCAAGATGCGTGCTTCGGCCAGCAGCTGCACGTCGTCGACGAACACCAGCGTACCGCGGTCGAAGATGAAGTCCAGGCGCAGCTGCTGGCCGCTGATCATCGTCCAGTGGCGCGAGAAGCCCGGCTCCTCGGCGGTGCCCTCGACGAGGCACTCCCACAGGGCGCCGTGGTGCCACACGCGCGAGGTCTCCTTGTCGACGTGCCACTCCTTCTGCATCTTCTGCAGCAGCCGCTCGTCGGTCAGGCTCTGGTTGGCGGGCGAGAGGCGGTGCGTCAGCCACATGTTCCTCGAGAAGCTCTCGCAGTGGTACGGCTCGCCGATGGTCTGGCCGTTGGTGTAGGCCTCGCCGTCGTAGCTGCCGTCGGTGCCGGTATAGGTGGCCGTGGGCGTGGGTGTCCACAGTCCGCGGTCTACCTTCACCACCTGCGAGGGGTAGTATATATGGTGTGCGTTCTCGTAGAAGATGGTGTTGACGTAGAGCGACGGCATCCGCGGGTCGCGGGTGTCGGGCAGCACGCCCGCATTGTCGAGTATGGTGGGCAGTATGCCCAGACAGAGGGCGTAGTTGTCGGCACGGAGGATGGGCTGGTCCACATGCCAGTAGTAGGCGATGCGCTGGTCGGTCGTCGACAGCTCCCAGAACGACTGCCGGGCGGCATCCCTCGTGTTGCCGTGCCTGGCCACCGTCATCATCGCCTTGGGTGGGAAGTTGTGGCCGCCGGGCACCGCAGCGTCCTCCCACAGCTCCACGCGCACCTCGTCGGGCTGCATGCCGTCGCGCAGGGTGATGCCGTTCTCCGTGATGCGCATCCACGACGTCTGATAGTAGTAGGCGCCGTCCACTTCCACCTGCTCGTCCATCTTGCCGTGGAGGATGTCGAAGTCTGTGAAGCTCACGTGCCGCCCTTCCTTCTCCTTGTGCATGAAGAGCGTCAGCGTGCCGTCCTGGTTGGCCACAACCCGCTCGATGTCGCCGCCACCCGAGAACTGGTAGTCCTGCTCCATCACCTGGATCATGTTGTACACCAGCTTCGCCACTCGCATCCACCCGCGCACTTCGAGGGCGTCGGTCTGTATCCTTCCGTCGGCGGCGGTCATGGTGATGCCCTGACCGTCGAAGCCGTCGGTGGCCCCCTCGCTCTTCAGCACGTCAGAGAAGCTCAGTCCCTCAAACAGCGACTGCAGCCGGGCGGTGATGCCCTTCAGGAAGGTGATGTGTCCCTGGGCGTTGTCGTCGATGTCCTTTCGCAGGTAGGGATAGTCGATGGTGGCTATATAGTCGAGCAGCAGCAGGAACGCCGTTCCGATGCGGGTGGCCGTGTTCTGGTACGTCCCCCGCTCGTCGCGGATGTCTTCGAAGAAGCTCCTGATGTATGATGTGTCCTGTGCCATTCGCTGATTTCTTTAATAAAACGGCTCCCTTCCACCTCTCTCAGGCCGGAGCCGCCATGATGTTAAACATTAAAATAGTCCGTATGAGAAAATACTATTGCAAAGATATGTATATATGCTTCTTATTAAAACTACAGGAAGCGCGTCCGCTGGAACAGTGCATCAAAGGCCTGCGTAAGCATTCCCTGGTATTCCCGACCGTATGCAGCGGCCTCCATCTCGTTCAGCACCATGCGTGAAGAGTAGTACTTGCGGAAGAACCAGTCGCGCTTCACGTGCGGCTGGCCTCCGGCCTCACGTCCTCCCCAGGCCGGGCCTACCTTCTTCGGCTTGTCAAGGCCGTGCTTCTCGCGGTAGGCTTCACCGCCAGGCAGGAGAAAGGGCAGCTGTCCGCTGTTCCATGTGCCTTCACCGCCACGGCTGCTGGAGTATGTGCGTCCCATGGAGTCGGTATATCCACGCCCGAACTCACGGGCCACGCCGTCGCTTACGTACTTGCCATATACCAGGAAGGAGTGCTCGATAGTAGTCACGGGGCCAGGGTGCAGATATCCGACGATGCTGCTGCGCAGGCGGCCTGTGTCGTTGATGCGCAGGCGGTCGATGCGCTCCTGCCAATAGGTGACCATGTTCCGGGTCCACTGGCGCCGGAACAGCTCCTGCTCGCTCATAGCCTGCACGCGGCCACGGCGGTACGACTGTCGGCGGTTCTCCGCCAGGCGTTTCATCACTCCCATACGCTACTCCTCCCACTCGTCAGCGTCGAACACCATGTCTGTCGGCTCATCGTTCTGTATCTGGAAGAACAGGCCGGTGGCTCCGTTGAAGGAATAGCGGCCATATTCGTTGCTATAGACATTGCCGGTACCGAGGTACATCAGGTCAGTGCCGTACTTATAAGTCTCCTTATCCTTGATGACCTTCGACAGAAACTGCCGGAAGATGGTACGGCACAGACGCAGCGCACGGTTGTAGTCCTGTGCATCGCCGTGCTTATAGCCAGCAATGATATGGACGCAGTACACATTGCGGTCGAACCATCCCACCTTGTTGCTGAAGGTGTTGCCCGAGGTGGTATCATCCACGAAGATGAAGTTCTGGTACTGGCGGTAGCTCTGCATCATCGGCTCCAGTGCACCGGGACCGCTGCAGTAGGCCACCTTGAAGTTGTTCTGCTTGGCCAGCTTGTTTGTCTTTCCCAGCCCTTCAAAGTAGGCCAGGGCGTCAAATTGATGTTGTTCCATGCCATTTGTCTATGATTTCGGGTATTTTCTCCGGAACTCCTCAGCCTCACGGGCCTTGGCATCGAGTTCGGTCAGTGCACGCCAGCAGTCGGCATCCAGCACCGTCCGCTCCTTGGTGATATCGCCATCGGTCAGTGCGCGGATCTGGGCGTTCATCTGTTCCAGCCAGTTTACAGCTTTCCCTCCCTCAGGAGCAGGCTTGAAGAAATGCCGGAACAGCTGTGAGAACTGTTTCTTCACATACGAGAACCACATGATGCAGCCCGTTTGCTCGGCATCGCCGATGTCAGTCACGCCGCCGGGGTAGAGCAGGCGGGCGAGTCCCAGTGCATACTTATGCTCCTTCGTGGCCAGATATCCCTGGTAGTGTTTCTCCATGTTCAGGTAGTCCCCGAACATCACGCGGTGCAGCATGGCGTCGACAGCCTTGAAGCCTCCGATACTCTCCAACCGCACATCAAAGGTTTCGTAGCTGTCGACATACTCCAGCTGGTGTGTCATGTACTGCACCTGCCATGCCTGAAGTATGAAGAGATGACGCTTTGTGCTCTTCTTCCCCTCTACTTCCACGCGAATGGCGCACGACCATCCCCCAGGTGTCTTCCCCAGCACCTCAATGCCGGTGAAGCGCAGCAGCATCAGGGTGCGGCCTTCTACTGATGAGTACATGCCGCAGCCGATGACGTGCAGCGCATAGCGAAGCTGCTCCTGGGACATTTCTTTCCAGGAGCGGGGACAGGATAGCCGGAGGACTCCTTCAGACGTCAGCAGTCCGAGACTATCCGACAAAGTGGAAGGCACTGTCTTCTGCATGATTCTCGTAGGGTTTGAAGTGATTAAGCCGGTATCCCTCGCCGTCAGCGTATTCGGGATATTGGCCCGGGTCGGCCTCCAAGCGGTTGATCAACTGCATATAGGTCTCTTCCTTCATCCGTGCATTCTGTGCAATGCAGGCACCGATATACTGTTCGCAGAGCAGAACGATGGTCCCGTTGGCAACAGTCAGAGAATGACTGGTCATCTGTGTCAGGAGCTCGTCCATAAATGCATTGCCGATGTGTTTGCGTAGATAGGCATCAGCAGCCATGATGGTGGGATAGCTTGTGTCCCAGTCCTCTGGCTTCGGATGGTTGATGCCTGCGAACTGCTCCAGCTGCTGGATGCAGAAGAACAGCGTCTGCACAGCCCACTGGCGCTGCGGCTGCTGGTTCCATCTGCTTACACGGAAGAGCCTGTCAAGCAGCGTCCCGAGCAACAGCCGCTCGCTGCGGCGAAGCTGGCCGTCGAGGGCATCGACGCGCATCTTCGAGGCCGGTGCCGTATCGTTGGTCGAGACCACACCGAACCCCGTAGGTGTCAGTACCAGGTCGAGACTGCGCATCTCGTTCATGAAGGCACGGACGCAGGCCAGGCGCTTCACCGTCTGAACCAGTACGGTGTCAGTACCGGCTTCCACGGCCTGAGCACCCGCATCACCCAACACCTGGCTCTCTATGTTTGCCACCTCATTGTTGATGGCATCCTCCATCACCTCGAAGATGCTGCCCGAAGGCTCCTGTGCTGCAGGCACTGCCTTCTCGAGGTCAGTCTTTGTTATTTCCAGTACCATTGTCATCTGTCTTTTCGTAAAACTCCTTGTTCTTATCGAGGGTGGTCATCTCGATCATCGGCACCTGGATGTCGTACTTCTCATCCCAGCCGTTGAAGTGCATCAGTACATGATAGGGCACTTCCATCACGTCATGCCAGGGCTTCTCGATGGCCTGCTTCAGGTTGAACAGCTCACGCTTATCCGAGCCGGAGTTGTTCATCTGGCTCTTGCCCGGCGTGGCACCCACCATGTTCGGGTGTACGCCCATGGCGAAGCACAGGGCATTCGAGGCCTCCTGCATGTCATCGCTCCAGTCGCCACCCTCTTTCTTCTTGTCAGCCCCAAGGGTGTAGACACGCACCATGCGGATCTCCTTGCCGTCAATCACGGTGTCATACGACGTGATCCACGCCTTGCCCGCATTCTCCGGCTTTGTGCAGAAGTCGGTGATGTTCTGCCGCTCGCGCTTGATGCGCTCCTTGCGCTGCTCGGGGTCGGTGATGCCCTCCTCGTTGCATACGTTGTTCCAGTAGTTCTTGTGGATCTCCACCTGAATGCGGGGTGCTGCCGTGTTCTTGATCATGAACTTCTTGCCGGTGCCGATGAGACGATAGATGTCATACCAGTCATCGAGGAAGATGCTGTAGTAAAAGCACATCGGGTATATCTGATGACCCACGGTCGGCACGAAGCAGCGGATGGCAAACGAACGGTCGGCAGTACCGGCACTCGTCTTGCCCGTGTCAGGATCCGGCTCACGCCCCAGCCTTACCATCAGGTCGCCCAGCGGGTCCACCTCGTCGAGCAGCGGGTACACCTTCATGGTCTTGGGTGTCCCGTAGCGCCAGTTCCCAACAAGCACATGCTCAAGATTCCCTTTCTTGTCACGCTTGGTGAACCGGCAGTGGCAAGCATCCTGATGGCGCAGCTGCACAATGCGCTTGCCGTCGCGTGAGAGCGTGATGACCAGTACCGAGAAGAAGTAATATTTCATGTCGGTGGCCTGCTCCCAGAACTGCAGGTGCAGTGAGTTGCGCAGACAGAATTTGCGAATCTCCGGGTCGCAGGCCCTGTCCCCGGTACCGCGGTCGAAGAACTGCAGCCCCTGGCCATAGCACGTCAGCGTATTGAAGTTCTGGCACTGCGACGTCACCATGTTCTTGCCGATCAGCGTCTGCACGTGGTATGGCAGCATGTTGTCGCCACCCCAGGGATAATACTCGTACTGTCTGCCGCCTATGCTGATGGTCTGTGTATGTTCTTCATCCTCGGCATCGGCAAAGCCGCCGTCAGAGTCCTTCCCGTAGTGGGTGATAAACTCCGACTGCATGCCTTCCACGGCATCGACTATCGATGACGGCATCACTACATATTTGTCATAGTCGCCGTTCTGGCCGACTCTCAGAAGGTCTTGTTGTTCCATGTCTACAGGTATATTGATAGTCCGTTAATCTCATGAATCAGGATATCGGGCACGGTGCGGATCTGGTTGTTCGAGGGGTTGATGACGCGGTGCCAGCCGCCCCGCCAGTTGCTGCTCGACACGAGCCAGCCCCGGTATTCGATGACGCTGCCTGTCTGCAGTTCCCACACTTTCAGGTTGACAGTCTGCTTTCGCTCCCGTGCCAGGTCCAGAATTTGCATGGCCTCATTGAAATGGATAGCCTTTCGTCCAGCAGCTAATTCTTCACTCTTCATTCTTCACTCTTCACTTAGTTAAACGTATTGTCGAAGGTATTGTCGAAGATGCGTCCGGCACGCAGCAGCTGCACCACGTTGTGGTTGCGCTGGGCATACTGGTAGGTGAAGGTGAAGCGTGGAATCTCCGCATCATCGTTGCTGTACTCACTCTTTGAGTCGGTTATCAGCAGATCCTTACCGATGGTGGGCGTGCCCTGGTAGACGTTAACCACACGCACGGAGTCGGAGCGGAACACCTCGTCCCACCAGTTGGCCATGGCCGTCGTCAGCGGCCCGGTGTCGGCCTTGAAGGCGCGCGTCTCGTCGATCTTGTAGTTTCGCTGTATGTGTCCGATGTAGGCCGCACTGCGCTTGTAGCTGGGGTCTACGCGGTGGATTCCGGTACAGTAGGCCAGCTCGTCCAGGCCGAACGAGTTGACGAAGATGAGGATGGGTGCACAGTCGGGCTGCTTCAGGTCCAGCTCATACTCCTGAGTCCTGGCGCCTGCCGTCACGGTATAGCCCAGCAGCGTCTTGCCTGAAGCCGTGAAGTTGCCTGGCGACACGTCGAGCGTACGGTAGTGACTGCCCCGCTGTATCACTATAGGCGTGAACGTCAGCGTCGTACCGTCACTGTAGCGTGCCAGGCACGACGCCGCGTCGATGCCCGGCACATGAAGCAGCTCCAGACGACCGAGAGCCGTCACCTTCGTACCCATCAGGATGGAGAGAAAGTGATTGTCGAGGAAGTGAGCCGCTGTCTCGTCGCCGAAGTCGGCCTGACAGTAGATCACCTCCGTGCTGCCGCTGTACAGCTGCTGCCCGTCACCGCTGGTGGCCGTGATGTCGAGCGTCACTGTCTGCCGCTGGCGTGCGTATGGTGTCACCAGGTCTGACAGCTCCTCCAGCGTCACCGTGCCGTCTACCGGGTACAGCCCTTCGTCGAATACCGTCTCACCGTCGATGTCGATGACCACGCGTGCCTTCCCCGCCGATGCAAAGCTGACGTCGGGGATGCTGCACGAGAATTCCTTGCTTCTGAGTGATGCCATTGCTCTTCTTTTTCCGCAAAGGTACGAAGAGAGACGCAAGGGTAAAAATACGGAAGAGGGCAGCGCATCGTCACGACGCACCGCCCTCGGTAAACAATGTAAAAAAATGTGTTCTCTCTTGCCTTATACCTGTCTCCAGATGGCCCAGCAGACGGTGCCGTCCTGCTCGGAGGTCGTCGAGTAGCTGTGATCCAGCATGTAGCCAACAATCTCGCCAGTGGTCACACTGTACATCGGCTCCAGCTCGTCCTGGATCTGCTGCGTCGTCTTGTTCTCCTGGATATACCCATTCTTGGGCAGACAGTCACGGAACGCGAAGTAGCTGTCCAGCAGCTGCTGCACGAAAGCTGCCTCCTTCGTCCCTTCCTGGTTGCTAACTTCTATCCGGCTCATATCCCAATGTCTTTTCAAGTTTCTCAAAATCCTCACGCATCAGCTTCAGCTCGTAGGCGAAGCGGTACATATAAGAGAGATCTTCATCCTCGTAGGCTGCTTTCTGAAGGGCTTCCTCCGCATTGCCCAAGTGCACGATGATGTGGTCCAGGTTCCCTGCCTCGCAAAGTGCGTTCACGGCCTGCACGGCCTCAGGTGTCATGTTAATAGCGTTCATTGCGCACCTCCTTCCTTTTTGTATTCTCTTACATTCCAGTAAGGAATGCTAATCCCTCGCATCGAGTAGCCTGATGCATGAATCCTGATGAATCCTCCTTTCTCACTCTTTTGTACCTCAACATAGTATTTTTTTGTATTAGGGTACTTATTGTTGAGTTCATCAACCTTCTTTTTCATCGATAGAATTACTGCAGAAAAGGCATTCTCATCCTTGACATACGTGAAATCATGTTCTTTATTCAGAAACTGCAGGATTTCATCAACCTTTCGACCTTGCACACTGTATGCAAATGATTTTCCAAAAGCCCTCATAGCGCACCTCCTATTCCTATTAAGATGAGTACTGCGGCGAGCGCGAGATGAGCCTTCACCACGTCGCCATGGGTGAACACTTCGCCCTCGTCAGTGGCACAGAGAGCCGTAAACGATTTGCTGGTGGCACCCCACCACACTTTCAAGTTCTCTACAGCACTTTCCAATCTGGAAAGCACCGAGGGCTGAACCTGCCCGAGTTGAATTGTCTGTTGCATATTGCACTGTTTTGTAAGCTACCACGCACCTCGTGGCCGGAGTACAAGGAAACGGCTGCACATCCCGTTGCTTACAAAACAGTGACTCACCCGAAGGGCAGTATAGTTTTACGGAATGGCAGCCGCTATACGGATGCTCTGAGGCATAAAAAATGCCCTGAGTAGTTACTCTGAGCGTCTGACGTGCGCCCTGCCGAGTGGATTACCACTGTTTTGTAAGCGGGGGCAAAGGTACAACAAAATCCCGAAACCGCCAAACGATTTCGGGATTTTCTGTACTTATTTAGACGAATTAAGTCTATTTCATGTTGTATTCTTCTAGAATCCTCAAAAATTCTACCTCATTCATCACCCGGATCTCAACACCGCTTTCCTTCAATTCCTTTATCTTTTTCATTTTTGAAGGACCGGCTCCACTTCCCATAATCACGATATCAGTCTTTTTAGAAATTGAAGCATTAATGTCAGCACCATATAATCGCAATAATGAAGCAATCTCTTCACGTTTTGGATATGACTGTAGAGTTCCTGTCAATACGACACTCTGCATAAAGAAAGGAGTGTTGGGATTTTCGACCTCGTCTGGAGCAAGTGGTCGTTTGGTTTCTGATTTTATAGCCTTTGAGAGGAAACCAACATACTTATATCCTTTCAAACCGTTAAGATGTTGGTTGAGTTCACCACTCCATTGAATGAGTTTATCAACGGCCAGCGTATATTCTATTTCGTTGCTGTCATCACTCAAAAAGAGTTCTTCATTTTCACTGATAAAGCCAAAGATGCCAGAACATCGTAGCTTTATCTCTTCAATGATTTCTGCCTTAGTCATATAGCTGTGTATTAAATCACTCCTCTTTTCCAAGTTCCAGTCCTTCGTCAATCTGGCTGTCATCCGTAACTTGTTTCTCCAAGAGGAAATGAAGCACATTTTGCTTAGACATACTTTCGGTGATAACATAGGTAGAATGCACCTTCCATCCCCGTTTTGCCATATAGTCGAGAACCTCCATCATGGTGTTAAACTTACGTTTACTGTCACCATCATAGATAGACTCATAGCCCTCTTTGTTCGGCTGCTTCCTTCCCATGTCAAGGCGTACTTTCACCTTACCATACCCCCATGTGTTATAACCAGCCAAATCACAAAAAACGGAATAGGGTTCACCCGGTTTCGTTACATTCTGCGCCTGTGCGCCAAGGCTCATCAGAGCCATCACTAATACAAATAAAATCTTTCTCATATTGAAGTAAAATTAAAATGCCGCTACAAAGGTACACAGAAAATCCCGGAACCGCTATACGATTTCGGGATTTTCTGTACTTATTTAGACAGGGTTTAAGCTATTTTTTTGCTGAAGGTATCTCCCTGTTCATGTCTGAGTTCTCATGCTCATGGAATAGCCCTCTAACAAGAATAATGCCCAATGCAACAATATTGACGGTTGTCGTTGTTAAAAGGGCTATGACAATACCCGAATCCATACTAACATAAGGCAGTGACTTATTTGCGAGCCATGTAGAAAAAGAATTGGACAGTACAAGTAGAAAAACTATCAAGAGATACCCCACTATTAGACGTGTCACCCATCGTTCCAGTCGGCGTCTGGCTCTTGTGTTTTCAACGATGCGGTGTAATGCAATGTACTTTTCGCATGTCTCAGCCATTTTTTCGGCATCGCCCTCACTGAGGATGATTCCAACTTGATCCAAAAGCCGAAGTTCTTTCTTCTTCTCTTTGAACGGATTTGTGAAGAGACGCCTTATATTCCACCAAACCTTATAGAAGAAATTGCTCCAAGGGATGGAATCTTCATTACCTAGAACTGTGCTTCCAGACAGTGCATCGTCTATCGGATTCTCAGCTGGCGGCAATGACTGGGTGTTGTGTGAAGTATTCTTTGATGATTTCATCCTCTATTTCTTTGTTCCAAACTATGGTAGTCCCCGAATAAACTGTCTGGTACCACGGCGATCCTTCTTTGTGTGACCACATGCTCAAATTGTATGCACTCGTATTACTGTACTTGTCAATAACGGCGACACATATCCTCAATGCCTCTTCATTCTCTTTAAAAAGTGCTTTATTCTCCTTGGGGATGATGATAGGCATTGATTTCTGATCAAAAGTCTTGTAAACACGTGGAAAGACAGGTCCAAATGGCCATGCTTTTGGCTTTTCCTCGAACAACCTTTTTGAAGTCCTCGCACAATAAGTACCATAGCACATAAACAACAACTTGTTTACCTGCGTTTTGTTGAGCACCACCCTCTTACGATTGAAAGCCAAGTATCTCAACAAATCAGAATAATCCAGACTTGTCAGTGCCATAGAAAACCAAGGACTATCTTTTTTTCATACGTTTCGGGTGCAAAGTTAGGAATTTATAATCATATTTGCAAATTTACCAGCAAATTTAATGAGTAAATTAATCACAAATATTATTATTTAGACAAAGTTAATAAATATTTTTCCTTGCATCAAGCAAGGAATGAGCAACAAAGTGGAAAGAGCCGGAAAAATCCCGCTTTTCGTGGCAAGTCGCCTCGGAAAGCATGGCAAGTGTCGCCCATCAGGCGGCAAGTGCCGGCAAGTCACCCGGTGATTTGCGGGAATTTTCCAGATTTTTCCACTACCTCTTTACCCGGAAAGTCCATATATAGGGACTTTTCGGGCCGCGCGGCGCGCAAATCGCGCCTTTCGACAGCGAAAGCAGCCCCCACCGCCCTACGCCCGAGAGCGACTTGCCTGACTTGCCATAGCGGAATATGTCACGACTTTTTGTCACAGCGTATGGGGATTGTTGCGGGGCAGTGTCATTTTCGCGAGGCCACGAAAATGGTGGGGGCGCATCCGCGGTTGATGGCAAGTGTGACATGTCACTCTTGCAAGACAGTCAGCAAGGGTGTAGGCTTGCCCACTCCCTGCTGAAACGATAGATGGCCATAGAGAGCCATAAGCATCATGTCTCCGAATAGGAGAATCAGCCATAAGATGCCCATCAAGGGCATAAGCACCTGTCTGCGAATAGCAGAAAACATGAAGGCAAGCACCTTTATGTCTGTAGGACATTGTATGCTGTGGTGGTATGAGCAACTGTCGCAGTGGAGCGTAGTGTGGCACGTGTAGTCAGGAGTGTCTGGCTGGACGTGGCCGTGTTGCCATTGGCACGTGATGGGTGTGTAGGCGAGAGGGTGGCTGACCAGACGCCCCCTCGCCTTCTCTCCCATCCGAACAGCCACATTCAGCCGTCAAGACTTTCCTGACTACACCTGACACCGGAGAGCAACGGAGCCAGTGCCATACCACTACAACATACAGGAACGTCGGCCAGAAGTTCAGGTGCGTAGGGGGTCGAGGGTGGGAAAGAAGATGGCCGTCAAGGCCATAAGCATCCTATCTGCGCTTAGCAGAAAAAGCCCATGCCCGTCTGTACAGGAAAAGAAAGATTGAAAGGTTACCCTTCTCAGGGGGTAACTTTTTCTTCAAATGGGGGTAACCCGGGGGTAACTCAGGGGGTAACCCGGCTTGCCGAAGAATCTGGTCTTCGCCAGGAACATTGCCATTCGGACGTGTGCACCAGTAGCCTCGATGGCACTGATGAACGCATCCGATGAACGCCCTGTGGTATAGATATCGTCGATGACCAACACGTTCTTACCCCTGAAATAGTCAGCGTCGATGTTAACCAGGTGCTTGATGTTCGTGGCAAGCTCGTATTCACCAGTAATGTGCGCCCGTTTGCGGCTGCCGGCAACCTCGATATGGCTGAAGCCGTCGATGGCTCCGGTCTGCCTGCACAGCAGCTGAGAGAACCGTTTCCACCTACGTACGTGGGCGTACTTCGTACTTGCAGGGATGCAGACGATGACGGTATCAGTCAGATCCATCAGTGACAATACCTTCGAGAACTGCCTTGCAGCCCAACGGGTGTAGACGTTCCGGCCATCCTTGAAGCCGATGATCATCCGGCAGATATCCTGCTCCTCGAACGTGGCCCTCTTCTGGAACCGTTGTGGGATGTAGCTGTAAAGGGCGTACTTCATCATGGCTATCACTATTACAGGGTAAGACAATAAGCAGCAGTCCCTTCACTGGGGAACTGCCGCTGTCTCAACGCTCTTCTTTGTGCGAGGCTTACGCTTGACCTTCTTTTCAGGCTCGCTGGCCAGTACCGCATCGACGGCGTGTGTCTCGATGAATTCATCCTGTGCTTCGGCGTTTTTCTCTTTACCGGCTTCAGCTGCAGCCTTCACACGTGCTATTTCCGCTGACAGTTGGGCGAGACTCTCATCTGCGATATACAATCCTGTCTGCTTTTTCAGAAAGAACATAAAACGCATGGCCTTATAGGCGCTCTTGCAGTGTGCGCTGGGTTGCTCTTCACCATTGATGGCCACTGCCCAAACATTGTTGTCACTCTTGTTTGACTTAACGACTGATACGATAATTTCTCTTTTTTCCATGACTGTAAGTTTATTGATGTTATACATTCGGTTTTTGATGTTATGGGATGACTGCTACATGCAATAGCACTCAATGTAGGTGATATCGACCATCAGGTCAAGGGCGAAGTTCTCAGCTTGTTTGGTAGCATCGGCAAACGTGTCGGCTTCTACCTCATACTCGTAGCTCTCGCCATCCTCGGTGTTGACGACTACCTGATAGAGATTACCGCAGTAGTAGCGATTGCTGTAGAGACGGCTCTTGTTGAAAAGCGATGATGTTTGAACTGGATGTGTCATAATTGAAAGTTTTTATTTGTTCGACTTGAATGTTTTGCGTCTGGGCGCTCTTTGTAATTTTTACATTTGCATCAGAAGTAGGCAAGGAGAAGGCATGCAAATGCAAGGTTTGGCCGAAAAATTTTCAAGCCCTGGCCTTGGGAATTTGGCTTCCGGCGCAACTGCACCCCAAATTCCTTGAAAAATTTTAGAGACAACGCTGCATGACCTTGCAGAATGCCGCTTGCACTAACTTTGCAAAGGAAAAATAGAAGAGTGGCGAAGGCAAGAGGCAAAACATGTCGAAACAAGTAAAATCATTATGGCACAAAGAATCCAGCTGCAACATCGCTCAGCGAGATAAGCCGTCCAGTCATCGCACAGCTGCTGGTGATCCAAGTAGTCATCAGCTATCAACCGAGGCGGCCGAGAGCAGTTTGAGGTTGCAGCCACAGACACGTCCGACGCTGCTCCAGGCAAAGATCCGCCTGACCTCAAAGGCCGATACCTACATGAGCGTTATGCAACCAAACAGGCGGGTTCTGCCGCTGCGCCCACCGTCCCCCGGACAATAGTGCTGCCCCCAAGGGCGCCACTACGGCTCAGGGTGGGCGGGGCACGGTGGGCGCAATCAGTCGACAGTCAGTCATCCCCATCGAGAACCGTTCAACATCAAAACAGGCCATGAAGAAAAGAATGAGGATATGCGGTCGTGGCCAACAGTCAAGCAGGAACAGGCAACAGGGCAATATGGCTACCAGATACAAAAAAGCAGACCCGCGCATCACTGCGGAAGCCTGCCAGCCAATAACTAAAAACCTAAAACAAATCTATGAAAAACACACAAGATTGTAAGTCGATGATTGTCTCAGCCACCAAAATAAGATGTGAAGCCCGTCGATGGCTGCAAGGCGTATGCCGGTATGAATTTCTCCACTCCGATGCACAGGGTGTCGAAGGCATCAGAGCCGTCGGTGCGGGCCTCGAGCTTGTCTTCCTCCGTCTCGGCCAGCTTCTCGCCTCGCTTGTCCTTCTTATCGTTGTAGATGGCGGCTGTTGTGATTGACAGAAGGAGATCTGCATTGTTATCCTGATTGATAAAGACCTGATGGGCGGCCTTGCCTACAAACATGCGGTTGACGAGGTGGTACTTATCGACGTGGTGCATGGGATTGCCGATGTACACCTGTTCCACCACCCAGCCGGCACTGAGCAGCAAGTTGGTGATGAGAATATAGAAGTCCTCATTCTGGTTGGCACCGTAGCCCTGCCCCTTGAACGTACTGTCGAACACGAAGTACACCTGACGGTTCTTGTGGTGCTTGTAATAGGCGTTGAAGAGAGCCACGAGGGTATCGATGGTGTCGTACTTCACATAGAACGACTTCAGCACATAGAGCTTGCCGTCGATGCCCACCTGGCCGACCACCAGCCAGTTGATGTTCGTGTTGGCGTCGAATGCAATCACAAGAGGGGCGTTCGGTTCACAGTCGGCATCCAGCAGGCAGTCATTCTCCAGTCGTCCCACCATCTCCAGTGCCAGTTTCGACGTGTTGGGAGCCGTGTACCAGTTAACGCTCTCGCGCATGGATCCGTAGAATCCGTCGCGGGCTATGCCGATGTGCTTGCACATGATACTGGTGGCAAACGTCAGTGCCGGCAGGTCGCGCTTCATGCGGCGGATGAAGTCTTCGCCCAGCACTGCCAGATTGAACAGGGAAGGATAACGGCAGTACAGCAGGCAGTTCTTACGAAGAGTAAAGAGGTCACGGTCGAGCTTCTGAATCTCCGAATGGTAGTATTTGGCCCGTTCAGGGTGAGCCTTCATGCGCTGCCGGGTCTGCCACTTCAGGTAGACCAGTCCCTCGATGACCTTTGCCAGTTCCTTGTCCTGCTTCTGCTCGTACTGCATGAACCAGGATCCTTTCTTTGTGGTGGCCGTGTCGCAGGTGATAGTCAGCCCATGGTGCAGGTGGCAGTTCTTGAAGTACATCTCATTGCCACGGTTGGTCTGGAACGTCTCGTTCTTCAGCTTCTCAAAGTCCACGAACTTTGCTTCGTCTATGAGGATATGGTCAAGCGAGAGTCCGTTGCTGGCACCCTCACGGTCCTGGCTGATGATCTGGCAGACCGAGCCGTTGTAGAAGCCGATGCAGTTCTCCCAGTTCTGCGGGGTGAAGATAGGATCCTTCCACTTCAGCCCTTTCCATGGCTTTTTGCCTACGGTATAATGGATATCACGCTTATATCCCCATCGTTCCCAGTGGACCAGGAGCGAGGGTAGCGTGGTAGTGAGGCATTTCTTATAGGATGGAGAGACAAAGCCTGTACAGCTGCCAGGCATATATTGAAGGACCTGTATCAGACGAGCTGCATCAATGAGGCCCTTGCCCGTGCCACGTCCCATCTCGCACACCAGGTCGCGTGGTGACATATAGAGCGGGTAGAGCTGTGCATCATTGAAATACTGCTTCTGAGTCTCTGCCATTTTAAGTGAAGAGTGAAGAGTGAAAAGTGAAGAGTGAAGAGTGAGGAATTTGCTACCGCTGCTCGTCTTCGGTAGGTTCTAACTCTGTATATTCAGCATATTCATCATCCTTTGAGAACTGCTTGATGAGCATGTCGCGTCGGGCGCGGAGATTCTTCGGAGCTTTGATGCCCAGCACGCTCGGATCATCTGTTGGCTCCAGCTGCAGGGGTACAATCTTTTCGAATGCCATGTCGGGTGTGTCGGGCTTGTCGGTCTGGTTGTTCAGGATGTAGTTCTTCTGCATCGAGGCCACTGCCCGCCAGTCGCCGTCGCGGCGGGCGGCGGTGCGGTCTTCCTCGATCATCTGGTTCACGCGCCACCGGGCAAACTCCTTAGTCGTGGCCTCCAGATTGCCAATGAGAATTTTCAGTATATGGATGTCGTCGTAAGCCTGGCTCTTGCCCACCTTGAAGAGCTGAATGCAGCGGCTCACCAGTTCCTTGGGGGAGGTGC
This sequence comes from uncultured Prevotellaceae bacterium, assembly GCA_900318685.1. Classification (GTDB taxonomy): domain Bacteria; phylum Bacteroidota; class Bacteroidia; order Bacteroidales; family Bacteroidaceae; genus Prevotella. The sequence continues at coordinate 10,486 of ONLL01000039.1, read as the reverse complement.
TGGGATATGATCGCCAGTAGGCACTGAGCTCACGCAGTCGCTCGATGCGCTGGATGGTGTCCTCAGGCACCATCTGGCTGCGCAGTTCGCTGCTGTCAAGTGGCAGGTAGCTGCTATAGTCGTCAATGTTTACGGGAACACTCATATATCAATGTCACGGATCATTCTTTTCAGGTAGCCACGGCAGGCTTCATCTGCTGCCGGGCTTCCAGCATCCACCAGCTCCAGGTTCTGCTTTCGCAGCTTCAGGGCTGTCTCGGCATAGCCCTTCATGAACGCGCGTCGGGCATCGTGGCCCGGCGTGTTCACATCGTCGCGCAGTTCCCTCTCGTCAATATCCAACAGTGCGGAAATCTCCGGCAGGGGAGTCAGCTGACTGGAGAGGTCTTGTATTCTGGTCAGCAAGTCGCTGGAATAGTCCATTCAGTTGTAAGCTGTCATGGTCTACGATGTCTCGCAGGCCACAATATTGTTCATAGAATATTTCTTGTGAGGTGGTGACCAGCGTACATTCGGCGCGGTCGCCATAGGTCTGGTTCTGCGAGCTGATGACAGTCACCGTCCACCGGTCGTTCTGCACCAGTACCACTTTCGAGTGGTTCTGTGCCAGGTACACGGTATCGAAGCACTGCTGCATCTCCTTATAGAGCTTGTAGGTTTTCTTCGAGGCCTTCAGGTCGGCCAGCAGCACGGATTTCAGAACCAAGTCCTTTTTCTTCAGGTTGAAGAATCCCCTGAGGAAGGCATCACTCGTAGAGAATGTGCTGACATAGACATCAGCAGGCCCGGTCTGCTGGAGAATCCACCCCAGCAGGCCGAGCGTGTGAAGGCCACGGCCCAGGTGCGACTGCAGCTGATGCGTGGCCAAGGGACGCAGGAACTCACTCGGACTTTTGCCCTTGCTCATAGTCCTCAGGTGTTAGTTTGATACTGCAGGCATGCAGCTGCTCGATGCGCTCAGGCGTAAACGTGCGGCCATTCTTCAGAAGGATGTCGACGCGCTGCTGGATACGGGCAATACGGGCACTGATCTTTTTAGCTTCCTCATCGGAATATCCGTTCTGCATCGCAGCAACGATATCCTCCTTGAGCTGAGGAAGGTTCTTTGAGATATAGCTGTCTGCATTGGCCAGCTCTTTCTCCTGTTCAGGAGTAAGGGAAGGTGCTGCCGCACCATCGGCCTTGCTGTCAGTGGTCAGCCGGTACTCATCGTAACGGGCCATGTCTTCCTTGTATTTATACCAGGTCTCTTTGAGCACCTTCAGGTACTCATAGCGGTCGCATGGCTCTGTCAGACCCTTGCAGGTCTCGAAGGCCTCCTTGATTTTCTTCCATCGCTCGGCATTCTTCGGCCAAAGCGCCTTGATGTTGTCGGGCAGACGGTCGTGATCAGGACGGATTCCCTTGCGGACATAAGAAGGCTGTGAGTCCGGGCCAGAGCCAACAGTTGGTACTACCATGGGGAGTGTTCCACCCGTATCAATCGTACCAGCTGCAGCAGCTATCTGGTCGGTGATCTCACGATCCATCTTCACCACGTCCTTGATGGTGTGCCCGTCCTGACGCAGTTGCAGGAACCGGCGCAACTTATACTCCAGGAAGGAAAGCTCACGCTGCGGACGGCGTGTGATACGCTGGTACATAGCACGGTCGTTGTTCAGCTGGAGTAGCAGCATGGCTCCCTCCTGAATCTTCTCATCGCTCTTATGGTCGCCTTGTAACCATCGGGCAATCTTCTCTGTAAATTTCGGATCTATCATAGTCTTATTCATTAAATATGGGGCGGCTCACGACAATACGTGAGACCGCCCCACGGTCACTATTGAGCCATATGGATATGAGTTCCTCAGGTTGTTGCCAACTCATCGGTGGCACCGTTGATGTCGCCGTAAGCGGTCTCGATGACGCCCTCATAGAAAGGAGCAGCGTACTCGTCCGTGACACTCACCTCGATAGTGGTGGTGTTGGCATCGGTGGCAGTCTTGCCATAGTTCTGCTTCAGTGAGAGCTCTGCCTGGTAGGCAGGGGAACCGAACAGGCGGCACTTTCCATCGGCCATCGGAACAAGGAACACCACGTCATCGTTGTTCAGGTTGGAAATCAGGCCAGTGACCTTCTTTCCGGTACCAGGAAGAACGAGCGTGATCTTGTTGAGGATGGTCTTCGAGCCATACGAGCCCTGGTTCTCACATTCGGGCTCGCTCTCATTGGGAACGAGGTCGATGCGGTGCCACTTCTTATCAGCAGCCAGTGCAAACGGAGAGGTGCTGGGAATCACGGCCACAGCTTCCAAACTTGCGGGCTCAGCAGCCGGACGAGGGAACGTCACGATGTCGCGACGTGGGATATAGTAGGCATGGTTGCGCGTGCCTGGCAGCGACTTGTCGCCCATGCAGAACTCGATGTCGTCATAGAGGGCGGCATCGTTGGCGCAGCGTACTTTCGGTGTTACGGGATCATCCATAATGTATTTTACGATTTACTGATTTACAATTTAGATTCATATATGGGCGGCGGCCCGAGGCATTTTATCCAATACCGCCGCCCTGATTAAGAGATTAGCCGCCTCCCTGCTGTGCAGCAGCTGCGACAGTCAGCGCATAGCTGCCAGAGGCCGCGTTGTGGGTATCGTCACCTGCGAACGATGCAGTGATGAGCGTGGTACCTGCACCAACCAGCGTCACGGCACCTGTCGATGCGTTGACGGTGGCAACGGTCTGGTCAGACGATTCGTAGGTCACGGTCTTACCGGCGGGATTGGTGGTTGCCACCTGTCCGGCATACTCCTGTCCCATGGTGGCATTGTCAACAGCCTTGGTGAAGCCAACTGTCACGTTGCTCTTCGGGATGGTGATAACCTCAGGCTCGTCGGTGGTGTCAGCAGGAACTTCGTCCTCGTCGTAGCGGGCTACGCAGAGCATTTCCTTGTTGATGGAGAGGTACTGCTCACCATAGAACATGTTGGCCAGGAAGTCAACATCGTAGTGAGAGGTCTTCGACTCCTTCACAAGGAAGGTTTCATCAGCGGTGCGCTGGTTCCAGAGAGCAAGGATATTGTTCTTCGGAGTCAGGCACAGATAGTTCTCAGGCACGTTGGTCAGAGCCACGAACTCCACGTTGGGCACACCGTCCAGGTGAGCCTTGATGTACTGCTCGTTGTAGGGCAGTGCACCGTGGTTGTGCTGGTAGGCTTCCTCATAGAAGTGCTTGGTCTTCACGTGCATGAAGAGCTTCAGCTTTTGCTTCTTCAGTTTGTCGTTGGCACCATTCCAGCCACCGGCGACACCCCAATAGTAGTCCTTCAAGAGGTCTTCGGTATTCTCGACAGTGAAGGTCTCAGGCAGATAGTAGAGGTTGCCCTCTTCAACTGCCATGGCGCCAGCCTCGATCTCTTCATCCTCGATGGTGCAGAAACCATTGAACCACTTCGAGGTGAGCGTGGTGTTGGTTGGGTCGTGCTTGGCCGTCCACATCACATTGAACATGTTCTCACCCAGCTGTGCCATGATGTAGGCGCAGATGCGCTTCACCCAGGGCACGGTCTTCAGACCTTCACCCTTGGTCACGTCGCTACCCCAAAGGCTCTGGTAGATGCTGTTGGGGTCGATAGGCTCGATACAGTTACCAAAGAAGGTTTCCAGTGTGCGCTGAATGATCTCGGTGGCACCGTCCCCCTTCTTGTACTTGTCATAGTTACCCATCTGGAAGTTACCCTTCATCTCATGGACGTGCTCCTTATAACGGATGCCGTCACGGTGTCCCATGTGCTGAAGAGCAGCAGCCATGGCGTACATGGGCATCATGACGAGCTCAGTGCGGTACTTCTGGAACGCCGTACTCAGGGCTTCCGGCGTAAAGGTAGTCTGAGGATCCACCACAGGCTGCCCGGTGTTAAGGATAGGAATTACGGGAGGCATAGCTTACAGTGCATCTTTAATAGTGTTGAACAACTCGCTGGCGGCAGTCAGGGTATTCTCTGCACCGTCAACCTTCTCTTCCTCCTTGGTGCCGGCAGAACCCTTCAGGTTCTTGACCTGCTCCTCGAGGCCTTTCTTCTCTTGCTCCAGCTTCTCGATCTTCGACTTCTGGCTCTTCAGCAGGTCGGAAGCCTGCTTGCAGGCCTGGTTCTGCTTAGAGAGCTCGTCGTCGATGGCCTTCAGCTGGTCCTGCGTCAGGGACACGTTGCCCTTCTCATCGGCTTCAAAGCCGTCCTTGACAGCAAGCAGTGCAGCCAAGGCTGCAAAAACAGTGATTTTCATCTCGTTTTGAGTGTTATCGGTCGATGGTTCCGGCATGAGTCCTCTCAGCATCTCCACGACCTTTTGGAGTACCGATGTGGTTGGATTCTCCTCACCTGTCCGGATGTTAAACCCTTTAGGCAAGGCTGGTAGACCCATATCCTTTATCAGTGAATTAGTATAGATGTTGCGAACATTGACAGGCATCTGTTCCGGCTCGGTGACTTCATCCACCAGGCCGAAGGCCTTGGCATCACTTGCTTTGATCCAGGCAGCAACCTTCATCTTGTCCTTGACCTCGTCGATGGGCTTGCCGCTCTTCTCAGCATAGATCTCAGCCAGGACATCATCGATGGTATTCAGCTGGGAGCGCTGGAACTGGAGCCGCTTGACCAGTTCGTCGAGCTGTTCCTTATTCATGTTGCCCCACTCAAATACATGGCCCATGGCATTGTGGATGAGGATGAGGGCGTTCTTCGACATCACCACCTTCTTGGCACCCATCGCCATGAAAGTGGCGGCACTGGCCGACATGCCCAGGAAGTAACACGTCACCTGACCGTGGTTCTTAAAGAGCTCGTAGATCTGCAGACCGGTATTGACATATCCACCCAGCGAGCAGATGGCCACATCGACGGGCTGGTCTTTCTTCTTGTCCAGAATATACTTCACGAAGTCGGCGGTGATTCCCCATCCACCGACTTCACCAGTCAGGTAAAGATCGTATTTCTTCATGTCAACCTTTGTTTTCGGCAAAGGTAACACATAAAGAAGTCGGCAAAAACTACATAATTATTGTATAAAGGGGATTTCTGATGCAGAAGTGTAGATCACACTCACCTCATTGAGCTGTGAGTCGGCCATATTGTCCGGGTGGTTCATTGTCATGGTACTGACAGGATAGGGTCTGTCATTGGTGCCAATGAGGTAGTACCGTCCATCAGCTGTCTTGCAGCGGTAGACCAGGCGGTCTCTGTCATCAGGCTCGGCGCAAGTATGGAATACCAGCTGTGCCGTATGCAGGCGCACGCCATCCTCTATTTTGTCGCTGATGGTCAGCCGTGCAGGTATTTTGATGGGAAGCGCCTCCCATGGTGTAAGTGATGATGCCTGGACTGAGGTTGCATTGATCTGTCGCAGTCCGATGATTTCACCAGCCCGCAGGCTGTCGATGGCAATGATGTTGCGTGGAGTGTTCATAACTGTTCTTATTTGTTCGCTTCTGTTCGCTTGTGTTTGCATCTGAACAAGACGGGGTATCTTTACGGTATGAATTCAGGTGCGATTTAACATTATTTTTCATTTTTCACCCTTTTTTTCCTCCTCAGATCCACTCCGCAGTCCAGCTGGTAGCGACGCTCGCGGTAGAAGCGCTGACGGATGGTGTCGGCATAGTCGATGCTTATGCCGTGCATTTCACACCAGGCATAGCAGGCCGTCTGGATCTTAGACTCGTCCTGGCACATCTCATTCAGCTCCATGTACATGTTGTCGCGGAAGACGGCATCGATGTATTGTACGATGAACCGCTTGCCGTTCTCGCTGACGTAGTTCCAGACATCAGGATCCTTCTGCTTCGAGTAGGGGATGCTGATGGGTGTCAGCCCATCTTTCTCCACATCTGGAGCAGCATCCAGCGGACGCTTCTTCAGCACCGACATAATCCGGGCATTGCCCACCGACTGAGGCGGGAACTTAATAGGGCTGCCATAATGATACACCGCCCACTGGGCGATGAAAGGTTTTAATTCAACATAGATAACGACCTTGCTCATGACGATTATTAGTAAAATCTGTGCAAAGTTAGCAATTTTCAGCGAATAATTATACTTTTAACTAGAAAAATATAACTTTATATGGTTTTTTCGTTTCGTGGTCTGATGTAATTCCGTCCGAAAATTCTGTAATTTTGTAACATGGCCATCAGATGGTCATAAATAGTTGTAACTCAGTTACTTTGTATTTGTGTCAAAAACGCGTAACAAAAATCTGGGCTCCCGAAGGTTGTAAACCACTCCGTTTTTCTCTAAATTTCTGTTAATTTCTGCCTGTGACAAAACTGCCGGTGTTTATTAATTTATAGTTTGTATCAGAGTTGTAACGTCACTTTGTCAACACCGAAAAACGCTCCGAATCACCTTTGTTTACTATACTTTCCAACGGTTTCACCGACATCTGTTACAAAGTTACAGAATTTTAGTACAAAAAATGGTATGGGAAGGGAAAGGGCAGCGGCGGCACTCCCCTACAAAGAAAGGCGACAGGGCCGTTTTTTACCCTGTCGCCTTTCTTGATATTACCTGGCTAAACGCTGCCTTTATCGTTTGTCTGTTACCTTGTCAGAAAGCTTCATCACCATGCTCGTGTGCCCATAACTCTGCTTCGCTCAGGTTACTCTCAGCTGCATCCGGCTTCTTTTTCATATAGATCATCTCTACAGGGCTGGAGCCAGGTGCTGCACCTTCTTCCCGCCTGATAATTCGCCCGCTGTTGTTGCGCACCTCTGCAGGATTCAGCTCTTCCACCCAGGGGCACAGCAAGGCAAAAGCCTCCAGCTTCTTCAGGAACTTCTGCGAGGTCATGCCCTGCACCTTGCCGCCGTGGGCCTTGAAGTCCTCGAAGGCCTTTGTGCGTGGAACGAAAGTATCCAGGCGGCCGGAGTCCGGATGGAAGTAAACCTGTGCCCAGTCCTCGAAGTTGGCACCCATGTCCTGCTTGTGCTTGCGGAAGATGATGTTGGCCATCGGTGGCAGCAGCTTCACGGGCTCGCCGCTTACCGACAGATAGAAGCGCACGCACTGCAGAATGAAGTTCAGGTCCTGGTTCCACTCGTCCTCGGAGTAGGTGCGGCTGAATAGGTCCTTGCCGAAGTCGTCGCGGATGCTCCGGCTCTCGCGGTAGTCGTTCTCCTCGGTCTTCTGGTGATAGTAGTCGCTGAACACCATATACAGCAGACGCGCCTCGCTCGACGGGTCGAAGTCGGCAGGCACGTAGTTGGTGGTGAAGGCTATCTTGGGGCTCTCCTCGAAGGGAATGGTGAACGACTGGTTGTTCTTCGGGTTGACGGTCATGTCGCTGGTGATATTGTCATAGAACAGGCCAGTATTCAGATAGCGGTCACAGTCATCGACGAGCAGCATCTGCGTGTGCTGCGTCACCTGGTCGAACACGTGGGGGTTATCCATCAGCTTGGGGTTGCGTCCGGAGAGCTTCACCGTCTTCATCAGCAGCGACAGCACCTTGAAGAAGAATGACTTTCCGCTACGTCCGTTGCACTCGCCCTCCTCGCCTATCTTGTTGTCCATGGCCATCGGAGCCCATGCGCGCGAGGGGCTCTTGTAGTGGTGCAGCATGTAGCCTAAAGTGAAAATCTTGTTGATGAGGTTCTGCTGCTGCTCCCGCACCTCGTCAGCGGTCAGGCCTTCGCCCGTGATGTCGAAACGGTGGGCTTCACGGTATGCCAGGCGCTCGCTCTCAGTCTCGAACCGGGTTTCCATCTCCTTACGCCAGAACAGGCGCGAGGAGTTGATGAAGTAGCCCATCAGGTTCGACCCCACCTTCTGGATCTTGATGGAGAAGCTGGGCTGGCCGTCTTCGTCGACAGTCCGGCTGATGGTGAAGAAGTCGTCGAGCAGGCGGAAGTCATGGCCGATGACGTTCTCCTGCCATACGTAGTTCTGGAACTTGAAGTCCTGTTTCTTAATAACGTCGAGCTTTTGGCCGCTGGCCTTCACGCAGACGTTGGGGAAGAAGAACAGCTGTGTCCTGGCATCGAATGATGTGAAGTCGAGCGTCACCTCGTCGATTGACTCCAGCATTCCTGCAGAGAGCTTGGGCGTGTCGAGTACCAGGTTGAGAACCGAGAGGTCGCGCACCTCGTCGATGACCCACTGGCGCACGAACTCCCGTATGTCCTTCGGTGTCACTGAGCGAACAATGTAGCCGTCAATCTTCACATATCTTGTATCTTTCTGGTTGTCATCATGCAAGGCATAGAATCCATTCAGCTTCAGGAAATTGTAGAGACATGCCGTGTCTATCAAGTGGCGTGTCTCTCCACTCTTCTTGTTGACAGTCGTCTTCCAGAACCTTGCAGGCATGGCCATCTGCATCATGAACTTGAATTCCTTCTTTGTATGGCGCAGCTCCATCCAGTCGCGCAGATCCTTGCGGGGCTTGCCTCGGTTGTCGCGATAGCCCATGAGCCAGTCTGGCAGCCAGATAGTACGGACATCGATGAAACGCAGCGCCAACTCGGTACCTTTACGTACCCCCGTCTCATCAATGTCCGGTATATTATAGAGCACTTCCACGTGCTGCATGATTTCCCGTACTTCCTCTTCGCTCAGGTGATAAGTCTCGCTGTTGAACCACAGCGGCATGAAGCCCAGGCTCCGGCAGCACAGTGCATCGCGCTCGCCGCTGCAGATGAAGGCCTCACGCAGTTTCTGCGGCCTGTAGGGCTCGTCTTCGGTATGCGTGGATTCCCATTCTTTCTGCTCCTTGGCGTTGAACTGTTCCTTTGCCCGGATCAGTTCGCGTAGTCCGTTGATGTATTTCGCCGGCTTCACCCCAGCGGGGAAGTATTGGAAGCGGTAGGCCTTGTCCGGATTCAGCGGCTCATAGACCTTGTAGAACTTCACCTCTTCCTGCTCCGTGCCGTCGGGCAGGGTGCTGGCCTCTTTGACCACGCATTCGCGCATAAAAATGGGATAGTGCTCATTGGAGTAGCGGATGCGTGTCTTCCTGTCATTGGTGTAACTGAACCATTTCACACTATGCCAGTGAAGCGCCTCAACGTGCTCCTGCCTGACGTTGGGACCCAGCACGGCCAGCTCCTCCGGCGTAAAATCCTTCGTCTCAAAGTTGCGGTGTCCGTCCGGCTCGTCAGCCCTGGCATCTCGCTCGGTGAAGTCGGCCTTGTTGATAGAGCGGTCCAGCTCGTCGGTGATGTTGAAATGTACCGCTATCTGCAGCACCGCCTCGTTGAAGCGGTCCTGCGTCAGGCGCCTCTCCTCCATGTAGAGCTGGATGGCAGAGCGCCACCCTTCGCCGCCGAAGTCCGTCACGCCCCACACCTCTCCATATTTCTCACTCTTGCGCTGGTAGAGACACGCCGACGGTGTCTTCTCGTCCCTCACCTTGAATTTCTTTCCTTTCACGCCCACGCAGTCGGCTGCCTGTGGGTACATCCACAGGATGATGTCAAGGCCTTGGCGCGTCGCGTCGTAAATCTTCTGTACTGGAATCATGTCGTTTCGCTTTTACAGTAACCAGCCGCAAAGGTAATCGTTCACCTGATGCGGACAAAATACCGTTACCAGATATCGCCCTCCCTTTCGGCAGGCTCCACCTTCAGGCACTTATACGCCGAACGGCTGTGTTGCCTCGCTGCCAGCTTGTCACGCATCTCCCTGGCCTTCCATTCGCTGTGCGGCCTTGTCACCGGCTCGCGCTCTCCTGTGAGGCGGTTAATGCCTGTTACCACCCACTTCTGCTCCCTCATGGCTCCAGCCCTTTCTCATCGATTAGGTTAATCAGGTCAACTACCTCGTTGCTGATGGCATTTACCCTCGCTGCCATTACTTGAAGCGTATTGTACCCATCAAAATCCAGTGAGCACAATTTATCCAGACTGTCAGCCAAAATGTGGATATCCCATGCCAGCGACTCGGCTCTGCCAGACACCTTAAACAGGTAATCGTAGGCATCTTCAGTCAGCTTCCCGCTCTTCGGGTTCAGACAGTCAGCCAGTTTCTTCATACCTCGTCCTCCTCCTCGTCTATCGGCAGCCAAACGTCCATGTAGTTATCCGAATCGTCGCGGAAGCACTGCGCATCCTCCTCCCGCTGCCACAGCACCTTCTTCCCCGTGGCCTGCGCAAAGTCCAGCTCTAAGTTTGCACCGTCCGACTTCGTCCAGTCCTCGAGCATGTAGATGGCGTCGCACGTCCGCAGCCAGTGAAGATCATACAACAGGATATCGGGCAGGTTCCTGCGGAGCTCACGCCATTCGAAAGCCTGCTTCATGGTTTCCTGGAACGCCTCGCTGGCAGGGTTGACAATCAGGTTAAACTCAGGGTTGAAATGCTGCTCCAGCATCCTCTCAGCCCTCGCAAACTTCTGGCGGGTGGCCTCACTGATGACCTCCTCGCCTATCTTTCCACTGATATAAACTCTCATTTCCTGTCTCCTTTTAAGTCTTCGGTTACTTCAATACGCAAACGGAAGCGGCCGTCACGGAGGACG
>ONLL01000036.1 GCA_900318685.1 uncultured Prevotellaceae bacterium | reverse complement strand
GCTGCCGGGCGTCGCCGGACGCTCGTAGACGGGGAACACGCGGCTGTACAACGTGCCGTAGTCGCGGAAGAAGTCGTCGGCCATCCTCCGGTCGTAGAACGCCAGCCGGTCTAAGTAGTTATATTCGCGGTGCGTCACGCGGAAGTTCATCATCCATCGAGTGTATGCCCGTATCTCGTAGTAGCCCGAGTAGAGCGAGTCCTGCAGCACAAAGTTGCCCGCCGTCCATCCCTTCGGTGACGTCACCAGCATCTGCCGCTCCACCATCATGCCGTCGGGCGAGAGCAGCTCGACGTAAGTGATGCGGCTCATATCGGTGTAAGTCAGGTCGTCGGCTCGCACAACATACGCCTTGTACCAGATGGTGTCGCCCTTGAAGTAGCATGTATTGTCCATGTGCACGTAGATCTTCTCCTGCACAGGTGCCTCGCGCAGCAGTTCCTCAATCTCAGCGAGCCTGTCCTGTGCCGCCAAGGGCAGCACGGCCAGCAGGCTCATCAGTATGGACAATACAGTTCTTTTCATCGGTTGCAAAGTTACAACAATTAATCGATAGATGCAAGTTATAGCCACATTTTCTTGCCCAATGACGAGAAACTATGCTCAATTTGACTGATGCGGGCATGCCAAATGGTTACGGTTACACTTGTAACCATGTAACCTTTTCCCTGTAACCATTGCTGAAAATGCCTTGCAAATGAATAATAATCAAATACTTATAAACAAAATACTTCCATCTTGTTTCCTCTGCGGTTACATGGTTACAACTGTAACCGTAACCGTTCTTATAGATTACGGCAAGACAAACATATAGATTACGACAAGAAAACATATAGATTAGAACAAAAAAACATATAGATTACAAACAAGAAAACATATAGATGGGTGACAAGAGACATGTTCTTGTCACCCGAAGATTTTCTCCTGCACGGGAGCCAGCAGCAGCTGCTCCTTTGGCCGCCGACGTTGCGTTCTCAGAACGTCATCGGCTTTCCCTGGTAGAACCGTATGAGTGCGGTCTGATAGAGGTACTCGTAACGTGCCTGGGTGAGATCGCTCTCGGCCTTGAGCATATTGTTGCGCGCCTCGTTGAACTCAGTGATTGTGGCCTTTCCCTGTTCATACTTAGCCTGCACGAGTGCAAAGGCATCCTGTGATGCCTGGCGTGCCTGCTGACTGGAGGCCAGCTTCTGGCGTGCAGCAACGGTATTGTAGTAGGCCTGCTGAATCTCCTTGTACAGCTGCTTGCGCACGTTGTCGAGCTGCAACTGCTGGTTGAGGCGGTCGACACGAGCCGACCGGATGCTGCTGCGCGTCTGCAGACGGTTGAAGATGGGAATGCTGAGATTGAAGCCCAGATACTGACTGAAGTTATTCTTGAGTTGCTTGCCAAAGCCGTCGGAAGGGAATCCAGAGGTGGTATAGTAGTTGGTGCCCAGACCTGCTGAGAAGCTGAGCGAGGGATAGAGGCCTGCCTGCGCAATCTTGATGCTATGCTCAGTAGCTTTCAGGCGCAGCTGCTCGGACTGGATCTCCGGCCGTATGCCCACAGCCTCGGCAAAGATGGATTCGGGAGTTAGGAGTGAGGAGTGAGGAGTGAGGAGTGAGGAGTGAGGAGTTAGGAGTGAAGAGTGGAGAGAGGAGTCGGGAACCGCGATGGCGAAGCCCTCGGGGGTGTCGAGCTCGAGCAGCTGGCTGAGGTTGAGCAGTGCCAGCTGCACATTATTCTGGGCCTGCGTAGCGGTGAGCTGGCTCTGTGCCAGCGTGGCCTGCTGCTGTGAGAGCTCGGCATGGCTGGCACGCCCCACCTCGAGCAGCACCTTCAGACGCGCCACCTGTGCAGAGTCGATAGCTATCTGCCGACGTGCCACATTGCTGATCTCCATGTCGTAGAGCGTCTGCACAAAGGCCTGTGCCACCTGCGTGCGGATGTCGTTGCGAGCCTTCTCCAGATCCTTCGTGGCTGCCTCAAGGTTGAGCTGACTGAGCTTCACCTGATTGGGAATCTGGAAACCCGTAAACAGCGGGACGCTGGTGCCGATGCTGAATGACGTGCTGCTGGTGTTGGTGTTGGTATAGGTATTCTCGGCGGTGAGTCCTCGTCCGAACGAGAAATTCTGACCGGCAGAGGCATTGAGGTCGGGCAGACGCTGTGCCTTGGAGGTCTGCAACTGCAGCTGTCGCTGCTCGATCTGGTTCTCAATCTGCCTGACAGCGATATTGTGCTCCACAGCATAGTCGATGCACTTCTCGAGCGTCCAGGGAGTCTGCGCCCCGCAGGGGCTAAATGATAGATGAAAAATGATAAATGATAAACTGAGCAGAATGCGTTTCATAATCTTTTTTTCCTTTAACCCTTTAACTCTTTAATTCTCTAATTTTTTAATTTTCTAATTTTTTAATTTTAAAATATTACTCCTCCTCCTCTTCGGTGATAACCTGTGGTCCTCTCACCTTCTCGTCGGCCTTGAGACCTTGCTTAATCTCGATGTTCACACCATCGGAGAGACCAGTAGTGACCGGACGGCGCTGGAATTGCTGCAGCCCCTTGGCAGTGGCTCCCAGTACATAGACGAAAGTGCTGTCGCCACTGAACTCGATGGCACTCTCGGGAACGCTGAGCACCTGATGAGCCTCAGCCAGCACAATCTCGGCATTAGCAGAATAGCCCGAGCGGATGTTACCTTCGGAGGGCACCACAATGGCGGCCTTCAACTCAAACTGGTTGGCGCCGTTGCTCTCCGTAGCCTTCGGAGAGATGTATTCGAGAGTGGCATCGAACGAGAGGTCCTGCAGGGCTCCGATGGTAATCTTCATCGGCACACCGATAGAGAGCTGGCCGACCTCCGTCTCGTCGATATTCCCACGGAAGATGAGGTCCTGCATGTTGGCTACGGTAGCGATGGTAGTACCGTCGTTAAAAGTATTCGAGTTGATGACGGAATTACCCACCTTGACGGGTATGTCGAGGATAATGCCACTGATGGTGCTGCGAATGAGCGTAGAGGAAGCAGAGGCATTGGAGCGTGACACGCCATCGCGCACCACCTGCAGGGCATCGACGGCAGCAGCCTTCTCCTCCTGTGCTTGACGCAACTGCTGACGGGCCTTCTCATGCTCTTCGTCGCTCACCATCTGCTGGCGATGGAGATTGTCGGTGCGGGCAAAGTCATTCTCCACCTGACGCAGATTGATGTCGGCCAGGCGCACCCTGCTCTCGGCACTCGACAGCGAGCCCATGTCGGGGATGACTTTCACCTTGGCTATGACCTCGCCCTGCTGCACACGGTCGCCCGGCTCCTTGAGCAGCTCGGCGATGATGCCGCTGATCTGGGGCTTGACGTTCACCTCATTGCGTGGCTCTATCTTGCCAGTGATGATGGTGGTTTTCTGAATGTCTTGCCTAGTAGGTGTGAACTCCGAATAGACCACAGGCTTGGGCTGGCTCTTCTGCCAGAGGAACACGAACGTTCCGATGAAGATCAAGGCCACGATAAGGGCAATGAACAACTTGATGTACTTTTTCATATTCTATATCTGTTTTTTTTCGTAACTGAATATATCGGGGGGGTAAGACTACTCATCGCGCATAGCATCGACAGGCTTGATGGCCATAGCACGGGCGGCAGGAGCGAGTCCCGCCAGCACTCCCATAGCAGCAATGACGAGCGCACAGAGGATGGCTGTCCAGAAGTCGACCTGGAAATGCGCACTGACGATGCCGTCCTCAGTATTGCCCATCTCCAGCATCTGGAGGATGAGCACGGCAAAGAGGATGCCGCTCATGCCCGCCACCAGCGTAAGCACGATGCTCTCTGAGATGATCTGTGAGAGGATGTTGCGAGGTGTGGCACCGATGGCCCTGCGGATGCCTATCTCCGTAGTACGCTCGCGCACGGTGACCATCATGATGTTGGACACGCCGATGGCTCCTGCCAGCAGCGTTCCGAGGCCGACAAGCCAGATGAGGAAGTTGACACCCTTGAAGAGAGAGTCGAGCAACTGGAAGAGCACCTCTGTATTGAATACCATCACGCCCTTCTCATCGGTGGGGTCGACGGTATGCCGGCGGGCTACGGTCTCACGGATGCGAGGGGCGATGTCAGTCATCACTACGCCTTTCTTTCCCGTCACAGCTATCATGTGGACATCGTTGCCCATGTTGTAGGTCTGCTGCATCAGCGTGATGGGCATGAGCATCGTGGTGCCCGCCTCACCTCCGAAAGACATACCCTGCGAAGTGTTGTAGTCGACACCCACGATCTGATAGTGTACGGAGTCCACGCGGATAAACTTGCCGCAGGGGTCGCCACCGCCAGGGAAGAGATCCTTATAAGTCTTCTTGCCGATGACGCACACCTTGCGATGCTGGGCAATGTCCATGTCATTGAGGAAACGCCCATAGTACATCTTAGGCTCGATGACACGCTGATAGTCGGGCTGCACGCCATTGATGCCCACGCTGCTCTTGCGGTCGCCATAATAAGCCGTGCCACCATTGGAGAAGAGCACAGGACTGACCACGTCGAGCTCAGGCACACGCTGCTTCAGGCGCTCCACATCCTTGTAGTCCATCTCCCACAGACGGCCCTTACGGAAACCCTTGTAGGCTTTCGTAGTAGGCTGGGCCCACACCATCGCCGAGTTGGTAGCGAAGCCTTCGAAGTTCTGGTTGAGCATCTCCTTCAGTCCTTTTCCGCCTCCGATGAGGGCCACGAGCATGAACACTCCCCAGAAGATGCCAAAGCCCGTGAGGAAGCTCCTTGACTTGTTGCGGGTCAAGGTATCGAGTATTTCGCGGTAGCTGTCGAGGTCTATTCTCATGGGTTATTCAGCTCTTAGTGCTTCAATGGGACGTATGCGTGCTGCCTTCATGGCAGGTACGAGTCCGGCGATGGTGCCGGCAATGACCATAACGATCGTGGCTTCGATGCAGACATCGATGCCCACGGTGGGGTCGACGAACATCGTGGCCTTGAAGAGTCCTGCATCGACCTGCGTATGGCCGATGGTGGCGTTCATCCATTCGTTGGCTCCAACGCCGAGGAGCATGCCAATATATCCGAAGATGGTGGTGATGATGATGCTCTCGATGATGATGAGCTTGAGGATGCCCCAGGGACGGGCACCGATGGCCTTGCGGATGCCAAACTCGTGGGTCCGCTCCTTGACGGTAATCAGCATGATGTTCGACACGCCCACGATGCCCGACAACAGGGTGAAGAGACCTACAATCCAGAGGGCCATTCGCAGGATGCCGAGACCGGTCTCCATCTGCAGGTTCTGTGTGTAGCGGTTCCAGAGCCAAACGGCACTCTCGTCATCAGGATGAGCCTGATGGTTGAGGTTCAGGCGCTGGCGATAGTCAGCCTCAAAGGCTTCGTTGGCCTCTTCGGTAGGCAGGCCGTGGAAGGTGAACTCTATGCGGCCGGCATCGTCGGTATTAGCACCATAGATACTTTTGATGGCAGCATACGACGAGAAGGCGTCAGCCCGTCCGTTCTCCTGTTCCTTATAGATGCCCACGACCTTGAAGGCGAAGCTTCCGATGTTGACATACCGTCCGATGAGCCGTTCTATTGGTTGACGTGATGCGGCAGCAGACGGGACGGCCAGCAGCTCCTCGGCCTGCTTGTTGCTCACGACGAGCACCTTGCGCTTTTCGCGAAGGTCGATGTCGTTGATGAAGCGGCCATACATCATCTCCACTTTGTCGATCTGGGTGTGATTGGGATAGACGCCACAGATCTGGGTCGAGATGTACTGCTGACCCAGGCTGATGACGCCCGCCGTGCGATACTGGGCACCAACGGCATCGACATGCTCCTTGAAGTCAGAGGCAGTAGTGGCAATGTCGCGCTGCTTCAGCCGTATGTCGCGACCCTCCTTCAGTCCCTGATAGGCCATAGAGGTCTCGCCTCCGAACACCACCATCGAGCTCGAGAGGAAGCGGTCGCTCTGCTTCAGCTGCGCATTGATAAGACCATTGCCCGCACCCAACAGCACGATGAGCATGAAGATGCCCCATGCTACGGCAAAGCCCGTCAGGGCTGTGCGCAGTTTGTTGCGGCGGGCAGTGGCCCATATCTCATTCAATAATTCCATCCTTGATCCTGATGATTCTATTGGTCTGACTGGCTACGGTAGGGTCGTGGGTGACAATGATCTGCGTGATATGCTCTTCGGCATTCAGCGTCTTCATGAGCTGCATCACCTCGACGCTGGTCTTCGAGTCGAGGGCACCAGTGGGCTCATCGGCCAGGATGATCTGCGGCTTGGTGATGAGCGCCCTGGCGATGGCCACGCGCTGTTTCTGTCCGCCGCTGAGCTCATTGGGATAGTGAGTGGCCCAGTCGAGCAGGCCGAGCCTTTCCAGATATTCCAGAGCGAGCTGATGGCGCTTGCGGCGACTGACACCCTGATAGAAGAGGGGCAGCTCGACGTTCTCCACAGCCGTCTTGAAGCTGATGAGGTTGAAGCTCTGGAAGATGAAGCCTATCATGCGGTTGCGATAGTCGGCAGCACGGCGCTCGCTCAGGTTCTTGATGAGCACGCCAGCCAGCTCGTAGGTGCCCTCGTCATAGTTGTCGAGGATGCCCAGGATGTTGAGCAGCGTGGACTTGCCCGAGCCCGATGCTCCCATGATGCTGACGAACTCACCCGCACCGATGTCGAGGTTGATGCCTTTCAGCACATGCAGGGGCTGCGCTCCCTGATAAGTCTTGTTGATGTTCTCTAGATGAATCAAGATGTTGGTCTATTTACAGATTACACATTCTCACTTTTTCGACCACAAAGGTAATCATATTCTTACACTCTGCCATCGGTTTCTAAGCTTTTTTCACTTCGCCACATGCATATTGTCAAATAATTAGACAATATTAGCAGTCAGAAGTGGGCTTCACTCACTATTCAGTAGCCTTTTGCCATGCTTTGATGAGCTCCTCCATCGAGGGAGCGGGGCCATAGTATTCCTCGCTGATGGTGACGGCCAGGTGCTGTGTGGTGTCGAGCATGCGGCCCAGTTCACGCTGCATCTCTTCCCTTGCCAGCTCATTGTCGCCCCATCCTGATATCATGTGATCGGCCCTGTGATATTGATGAAACAAGAAGGACACCTCCATCTGCTTCAGCTGAGGAATGAAGTAGTCGGGGCCGAAGCCTCCGAAGGTTCCATCGCCCAGCACCACTTTCCCATAGGGCACAAGCTGGTCGGCAGTGCCGTGATAGGCAAGGATAGGACACGGCTTGCGCTTCCATATCAGCGTGTCGGTATCTGCCAGCCAGATTCCTCCGGCAAAAGGTACGACGGCTGCGTAGTTGAAGCCTTCAGGCAACTTCTCTGTAGCGAGAGGATGGCTGTTGCAGAGCAAATATTCGGCCGTGAGACTGTTAGTGGCACCCGCCGATGAACCACAGATGACGATGCGGCTGGTGTCGGCTCCCAGTTCCCGGGCATGATCTATCACGTATCTCGTGGCATCGTAGAGATCCTCCACACCCATCATGATAGCCTGCGAATAGGACGAGGCAAAGTTGGAAGAGTCGATGGCAACACCTTGATCCTTCAGCTGCTTGATGCCCAGCCGATAGTCGATGCCTATGCCGATATATCCCTGCCGGGCACAGTCCTTCAGCAGTTTTCGCCCAGTATGACGCGAGCCGCCCACCCAGGCTCCGCCAAAAGAAAAGATGAAAACGGGCTGAGATCCTGACTGCACATCAGCTGCATCGCGAAAGATGTCCATTTGCAACTTCTCGCCATCTTTCTCAGCGAAGACGACAGTGTTCTTCTCTATTTCTTTTTTTTCAGCCTTGCTGTCGCAGGAGGCAAAGAGAAGGCCTCCTGCCAACAGCATCATCAATAATGCGTGATTCTTCATTGTCATTGCTTCTTATTGTTTTCCCAAGCTTCATTCACGTCGTTCCACTCTATTTCCAACAGTCGCATCTGTCGGAACAACTCTGGCAGCTTCTGCTGGAGGAACGTCTGCCGACGCTCTTTCAGTATCTGCTGGCGTGCTCCCGGCGTAACGAAGTAACCCATACCGCGCTTATTATAGATAATGTTTTCGCGTGCGAGTTGCTCGTAGGCCTTTACTGCCGTATTGGTGTTCACCTCCAGCATCACGGCGTACTCGCGCACAGAGGGTATGCGATCGTCGTCATGATAGGTGTCGGCCAGGATCTCATCCTCCAGCCGGTCAGCCATCTGCTGGAAGATGGGCTTGTCGTTAGTGAATGTCATCATACGTTGAACCATTTATGCTGTACCACCTGCAGGCGACAGTAGAGCCTGTAGCTGAGCCAGACGTTTAACACGGTAAAGGCAGTTAAGATCAGACTGAGGATGAGGTCGAAGGTCTCGAAGGTCATGCCTCTGAAATTCATCAAGAAGTCCTTGATGCTGTCCTCGCCGATCAACGTGCAGATATAGAATGTAAGCGTAGAGAGCAGCAGACTGGCGGCAAAGATGGTGATAGCCGTCCAGATGAAGGGACGCTGATGGAAGAACACTCCTCCGAGCACGAAGAGACTAATCGACCAGCAACTTATGGCAACATAGAAGAATGTGCTGAAAATATCCACATTACTACCGTCGACCTTTATGGCTGTTCCGTCGAACACATACGAGAGACCCGACACGATGCCTTCATGGCCTGCTATCAGCTCGAAGAACATGCGCAATCCTGTAGCTGCCAACACGGCCAGATAGATAACCACCGGCATAATGATGCAGCAGTAGAGGAGACGTGCGAAGAACTTCTCGACGTTGGAGGCGGGCAGCATGAGTGCGATGATGCGCTGCTGGCCGGTGCGGGCATTGCCCAGAACTCCGCTGGCATAGTAGAAGCCCATAAAACTGATGAGACCGCTACAGGTTATCATGCCGGCCATAGTGGCTGCCGAACCCAGGCTGTGGGTAAGGTCGAAGATGGTGAAGCACGAGAACAGCTGGATGGCCAGGAAAGCGCAGACGAAGGCCAGGAAAGCTGTGAGTATACTTTTCTTCTCAGTGAGAATGGTCCACTTCAGCGCCTGCCAGAAGCGGTTGAAATCGAATGTCTTTTTCATTTTACAAGTCCTTTCGTTACGGCGTTAAACAATATTTCAATATTCACCAGCGTCTCTTCCTGACCCTCCTGGCGGCGAGTCATAGCGATGTTGCCCTGCAGCGAGGGCTCGGCATAGATCACCGTGTCGTCCATCTCGCTTGGCGTACGCACTTCGAAGGCATACTTCTCGGCAATGTCGGCAACGCTGGCGTTGAGCAGCATCTCGCGCTCAGAGAGGATGAGAATGTGGTCGAGCAGTTGCTCCACATCGTGCACCTGATGGGTGGAGATGATGATGGTGCGGTCGTCGCTCATGCAGTCGGCCACCACCTTGCGGAACTGGCTCTTCGAGGGGATGTCGAGGCCGTTGGTGGGCTCGTCCATCAGCAGATAGCGGGTGTTGGCTGCGAGGGCGATGCTCATGTAGGCCTTCTTCTTCTGACCCATCGACAGGGCATGCAGGTTGCCCACTTCCTTCAGCTCGAAAGCTTCCAGGCAGTGGCGAAGCACCTCATTGCTGAAGCGGGGATAGAAGGGAGCGATGAGCTTCACATAGTTGTCGAGCGATACGGCTGGCAACTCAAACTCCTCGCTGACGAGAAGCATGTCGCTGAGTATCTCGGCCTGGCGCTTGCATGTGGAGACTGAGTCGCAACTGACAGAGCCCTTCTGCGCACGCAGCAGACCGGCGATGAGGTAGAGCAGCGTCGACTTGCCCGTACCGTTCTTTCCCAGCAGCCCATAAACGCGGTTCTCCGTGAGCTGCAGACTGAAGTCGCTGAACACTGGCAACTTCTGGCCAGGATAGCGATAACTGATGTTTTGAATGTCGATCATTTTATGTATTATTTGGTTTATAATATTACCGTTTTGGTGTACTAGTTGAATAGTACACTGCAAAGGTAAGACATTTTATCTTTTCCCTCCAAATATTTGAAGGGAAAAATGCATTCTTTAACTATAAATTAACATTTGAAGGCCTCCACGAAAGGTTTGTTAACCAATCTGGAGTATTTGCGAGCAATAATCGACGGCAGCCTGCCTATGAGTGACAATGATCACTGTGCGACGATGGCGCTGCAGGATATTCTCCAGTACGCGAAGCTCGGTCTGGGTGTCGAGGGCGCTGGTAGCTTCGTCGAGCAGCATGATGCTTCCTGGTCGCAGAAGGGCACGGGCGATGGAGATGCGCTGCGCCTGACCCTCGCTCAGTCCGCCTCCGTGCTCTGAGAACTGCGTGTCGAGACCTTCGGGCAGGTCGTCGATGAAGTCGGCACAAGCCAGCCGAAGTGCTTCGAGCATCTCTTCATCAGTGGCATCGGGATTACCCAGCCGCAGGTTCTCGCGCAGGGTGCCGCTCAGCAATGTGTTTCCCTGAGGCACATAGACGAAGTTGCAGCGATGACGGGGCGACAGCTCTTCCTTGCGGCCCTTGTCGTTATATATAAATATGTGTCCCTCCTTCGGATAGACGAGCGAGAGGAGCAGTCGGATGAGGGTGGTCTTTCCCGATCCCGTCTGACCCATAACAGCCGTACATGTGGCGGGCGCGAAGTTGTAGTTCATCTCCTTCACCACAGGCTGCTGCTGGGCATCGTCATAGTAGAACGTCACTCCCTCAAAACTGATGCCACAGGGCGCTGCTACGGCCAGCGGCTCGCCCTGCTCTTCCTCAGGATTGTCCTCGAGCTCCATCAGGCGCTCAGTAGCCGTGAAGACACTGACGAAAGCCGGAGCCAGACGGGTGATGTCGCGAGCAGGGCCTTGAATGCGGTTCACCAGTTGCAGGAAGGCAGTCATGCCGCCAAAGGTCAGCGTGCCGGCATGCAGGCGAAGGGCTCCCCAGAGGAAGGCAATGAGATAGCCCAGCGAGAAGCCTATGTTGATGAAGAAGTGACTGATCACGCTGAACTTCGTGCGCTTCCTCACCCACTGGCGGAGCACGGTCTGCGTCCGGTCGAGCCGTCGCAGCATCTGGTCCTCGGCCTCCATCGTCTTCACCAGCATGCGATGCTGCATGGTCTCGGTGAGGAGTCCCTGGATCTTACTGTCGGTCTGGCGCACCTCTCGTGAGTAGCGTCGCATGTAGGCAATATAGATGCGGCTGATGGCTGCGAAGAGCGGCAGAATACCCACCGTGATGCAGGCCAGCACGACGTCCATATCGAGCAGATAGAAAAATGATCCGAAAAACATGGCCAGCGTGGAGAGAACGGAGGGAAGGGTCTCGGTGAGGAACGTAACCACCTGTCGCACATCCTCTTCCAGACGGTTGATGATGTCGCCGCTATGCATCGCCTCGCGCCCTTGCCACTGCGAGCGCAGCAGACGGGCCACCAGCTGCTGCTGCATGCGGTTCTGAGCCTTCACGCCGAGGATGTTGCGAATCCAAACGCGCGAGATGCCCACTCCAAACTCAGCCAGGATGATGACCGCCATCAAGGCAATGGCCCAGTAGATCGATCCTTCGCGCGCACCAGAGGCCGTATCGATGGCTCGCTGCATCGCCCATACCGACATCAGGCTCAGCGCCACACCTATCAGGCCGACACTGGCATTGAGGCAGGCCTGCAGACGATTGCCTCGCAGGGCCTTCCACAGCCAGCGGGCAATCTGCCGTGTGGTATAGCGGCTAGTGGGCAGCTTCAGCCAGTTCTTCATGCTCATTTTCTTCCATCAGCTCCCCACATCAGCTTCTCTCGCAAAGTGGAGAAATAGCGGCTGTCGGGACGTTTCACTACTTTCAGCATATACGGGGCACGGCTCAGCCTTAGCGTGATGCCCTCAGGCATCTTCGAGCTGCGACCGTCGATAGCCACTAGGAATGTATGGCTGCGACTGCTCACCGTCAGTTCGATGGTCGACGAGTCGGGAATGACGATAGGCCTGACGTTCAGCGAATGGGGAGCGACAGCTGTCAAGAGCATCACACCTGTACGAGGCACGATGATGGGACCGCCGTTGGAGAGCGAGTAAGCCGTCGATCCTGTAGGCGTCGACACAATGAGTCCGTCGGCCTGGTAGGTCGTCAGATAGTCACCGTCGATGCTGGCACGTATCGAAATCATCGATGCAGTATCTCGCTTGAGGATGGCCACATCGTTGAGGGCACAGGCATAGTCGTCGATGGGTTCGCCATCGGTCTCCACACGAATCACGGCACGGCTCTCCACTGAATAGTCGCCTTTCAGGAGCGCATCCACCGTCTGCTCGATATCGCCGGCACTGACATCGGCCAGGAATCCCAGGCGGCCCATGTTCACACCCAGAATGGGTATCTGCTTCTCGCGCACCTGACTGGCTGTCTTCAGCAGCGTACCGTCGCCTCCCATCGAGATGGCGAAATCGGCTTCGAACTGGCTGCCCGTGAACGTCTCGGCATCAGCGATGTTGATAAGCTCCGAGCAGGACAGGAAATCATAGTACTCCTCCTCTATCAGGATGCGCGCACCACGTTCCTGCAGGCAGGCGAGCACCTGTCGCACGGCTGCCGATTTCTCGTGCTGGTAGACATTGCCGAAGAGGGCAAAGGTGAGAGTCGTTGATGGCATATCTTGGTCGTCGTTTCCTTTTGTGACTGCAAAAATAACCATTATTTTCCTTTCCGCCAAATATTTGACCTCGATAATTCAAAAACAAGCGCTTTTTCCTCGTCATTTAGCATCAAAATGGCCGAAAGTGCTCGGTCAGGAGCCGTCTGGAAGCAGCATTTAGCAATATAAAAGCATGTATTTCCGGGTATTTCGAGGGAGCGAAAGACAATGTGTGACAATTGTGACAATTAGACAATTAAATTCTACATGATTTTAGGCTGAAGAGAGGGAGAAGAAGAATATAATGAATTATATAACTATTTGATTATTAATAAATTAATTAATAATGTTAGTAATTATTATTAGTATTGTTATTTGCTATTATACATCTTCTAACTGCATTTTACCTGCAAGTAAACCACTTTTCAGCGTCAGAATCGGGCTTTTTCCTTCATCAGAATGCCATAAACCGCGTACTGAATAATTGGCCTCAGTCGCATCACCCCCCGATTCAGCATTCAAAACAGGCAAAAAATAGGGTGTCATTTGTCACAATTGTCACAATCTTGTTTTTTAGCGGGATATGTGCGCAAAATCCGCAGTCAATCCCGTAGGCTATATAGTCGTAAGGTAAAGGCCGTGCAGTCGTAAGGTAAAAGCCGTGCAGTCGTAAGGTAAAGGCTGTGTAGTCGTAAGGTAAAGGCTGTGCGGGTATAAGCTGGAAGCCATCAAGGTACAGACGGAAGGCATAGGTAGTGCCACCATGCGATCTTGCGATTGCCCGTCCGCAATGGAGAGCTCGCTCGTTACGAACAGACGTACGCTTTATCGCAGACGAACGTACGCTCCATCCGTAACTAACGACCGCTCCGTCCGCAGCGAGCGACACCAGGTGTAGGCACTTATACTTTTGACCGTTTCACTCCATCTTTTCACATTTTCCTCCTCTTTCTTTTGGCGTTTCCAAATTCTTTTCGTATCTTTGCACCGAATAAGTCTTCCCGATAAGAGGTATACAATATGTCCGACGACAAGAGAACACAGATTATCAGCCTGATTCGCGACACGATACGTGCATCAGAGCCTACGGCGCAAATCATTCTTTATGGCTCGCGCGCACGAGGCGATGCCCGTGAGGACAGCGACTGGGATGTGCTTGTCATAGTGGATCGTGCAAAGACCAACCTCGACGACTACAAGAGATTGTGCTATTCCGTTTATTACAAAGGTTTAGACTATGGCGCAGAGATTAATCCCACACTCTATACCCAGAAAGAATGGGAACAAGCACCGCCTACAATGTTCAAGTATAATGTAACAACTGAAGGCATCGCACTATGAGTCTTTCAGCAGAAGACAGGAAAGCCATTGTGGAATATAGAGTCGAAAGAGCATATTCCACTTTAGAAGAGGCACAGAAGGTGGCTGCTCAAGGGTGGTATAATCTTGCAGCCAACCGTCTCTATTATGCCATATATTATATGGCCTCTGCCTTAATCATCAAGAACGAAAAACAGGTTAAGACTCATGCGGGATTGGTAGCTCAGATCAATCTTCTATACGTAAAAACGGGCATCCTGACCATTGACGACGGAGCCCTGATCTCGCAGATGTTCAACCTTCGCCAGAGCAGTGATTATGAAGATTTTAAGCAGGTTACGAAAGAAAACATCGACGAACTTGCTCCCAAAGTCCATATCTTGGTCGATAAACTGAAGTCTCTTATAGAGAAAGAATGACATATCGTTTTACCCTTTAAACGCAGAATCAATGACATATGTCATATTATAGCGTTTTCTTCGTTGCAAAGTTAGGAATATATAGGAACTTATCTCATGCACCGTGGTCTTTACTGAAAAATGCTTTGGCGCAAAAAACCCTTGTATACTGCTAAAAAAAAGTAAAAGCTGCGATTATTCCAAAACTTTCAGCTACCTTTGCAGTCAAATTTGAAAAAAGAAACTGACAGAAATGAGCATAACAGGAATAGCCAGACATCTATTCTCGTCACGATGGCATGAGTTGGAACGCCACAACAGCGAGGCCGAGGAGCTGCAGCACGAAGTGCTGTCGCGACTCATCGAGCGCGCCAAGGACACTGAGTACGGGCGCTACCACCGCTTTGGCGACATGAAGACCTATGAGGACTTCGTGCACAACAATCCTGTCAATAGCTACGAAGAGCTGAAGGGACAGATCGACCGCATGCGACACGGCGAAGAGGACATCCTCTGGCCTGGACGCGTGAAATGGTATGCCAAGTCGAGCGGCACGACGAACGACAAGTCGAAGTTCATCCCCGTTTCGAAGGAAGGTCTGAAGCGCCTCCACTATAAAGGCGGTGCCGACGTGGTGGCTATCTATCTGAGGAATAATCCTGAGAGCCGCATGTTCGACGGCAAGGGCCTGATACTGGGAGGAAGCCATCAGCCTAACTACGACCTGCCCGACTCGCTGGTGGGCGACCTCAGCGCCATCCTCATCGAGAACATCAATCCGCTGGTGAACCTCATGCGCGTACCTTCTAAGGAGACTGCCCTGCTGAGCGACTTCGAGGTGAAGCGCGACCGCATTGCCCGCGAAGCGATGACGAAGAACGTGACCAACCTCTCGGGCGTGCCCTCATGGATGCTCTCCGTGCTCAACCGCGTGATGGAGCTCTCGGGCAAGAAGCATCTGGAGGAGGTGTGGCCCAACCTGGAAGTGTTCTTCCACGGAGGTGTGGCCTTCACTCCCTATCGTGAGCAGTACCAGCAGCTTATCACCTCGTCGAAGATGCACTACATGGAGACCTACAACGCCAGCGAGGGATTCTTCGGCATACAGGATGACCCCAGCGACAAGTCGATGCTGCTGATGCTCGACTACGACTGCTTCTACGAGTTCCAGGAGATGGGCAGCGATCAGATCGTGCCGCTCTGGGGTGTGGAGAAGGGCAAGAACTACGCCATGATTATCTCTACGTCGTGCGGTCTGTGGCGCTATATGATAGGCGACACCGTGCAGTTCACTTCGACCAATCCCTACAAGTTCATCATCTCCGGACGCACCAAGAGCTTCATCAATGCCTTCGGCGAGGAGCTCATCGTCGACAATGCCGAGCAGGGGCTGAGCTATGCCTGCCAGCAGACGGGTGCCCAGGTGCTGGAATATACGGCAGCGCCTGTGTTTATGGATGCCAACGCGAAGTGCCGCCACCAGTGGCTCATCGAGTTCTCTACTCCTCCCGACGACCTGCAGTACTTTGCCCGTCTGCTCGACGCCCGTCTGCAGGAGGTGAACAGCGACTACGAAGCCAAGCGCTACAAGGACATCACCCTGCAGCACCTGGAGGTGGTCGTGGCCCGTCCAGGCCTGTTCAACGACTGGCTGAAGTCAAAGGGCAAGCTGGGCGGCCAGCACAAGGTGCCTCGCCTGAGCAATTCGAGGGAGCATATCGAGGAGCTGCTTCTTTTAAATGAGAAATGAAAAATGAGAAATGAGAAATGGATCGGCGCCGTGATAAGCGTCGTTAAGAACATAACAAAGGGGAAAGGAATGCTGGCAGCGGCATTTCTCATCTCTCATTTCTCATCTCTCATCTTCACCAGTTGCGCCCGCATGGGCAGCCCCGACGGAGGATGGTACGACGATACACCGCCCTACGTCGTGAGCTCGTCGCCGGCCGACGGAGGTGTCAACGTAACGGGCAAGAAGGTCACCATCAACTTCAACGAGTTCATCAAGATAGAGAACGCACAGGAGAAGGTCATCGTATCGCCTCCACAGCTGGAGCAGGCCGAAATCAAGGCTCAGGGCAAGCGCATCATCGTAGAACTGAAGGACTCGCTGAAGGAGAACACCACCTATACCGTAGACTTCAGCGATGCCATCACCGACAACAACGAGGGCAACCCGATGGGCAACTACACCTTCAGCTTCTCCACAGGTGACCATATCGACACGCTCGAGGTGTCGGGCTATGTGCTCAACGCCGAGGACCTGGAGCCCGTGAAGGGCATGCTCGTCGGCCTCTATCCCTACGACGCTCCCGACAGCGCGTTCCACAAGGAGGCCATGATGCGTGTCTCGCGCACCAACGGCGCCGGCAAGTTCACCATCAAGGGCGTGGCCAAAGGCAGCTATCGGGTCTTCGGCTTGAACGATGCCGACGGCGACTTCGTCTTCGGACAGAAGAGCGAGGCTGTGGCTTTCTCGAACGAAGAGGTCATACCATCGTGGAAACCCGACACCCGTCAGGACACCATCTGGCGCGACTCGCTGCACATCAACAATATCCTGCAGGTGCCCTACACCCACTTCCTGCCCGACGACATCACGCTGCGCTCGTTCCAGGAGCCGCAGACCGACCGTTTCCTGGTGAAGTCGGAGCGTCAGACACCTGAGAAGCTGGGACTCTACTTCAGCTACGGCCACGACTCACTTCCTCAGCTCAAGGGCATTCACTTCAGCTGGGAGAAATACTGCAGGGTGGAAGCATCCGAGCGCCGCGACACGATCTTCTACTGGATCACCGATACCCTCGTATCCAACATCGACACGCTGCAGGCCGAGCTGCGCTTCATGGGCACCGACACCCTGGGCAACCTCACCGAGACGCTCGACACCATCACCTTCCTCGCGAAGGTACCCTACGAGAAGCGGCTGAAGGACAAGCAGAAGGAGTTTGAGAAATGGCAGAAGGAGCAGGAGAAGCGCAAGAAGCGCGATCAGCCCTACGACAGCATCATGCCCCAGAAGTTCCTCGAGGTGAAGATTCAACCCGGCGGTCAGATGACGCCCCTCGACAAGGTTCGCCTCGAAGTGCCTGTGCCGCTGGCCAAGTGTGATACGTCGATGGTGCACCTCTACTCCCAGGTCGACACGCTCTGGTACCGCACTCCCCACGAGCTGCGCCAGCTGTCGACACGCTCCTATGAGCTGGTGGCAGAGTGGAAACCCAATACGGAATACAGCCTAGAGATCGACTCCGCTGCCTTCGAGACCATCTATCAGCTGGTGAACAAAGGCATCAAGCAAGGCATCAAGGTGAGCGGGCCCGATGAGTTCAGCACGCTCAGCGTCGACATCAGCGGCTCGCCCATCACCAGCGCCGACACCGCAGCAGTAATCATCGTGCAGGTCCTCGACAGCTCCGGCAAACTGCTTCGCGAAGGCATCGCCAAGGACGGCAAGGCCGAGTTCACCTACCTGAAGGCCGCCACCTACTATCTGAAGGCCTACTGCGATATGAACGGCAACGGCCAGTGGGACACAGGCGCCTACGACCTAGGCCTGCAGCCTGAGCCTGTCTATTACTTCAATGAAGAGGTGGAATGCAAGGCAAAGTGGGATGTGAAGCGACGATGGAACCTGAACGCCGTACCCCTCTTCAAACAGAAGCCCCAGAAGCTCATCAAGCAGAAGCCCGACCAGGCCAAGAAGCTGAAGAACCGCAACCTGGAGCGTGCCAAGCAGCTGGGTAAGGAATACCTGAAAGGACAAGGAATCAACATGTAAACTTAAATACATTTACGACAATGAAGAAACTGGCAATTATCCTTTTTGCTTTGCTCCCGCTGAGCATCAAGGCGCAGTCAAACTGCGGAATTGAGAATAAAGCATTCAAGGCCGGCGAGTTCCTGGCCTACGACCTCTACTTCAACTGGCAGTTCGTCTGGGTGAAGGTGGGGGCAGCGTCGATGTCGACGGTGATGTCTACCTACAACGGTATGCCGGCTTATCGCACCAGCCTCATCACCAAGGGCAACGACAAGCTCGACGGCGTGTTCGTCATGCGCGACACACTCACCTCTTATTGCAGTGTCAGCGACCTCTCACCGCTCTATTATCGCAAGGGAGCCCTCGAAGGCAAGCGCTACTATGTCGATGAGCTGTGGTACACCTATCCCAACGGATACTCGAAGGTGAAGATGCACCGCATCAATCGTCACGGCGAGCACCAGTGGCAGGAGAAATCCTACGACGAGTGCCTCTACGACATGATGAGCATCTTCCTGCGTGCCCGCAACTTCGACGCTTCGAAGATGAAGAAAGGCGACATCCTGCCTATGCCCATCACCGATGCCAAGCATCGTTCCGACTCCTGGCTGATCTATCGCGGCAAGGAGAACTACAAGATCGAGGGCACCAGCGAGAAATTCCGTTGTCTCGTCTTCTCGTTCATCGAGCGTGAGGACGGCAAGGAGACGGAGCTCATCAAGTTCTTCATCACCGACGACGACAACCACATGCCTGTCCGTCTCGACATGAACCTGTCGTTCGGTTCGGCAAAGGTGTATCTCCGTGCTTATCAGGGCATACGCAATCCATTGACTTCGAAACTGAGATGACAGCCGTGAGAGATGAAAAATGAGTGAGCAGACATCTCCCATTCTTGAGCTACAGCGGCAGCGCATGCTCCTGCAGATGGAGTATGACGCCGAGAAGGAGGCGTTCCAGCAGCAGCAACAGATGCAGGGCATGGAGCGTCTCGTGGCTCGTCGTGATGCCTGGATGCCGCTGAGCGTAGGGCGCAGCTATTATAACTCGCTCAATCAGCTCTGTGTGGAGGTGTTCCGTCAGAACGTCGCAGAGGATGATGAAGAGGCTGCCGACCACAACTTCGAGTTCGGACGACCCGTTCAGTTCTTCAAGACCCACCCCCAGCCCCTCCCTGCAGGGAGGGGAGCAGTTACTGCTACTACCCCTAAAGGCAAAAGGACAGAAAATGGTGTTTCCTCCCCTCCCTCTAGGGAGGGGCTGGGGGTGGGTCTACTCTTCACCGGCACAGTAAGCTACGTCGACGGCGACCGTATGGTGGTGGCCGTAGCCGACAATGCTCCGCTCGCCGACCTTCAAGTGACCGATGGTCAGTTGGGAGTGATGCTCTTCTTCGATGAGACAAGCTATCGGCTGATGTTCGAAGCACTCGATCGCACCATGCGTGCCAAAGGGCGCTTGGGCTATCTGCGCGACTTGTTCTACTCGCGTCAGAAAGCTGAGACTTACTCTTTCCCGGATATGGGCTTCGACTACCTCAACCCCACACAGGAGCATGCCGTCAACGAGGTGCTCAGGGCTAAGGATGTGGCAGTGGTTCACGGTCCTCCCGGCACTGGCAAGACTACTACGCTGGTAGAAGCTATCTACGAGACGCTGCGCCGTGAGCCGCAGGTGCTGGTGTGTGCGCAGAGCAATATGGCCGTCGACTGGATCTCAGAGAAGCTCGTCGACCGAGGGCTCAACGTGCTGCGCATCGGCAACCCTACTCGCGTCGACGACAAGATGCTCTCGTTCACCTACGAACGCCGATTCGAGGCTCATCCCGACTATCCGCAGCTGTGGGCCATCCGCAAGGCTATCCGTGAGTTGCGCTCACAACACAAGCGCAGCGACAACTGGCATCAGAAGATGGACCGACTGAAGAGTCGGGCCACAGAGTTGGAGATACGCATCAATCATGAGTTGTTCAGCTCGGCACACGTCATCGCTTCCACGCTCGTGGGCAGTGCCAACCGCCTGCTCGACGGGCAGAAGTTCGGCACGCTCTTTATCGACGAAGCTGCACAGGCGCTCGAAGCTGCCTGCTGGATTCCCATCCGTCGTGCCGGCAGGGTCATCTTTGCAGGCGATCATTGCCAGCTGCCCCCTACGGTGAAATGCTATGAGGCGCTGAAGGGAGGACTGGGGCGCACGCTCATGGAGCGCATTGCCGACCAGAAGCCCGAGGTGGTGACCCTGCTGCGCATGCAGTATCGCATGCACGAGGACATCATGCGATTCTCCAGCGACTGGTTCTACAACAACCTCATGGTGGCTGCACCACAGGTAAAGCATCGCAGCATCCTCGACCTCGATCTGCCGATGACCTGGATAGAGCCCCTCCCTTCGCTCACCGAGGAGGGCACGATACACCCTACCCGTGAGAGAAGAGGTAATGAAACCTCCTCGGGGGCAGTAGAGGGGGCTTCCATCAGCAATGTCGCCGAAGCCCACCTCACCCTGCTCGCGCTGCAGGCCTACTTCGAAATGATTGGCAGGGAGCGTATCCTGAAAGAGCGACTCGATGTGGGCATCATCTCACCCTATCGCGCACAGGTGCAGCTGCTCCGACAACTGCTGCGCAAGAACGAGTTCTTCAAGCCCTTCCGCCGACTGATCGCCATCAACACCGTCGACGGTTTTCAAGGTCAGGAACGCGACATTATCGTCATCTCGCTCGTCCGCTCTAACGAAGAGGGCAAGATAGGCTTCCTGCGCGACCTGCGACGCATGAACGTGGCCATCACTCGTGCTCGCATGAAAGTCATCATCCTCGGCGACCGCCACACGCTGACGCGACATCCTTTCTACAATAAACTCTACCAATATATCAAAGCTCTAAAGACTGAAAATGGCCCCATATAGTTTCTATATTCCTTTTGGACAGCGCGTTGTCTATTTGCCCTCTGAATCGCCCGTAGTATATTGCGGCATTGCCCTGCATGCGGGCACCCGCAATGAAGCACCCAACGAACAAGGACTGGCACACTTCTGCGAGCATCTCACCTTCAAAGGTACTGAGAAGTATAGTGCCGTTCAGATTATCAATGCCATCGAGGGACTAGGAGGTGAACTCAATGCTTTCACCAACAAGGAAGACACCGTATTCTACTGTGCCATACATCGCGATCATCTCTACAAAGCCATCGATGTGCTGACCGATATCGTCTTCCATAGCGTCTATCCTCAGCAAGAGGTAGAGAAAGAGTGTGAAGTGGTGTGCGACGAAATCGAGAGCTATGAAGATTCGCCAGCCGAGCTTATCTACGACGAGTTCGAAAACATCCTTTTCGAGGGTCATCCCCTGGGACACAACATCCTCGGCACCACCTCGCAGGTACGCTCGTATACCAGCGAAGATGCCCGCCGCTTCACATCCAAATGGTATCGTCCTGAGAATTCCGTGCTCTTTGTCTCTGGAGGGATGAAGGATGAACCGTGGGCGACATACGCTGAGACGCAAAACCGGGAAAAGCTGCATACAAGGAAAGCGCCGAATCAGTCGCCGCGACCTTGGGAAGGGAAAAAAGGTGAACTTATCGTCCGCAATCGCGGCACTCACCAAGCACATGTGATGATGGGCACACAGGCCTTCGATGCTAATGACGACCGTCGCTGGGCGCTCTACCTGCTGAACAATATCCTGGGAGGACCCGGCATGAACTCACGGCTCAACCTCTCGCTGCGCGAGCGTCGCGGGCTGGTCTATTCCGTAGAAAGCTCTATGGTGTGCTACAGCGACACAGGAATGTGGTCTGTCTACTTCGGATGCGATCCGTCCGACATCAAAAGTTGTTGTCAGCTGGTGCGCCACGAACTCAACCACGTGATGTGTCAGCCAATAACCACTACCCGCATCGTTGCTGCCAAGCGCCAGTTGCAAGGACAGCTGGCCATCGCCTGCGACAACCGCGAGCAGTATAGTCTCGACTATGCCCGCACCTTCCTCCACACGGGCCACGGACGCACCCTTGACGACATCATGGCGCATATCAAAGGTCTGACAGCCGAAGATCTCCTATCTGTAGCCCGTCAGCTCTTCGCTCCAGAGCGCATCACCACTCTTATTTATAAGTAAGTCCCTCCTGGATTATTCGCAGGTAACCAACTCCCCTCCCTTCAAGGGGAGGGGCAGGGTTGGGGTCTGTAACTTACTGTTAGGAAACCTGTTGCCTGCCATACCCCAACTGCACTCTTGTTGAAGCTTGTCGGCTACTCTTTATCGTCCTTCTGCCATAAGATGGGTATAACGCATACCATCGGCAATCTGCTGTGCCGTAGCCTCGTCCTGAAGAATGGCCAGCAGCGCATAGGCAAAGGGGAATGCAGCGGCAGGACCCTCACCCGTAATGATGTTCCCGTCGACGGTGCACAGCTCACCCGTATATTCGGCTCCGCTGAGCAACTGCTCGAAGCCGGGATAGCACGTAGCCCTGTACCCCTGCAATAGTCCCATCTGCCCCAGCACTATTGCGGGCGAGGCACAGATGGCAGCAATCATCTTTCCTTCCTCCTGCTGGTTGACAAGTGCCTGACGCAACGGTTCGCAAGCATAGAGATTGCTAGCTCCGGGCATGCCTCCTGGCAGCAGCAAGAGGTCTGCGTCCGTCAGGTCACAGTCGCCAATCCACGTATCGGCTATCATTGTCACTCCGTGGGCCGACTCCACCGTCTGCGAATCGTCCATCACGCTCACCGTCACCACATCCTGCCCGCCGCGACGCAGCACATCGACAGGAATCAGGGCCTCGACATCCTCAAAGCCGTCGGCCAGAAAAACATACACTTTTGCCATAACTATTCTTTCTTGTTAATGATATCGATTGCAAAGATACACTTTTTCTGTGAAACCACCAAATTTACTACAAAAAGAAAATCACAGAAGGCTGCCAGGCAGTACACTCAGCGCCGTCGGATGGGGAAGTGGCGGCCATAGGTGAGCATGCGCCACAGCCACTCCAAAGGACCGAAGGTGAAGAAACGCAGCCAGCCGAGGCAGCACACTATCTGCAGGACAAAGACCAGCAGAGCCGTGAGCTCAATATAGACGAGACCGAACGATGTGCCCAGGCCAAGTCCCAGGCCATAGAACAGGAAGATGCCGGTGAGTGAATGTGTGATATAGCACGTCAATGCCATACGCCCGGGGGCGGCAAGCCAGGAAAAAGCTTTCACTTCGCTATGACGCTGGTAGAACAGGCAGATGCCTGCAACATAAGCTGCAGCAAAGGGTACGACACTCACGGCATAGAGCAGCGAATGAACGGTGAGGCCCCAAGGATGTCCCTGCGTAGCGCTCCAGGCATAGAGTGCCGACAGAGGCAGTCCCCATGCCATCGTCCAGCCGAACAGTGACCGCAGCGGCAACTCCTCCAGCCGGGCAAAGAGGCGGTTCTTACCAATGAGATAACCTAGAACAAACAGCCCCACCACCTTCGGCAGCCGATGGCCGTCCACAAACTCCCACATCCGTTCGTAAGCCCCCTGCACGAGGAAGTCGAACATCTGGCTGTAGCTGTCGGCATCACGCAACCATGAGGCAAAGTTCTCTTCGGTAATACCTCGTTCACCGGCAGCCCGCCACCATGCATCATAGAAAGGTCCGGCGAAGTCGACACCTGCAAACTCGGTCAGTGCGTCGAGTCCCACAGGCACCATGATAAACAGTAAGGCCAACAGGAACAAAAGCCTGTCCGACACTTTAATGAACAGCGTAAGAATCAGTCCGCCAATAGCATATAGAAACAGGATGTCACCACTCCAGATGAAGAGCAGATGAAGCAGACCGATAATAGCAAGTATCAGCATGCGGCGCACGAAGAGGCGACAACCGCGACGCACCAAGATAAGCGAGAAGCCAACGCCGAAGAGCACCGAGAAGATAGAGTAGAACTTTCCGTCAACCAGCATATACAGCAGGAAGCGCACCGTCTTATCTACGTCTGCCGTTGCCATCGCAGCCTGCTCGTCACTGCTGAGGAAGGTCCACAGCGCAAACTCAGGGAAATTAGCCAGTGCAATTCCCATCAGCGCCAACCCTCGTAGCAGGTCGAGGATGAGGTAGCGCTGGCTTTCAGTCGTTGGTCCCAGTGGAGTGGTCATGGATCTGTCTTCTCGTAGATGCGCACGTAGTCTATCTCATAGCGCATGGGCAGTGCCTCGTCATCTATCTTACCTCCATTCTGTCCGCCCAGCGCCAGATTGAGCAGGATATACTGCGGGCGGGTGAAGGGATTGGTGTGACGTCCAATACTGCCATTTATGGTCGTACTCAGCGGAACTTCGTTCAGCAGCTCATCGTCCAAATAGAGGCGTATGCTCTGCTCGTCCCAGTCCATCCGCCATATATGGAAACGCTGTGCCCACGTGCTGTCGCGCTGGGTGAAATGAGTGAAAGGCACCTTCCGGCTGTTCCACACGGCATCATACTGTCTGTCGCTGCCCCAAGCCACGTTTGCCAGGATATGAGGTTTGCCTCCGATGCGATAGTATTCCATCACGTCCACTTCTCCGCATGAAGGCCAAGGCATGCCTCGACCCAGCGTCCAGATGGCAGGCCACGAGCCGCCAGCCGTAGGTATGCGTGCCATCACCTCCAACCGTCCATAAAGGAACTCGCGCTTGCCCATCGTAGTCAGGCAGGCTGAGGTATAGTCGATATTGGGACGCTGACGACCCCAATTCCGGCTGCCTTCTTCATAGGTAGGATTAGGACGATGCTCACGACGCGCCTCGATAATCAGCAAGCCATCTTCCTGCCAGGCATTTGCTTCCTGATACCATTGTGCTTCCTGATTGCGCACGAAGCCACGCTCATAGTTCCATGTCGTGCTGTCGGGCCGGCCGTCGCGGCTGAACTCGTCGCTCCACACAAGTTTCCAACCTTCCACGTCCTGTCCTCGAGCCACAAGCGATGCGAGCATCAGGCCCGTCATCACCACGATTCTTGCTAGTTTTGTTTCCATCGAGGTCAAAAGTAAAAAGAATATTTCAGCCTGCCAAAGAATTGCCTTTACATTTAACATTATTAAACTTATCAATAACTGCTTTCCGCTCACTTATTTGTACCTTTGACCTGAGTGGTCGAATGTACTTTCGTTCGGGAAAGCAAAGAAAAACAAGTTTTCCTTTGGCTTTCCGCTCACTTATTCGTACCTTTGCAGTGATGGAAGAAGTGTTTCATAGATTAGAGCAAAGCTGCGAACTGCCAGAGCGACTGAACAACCCGCTTTGCTACGAGCCGCATCCGCTATGCGTGGAGGCGGCCAGGCTGGTGCGCGAATACCTGGAGCGGAGTCCGCTGAAGGACGAGGTTGACGAAGGGAAGATGCTGGGCGTGCTGGTGTGCCTGTCGAAAGAGGGCGAGCTGGGATTCCTGGCAGCATATAGCGGGCAGCTGGGTGGCAGAGCCGACTGGCCGTGGTTCGTGCCCGCCGTGTTCGACTATCTGCAGCCCGACGGATACTTCAAACAAGAGGAAGCCGCCATCTCAGCCTTGAACCACAGGATAGCAGAGTTGGAGAGGCATTTGGATGAGGACGAACTGCGACGCCTTCAGACAGAGGCCGAACAAGAGATCAATGCCTATAAGCGACTGATGGCTGAGGCGAAGGCACGACGCGATGCTCAGCGTGGTGAAGCGGATGAGGCCGCACTCATCCGTGAGAGTCAGTTTCAGAAGGCAGAGCTGCGCAGAATAAAGAAACGCTGGGCCGAACAGATATACGAAGCTGAAAAGCCATTGAAGGAGGCAGAGGAGGCTATTGCCACGCTAAAGGAGGAACGTCATCGTCGCTCTGATGCTTTGCAGCGCTGGCTTTTCGACCATTTCGTAATGCTGAACGACCGTGGCGAACGTCGTACGCTGACCGACATCTTTCTCAACACACCCCAGCGCACACCACCTTCAGGTGCCGGTGAATGCTGCGCTCCCAAGCTGTTGCAATATGCTTTCAGCCACGAGCTACGACCGCTGGCCATTGCCGAGTTTTGGCAGGGACGGTCGCCCAAGCAGGAAATACGTCATGAAGGTCAGTTCTACACGGCATGTCGCGGTAAGTGCAAGCCTATCCTCGAATGGATGCTGGAAGAGGAAAGAGAAAAGTGGAAAGTGGAAAGTGGAAAGTGGAAGGAGGAAAGATGGGATTCTGAAAAGCTGTGTGCTGAAGGGGATGCGCCAGCCAACTATCCTTTTTCCATCCTCCACTCTTCATCTTCTTACCTTGTCATCAACAAACCGGCCGGTCTGCTCAGTGTGCCAGGACGTACGGACGAGGAGTCGGTCGAGAGTCTCCTTCAGAGAGTCTATCCTGAGGTATGCATGGTTCATCGGTTAGATCAGGACACCAGCGGACTGATGGTGGTGGCGCTCAACCACGAGGCCTACCACCAACTGCAGCGGCAGTTCCTCGCACGTACATTATCTAAAAGATATATCGCACTGGTTGCTCCACACTCAAAAGAAGAGCTCCCTATTAGCAAGAAAGGCACCATCAGCCTGCCCCTGCGTCCTGACATCATGGACCGCCCGCGACAAATCGTAGATTTCGAGCACGGCAAGGAAGCCATCACCAACTACGAGGTGCTGGCTCATGAGGGCGAATATGTGCGACTGTCGCTCACACCCCACACAGGCCGCACTCATCAGCTGCGCATGCATTGTGCCCATGAGCTGGGACTAGGTGCACCCATCGTCGGCGACCGCCTATACGGCAAACCAGCCCGGCGGCTGTGTCTGCATGCCGCCGAGCTGGCTTTTGATGATCCGCTCACGGGTGAGCGTTTGTTCTTTTCTTCGATAGTGCCCTTTTAGGCAGCCCGGAAAATCCAGGAAAAACCGGATACTCCGGAATGTCCGGATACCCCGGGAAATTACTTCACATACTCCGAGAAGTCCGTCAGGTGCATGTCGCCTTTGCGTGCCAGCGTATCGTGCATGGCGAAGGCGGCAGTGAGACAGTGGCGGGTATGTCCGCCCGTACCCAGCTTCAGGTAATCCCACAGCAACTGCTTGTAGTCGGGATGTGCGCAGTTTTCGATGATGGTCTGTGCACGCTGCATGGGGCTCTTGCCACGAAGGTCGGCAATACCCTGCTCCGTAACGATGATATTGACATCGTGCTCCGAGGAATCCTGGTGGGTGACGAAAGGCACGACGCTGGAGATGAGTCCTCCCTTAGCCACTGACGGGCAGGTGAAGATGCTCAGGTAGGCATTGCGGATGAAGTCGCCCGAGCCACCGATACCATTCATCATCTTCGTACCGCTGATATGCGTTGAGTTTGCATTACCATAGATGTCGACCTCGATAGCCGTGTTGATGGCAATGACACCCAGACGACGGATGACGGCGGGATGGTTAGAGATCTCACTCTGGCGCAGCGTCAGGTGATGCTTCATGTAGTCCATATTGTCGTAGACCTGCATCAGGCAGTCGTTCGAGACGGTGAGCGAGCAGGCTGAGGCATCCTTCACACGGCCAGAAAGCATCATGTCGATGACGGCATTCTGGATAACCTCGGTATAGATGTTGAAGTCGGGCACGTGCTTGTCCTCGCCCAGAGCGCCGAGGATGGCATTGGCTGTCGAGCCTACACCACTCTGCAGCGGCAGAAACTCCTTAGGAATACGGCCCTTGTGCAGCTCATCAACCAGGAACTCAGCGGTGAGGTAGCCAATCTTGTCGGTCACGGGGTCGTTGTCCTTGAAGGCACGAGCCTCATCGGGAATGTTGCATTCGACAACACCCACCACCTTTTCCTTCGGAATCGACACATAGGGCACGCCGATGCGATCGCTGACCTTGAAGATGGGAATAGGCTTGCGGTAAGGAGGATCGAGCGGCTCATACACGTCGTGAATGAACTTGGCATTGGGATTGTGGAACGAGTTGAGCTCGAGGATCACTTTCTTGGCCAGACGGGCTGCCGTGGGCGAGATGCCTCCTGCAGCGGTCAGATAGACGTGATAGTCGTTGCCCACCTCCTCGATGTCGCACACCTCGAGGATGGCCCAGTCCACGTCGCCGTAGAATCCATAGCGCAGCTCCTGTGCCATGTGACTCAGGTGTAGGTCGTTGTAGGGAATCTCACCCAGGTTCACATGCTTGCGGAAGTCGGGGTTCGTGGTGTAGGGAGCACGGTAGAGGATGGCCTGAGCATTAGCCAGATCACCATCGGTGCTCTGTCCTGTGGAGGCACCGGTAAAGATAGCCACCTTGAACTCGCGACCAGCCTCATGCTCGGCGATGGCATACTTTGCCAGCTCCTTTGTCGTTGCCTTGGCCACACCAGCCGGTGTAAAGCCACTCATGGCGATATGATCACCATTCTTAATCATCGCTGCTGCCTCAGCAGCGGTCAAACGTGTGTACATAAATTTACGGTTTACAATTATTTCGATTTTCAATTCTGCCTGCAAAGGTACTCATTTCTTTGTAGTTATCGGGAGAAAGCCACAAGTTTGTGCCTCCCTATTAGGCTTATTTAACAATCGGTCGCAGGTTTGGTTTGAAAAAAGTTAGTATCTTTGCATCGCCAAGACATCCCAAAATAGGATTAACCCAAAAGAAGTATCAAAGATGATGAAAAAGCTCCTATATGTTTTAGCTGCTGCGCTGACCATTTCGGTGGCATCGCATGCACAAACCTACCGATTTGACTTCGGCTCCGCAGAGGCTGCCGAGGGTTTCCAGGCCGTCACATCAGCGATGACCTACGATGCTGAACGCGGCTATGGTTTCGAACCTTCCTCTGCTCCCGTGGACGTAGTGCGAAAGAAAGGAACGGACCTGACAAAGGACTTTGTCACGTCAACATCGCCCATACTCTTTTCGGTGAAGCTCCCTGAAGGAAACTATAAGGTGACGCTTACGCTCGGAGATACCCAAGGCACTTCTTGCACCACGGTCAAGTCGGAAGTTCGTCGTCTGATGAAGGAGAGTCTCAGCACGGGCAAGGGAGAAGTGATGACCGTCACATTCGGCGTCAACGTCCGCACACCGGAGCTCTCCAAGGGCAATGAGATCAAGCTCAACTCACGCGAGCTGGACTATGGCACGGGCATCGTCAAGACCTACACCTGGGACGACAAGCTCACCCTGCAGTTCTACGACAGCGCTCCTGCCGTCTGTGCCGTCGAGATTGAGCCAGCTGGAGAGGATGTGGTGACCGTCTTCGTTATCGGCGACTCCACCGTGACTGACCAGCAGGGCGGTGGTGCCTGGGGACAGTATCTGCCCCGCTGGTTCGACTCCAACGTGATCGTGGCCAACCATGCTGAGAGCGGCATGACCATCAAGGGATTCCGCTTCGGACGGCGCTGGGACAAGATTATGGAGAGCGCCAAGCCCGGCGACTACCTGCTCATTCAGTTGGGCACCAACGATGAGAAGTCGCGCGGCCACGACCCGATGTGGGATGCTGATGACCATGCCGGCGACTGGGTGCGCACGCATTCCGATCCGGAGAAAGACTACGTATGGGGGCTGGCAACGATGGCTCTTGAGGCCAAGCGACACGGGATGATACCAGTCATCGTCTCGCCCATGACCAAGATCGACAGAAGGACAGCCACTGCCACTGAGCTGATGACACCCTACGGCAAGAATGCTCGCCGTGGAGCCGAGCTGGGTGAGTGTGCCTTTGTCGACCTCTGGGGAATGAGTCGCGACATCATCACTGCCCTCGGCAAGGATGCACTCGCAGTCTATGCCGACGGCACGCATACCGACAACTACGGAGCATATCTCTTCTCACTGGGCATCGTGCAGGCCATCAAGGACCTCGGTCTGGGACTCAGCCAACACATTCTTCCTGATACTCCGGCCTTCGATGCCAAAAACCCGAAACCGTTGCTGAAGGATTTCACCTGTCCCATAGAGCCTAGACGTACGGCCAGAAGGCCTGCTGCGACCAGCTCCAACGGCCAGACGGAGTTCGGCCCCCTATAAACCATTGCAAAGCATAACAACCTAATTTATTCATCATTTAACTAGATCATTAACAAAGCGTATGAAAAGATTTACTCTTCTCACCATGCTCGTTGTACTGATGAGTGTGACGGCATTCGCGCAAAAGGGGCTTGGTCCGCGTCCTTGGCAGGGAACGGTGAGCAACCCAAGTACAGCAATCAAGGGCATTGTCCGCACATCGCAGCCCGCCATCAACAGGGCTCCACGTGCCGCCAGCGAGAGCGAGCTGGTGACACCTCCGACAACGGCCACCGTGGAGACATGGTACAACACCGACGGCGTGCTCTACGTGAACACAGCATCCGGCACAATGGCCATGAACCCGAACATCCAGGTCGCCATCGACGGTACCGACATCTATATCCAGGGCTTGGCCTACTGGTTTGAGGAAGGCTGGATCAAGGGAACTATCAGCGGCACCACTGCCACCTTCGCCAGTGGCCAGTTTGTAGGCGAGGATGAGTATGGAGCTGAATACATCTGTGGCTCCGACGATACTGAGACGTTGACCGACGTCGTATTCAACTACGATGCCGAAGAAGGTGTATTAAAAGCAGTCACCAGATACATCTTGGAAAACAGCTCGGCTACTGTAATTTCTCCTTATTGCTACTGGGTGATGGCCGTTTTCAGCAAGAATGGTCCTACCGGACCGCAACCGGTGGTCGCTCCCGAGGGACTGGAGACTGACGAATGGGCCATCAGCGCCATGAACAATTTCGGCGAACCCGTCTCGGGCTACGTGAACATCGGCTTCGACGGCAACGATGTCTATCTCCAGGGACTCTGCCACTATCTGCCCGAGACATGGATCAAGGGCACACTCGATGGCAGCACCATCACCTTCCCCGGTGACCAGTACTTCGGTCCTTACGACGCTGACTCCTACACCCACTACGAGTTCTACCTCCGCAGCGAGGAGGTGGTCTTCACATACGATGCCGAAGCCGGCAAGATGACAGCCCAGGGCGAAATCTATATCCGCGAGGCTATCAGGAACTACAAGGGCGATGTCTACAACGATCCCGTCCTCACCAAGGTGATCGAGAAGGCCGCCACGCCTGCCACACCCAACATCAGTCAGATCTACGACGGCACCACCGGACCTATCTTGATGTTCACCGTGCCTACTGTCGACGTCGATGGCAATGCTGTGGTATCGGGCAAGCTCAGCTTCCAGTTCTTCAAGGATATCGAGCAGGAGATCGCTCCCATCACTTTCGATCCCGCCGACTATCCTACCCTCGAGGAAGCCATGACCGTCTTCCCCTATGGTTTCACCGACAATGAGTGGTTCTTCTACAACTACATCCATATCAAGCAGGCCGACTTCAGCACTTGGAACAAGATCGGCATGCAGACCATCTACACCGGCGGCGGCGAGGAGAACAAGTCAGAGATCTTCTGGTTTGAGCTCAAGCCTTACGAGAAAGCAACCTTCGACTTCAATGCCATGACTGACGAGCCCTGCTCCAACGACAGTCATGACGGCGACATCACCGAAGACCGTCAGTTTAAGGCTGGCAACGTGACGCTGACCGTATCGCCCAGCACCACCAATACGCCCAACCGCTTCTGGAGCACCGCCAATGGTCCGCAGCTGCGCGTCTACAGCGGCACGATGACCTTCGAGGTGCCCTTAGGCAAGGTCATCAAGAAGATAGTGTTCAACAATGGCAAGTGGAATGCCGGCAACAGCGCCGACACAGGTACCTTCGAGGGTAACGTATGGACGGGCGAGGCCAAGAAGGTGGTGGTGACCATCGCCGGCAATACCCAGCTCAACAGCATCGAGGTCTACCCCACCGACTATGTACCCACGGCTGTCGTAGTTCCCGAGGATCTGGCCACCGACACCTATATCTTCCACGCCGACTGCGAGAAGCCCTATTACGATCCTGCTGAACTCACGCTCTGGGTGAAGGTGGGCTTCGACGGCGACGATGCCTATATCCAGGGACTGGCTGCCGACTACAACTCCAGCGTAAGCGAGCTGTGGGTCAAGGCCACCAAGAACGAGGCCGGACAGTATGTCATCCCCGCTAACCAGTTCATGGGTTCGGTGAGCTTCTGGATGTCAACCATCGACTGCTACTTCACCGCTGTCGATGCCGACGGCAACATGGTGGATGCCGTGCTCGACTTCGATGCCGAGAAGCAGCAGTTCACCTCCAGCCAGACGCTCGTGCTCAACGCCATGCTGGCTGAGGTCTATCCCTACGAGACCTTCACCAACGTTACCATCACCAAGTTCAACGAGGTAGCTGCCACTCCTGCCGACCCGATCATTAACAGCGTCGACTTCGGCGAATGGTCGCACGGCATCAACTGCACTATCCCCGACTACGACGTCAATGGCGAGACGCTCAATCCCCAGAAGCTGTTCTACACCGTATGGGTTGAGAGCGAGGGTCAGCAGAAGCCCTACACCTTCACTGCCGAGATGTACTACGCCTTCGACGAGGATGCCACAGAGGTGCCCTGGAGCGTCAACTACAGCACATGGGACGGCTCTCACAGCATCTACTTCTACGACGACGCACCTGTGTTCGACACCTGGGAGAAGATTGGCATCCAGAGCATCTACTACGGTGCCGGTGAGTGCCGCAAGTCAGCCATCGTATGGGAGAATAATCCCACCACAGGCA
The DNA here is from genome assembly GCA_900318685.1 of uncultured Prevotellaceae bacterium. GTDB lineage: Bacteria > Bacteroidota > Bacteroidia > Bacteroidales > Bacteroidaceae > Prevotella. Next base: position 2,497 of record ONLL01000036.1, on the reverse strand, counting down.
TCGCCCACATCAATGCTGCCCAGCCCGCTGGCAAGGCCGCAATCTTCAACCTCGCCGGCCAGCGCATCGACACTCCCCGCAAGGGCCTGAACATCATCAATGGTAAAAAGGTGGTTATTAAGTGACCTATCATACCACCTTTACGTGCCGATACCAAGTCCCTTATCACCTTAACAAAAGTAGCGACGTTCTGGAGTTGAACGCCGCTACTTCTTCTTAGACTCTGATCAGGCTCTTATCTGCCAAAATGCTGTTATTGCCACCCTGTTCACTAAGGTTGAGTTCATCTCTGGATCATTCCAACCAGTCGTCGTAGTCGGGGATTTCGTTGGGTGGAGTGGCGGTGTCGCTGGCTTGCAGCAGACAAGTCTTGTGGCGCAATTCGACGACTGTGGCCGATGGTTTCAAATACTTCTTTTTCATTGCAGTTTCCTCCATTTACTTGATTACAATCTTGAACTTAGTTCGAGCTCGCCCACGCTCGGAAATGTGAGCGAGCTCTCATTTCTCTCAATTTATCGTGACCTTCTTTCCGTTGTTGATATACAGACCTTTCTTCGTGGGCTTGTCGTCGAGGTGAACACCGCCGAGGGTGTACCAGCCGTCGAGTGTGACCTCGCCCGTCGTGGTGTCAATCTCGCCGATGGCATCGATGTCGCCGTTAGCCGCAACGAGCTTCACGGTGATGCGCTGCGGCAGTTCCTCCGTAGCTGCTGCGCTGCGGGTCAGGGCACGGGCATTGCTGGTCTCGCCGCCCGCCCACATCAGGTAGCACGATGTGGGGCGAATCTTTGCGCCGCTCTTCACTCTCACGAAGTCACCGGCCACGACGAGTTGTTCGTCCACCTCCTTGGTCGTTCCTGCGAAGCCATACACCTTGCCGATTTCTTCGGAGTTCTCGCTGTCGCTCCAGTAGCGCGGCTGGTAGGTGCCTTTGAAGTTCCATTTGTTCCATGAATATGACTCGCTGCTGCCGTCATACGGTTTCTCCTTCGTGCCACCATCGTAGCCCTCGGTGTAGATGTCGAAGCCTTGGTAGTAGTCGTCCCCATTCGTGACGTAGAGGTAGCTAGCGTTCTCGCCAGGCATGAAGAGATACGGCGTGTTGGCCTTCATCGTGGTCTCAGTTGTTTCGTTAGAGCCTTCCTCGCCCACTTCCCTCATCACGGCAATCCACATGTTAAACGGCACTTCCTCAATGCCTGCAAAAGAATAGAACTTTCCCTCCGGAATGTTGTCATATTCACCCCGTCTGAGGTCGTTCTTGCGGAAGTCGAACGGCAGCATGATGGTCACGGCCTTGTCTCTGGTGAACGGGCGGTTGTAGCGCAGGTAATTTGTCCATTGTTTCGTCTTGACATCCTTGATGCCGAGCGGCATGTCATCGTACTCGATGATGTAGCTCTTAACCCCACTGTAGTCGTACTTTTCCACCAAGTCGCCGTATGTCGGCGTATAGTATTTGCCGTCGAAGACCATAGTGTGGCCATAGACCTTCAAGAAGCGATGGTCGGTCGGGGTGCCAAAGTGGGCGAAATTGTCGGGAGCGTCGGCCGATTCCACAGCGGGCGAGCCTTGCTTCAGGCCGCGTGTGCCGACGTAGAAGCAGTTGGTCAGTTTGCCCTCGCCTTGGTTGTTGGTGCGGTGGAGGAACGTGCTGTTCTTATCGTTCTCATTTCCCCACCATAGTTCGTGCTTGCCGTTGTGCCGTGCAGGAAGAGGCAGTCTTCCAGTATGGCATATCCGTACTCCGAAAAGCAACCGACGAAACCGCCGCAGCCGTAGGTAGTGCCGGAATACTCCGGGTTGTAGATGAGTCCGTCAAACACACAGCCCGTGATGTGGCATTGGTTGTAGTGCGAACTCAGGAGGCCCACGAATCCACCATTAAAGGCAGTGCCGCTGATGGTGCTGCTGATAAGGGTGCTCACGCGGCAGTTCTCGATAGTAAGGTTGCCGTTAGCACTGCCCACCAGACCGCCAATGTAGTTCCAAATGCCGCCCTCTATCTGTCCCGTTGCGTGCAGGTTGCGGATGGTGGCACCATTGGTGTTTTGGAAAGGAGCGCTACAGGGAGCGCTGGCGGTATGGTTGAAGGTCAGCGTCTTGCCTTTGCCGTCGAAGGTTCCCTTGAACGGATGCACCATGCCCGCCATCTTTGTCACGCTGATGTCGTCGGCGAGTTCGATGGTCTTGCCGCTGAAACCATCCACCCCACCGTCCACTTCCATGCGTCGGCAGAAGTAGTTCCAGCCGTCGGCGTTCTTGATGGTATAGATGTCGTCGCTCTGCGTGATGTTGTTTTCATTCAGCGGGTAGGTAATCGTGGCGTTGATGGTCACGTCCTCGGCAGGCATCGTGAACGTGTAGGTGTTGCTGCTTTGGGTGTAGGCGATGCTGTTGCCCGATGTCGCGCCCATCAGGGTCAGCCCTTCAAGTATCTCGTCCATCTGCTGCGTGTAGGTGATGGTTATTTCGTCGCCCTCCAAAGCCGAGG
>ONLL01000035.1 GCA_900318685.1 uncultured Prevotellaceae bacterium | reverse complement strand
TAGCAAAGCTACAAAACTTAAACCGTATTGCATCCATCTGCAAGAATTATTTCATGAAAATGGAACAATCTCTATAATCGGATGCAAAGGTAAGAGGTTGCTGTCACACGTGTTCTACGCCACATGGTTCACCATCCCCCGCATCTACGGCCGTCAGTGGGACGCATACCAGAAGACGGGCGAGGTGGAGGTGGACGACAGCGACCTGCAGTTTGCCACGCTCATGTACGAGGCCGTCATCTACTGGCAGGACCACTTCTTCGGGCGCATGCTGCAGGAGAGCTGGGACAATGCCGAGCAGGAGTATAAGCCAAGGAAACACATGTCGGCTAACGACGCCGTCTTCGCGCAGCTGAAGAATGAGTTCACAACGCAGGATGTGATAGGACGGCTCAATATCTCCAAGGGAGGTGCATGTGCACAGCTGAACAGATGGGTGGCGCAAGGGTTGTGCGAACGAACGGCGCAAGGGCGGTACAAGAAGAAAATAGGGGGTGCTGCGGTATGAGCTGGCCAGGAAAGGGCGGTGTACACGCAAGCAACGAGTGGATCTACCAAAACTACTTGAAATGCCTGCCCCGCTACGACCCCCAGCTCTACACCCTCACTGCCATCAGTGCCCACCGTGCCGTGATGGAGTTCAACTCGGCTTTCTGCCTGCTCATCTTCCTCAGTAAGGTCATGAACTACTTTGTATACGACGGCGTGGCGTGGAACATGCTCGAGGTCAGCAGGCTCGACGAGCAGCACTTCCAGGTCGTGATAGAAGTGAGCAGTCGTGCTGAACTGAACAGGCTGAAAGTGAGGATTGCGTAAAATCATTAAGACAACAAGACACGAAACTGGTCGTCTCGATGTCTTGTTGTCTTTGTTGTCTTTGTTGTCTTTATTGTCTTGATGTCTTTGATGTCTTGATGTCTATCACGGCAGCAGCATCCTGATCAGGCGGGTGAGATCCTGGATGCTCACATTGCTGTCGCCGTTGAGGTCGGCAGCCTCGCGGCTGTACACGGCCGGAGGATTGCCGATGATGATGTCCGCCAGTGCCCACATGTCGGCAGCATTCACCACGCCGTCGAGGTTCACGTCGCCAAGGAATGTGCTGAAGTAGCCGGGATTGCTCGCGCCGCCGTCGATGTGGGCATAGGTCTTGTCCTTGGGGTTGGAGTCGTTGTAGGCCGTGCCCTTACCGCCCACCAGGCTCCCACAGCTACGGAACATATTATTGGAACTCTCCACGGCCTCCGTGTTCCAGCCTTCGCCCACGTAGATGGTTTGCAGGCTGCTGCAGCCATTGAACATCATGCCCATGCTTGTTACTTTGGCCGTGTTGAAACCTCTCAGGTCAAGCCTCGTCAGGCTGCTGCACAGATTGAACATTGCTTGCATGTTGGTCACCTCGCTCGTGTTCAGGTTGCTCATGTCTGTGATGGTCTGGAGATTTGTCATGCCGCTGAACCAACTACGGGTCGTTGTCGGGCAATAATCGGCAAACGACGAGTCAAAGACCACCTTGGTTACACTGCTATTGACAGCTCCCCACCCGGGGGCATTGGAACTTGTATTCATGTCGTAGGTGGTACCCGTGCGGGAATCGCGCTTGGAGTCGTAGTAGAACGTCAGCGTGGTGTTCTCCTGCGTGTAGACGGCGTAGGCCTGGAATCGGCTGAAGTAGCCGGGATTGCTGGTGCCGCCGTCGAGGTGAGCGTAGGTCTTGTCCTGTGGGTTAGCGACTGAATATGCCGTTCCCAGGCCACCCACGAGGCGGGTGCAGCCATAGAACATGTTGTCGGATGCCGTCACGGCCGCTGTGCTCCAGTTGGTGCCCACACAGATTGTGTTCAGATAGGGGCAATTCTCGAACATCGAGGTCATCACCTCCACTTCGTTTGTCTTGAAGTTGTCGAGGTCAAGCCTTGTCAGGTTAAAACACCAATTGAACATCCCCTCCATAGTGGTCACCGACGATGTGTCGAAGCTGCTCAGGTCGATGCTCGTCGCCCTGCACCTGTAGAACATGTAGCTCATGTCGCGCGTCAGGAATGTGTCGAAGCTGCTCAGGTCGAGGGTCGGCATGCCGCAGTTGGAGAACATGTAGCTCATGTCGGTTACGAATTGCGTGTTGAGGTTCTCCCAGCCCGTGATGGTCCGGAGGCCAGCCATGTCGGCAAACCAGTAGGCTGTGGTTGCGGGGAGGGCAGTGGCAAACGACTGATCGAAGACTACCGTCGTGATGGCCGACGCCACGGAATATTCCTCTGTCCAGCCCGGCCGGTTGTTTCCGGTGTTCAGGTCGTAGGTAGTGCCCGCGCGGCTGCTGCGCTGGTTGTCGTAGTAGAACGTCAGCGACTTGTTGCCAGCCATGTAGCAGGCGTATGGCTCCTTGAAATGCGAGAAGTAGCCCGGGCTGCCCGTGCCGCCGTCGAGGCGGGCATAGGTCTTGTCCAAGTAGTTGGCATTGTATGCCGTGCCCTGGTCACCCACCAGCTGGGTGCAGCCATAGAACATATTAGCGGAATTCGTCACGGCATCCGTCGTCCAGCCGTTGCCCACAAGGATGGTCGTCAGGCGGCTGTTGTTGGCGAACATGGCTTGCATATTGGTCACCTTAGCCGTGTTGAAGTGGCTCAAGTCAAGGGTCTTCATGAGGAAGTATTGTCCGATGCAGTTATTGAACATAAAAGACATATCGGTCACCTCGCTGGTGTTCAAGTACTCTATGCCCTCAATGGATAGAAGGTTGGACATATTCAAGAACCATTCGGAGGTCGACGTCGGGCGGTAGTCGGCGAACGACGGATCGAAGACCACCCGGTTCAGATTGCTGGCAGTTCCCAACCAATTATGATTTTCAACGTTGTATATCGAGCCCGTACGCGAATTCTTCTGGGTGTCGTAATAGAACGTCAGCGTGCGCTCCCCCTCTTCTGTGTAAACGGCGTATGCCTCGTATAGCCACCCCTCGCTGTTCTTATTGGTTAGGTAGCCGGGGTTGTCGGTGCCGCCGTCGATGCGGGAGTAGGTCTTGTCCGTAGGGTTGGAGGCGTTATAGCGCGTGCCCTGTCCGCCCACCAGGTTGTTACAGCCGCTGAACATCTCGGTGGAAGATGTTACATCGTATGTATTCCAATCGATGGGGTCCACCTTGATGGTTTTCAGGCTGAGGCAGTCCTTGAACATATATCTTGTATCGACCAAAAAATACCTGGTGGTAAAGTTGCCCAGGTCAAGTTCAGTCACACTACTGCAGCCTTGGAACATGCCTGCCATGGACTTTACATAGAAGGTATCGAAGTGGCTCAAGTCAACGCCACTTAACTCCGTGCATCCCCGGAACATGTAGTCCATTTTGGTCACCTTGCTGGTGTTCAAGTACTCCATGCCCGTGATCGACGTCAGCAAAGCCATGCCTTGGAACCAACGGCTAGTGTTCGTCGGACGAACGGCAGCAAACGACGGGTTGAAGATCACTTTGGTTACAATGCTGACGTACTCGCTAAAAAGCCAGGCGGGATCGTCGGCATCCATGTTCACGTCATAGACCACGTTACTAGGAGTGGGGCGCTGGGTGTCGTAGTGGAACGTCAGCGTCTTACTTGACTTACTATAAACGGCGTATGCCTCTGTACCCAAGACTGTGAAGTAGCCCGGACGGAGCGTTGATTGGTCGATGCGGGCGTAGGTCTTGTCCACGTGGTTGGAAGCGTAGGTCGTACCCTTACCCCCCACCAGGTTTTTGCAACTGTCAAACATAAAATCGGACTTAGTCACAGCAGCCGTGGACCATTTATCGTTTCTGTCTGCAATATAGATTGTTCTCAGTTGGCCGCAAAGATTAAACATGCTTTCCATGTTCGTCACTTTTTCAGTATTGAAGGAGCTCAAGTCAAGACTCTCTAAAATGAGACAAGCCTGGAACATCCAGCTCATGTCGGTCACGTTGGACGTATCGAAGTTGCTCACGTCAAGGCTCGTCAAGTCACAACAAGTGTTGAACATCTTGCTCATGTTGGTCACTTTGGCAGTATTGAAGTGGCTCACGTCAAGGCTTGTCAAGCTGTTACAGTAACTGAACATACCTTCCATGTCGGTCACGTTGGACGTGTCGAAGTTGCTCACGTTGAGAACTGTAGCTTGGATGCAGCCGTCAAACATGTGCGCCATCGTCGTCACCTTCGAAGTGTTGAAGTGGCTCAGGTCAAGGCTCGTCATTTTTCGGCAGCCTTGGAACATGGACTCCATATTCTTCACTTCACTCGTGTTGATATAGGTGGAGTTCGTGATGTTATCCAGATTCGCCATATCGGCAAACCAATAGTAGGTGGACTTCGGGCGGGCATTGATGAACGACGGGTCGAAGTGCACGCGGGTGACCTCGGCGTAGGTGCCGTCGGTGTACCAGCCTGGCTTGGCAGAGCCCTGGTTCAGGTCGTAGGTCGTCTCCCCCCGGCCTTCGTGGTAGCTGCGCAGGTCGTCGCAGTAGAAAGCCAGCAACTTGGCCGTCGGGTTGTAGCTGGCGTATCCAGTCCTCGCTGCAGTGAAGTAGCCGGGGTTGCTGGGGCCGCCGTCGATATGGGCATAGGACTTGTCATCGTGTCTGGCGTCGTAGGTCGTACCCTGGCCGCCCACAAGCTTGGGGCATTTATAGAACATATAATCGTAACTTGTCACTGCATCCGTGTTCCAGCCATCGCCCGCGTAGATGGTTTTCAGATTTTCGCATTCAAAAAACATCCTATACATATTGGTAACCCGGGACGTGTTGAAGCTGCTCAGGTCGAGCTCGGTCAGACTTTTACAGTATGCAAACATCTCACTCATAACGGTCACTTCGGATGTGTCGAAATTGGTTATGCTGAGGCTCGTCAATTCGTCACAGTATTTGAACATTTCGGTCATGTCGGTCACCTTGGACGTGTCGAAGCTGCTCAAGTCAAGGCTCGTCAGGCCACGGCAATATCCGAACATGGTGTTCATGTTAGTCACATTGGACGTGTTGAAGCTTCTCAGATCAAGGCTCGTCAAGCTTCGGCAGCCTTGGAACATCCAAGCCATATTGGTCACCTGGGACGTGTTGAAGCTGCTCACGTCAAGGCTCGTCAAAGCGTTACAGTCGTCGAACATAGAACCCATATTGGTCACCTTGGACGTGTTGAAGCTACTAAGGTCAAGGCTCGTCAATTTACTACAGCAGAACATACTACCCATATCGGTCACCTGAGACGTGTTGAAGCTGCCCACGTTAAGGCTCGTCAATCTGTCGCAGCCCCAGAACATATGATTCATATCAGCCACCTTGGACGTGTTGAAGCTGCTCAAGTCAAGGCTCGTCAAGCTGTTACAGGCGTAGAACATTTTACTCATATCGGTCACCTGGGACGTATTGAAGTTGCTCAAGTCAAGGCTCGTCAATTTTCTACAGCAGTAGAACATCAAGTGCATATCGGTCACGTTGGCCGTATTGAAGTGGCTCAGGTCGAGGTTCGTCAAACTGCTACAGCCCCAGAACATACCATCCATTCTGGTCACGTTAGCAGTATTGAAGCTGCTCAGGTTAAGGCTCGTCAAACCGCTACATTCTAAGAACATATTCTTCATACTGGTCACCTGGGACGTGTTGAACTTGTTGCTCAGGACAAGACTCGTCAGGCCGCTACAGCCGCAGAACATACCAGTCATTCCGTCCACGTTCCGCGTATCGAAGTTGCCCAGGTCAAGACTCGTCAGGCCGCTACAGCCGTAGAACATACCAGCCATTCCGATCACGTTCTGCGTGTCGAAGTTGCCCAGGTAAAGACTCGTCAACCCGCTACAGCCGTAGAACATATATGTCATATCGGTCACCTTGGACGTATTGAAGTTTCTTACATCAAGACTCGTCAGGCCTCTACAGCCGTGGAACATATCTTTCATATCGGTCACCTTGGACGTGTCGAAGCTGTACACATAAAGGCTCGTCAAACTGTAACATTCGTAGAACATCTCAGCCATTCTGGTCACGTTCTGCGTGCTGAAGCTGCTCAGGTCAAGACTCGTCAGGCCGCTACAGCCGTAGAACATACCGTTCATGTTGGTCACCTTGGACGTGTCGAAGTTGCTCAGGTCAAGACTCGTCAGGCCTTTGCAGCCTTGGAACATGTATATCATAGTAGTTACATTGGCTGTGTTCAGGAAACTGATGTCCGTGATTGATTCAAGCTTCTCCATTTCATAGAACCAAAAACAGGTGGATGTCGGGCTAGCATCAGCGAACGAGGGGGCGAAGACTACCTTGGTCACATCGTCACAAGTTCTGTCGTTGTGCCAGCCTGGCATAATAACGCCCGTGTTCATGTCGTAGGTCCTGCCCGCGCGGCTGCTGCGCTGGGTGTCGTAATAGAACGTCAGTGTCGTGTTCGCCACCGTGTAGCAGGCGTATGCCTCCTGTGCCGATGCCCGGGCGGAGCAGAGCAGGAGGACCAGCAGCATCAGAAAATGTCTGAAAATGGTTTTCTTGTTCATAATATATCAGTTTTTAGTTTATTGCATTTAATTTTCAAAGTTACCAGTTTTCGCCTGCAAATATAGTGATAATTTCTGAAACTTCCAAATTTTCAGGGAAAAAACGATAGGTCATTGAACCCTAAATCTACACAACATCTTACAGAAATCTTTTCCATTCTCATATTTGCGTCAGATTTATGTAGGATTTAAGGTTCCTCCAAGCCGTTCTAAAGTATTCGAGTATTCGAGTATTCGAGTTTTCATTTTGGGTCTCAAAACACGGGTTTTGAGGCCCTTAATCTCTGGAAAACCCCTGTAAATAAAGGGCGAGAGCGACAACAAGACAACAAGACACGAAACTGGTCGTCTCGATGTCTTGTTGTCTTTGTTGTCTTTGTTGTCTTTTGATGTCTTGATGTCTTTGATGTCTTGATGTCTCTTGTTGTCTTTGATGTCTTGATGTCGAGCCTACCGCTTGTCGGGTACGCCGTAGTCGGCCCAGCGCTCCTGCGGATAATAGCCCTTGAGCGTCTTTTTCTTCTCGGCATAGGCACTCTTCACACGGGCCATGACGGCATTCATCTGCTTCACCTTCGGAGCAAGCTCCTCACGCAGGCGGTCAACCTCGGCATTGGCAGCCTCCAGCTCTCTCACAGCCTGCTCCATGGCGTTTACTTCCTCGTTGGTCACTCCGCCGCCGATGCCCTGCAGGTGCTTGCGCAGGCCCTCTACGAGATTGCGGCTCTTCTCAATCTGAATCTCTACTGTCTTTGACATAATTCTTTCGTTTTTAGTGATACTTTTGGATCAAAACCTCTGTGCAAAATTAACAAAAAAAATCGATTCTGCGAATGCTGCTGAGCATCACTTTTTCGATTATTTAAGACGCAGACCATGCCGTATTTAACGTTTGTTTATAGTTTTCTCCCCGCAAGTCCTTGGTGGTTTGCCCGTTTCTTTGTATCTTTGTCCCCTGATTCTGTTATCATCTGACGTAAACGTATGCCGAAGGAAAGAAACATGGCTGATGGCTACCGCGAAAAAGCCTACGAGGGCGACACCAGGGCGATGAACAACCTTGGGGTGTGCTACGAGCGCGGCACGGGCGTGAAGGTAAGCCTGGAGCTGGCCTTTGAATGGTATATGAAGGCAGCCGAGCTGGGCGATGTCTATGGCTGCTTCAACGTGGGCGAGTGCTACTATCACGGCAAGGGCGTGGAGCAAAGCAGCGAGAAGGCCTTTGAGTGGTATATGAAAGCTGCCGACAAGGGCGACATGCAGTCGCAGGTGAATGTGGCGAACGCCTATTACCTGGGCCACGGCACTGAGCAAGACCATCACAAGGCCTTCCTCTGGTATCGTGAGGCTGCCTTCCAGGGGCATGTGCAGAGTCAGAAGAACTGCGGCGCGGCCTTCTGGAATGGCGACGGCGTGGAGAAAGACCTGTCGGAGTGTGCCTTCTGGTATGAGCTGGCAGCCAATGGCGGCGATGCCCAGGCGCAGTTTGCCATCGGCTGGTTTCACATGACGGGCAATGGTGTCCCCGTAGACGAGAAGAAGGGGCTGAAGTGGATTCACAAGGCCACCTTCCAGGGCTATCAGCCTGCGATAGACTATTGCAAGGAGCACGGGTATAAATGGTTCTAAACTAGGGGGCTGCGCTCACTTCGGCTGCAGACTTAGCCGGTACTCGCTGGGCGACAGTCCCAAGTGCTTGGTGCAGTAGCGGCTGAAGTAACTCAGCGACGTGAAGTTCATGCGGTCGGCTATCTGGGTGAGCGACAGGCGCTCATCATTCAGATAGTCTTTCAGTATAGGGATGGTATGGCGGTCGATATAGGAAGTGACGCTGTGGCCCGTCACACGCTTGATGGTGGCTGAGAGGTATTTGGGCGACACATTCAGGCGCTCGGCATAGTAGCTCACATCGCGCTCCGTGCAACTGATGCCTGTTGAGAGCAGCGCCATCAGCTGTTTCACGATGTAGGCCGTGCGGTCGGTATGCGTGTCGGTGGCTTCACGCTGGGCATGGGCCTCGAAGATGTCGTACATCATCGTCAGACAGAGGCTCCCCATCAGCTCACGATAGAACTGCAGGTGGCGGTCGTCCATACGGTCACGCAGGCGATGGAAGTCATCCAGCAGATGCCGTGCCTGCTCCTCGGTCAGCTTGATCACGGGATCCTGATTCAGCGAGATGCTGCCCCCGATGCTGTAGTTGTTAGACGGCAGCAGATTCTGCAGGAACTTGTAGTCGGCAGCAAACCACTCCACCTTCAGGTCTGGATGTGCCGCCAGGTTCTTCACCCTGTCGGGCATCGGTATCACCACCAGGTCGTTCTTCGCGATATGATAGCAATGCTCGTTGAACACTAGGCTCCCCTCCCCTGCCAGGCAAAGCAGGTGCATGCAGGTGCGGCTCAATTCTGCCGCGTTCATCGCGCAGAAGTCGCTGGAATACTGAAAATATGTCTTCATAGCTGCAATGTTGTGATTAAGCGTAGAACAGGGCGGAGTGCACTTCAGCCATGCGGAGCGTAAGCCCCTTCACCACATTCATTCGGCAAAGTTACACATTATTTTATAAACAAACGAACGTTTTCTGCAAAAAGTGAAAATACTGCGGCAATTTATGAAACCAAAGTGTCGGAAAATCGGCGTACCTTTGCACCGCAATTAGCAATCAATAGTAAAATAGTGAAATTGTAAAATAGTCAAATAGTCAAATAGTAATTATGTTATTGAACATCAAGAGTATCATCACAGCGGCTGTGGCATTGCTCGTATCAACGGCATGCAGCGGTGGCGAAAAACAGGAAAAGGTTATGAACAACGAAGGTAAGAGTTTGGTAGTGTTCTTCTCGCATGCAGGAGACAACTACGCAGTAGGAAACATTGAGGTGGGCAACACGAAGATTGTGGCCGACTACATCACTGAGCTCACGGGGGCAGAGCAGTTTGAGATTGTCACTCACAAGTACGACGGGATGGCCTATACTCCGCTCATCAATCTGGCGAAGGAGGAGACTAAGAACGGTGAGCTGCCCGAGTATGAGGGCGACGTCGACATGAGCGAGTACGACACCGTGTTCATCGGTGGTCCCGTCTGGTGGGGCACCTATCCGCAGGTGATGTTCACCTTCTTCAAGAAGCACGCTGCCGACCTGAAGGGCAAGACGGTCATCCCCTTCACCACCCATGAGGGCAGCGGACTGGCCAACTGCGTCGAGGACGTGAAAGAGGCTTTCCCCGGTGCCAACGTCCAGAAGGGCTTCAGCATCTACGGCCACGAAGTACGCACGAATAAAGCGAAGGTCGAGAAATGGATAAAGGGCCTCACCCTCAGCAAATAGTGAAATAGTAAAACTCCTAGACTCCACGATTTTACCATTTTATCTGGTCGATTGTAGCCTGGAGGTTCTCCAAGAAGCGGGCTACCTGGCGGCCATCCATTTGGGCATGATGAAACTGGAGGGAGACAGCCAGCGTGGTCTTGAACCAATGGCGACGGTATCGGCTCCAGGCAAGAAAGGGATTGTTGAAAATGCCAGTGTACTGGTTGACGATGCAGTCAAGCTCCGAGCCTACGACAGCCGACGTTCCTACTATCATGGCATCGTCGTCGAGAATGTTGCTGCAGGTAGTGGCCGACTCGTGCGTGAGCCGGTCGTAGTTGCTGCTGAACTGCTCCAGGTCGTCGCTGAATGGCACATCGCAATTGCTGATGCCGCCCTGCACATTGTCGACAATGACATTAATGGCCAGACGATCGTACTGAAAGAGCCAGGTGCCGATGACCGCAGTGCCGTCGTCGGCCAGCAGTCTTTCGGGCTGCAGATAGAACTCGTCCACCGTGCTTGCTGCCTTGCCTATGCACCAGCACAGCAGCATATTGAACTTCTTGCCCGTGCGCCTGCTCACCTTGCGTAGACGCGTCACATCGAGCGTCTTGACCACGGTGACCATGGGCATGGGCGACTTCATCCACATCTCGAAAGCCTCGGCGCGGGAGGTGTCGTTGGGGTTGACTTCCTGTTTCATTGTATTAAGTTTTACAGCACTTCAGTACGCACTCATCCGTCAGCGGACTGCGGGGGCATCCAGAGGAACAGCCCTTCAGAGGCAGCCAGTGGGGCCAAGAGCCCGAGCACGGCTTCTGAGGGGTTGTAGATGGTCATATAGGTATCGTCACCACTGATGGTGATCATGGCACTTGATGATGTGAGCACGACGTAGAGCATCTCCTTCCTGGAAAGGCAGCTTGCCACCATTGCCTCGACGGACTTGGGAGCAGGGTTCGTCGCCCACAGCTCCTCAGACGACTCGTGCTCGCGATCGGACAGGCTGACATCGATGTCCTCATAGCAGTTGAGCTTCAGCAGGATGTTGGTGAACTTGCTGTAGATGGTGTCTATCTGAGGATGCTCCCGATAGTACTCCTCGATGCGGAAATACTGCCCGGAGCTATCCTCAGGCACTTGTCTGGGCAGGATATCAATCACCCAACAGGGCTTTTCCAGATACTCTTCTATCGTCATACGAGAAGAACTATTTCAGCTGCTTGCCGTCGGCAAATGCCTTGCCGATGGCCTTGCCCAGCTGGATGTAGTTGTGGTGGACAGGGTCGAAGGTGATGAGGTTCATCTTCTCTACATCGGGCTTGCCGTCCTCAGCCAGGTACTGCTCGTCGCAGAGGATATTGACGATCTCGGCCACGAGATAATAACCGGTCTCGCTCTCGTCGAGCTTTTGCTTCACCCTGCATTCGAGCGTCATGGGAAACTCTTTGAACACGGGCGCATTGACATTGGGAGCCTTCTCGGCAGTCCATCCAGCCTTTGCCATCTTATCGGGCGTGTTCCTGCCGCTGACGATGCCCACATAGTCGGAGGCGACCATCGTCCCGGCCGTGGCGAAGGTCACGGTGAAGTCGGGATTGGAAGCCAGGTTGTCGGTGGTCTGATGTGAGCCGAGCGAGATCATGATTTCGTGCATGTCCCACTGTCCGCCCCAGGCTGCATTCATGGCATTGGGTTTTCCTTCTTTGTCGTAGGTGCCGATAATCAGCACGGGTTGTGGCAGCAGCCACGCGGTTGATTTAAAGTTTTTCATCATCTTATTGGTTTTATAAATTCAGTTTCTTCATCAGTGAAGCAATATTCCGTTTCGCAGTCGCAGGATTCATGGCCTCCTCGAGCGGGAGCTCAGGCGGGGAGATGGGCTCCACCTGCGAGAAGCCGGCATCGAGCAACAGCTGGCGATCGCTGATACGACCGGCAATCAGGACGACAGGCACACGACGGGCACGCTGGAGGATGCCGAAGGGGAGCTTGCCCATGAGCGTCTGACGGTCGGCCGAGCCTTCACCCGTGATGACGAGCGCAGCATCTTGCAGGAGCTCGTCGAAGCGGATGGTCTCGAGCAGAAGGTCGATGCCCGAGCGACGCTCAGCATTCAGATACTGCATGAAGGCATAGCCCAGACCACCGGCAGCCCCTGCACCCGGCTCATTCTGACGGTCATGGCCGAAGTGAAGGGCAGAGACGGCGGCAAAGTGTCTGGCTCGGGCATCGAGCGCAGCGACCATCGCCGGCGTTGCCCCTTTCTGAGGAGCAAACACGAAGGCGGCTCCATGCTCACCGCAGAGGGGATTGGTGACATCGGTGGCGATGGTGAAGCGCACATCATCGAGCGCACGCACATCGTCCCACAGCTGATGCTTGGCAAAACTATCGATCACGGCACGAAGCATGCCCATGCCGCAGTCGCTGGTGGCACTGCCGCCCAGTCCGACAATGATGTGCCGGCAGCCTCTGCGCACGGCATCAACGATGAGCTGACCCGTGCCGTAGCTCGTAGCCACCAGTGGATTGCGCTCATCGGGAGCGAGCAGTGTCAGTCCGCTGGCCTTAGCCATCTCAATCACTGCCGTGTCGCCCACGATCAGATAAGGGGCCATGATGGGGCGCAGGAGCGGGTCTTTCACACAGACATCCACCAACATACCGCCCACGGCACTATGGAAGGCATCGAGCCATCCCTCGCCGCCGTCACTGACGGGAATCTGCACGATTGCTGCATCGGGCATTACAGAACGAATGCCCTCTGCTGCAGCCTGATTGGCTTCTGCTGATGTCAGACAGCCTTTCAGCGAGTCGATAGCTACGATGATCCGGCTCATGGCACATTGGTTAGGTCGGCCGCAAATTCGATGGTCTGGCAGGGCAAGATGCAGTCGCTGACAATCTGCACATTGCTGCCATCGGCATTCGCGGCGGCGGGTATCTCAATTAAAGATTCTTCACCTGGCAGCAGACCGCGGAGGGACGTCGCGGAACGATGGTCGCCAACAGCGAACCAGGCATCACGATACAGCGGCGCCACGCCCTCGTTGGCCACCTGCAGACGAGTAGTCTTCCCGTCGGTCTCGCACCCTCTGACCACGAAGCGATAGCCCGTGGCCATGCTGCCCTCTCGGAAACGCTCGGGAGTGGCCACACCGCCCCGAGGAGCATCGTTGGCTATCATGAAGGTGATGTGATACTTGGCGGCCTGCTCAGCCCATGTATGACCATAGAGGCCGTCGGGACTGAGGAAAAGCTTCTGCTCGTTGGGCGTGTAGTAGCTGATCTCACCGCCGCAGACGCCTTTCTGCCAGCGGATGCCTTTCCCGATGGCATTCCAGCATCTCTCATTGAAGCCGCCACCACTGCTGAGCTCATGGGACTTATGCATGAACGAGTCGTCGAACGAGCCGAAGGTCAAAGCCATCAGCGAGCTGTCGGCAGCCACGGGCGAATAGCGGTTGTCGCCGGCATCGACGGAGACGGCCCAGGGGATGTCGGCCATCACGGAGTCCATGTGCTCGAAAAACCGTTTCTGGAAGGCCTTCGAAGGGAAGTTCCTGCCCAGCTCGAGCTTGGTGCCGTAGATGTGATACTCCGACCAATGGCCGAAGCCTACCTCCAGGAAGGCCAGCCGCGCATCGTGGGCATAGCGACGGGCAAAGTCGGTATAGAACTGCAGGGTGAACCGCTGCAGCTCGGCATTGGTCCAGTCGGCATACCACGTAGGCCCGTCGTCATTGGGATTGCTGGCGAAGGTCTCAGAATAGTCCTCCCGCTGCTTGATGTAATCGGGCACGGCAGTCGTCCCTCGGTTGCCGTCGACATCCCTGCTCGACGGATATTCGTAGCGGAAGCGGGCTATGAGCTGATGTCCCCGGCCAGCCACATCGTCGAGCACACGGTCGAACCAGCTCCAGTCGTAGACGATGGTGCCGTCGGCCTCGCAGCCCTTCACCACTTTAGAGGGCAGACAATAGGAGAACTCCAGCTGGATGGTCTGTCCGTAGTCAACATGGCGCCTGCGTGCCTCCTCCGGCCAGAGCACGAGGCCCGTCATGGGCTGCGGATGGGTGATGGCACTCTTCAGCGCCACCGTACGCCACTTCCTGGCCTGACAGGCCGATGCACTGAAGGTCAGCAACATCGTCAGCAGTAGTATCTTTATAGCTTTGTTTGTATTCACCATGCAAAAATACAAAGAAAAACTGAATATGTAGCTGTCAGGAATCGGAAATCTGTGATTCCTTCCTCATTTTTAACGCTTATTAGGCTGAATATTGGAGGAAAAGTCGTAACTTTGCAGCTGACTTTTCAGAAGGCCACAACTAACAACTCATAACAACTATGGTAAAAACGATGCGATGGAAGATGCTCGGACTGTGGATGCTATGCATGCTCTGCTCCACGGCCAATGCTCAGAGCGTACGCGAGAAGACCCGCCTCAACGAGGGGTGGATGTTTGCTTACGGACATGCCGGCGACCCCGTCAAGGACTTCGGATGCGGCACGGAGTATTTCAACTATCTGACGAAGGCCAACTCGATACACAACGAGGGTCCCTACTCAGTGAAATTCAAAGAGGACCAGCCTGCCGGCAATGCCCGGTGGCAGGAAGTGCATCTGCCGCATGACTGGGTGACCACCCTACCCTATGCTCCTAAGGCCAGCCACTCGCATGGCTACAAGACGGTGGGCTACAAGTATCCTGAGACGAGCGTGGGATGGTATCGGAAGTTCATCGACATCCCCGCCGAAGATCTGGGCAAGCACATCGCCCTGCAGTTCGACGGCATCTTCCGCGATGCCCGTGTGTGGTTCAACGGATTCTACATGGGCACTGAGCCAAGCGGCTATGCCACACAGGTTTACGATGTGACGGAATACGTCAACTACGGAGGCAAAAATCTCATCTGCGTCCGTGCCGATGCCACGCTCGAAGAGGGATGGTTCTATGAGGGCGCCGGCATCTATCGCGATGCCTGGCTGCTGAAGTCGGCAGCGGTGAGCGTGGCTCCTTTCGGCACCTTTGTCTATGCCGACATGCAGCAGCCGTATGATCAGGCCGTCGTTCATGTCGATACCGAGGTGACGAACCATAGTCTGGAGGCACACGAGTACACCGTGGAGCAGCGGCTGCTAGATGCCCAGGGACACGAGGTGGCCAGCTGCAGCGGCCAGCAGAGCACGCTGAGGCCCAAGGAGACACGCACCACTCAGCAAGTGATGAAAGTGACCAGTCCGCACCTGTGGAGCACTACCGACCCTTACCTCTACCGGGTGGAGACGACGGTGAAGGCCGACAGAAAGATATGCGACATCTATGAGACAACGACCGGGCTGCGTACGGTGGACTTCGATGCCGACCGCGGGTTTCTGCTCAACGGCGAGCAGCTGAAACTGAAGGGAGTGAACATGCACCAGGATCATGCCGGCGTGGGAGCTGCCATCCCCGAGGCACTCATGGCTTGGCGCATCAAGCAGCTGAAGCAGTTCGGATGCAATGCCTATCGTGCCTCTCACAACCCGATGACTCCCGCCCAGCTCGACATCTGCGACCGCGAGGGAATACTGGTCATCGACGAGAACCGCCTGGCGGGCATCAACACCGAGCACCTGCGGCTGCTGGAGAATATGATCAAGCGCGACCGCAATCATCCCAGCGTCATCCTCTGGAGCGACGGCAATGAGGAATGGGGCATGGAGAACACGGTGCCGGGCCGACGCGTAGCTGCTGCCATGCGTGAATACACGCATCTGCTCGATCCCACGCGCCACTCGACCCTGGCCAATGCCGGTGGCGGCGAGATGATCAAGGGACTCGACGTGGTGGGATTCAACTATATCGTGCAGAATGACGTGGACAACCGCAAGCGGCAGAATCCCTCATGGAAGATTGTGGGCACCGAAGAGACCACCGGCTGCGGCACACGTGGCATCTACTTCGACGATCCCCGTCAGAAAGGACACATGCCCAGCATGAACTATAAACCTCAATCCTCAAACCCCAATTCTCAAATCTACTATAACGTCATCGAGCGCGGGTGGAAGTTCTATGCCGAGCGCCCATGGGCTGCAGGACTCTTCTACTGGACGGGCTTCGACTATCGCGGCGAGCCCAACCCGCTCAGCTATCCAGCCCACGACTCGGAGTTCGGCATCCTCGACTACTGCGGATTCCCGAAGGACGAGGCATGGTATCTGAAGGCTTGGTGGACCGACGAGCCCGTGCTGCACATCTTCCCCCACTGGAACCTCCAGGGTCATGAGGGCGAAGAGGTGGAGCTCTGGGCTTACAGCAACTGTGATGAAGTGGAGCTGACGGTCAACGGCAAGAAGCTGGGCCGCCAGCAGATGCCCAAGAACGGACATCTCAAGTGGAAGGCCGTCTATCAGCCCGGAAAAGTGGTGGCTACGGGCTACAGAAACGGCAAACGCATCATGACCGAGACCATCGCCACCACGAAGCCCGCTGCGAAGGTGATGCTGAAAGCCAACCGGCCAACCATCGCTGCCGACGGCTGCGACGTCTGTGTAGTGACCATCGAGGTGCAGGATCAGAAGGGTGCCATCGTGCCCGATGCCTGTCCGATGCTCTCCTTCCGTCTGGAGGGCGAGGGCCGCATCCTCGGTGCCGGTAACGGTGATCCGTCGTATCTGGGCGAGGATCATCCCAAGCAGCTCGACTGCCATGAGTTCAGCATCCCTGCTTTCAACGGCCTGGCACAGCTGCTCATTCAGAGTCACCGCTCGCCATCATCCCTAGTCCTCACCTGCTCATCCGATCAGCTCCCCACCAGCAGCCTGACCATCACCGCTCAATAGCCCCCCCCATCCACGAATTCCCCCTCCAGTTGGAGGGGGTCAGGGGGAGGCCGTAGTGGCTAGGGGAAGGCTTTTCTTTTACTTACTAATCCTCATCACCGGCGCAATCTTATTACAGGGCTTGGGAAGAGTGACGACCAGGCCTTCAGCCGTCTGGCGGGCCTTCAGCTTGCCATGTCCCAGCAGATAGACGCTGCTGATCTTTTTACGCAGGTCCTTGTTGCCCTTGGCCAGCGACTTGATGGTGAGCTGTCCGCTCTCAGGCCATCCCATGGCGGTGACGTAGAGGTACTTAGCCGTCTGATTGAAACGGATGTCGCGCCAGTCCATGCCGCCAAACTTACTGTCGTTGAATCCCTGGTTGTTGATCTTGATGTCCTCCTCGGCCACGGGCCCCTCGCCGAAGCGCACCCATGGACGTGTGCCGAAGATGCTCTCGCCATTGACCGTCATCCAAGCCTCCAGATCGTCGAGTATCTGCGACTCCTTCTCGTCGTAAGTGCCATCGGCACGCAACGGTATGGAGAGCAGCAGATTGCCGTTCTTCGACACGATGTCGACCAGCTGCTTGACCACCGTGGCAGCACTCTTATAGCCGTTGCGCTCGTAGATACTGGTGTTGTAGTGCCATCCGCCAATGCAGTTGCACGTCTGCCAGGGCTCGTCGATGATCTCGTTCGGAGCACCTCGTTCCACGTCCCAAGTGAGAGCCTTGCGCTGTTCGTCGTCAAGGATCTTGCCGAAGACCACGGCACGCGGGTTCTTGTTGTAAAGATGAGTGGCGATGCGCAGTCCGCAGTCGCTCAGCGGATAGAAGGGCAGCACGGTGACGTCGAAGTAGATGAGGTCAGGATTGTAGCGGTTGATGGCGTCCAGCGTGCGGTCATAGAAGTTGGTGACGAACTCCTGTGTCGGCGGACAGGCACCATGGCTCCAGTCCCACTGGCTGTGGATGCGGCCGTTGTCCCACGAGCCCTGGCTCATGGGGTGACGCTGCTGGTAGAGCTGCTGCGGGTCCATGCCTTCCCACCACTTGCCTTTGCCGTCCTCCTTGGTCAGGTTGCCGTCGTAGTAGACGCCGGCCTTCTCGCCTTCCAAGTCGTAGCGCTGCGAAGGCTCGTACCACGTCCACGCATGATCGGCATGGAACGAGATGCCCAGCGGCAGTCCGGCCTTCTTGGCTGCGGCGGCCCATTCAGCCAGCACGTCGCGCTTCGGACCGATGTTCTTCGAGTTCCACGGCTGATACTTCGAGTCCCACAGGTCGTAGTTGTCGTGGTGGTTGCCCAGCACGAAGAAGTACTGCGCTCCACAACGCTTGTAGCGGGCTACCAGCTCGTCGGGATTCCACTTCTCGGCCTTGAACAGCGGCAGGATGTCCTTGAAGCCCACCTCCGACGGATGGCCGTAGTGCTCCACGTGCCATTTGTACTCGCGCGTGCCTTCCATATACAGCGAGCGCGCCATCCAGTCGCCCGAGCCCTCCACGCACTGCGGTCCCCAGTGCGCCCACATGCCGAACTTCGCGTTGCGGAACCACTCGGGTGTCTGGTGGGTCTTCAGGCTCTCCCACGTAGGTTGATACTGCCCTGTCTGCATCTGCTCATGCTGCTCAGAGACAGGAATCCGGTAGTCTTGGGCCTTGGCTGCACATACCATGCAGCCAAGGACTAAAAGTAGCAATATTCGTTTCATGCGGCAAAGATAGCAATTATTTTTTATTTAGCCAACATCTTTCGCGTTTTTCCGCCCTGACGCACGATGTAGAAGCCTTTCTGAGGCACTTCCTGCAGACGCACGCCTGTCAGAGTGAACATTTGCACTGCCCCGTCGGCGACAGCATTTGCTGCAGGCAGTTGTTCGATGCCCGACTGGATCTTATAGCCGAAGAGCACCACCTGATTGGCACGGAACTCCTGTTCGCCAGCTCCCTGTGCAAGGTTGGCCTGGAAACCAAGACACACATCCTGCGGCTCATCGAGGGTGAAGTAGATGCCATTGAACTTATCGTTGTCGCCACCAGTGGCAAAGGCATGCCATGCTATGGACTTCGTCTCGATGTCGGCAGTGGGCAGCGGATCGGAAGCTGCGAAGAGATAGGCTTGATTGAGGTTGTAGCGTGTCTGGAAGGTGTTGCCGAAGTAGTAACGGCCAGCATCCAGGTGCACACGCTGGTAGATGCGTGCATCGCTGAGGTCGCCTTCCTCGTTGTTGTCGCGGTCGCCCCAGATGCCCAGCATCAGGCAGTCGTAGCCCGGATAGCGGTCGAGGCCCTGCTTCGTGCCGTCGCCACCGTTAGGAATGCTGAAGTTCTCCACGGTCCAGTACTTGGGCTTGGCAAAACGGGTTGTGACGCTCTGGTCATCACGACTGAACTGGCTGGCCTCATGCAGTTTCTCGATGGTAAGATCAGTGGCACCCAGTTTCTCAGGCTCTCCGCCGGCATTGCGGCCATTCTGCAGGAAGTCGGCCAATGCCTCGCTCAGGGCGTTATAGGCACGGCTGACGGTGTCGTAGTCGGCATTGTCGGCCACGGCCTTTGCTGTGGCAATGACAGCAGCCAGACGGTCGTAGGCCTGCTGAGAATAATAGCCGGTATTCTCGTTGATAGTCACCTCGGTCAGCTGCTGCTCGACAGAAGCAATAAGCGCCTGCAGCTTGCTATAGGTGATCTCGCCGTAGTAGAGCAACTTGACGGCCTTGACACGGACGTTGGCAGTGTTGGAGTTGCTGAAGTCGGCCTGGAAGCCCAGATAGACGTTGGTGGGTTTTTCGAGCGTGAAGAAGATGCCCCGGAAGCTGCCGTCGCGGGGAGCCACGCTGACCTGCTCGAAAGCGATGGACGACTCGGTGATGTCGCTGGTGGAAAGAATCTGGTCGGAGGCGAAGATATAGCTGACGTCATTAGGCTCGAAAGCGGGATAGGCAGCACCGAAGTAATAGCGTCCGGCAGGCAGCTCGGCCTGCTGATAGAGGCGTGCGTTGCTGATGTCGTAGCCATGCTCAGGGAATGCGCTGCTGTTCCACCACACCTCAAGGTGCAGACAGTCGTAGCCCGGGTTGTTGTCGATGCCGGCCTGATGGTCGAAGCCGAAATTCTCGACAGTCCAATAGAGTGTCTCTCCGAAGCGTCCTCCGTCCTGTGTCTCTGGCGTACGGGCGAAGTTATCGGCCTCGTGTAGCACCTTGACGGTCCAGTCCTCATAGCCGGACTCTATGGGTGCTCCACCCACGTTCTTGCCGTTCTTCAGGAAGTCCTCCAGAGCCTGCAGCAGGTTCTCATAGGCGGCATCCACCTCTTCGCTGGTGCCATCGATATAAGCCTCAGCCTCTTCGAGAGCAGCCATCAGTTTGTCGGCTGCATCCCGGCGATAAAAGCCCGTGTTTCCGTTGATTTTGGCCATGTCGAGCGTGAACCATGCCCGCTCGATGAGGTTGAACAGGGCGTCATTGTTCACCGTGCCATAGCTGAGCAGTTTCACTTCCTTCACACGGAACTCCTGCTCGGTGCTTCCACTGGTGAGATCGGCCTGCCATCCGAGCACCACATCCTGCTCTTCATCGATATAGAAGCTCAGTCCGAACCATTTCCCTACGCTGGCCTGACTGATGTGCGCGAAGGCAATGGCCTGGTCCTCGACCTCAGAGGTGGGCAACGTACGCGTGGCAGCAAAGAGATAGTTGGCCTCAGGAATATTGTAGTGAGTCTCGAGCAGCTGACCGAAGTAATAGGTGCCAGGCTGCAGATGTACGGTGCGGTAGATGCGGGCATTGGCAATGTCGCTCTCGATGGGCTGCACCTCCTCGCTGGCCCAGCGGCCCAGCATCAAGGTGTTGTGGCCGGGATAGCCGTCGATGCCGTTCTTCGTGTCGCCATTGGTCATCTGGATGGCATAGTTCTCCACGGTCCAATATTGCGGTGTGCCGAAGCGAGAGCCCTTCTCAGAGGCCGAGAAGGCGCTGGTCTCAATGAGCTGGTTGACAGTGATGTCGGCCTCCCATCCGTCGCGGGGCACGTCGGGCTGATTGCGGCCGCTGGTGAGCAGGGTGTTGTAGGCCTCGTTCAGCTGTGTAATGACGATCTGCTGGTCGGCTTCGCTGTCGCCTAGATGCTGACGGGCCTCAGCAATGGCCTCGGCAAAGGCGTTGACACCGTTCTTGCTGAATCGGCCGGTATTGTTGCTCACCTGTGCGCGCAGCTCGACGAGCAGGGCCTCGTAGCCCTCGATGACTTCCAGGAGTGTGGCTGGAGTGTCGGTGCCAGGCACGAAAGTGATCTCGAAGACGGGAGCAATGTCGTTGGGCTTCACATCGGGCAGCTGCACGGTGACACCATTGATGGCCTGCGAGAAGCTGACATCGCCATAGCCCAACAACTTGACGCTCTTCACCTGTCCGCTGAAATAGGGCGAGCTCTTGCCCAGACTCTTGAAAGTGAACGAACTGGTTGCCGGCCAGCGCATGATGGTGGCATAGAGCACATCACCTTTCTGCACGTAGCGCACGTCTTTCGACGAGTAGTTGTTGCCCTCGTTGAAGCCTTGCGCACTCAGGGGATTGGATGCATCGGCCATCGGGCCCTCGCCGTAGGTCTTCCAGGGACGAGTGCCGTAGATGCTGACTGAATTGACGTCCATCCAGGCCTTGATGCCTTCGAGGATGGCCTGCTCCTTGTCGTCGATCGTGCCATTGCTGCGAACGGGAATGCTGAGCAGCAGGTTGCCGTTCTTCGAGACGATGTCGACCAGCATGTCGACCACCTGCTGAGCGCCTTTGTAGCCACCACGGTTGTAGACATTCACATCGTAGTGCCACGAACCGATGCAGGTGCATGTCTGCCAGTACTGCTCCTGAATGCGGTCGGGTATGCCGCGCTCCACGTCCCAGAGCATGTACTGCTTCTGCTGGGCGTTGAGCTGCTTGCCGGTGACCACCACATCGCTCTGCTTGTTATAATAGTGTGCGAGGATGTTCTTGCCTATCTGGTCGTCGCAGCCATAGAAAGGCATGGCGGTATCGTCGAAATAGATCATCGAGGGCTGATAGTCGTTGATGAGTTCCAACACCCGGTTCTGGAACTTCTGCTTATACTGTTGCGAAGGCAGGTTGGCACCGTTGCCCCAGTCCCACTGGCTGTGGATGGTGCCCGAGTTGTCCCAGCCCGAGCTATGGTCGTGGCGCTGGGCATAGAGTTCCTGCGGGTCCATGCCTTCCCACCACTTGCCTTTGCCGTCCTCCTTGGTCAGGTTGCCGTCGTACTCCTGCGAGGGCTCCAGCCATGTCCAGGCATGCGAGGCATGAATACTGACGCCCAGTGGCAGGCCGGCTTTCTTGCAGGCATCGCTCCAGCCCTTGATGATGTCTTTCTTCGGACCGACATTCACTGAGTTCCACTCCTGATAGGGCGAGTTCCAAAGGTCGAAGTTGTCGTGGTGATTGGCGAGGGCCATGAAATAGCGGGCACCCACACTCTTGTAGAGATTGACCAGCTGCTCGGGATCCCAGTTCTGGGCTTTCCAGTCGTTGCAGAGGTCTTTCAGACCGAACACTGCCGGGTCGCCAAAGTGCTGCCAATGCCACTGGTTCTGGCCGGAGCCATCGTAATACATAAAACGGGCATACCAGTCGCCGTCTTCGGCATGGCACTGCGGGCCCCAGTGGGCCCAAATGCCGAACTTGGCATCCTTAAACCATTCAGGACATTCCCAGGCTCCGAGCGACTCCCAGTCAGGAGTGTAGGTACCTTGCTGAACAGGCACGTCCGACAACTGTGCATTGACTGTCATGCTGACAGCCAAAAGCAAATAGGTTAGTGATTTCTTCATGAGACAAATTGTACGTTGAATTGTTAGTTGTTAATTTGACGGTGCAAAGTTACAAAGTATTTCGCCCCTATAGTTTCATTATTTTGCACAGAAATAGGACAAAAGAAGCCAAATGAAACTAAAGTCCTATCGTAATTCCCATATTATGACATTCAGGACAATTTCATCCTATAAAAAATCAATAATGTGACATGGCATTTCAGATAATTATTCGTACCTTTGCACCATCAAAACCCACCATCCACCATCAACCATCCACCATCAACCATCCACCATCAACCATCCACCATCAACCATCCACCATCCACCATCCACCATCCACCAATATGCAGATACCCATTGAATCCATGAACCTGATGATGCTCAACGTCGGCATAGCCCATCACGATGCCGACTGGAACTGGCAGGATGTCAACTCACCCTTTACCCGCATATTCTACGCTGTCGAAGGCGGAGCAAGGCTCCGACTGCAGGACAAGTGGGTGACGCTACGCCCCAATCATCTCTACATCATCCCGGCCTATACGCTTCACTCGTACGAATGCAGCGGAAGGTTCACTCATTATTATTTACACGTGTACGAGGGCTTCAAAAACGAGCAGGACGTGATGGAGCAGTACGACTTCCCGACCGAGGTGAAAGCCGAGGGCATTGACGCCCTCCTCTTCCAGCGGATGTGCAGCCAGCAGCCGCAGGCCATCCTGCCGGACAGCGACCCGCAGACCTACGACAATGTCACGCTGTTCTCCAGATATCTGCAACGCTATCAGGACATGGAGCTATGGGAGAAGATGGAGCTGAGAGGGGCCATGCTGATGATCTTCTCGCGCTTTATGAGGGAGGCTGTACAACGTGTGTGGACACACGACGAGCGCATGCAAAAGGTGCTCTCGCACATCCACTCGCACATTAGCGACATGATCGACGTAGAGGAACTGGCCGACGTGGCATGTGTGACGAAGCCCTATCTCATCCGATTGTTCAAGCGGGAGTTTGGCACGTCACCCGTGCAGTTCATCAACAAGAAAAAGATGGAGCGGGCCCAGCTGCTGCTCTTCACCACCGAGATGCCCGTGAAGGAGGTTGCATATGCCTTGGGATTCAGCGACCACAGCTATTTCATCCGGCTGTTCCGTAAGCTCACAGGTGTCACTCCGCAAGAATACCGGAGAAACGTCAAGCGATAAAGCCGGGAGAACGAATCGTTACTCCAGGGTGCCTGCTTCAAAGGGGAGGGCGTTTCGCCCCCCCTTAGGTAGAGACTCAGGCAGAATTGCAAAGTGATTTTTAGTAACGGAAGTCAGCGATTTTGCGTGACATTTTGTGACAATTCAATCGCCCGATAAACCACCGCCCTGATTCAGGGCCCTGGTTTTACCCTAAAGCACTGCACAGTTTCAGTGCACTTGAAGGCCGCCCTGATTCAGGGCCCCCTTTCTGACATAAGCCGAAAAGCAGCTGAAAAACATTTCTTCGAGTATGGGAGACGGCAAACAGGTGATGCGTCGATAAGGGGGTGGTTTCAAAACACCCCCTTCAGGCAGTCGCCCATTGATGGAGTCGCGATTTGCGACGCCATTGGATGGGGTAACGATTCGTTATGCCATTGGACGTACACCGCGAGCATCTGGCGAACAAATGGGTGACCGATTCGTTCACCCATTTCCAGCGGCCATTGGCTATGACTCCTTAAAACAGGGACTCATCAGCTTGGGCACCTCCTCATGCAAGACAGAGCTGACTCGGCAAATCGCCCTCCCCCTGCCCTAACATAGTCAGCCAAAGCACCGTCGCGATTCGCGACGGTGCTTTCCAAGCCTACATGAATGAATAGTCAACGGACGCAGATTTGCGTCGGTGACTGTACGAAACATACAGTCATCGGCTCAATGAACGGAGATTTGAGCCGACTTTCTATGCTAACGAATGTTAACGCCCTCCCTATATCTGTGACATCTCGGCCAGGGCGAAATCAGCGCTGAAATCTTTGGGATTACGCTATTTCATTGCGGAAGGGACAATTGTGACAATGTGACAAATGTGACAAATCAAAAAGTGGGGTTGTAAACCTTAATAATATATATATATTATAATATATATATATTATTATATACTCAAATATAGAATGTTAATAAATGTTTAAATCTTTAGGGCTGTTTTTGCACTTGCAAAATGGGTATTTGTCATTATCACAATTGTCACATCCGCAGAAACACTGCGGAAGTCAGCGATTTCGCCCTATTTCAGCGGAAACAGCATCTACGCAGGCAAGCCGAGATGCTGACACCCTGATTCGGGGTGGCAGCTCCCCACCGAAAAAGAAAAAACGCGTGGAAAGGCCACTAAAAAATGCAAAAAGCATGGTAGTTTGCGTTTTTTTTCGTAACTTTGCATCACGAAAACAAGGCCTGCTACGCCCACGTCAGCAAAGTCCGATACCGACTTGCTACAGGTACTGACCGAAGGGCCTGCGGGTGGCACCCTGAGGCACGCAGAGTTGCCACCGTGACGCGGGGTCAGGCTTTCAGGCCGGGGACGAGCGGTCCCCCTCAAAACATGTTCAACCATATTAAACCGTACACACATGCAGTATAGAGAATTAGGAAAGACCGGGATGAAGATTTCCCACCTGAGCTTCGGAGCATCGTCGCTGGGCAGCGTGTTCCACGAGACAAAGCTCGACGAGAGTATCCTCGCCGTAGAGGCAGCCATCGACGGCGGCATCAACTTCATCGACGTGAGTCCCTACTACGGGCACACGAAGGCCGAGACCGTGCTGGGCGAGGCCCTGAAGCATATTCCCCGCGAGAAGTACTACCTGAGCACGAAGGTGGGCCGCTACGGCAAGGACGGCAAGAACACGTGGGACTACTCGGCCGAGCGCGTCACGCGCAGCGTCTATGAGAGCATGGAGCGCCTGGGCATTGACCATATCGACCTGATCAATGTGCACGACATCGAGTTCCAGTCCAACCTCCCAGGAGGCCTGCAGAAGGTAGTCGACGAGACGCTGCCGGCACTCGTCGAGCTGCGCCGGCAGGGCGTGGTGAGCCACGTAGGCATCACCGACCTGCAGCTCGAGAACCTGCGCTGGGTGGTGGAGCACGTGGAAGAGGGCACGGTGGAGTCGGTGCTGAACTTCTGCCACTACTGCCTGTGCGACGACGCTCTGAGCGACTATCTCGACTTCTTCGAGCAGCATGGTGTTGGCATCGTCAATGCCTCGCCGCTGTCGATGGGACTGCTCAGCCAGCGCGGCATACCGGCCTGGCATCCCGCTCCGAAGCCGTTGGTGGAGGCCTGTCAGCGCGCTGCAGCCTTCTGCTCGGATCGCGGCTACGCCATCGAGCGGCTGGCCATGCAGTTCTCGGTGAGCAACGGGCGCATCGCCTCGACGCTGTTCTCGTCGGCCAATGCCCAGAACGTGAAGCGCAACATACAGTGGGCCAACGAAGAGCCCGACTGGCAACTCGTGGAGGAAGTGAGAAACATCATCGGCGATCAACAGCGTGTGACTTGGGCGAACACTTGATTGATTTGAGAGTTGAGATTTGAGAATTGAGAGTTGAGATTTGAGAATTGAGAGTTGAGAGTTATGATTATTGATGCACATAGCCATTTGTGGCTCAATCAGGACACTTGGGTCGACGGGAAGCGCATCCTGACCCTGAAGAACGGCCGGAGCATCTTCATGGATGAAGAGGTGCAGATGCTGCCACCGTTCATGATCGACGGCAAGAACACCGCTGAGGTATTCCTCTCGAACATGGACTACGCCCAGGTGGGAGCTGCCGTGGTGGTGCAGGAAGTGATCGACGGCTGTCAGAACGATTATCTCACCCACGTGCAGCGCCAGTATCCCGACCGCTTCTTCTGCATGGCGATGGCCTGGAATGAGAAGGAGGCCCAGCTGGCTCACGAAGCAGGACT
This sequence comes from uncultured Prevotellaceae bacterium, assembly GCA_900318685.1. Lineage (GTDB taxonomy): Bacteria > Bacteroidota > Bacteroidia > Bacteroidales > Bacteroidaceae > Prevotella. The sequence continues at coordinate 33,510 of ONLL01000035.1, read as the reverse complement.
GAAGGGTGTGGCCATACCCGGTCACCGCGTGCATGAGTCGCTGCTGACGATGATGCCGCTCTTCAAGTACCTGGAGCAGCAGGGCATGGTGCTGTCGATGTGCCTGGCCGACGACGAGCATCAGATAGGCGAGATGCGCACAGTGATACAGGAATGTCCGAGGCTGAAGGTAGCCATCGGTCACTTCGGCATGGTCACCACACCCAGCTTCGAGCAGCAGGTGAAGCTCGCCCTCGAGGGTTCCAACGTCATGATCGAGTCGGGAGGCATCACATGGCTCTACAACTCGGAGTTCTATCCCTATCCCTCGGCCGTGCGCAGCATTCGTCAGGCCGCCGACTGGGTGGGCATGGACAGGCTGATGTGGGGCTCCGACTATCCGCGCACCATCACTGCCATCACCTACCGCATGTCCTACGACTTCGTGCTGAAGAGCAAGGAGCTCACCGAGGCAGAGAAAGAGGCATTCCTAGGAGCCAACGCCCATAGGTTCTATGGCTTCGGCGAGCTGCCCGAGCTGCCCTACGTGAAGAACATGTCGGAGTAGGCATTAGCGAATGAAGAAGCTGAAGCACATCATCAACTGGACCGTATGGAGCCTGTTGGCCTTGTACGTGCTGCTCATCGTGCTCATCCATGTGCCCGCCGTGCAGTCGTGGATAGGAAGGACAGTGGGCACGGCCATCGGCTCGAAGCTGGGCACCGAGGTCAGCGTGGGACGTGTGGACATGGGCTTCCTCAATCGCCTCATCATCGACGACGTGACCATCCTCGACCAGCGGCAGACGCCCATGATCAGCGCTCGCAGGATGGCAGTGAAGATGGACCTGCTGCCACTGCTGGAGGGACGAGTACGCATATCCTCGGCACAGCTGTTCGGAGCTCAGGCCACGTTCTATCGCGACAGCGCCGGTGCCACGCCCAACTACCAGTTTGCGCTGGATGCGCTCTCGTCCGACAACGACAACAATCCCTCGGCTCTCGACCTGCGCATCGGCTCGCTCATCATCCGCCGACTGACGATGAGCTATGACCAGAAAGATGCCCCCGAGACGCCCGGCCGCCTGAACCCGCAGCACCTGCGGGTGAACGATGTCAGCGCTCATGTGCTGCTGAAGGCACTGACACGCGACACGCTGAACGTCAACCTGAAACGCATCTCGCTCAGAGAGCAGTCGGGACTGGACCTCAGGCAGCTGTCGTTCAAGGCTGAAGGCAACAGAGAGGCCGCCCAGCTCACCGACTTCTCGGTGCTGCTGCCCCACTCCACCCTATCCATCGACACGCTGCGGGCCAGCTACGATGCCGACAGCCTGATGCAGACGCTCAGCTACGACCTGCGACAGCTGCGCACCACCATCGACCCCTCCGACCTGCAGAGCCTGCTGCCGCCCGAGATTCCCACTACTCACACGCTCGACATGCAGGCCACATTCAGCGGCACCACCCGTAGCGTGCGCATACCCGCCATCAGCATCAGCACCACCGACGATGCCTTCGCCCTGCGGGCATCGGGACGCTATGACAACGGCGAATGGAATGCCGACATCGACCGTCTGCACGCCAATGCCAGCCTGATAGAAGAGGTAGGACAGACCTGGACGTCGATGCCCGAGCACATCGGCCGACTGGGCACCGTCAGCCTCAGCGCACAGGCCAACGGGCATGCCGACGGCGACCTCTATGCACAAGGCAACATCACCACCGACATAGGCAGCATGGCCATTCAAGGACAGCTTGCCACTCAGGCTAACCGATGGAGCGCACACATCGACACCGACAGCCTCGACCTGCAGCGACTGACTGCCAACAGCCAGCTGGGACTGCTGGCCACGAGCCTCGACCTCACGTCACAGGCCGGCGTGACAACGATCAAAGGCGAGGTGCCACGCATCGATGTCAACAACTACAGCTACAGTCACCTCGACTTCGACGGGACCTACAGCGCCGACGCCATAGCCGGCAAGCTGCGCATCGACGATCCCAACCTGCAGGCCGACGTGGAGGGCAGCTACGGGAAGAGCCTGCGCATGACGGGCATCATCAGCCGCATAGCACCACAGGCGCTGCACCTCAGCGACCGATGGGCCGACGCCTCCTTCGCCACCATCGTCGATGCCGACATCACGGCAACGTCGCTGGCCGACATACAGGGCACCGTCGATCTCGACGATTTCCTCATGACCCAGAACGACTCCACACTCTTCCACCTCGACAACCTGCACCTGCGCTCGGGCTATGAGGACCAGCAGCACTACGTGCGGCTGAGCAGTGATTTCGGAGAGGTGAAGCTGAAGGGCATCTTCAACTGGAACACGCTGCCACAGAGCTTCATGGCCATACTCCCGCAGGCCGACGACAGCCCGAGAAACAGCGGGAACAACGACTTCATCCTGTCGATGCAGCTTGCCGACAGTCGCTGGATGCAGCAGCTGCTGGGCATCGATCTCGACCTCGACGGAGCCCTCAGCATCGATGCCGACGTCAACGATGCCGACCGCAGGCTCGACATCAGCGCTGCCATACCGTCGTTCAGCTATGGCGACAACAGCTTCCGCAATGCCCTGCTCGACCTCAGGACCATCGGCGACAGCACCCAGTGCAACGCCCGGGTGACACGCATGTCGGACAAGGGAAAGCCGCTCCACCTCAAGCTCGATGCACAGGTGGCCGACAACGAGATACGGTCGGCGCTCACCCTGTCGAACGACGGATCAGACGGAGGCACCATCAATGCCATCACGCAGACCTATAAGAACGACGACGGACTGCGCGAGACGCACATCCGGCTCATGCCCTCGGCCATCCATCTGCGCGGAGCAGCATGGGAGCTGGAACCCTGCGACATCATCTACGGCGACAAGCGGCTGATGGTCGACCAGTTCACGTTGCACCACGACGACGAGCACATCATCATCGACGGCATGGCATCCACACTCCAGCGCGACTCTCTCATGCTCGACCTGCAGGGCGTCGACGTGCAGTCAGTGCTCGACATGGTCAACTTCCACGCTGTCAGCTTCGGCGGCAAGGCATCGGGCAAGGCATACGTCACACATGCCTTCAGCTCACCACAGGCATGGGCCGACATCACCGTCGACGACTTCCTCTTCCAGCAGGCTCCCATGGGCACGCTCGAAGTGCGTGCTGACTGGAATGACGACGACGGACAGATAGACCTCGACGGAGCCATCGACGACGGTGCCGACGCTCAGACCATCATCGACGGGTTTATCTCGCCACGACGCAAGGAGATTGACCTCGGAATGCGGGCACGTGGCACCAGCATCGGCTTCGTACACGGATTCACCAGCAGCTTCCTTGGCAGCATCAGCGGCCATTGCTACGGCGACATCAGGCTCCACGGCCCGTTGAGCCACATCGACCTCGCCGGCGATGCCGCCGTCACCGGGCAGGCATCCTTCATTCCGCTGGGCACTACCTACAACCTCGAGGGCGACACCGTGCACCTCTCGGAAGGCACCATCGCATTCCGCGATTTCCGCGTCACCGACCGCGACGGACATCTGGCCACGCTCAACGGAGCACTGCATCACTACAACTTCAAGAACATCACCTTCGACCTCGTGGCACAGGCCGAAAACCTGCTGGCCTATGACTTCCCGCAGATGGATGCCGGCAGCACCATCGGCGGTACGGTATGGGCCAACGGACAAGCCGTGATGCGCGGACGACCGGGCGAAGTGGTCATCGACTGCGACGTTACTCCCGCTCCCTCCTCCGTCTTCATCTACAACGCAGCCAATCCTGATGCCATCAGCCGCCAGCAGTTCATCACATGGGGAACCAGCACTCAGACGCTCGCCTCAGCCGACGGAGAAGCCCTCTCCTCCACCGCTGCGGGACAAGTCAATACGGTCACTCCCAAGGACAAGAATGCAGAGAACAAGTCGATGGCATCCGACCTGCGCCTCAACCTGCGCATCAACGCCACCACCGACGCAACGCTCCGCCTGCTCATGGATCAGCACTCGGGCGACTACATCACGCTCTACGGCACAGGTGTGCTGCGTGCGTCCTACTATAATAAAGGACCATTCCAGATGTTCGGCACATACGCTGTGGAGCGAGGCACCTACAGCATGACCATCCAGAACATCATCAAGAAGAACTTCCAGTTCCAGCCGGGATCATCACTCGTGTTCGGAGGCGACCCTCTGCAGGCAGCTCTCAACCTCAAGGCCATGTATACCGTCAACGGCGTGTCGCTGTCTGACCTCGGCCTGGGCAACTCATTCACCAGTAACACCATACGTGTGAACTGCCTCATGAATATCCTCGGCACGGCAGGAGAGCCACGAGTGGAGTTCGACCTCGAGATGCCCACCGTCAACAGCGAGGAGGAGCAGATGATACGCTCTATCATTGCCAGCGAGCAAGAACTCAACCAACAGGTAGTCTATCTGCTCGGCATCGGACGATTCTATACTCAGGGGGCAAACAACGCTGCCTCGCAGACCTACGGACAGACCGAGCTGGCCATGCAGAGCCTGCTCTCGGGCACCGTCTCGTCGCAGATCAACACGCTCCTCTCGCAGGTCATCAAGAACGACGACTGGAACTTCGGAGCCAACATATCCACCGGCAATGAGGGATGGCACAACGCTGAGTATGAGGGCCTCGTCAGCGGACGCATGCTCAACAACCGTCTGCTCATCAACGGGCAGTTCGGCTATCGTGACAATGCCACGCAGGCCACGCCGTCGTTTATCGGCGATTTCGACATCCGCTATCTGCTCACGCCCAGCGGCAATCTGGCTCTAAAGGCCTACAACCAGACCAACGACCGTTATTTCACCCACTCTTCGCTCAACACGCAGGGCGTCGGCATCATCATGAAGAAAGACTTCAACGGCTTCCGCGATCTCTTCAGTCCCCGCAAGAAACGGACGGTGAAATAAAGGCAGCACCATAGTCACAGCTCAAGCGAATGACCACAACGCGGTCACCGCAAAAAAACGGGGGCACTCGCAATAAGAGCACCCCCGTTTACTGTGCAAGACGCTTCCGGCGTCTTGCCCCAAATGCTATATCGCCACTCTTACTTCACAGGCTTGATGGCGAAAGTGAAGTCATAGTCCTTGGCAGCCAGACGATACTCGTCGCGAGGCCAGGCACCCCAGCTGTTCACGCAGCCAAGACCGAACTGACGCTGCTGGATGAACACCTGCGTGCGACCGGCAGGAATGAGATCGCCACTGTGATGACCCCAAGCCTTGTCCTTCGACATGCCGTCGTCGAGCTGATCCATCGTGTAAGGCATTGCACTGGCCTCCATCGGAGCATTCGAGTAGAACTCCAAGCCCTTGCCGTCGGCATCGAGCACGCGGAACCAGCGCACGTCGGTGTGGTTACCGCTCTCCTGCGGACGTACGTATTCGAAGTACTCATCGATGACCTTATTGCCATAAACGCCGATAAACTCGCTGTTGTTGCGGTCGATGTAGTTCTCCACCGGTCCGCGGCCATAGTACTCTACGCGGTCATACTGCTTCGGCATCTGCAATGTCATGCCATAACGGAACATATCGCTGAGCTGAGCCTCCTTGTCGGTGGCCATCTGCTCGCGTATGATCACCTCGCCCTCAGCAGTCAGGGTGTAGGTCAGGGTGAGAGTAGCAAAGGACGAACGCCTCTGGTTCTGATTCTGGTTCTGACCGTTTCGCTGACCGGGCATACGAGTCTCGGTGTCGTTCATCTCAATGGTGACGACGATGGAATTGTCATTTGCCTTGACCTCTCTCACTCTCATTCCTGGATTCTTCCACATGGCAAAGCGACGCTGCAAGCTTGCACCGTAGTCATTGTCGGTGGGAGCACGCCAGAACTCGGGCTTGATGCTCTCACGGAACTGGAGCATGCGCTTGCCGCCGACGTTCAGATAGTCGATCATTCCCGAGCGCTTGCCAACGGAGAAGTCAGTGCCGCCGGCAGAGAGCTTGATGTAGGTATTGGTTTCCTCCTTCTCTACCTGAGCCGTTTCTGCCTTCAGCTCGGGGAACTTATACTCGTTCAGGGCAAACTGCTGGCGGGCGAGCACCTGTCCCTTCTCGATGAGGGGCGCACCGTTCTTCGACTTGAACTGGAAGATGACGAACACCTCGCTGTCCTCGCCATGATGACCGAGCACACGCTCAATGGTCTGCTTCAGCTGAGCGTCGGTGATGACCTTGCGCTGCTGGGGCTGGATGCCACTGATGTCGATGGTGCCTCCGTGTCCGAAGGTCATACCCTCAGGACGTCCGGGATTGTCGTGATGATGATCGCCGGCACCGCCCACGAACCACTCGAGCTGGACATCGTCGAGCGTCTTGAAGAAGTTCTCGTTGTACACCTCGAACTTACCTTCCTTCAGGCCCTTGTCGGTCACCCAGATGTTCTGATAGTAGTAGCCCACCTCGTATGCATGAGGATTCAGGCGGCGGTCGGGAGCGATGATACCATTGCAGTTGAAGTTATAGTCAGAGGCAGGATACTCGCCATAGTCGCCACCATAGGTGAAGATGGTACGGCCAGTGATGGGGCTCTTGTCGCGCATGCCCTGATCCACGAAGTCCCAGATGTAGCCGCCCTGGTACTTCGGCTCCTTGCGGATGAGATCCCAGTACTCCTTGAAGCCACCCATCGAGTTACCCATAGCGTGGGCATACTCGCACTGGATGAGCGGACGCGGATTGTTGCCCTTGCTGTAGCGCTCGCACCAGTTGTAGTCGGCATACATCGGGCAGGTGATATCGGTGAACCCGCTCTCCCAGGGAGCACGCTCATACTGCACGGGGCGTGTCTTGTCGTAGTCCTTGATCCAGGTGTAGCACTTCTCGAAGTTTGGACCGAAGCCGGCCTCGTTGCCCAGCGACCAGACGATGATCGAGGGATGATTCTTGAAGACTTTCACATTGGCTTCGTTGCGCTCGAGGTGCATCTTCTCGAAGTCAGGACGCTTGGCCAGCGTCTGATCGCCGTAGCCCATGCCGTGACTCTCAAGGTTGGCCTCGGCAGTGAGATAGAGACCATACTCGTCGCACAGGTCATACCAACGGGGATCATCGGGATAGTGGCAGGTGCGCACAGCATTGATGTTGAGCTGCTTCATGATCTTGATGTCCTCAATCATGCGATCCATCGAGACGATGTAGCCGCCGTCGGGATCCAGCTCGTGGCGGTCAGCACCCTTGATGAGGATGGGCTGGCCATTGACGAGCAGCTGTCCGCCCTTGATCTCGATATGACGGAAGCCCACGCGCAGAGGAACTACCTCCAGTACCTTGTCGCCATTCTTGAGATAGACATACAAATTATAGAGGTTGGGCGTCTCAGCCGACCAAGGCTTCACATCGTTCAAGTAAATCTCGTGGTTCAGCGCAAACTCATCGCCAAGTGTTCCGTCAGGGAATACAAACCTCACGGCAACCTGGGCTTTGCCTGTCACCTTGGCATCCACTTTCAGCACGCCGCGCTTGGAATCCACAATCCAGTCCTGCGAAATGGTGATATCCTCGATGTGTGCCTTCGGACGGGCATAGAGATACACCTCGCGGGCAATACCCGTGAAGCGCCAGAAGTCCTGGTCCTCCAGATAGGAGCCGTCGCACCAGCGCATCACCTGCATGGCGATGAGGTTCTCGCCTTTCTTCAGATACTTGGTGATGTTGAACTCAGCAGCCATCTTCGAGTCCTCTGAATAGCCCACATACTTGCCATTCACCCATACGGCGAGGTTACTCGTGGCCGAGCCTACGTGGAAGAACACCTCCTGTCCGCTCCAGTCGGCGGGCAGATTGAAGGTGCGGCGATAGGAGCCGGTGTAGTTGTTGGTCTCGCCGATGAATGGCGGGTTGTTGTCGAACGTGGTGCACCAGGCATAGCCGGCATTCTTGTAGGTCTTGTCGCCATAGCCCTCGATCTCAAAGAGTCCGGGCACAGGGAAGTCCACCCACTGCGAGTCGTCGAACTTCAGCGAGAAGAAGTCTGCCGGAGCCAGGTTGTGGTCCTTCACGAAATTGAACTTCCACTTGCCTTCCATCGAGAGATAGCGGTCGCTCTTGGTCTTGTCGCCTGCCTTTGCCTTGTCGGCATTCTCGAAGGCGAAGAAGTCGGCACGTCGTGCCTCACGGTTCACTTGGTTCACGCCGGGATCCTTCCATACGGGAGTCTTGTCGGCAGCGAAAGCTGTGGTGGTTGCCACCAAAGCCAGTGTCAGCAATAGTTTTCTTGTCATAATTAGTTAGTATTTAGGTTTTTAAATCTTGTCAAGAGCTTGACGGATATCGTCGAGTATATCCTCTACATCCTCGATGCCGACAGACAGGCGGATCAGATCGGGAGCCACGCCTGCCTGCAGCAGCTGCTCGTCGCTGAGCTGGCGGTGGGTGTGCGAAGCGGGATGCAAGACGCAGGTGCGGGCATCGGCCACATGGGTCACGATGTTGATCATCTGCAGCGAGTCCATCCACTTGATGGCCGTCTCACGCGTGCCCTTCAGGCCGAAGGCTATCACGCCACAGGAGCCTTTGGGCAGGTATTTCTGTCCCAGTTCATAGTACTTGTCGCCCTTCAGGCCGCAGTAGTGCACCCAGGCCACGCGGGGATCGTCGTTGAGGAACTCGGCCACGCGCTGGGCATTCTTACAATGCTGAGCCATACGCAGGAACAGCGTCTGCAGGCCCAGATTGAGCAGGAAACAATTCTGCGGAGCAGGAATAGAGCCCAGGTCACGCATCAGCTGTGCCACCAGCTTCGTCGTATAGCCCATCTTGCCGAAGGCCTTCACATAGGTCAGGCCGTGATACGACTCATCGGGCGTGCAGAGTCCGGGAAACTTGTCGGCATAGTCGAGCCAGGGGAAGTTGCCGCTGTCAACGACGGCACCGCCCACCTGCGTAGCCATTCCGTCCATATACTTCGTCGTGGAGTGAGTCACGATGTCGGCACCCCACTCAAACGGGCGGCAGTTTACAGGTGTGGCAAAGGTATTGTCGACGATCAGGGGCACACCTTTCTTATGCGCAACGCGCGCGAACCTTTCTATATCTAATACGGCACAGCCCGGGTTGGAGATGGTCTCACCAAACAGCGCCTTCGTATTTGGGCGGAAAGCTGCCTCGATCTCCTCCTCCGAAGCATTGGGATTGACAAACGTGCAGTCGATGCCCAGCTTCTTCAGCGTCACGCCGAAGAGGTTGTATGTGCCACCATAGATCTCGTTCGATGTCACGAAATGGTCGCCGGCCTCGCAGATGTTGAAAAGAGCATAGAAGTTTGCTGCCTGTCCGCTCGAAGTGAGCACACAGCCTACACCACCCTCCAGCGCAGCAATCTTGGCTGCAACGGCATCATTCGTGGGATTCTGAAGGCGAGTGTAGAAATAACCTTCCTTCTTCAAGTCAAACAACTGTGCCATCTCGTCAGAGTCATCATACTTGAAAGTCGTGCTCTGGATGATTGGCAGTTCGATGGGCTCACCATTCTTGGCCTTATAGCCTGCGTGAACACAGGCAGAGGCCATGCGTAATTCCTTTTTCATGTCACATTATGTTGATTCTGCGTGCAAAGTTACAAATAATTTTCGATTATCATGCAAATTGTTCGTCCAAAATTTGGAGGTATCGAAAAATATTCGTACCTTTGCACCCGCATTTGAGAGAAAGTGCTCTGTTCGGGTTAATCCGAGGGAAGTTTGGGTGAGTGGCTGAAACCAGCAGTTTGCTAAACTGCCGTACGGGTTCCCGTACCGGGGGTTCGAATCCCCCAGCTTCCGCAGACAAGGCCAACAGGCCTGTGGTCATACTCCCTCATTAACTGGTCGGTTCATCTAACGGTTAGGATACAAGATTCTCAATCTTGGCATAAGGGTTCGATTCCCTTACCGACTACGAACAATTAGTTTTTTCAAATTAACACCCCAACCTGGTCGGTTCATCTAACGGTTAGGATACAAGATTCTCAATCTTGGCATAAGGGTTCGATTCCCTTACCGACTACAGAAAGGAGGCTCCTGAGAGCCTCCTTTTCTCGTTTATGGCAGCTACCTAATTATACGTTCAATCACAAAAAATGTCTCCCAAATTAGAATTGCAACGTCAAGAAAATTGGTCAAAAATAGGGTTCCCTGGACTTTGCATTCTAGAAAGCAACACAAGGCAGATCTGCATCTGACACCCCTCATTCGAGTCAAAACGGCTTCAAAAGTCCCCAAAAGCGAGTTTGCATCTGCTCGTTTCGGACTTTGCGATCGCTAGTATGGCACTTTGCGGTTGCTAGTATGGCACTTTGCGGTCGTTAGTATGGCACTTTGCATACGTTCCCACGGTGGGAATAATACGTTCCCACCGTGGGAACGATAGCAAGCTCCGCATCTAGCGTGACCAAACTCGCCTACTTTCGACCTCAATTTCCCGTCTGGATGCCATTTTTCTCGCCAAAAACGCTTTCCAAAATCGCCATTTTAGCCCCTCAAAACGCCCATTTTCAGCCCTTTTCGAGGTTATCCAAGCCCACTAAAACCTATAACACACTCATTCCCAGCAACTTGCAAACCCTTCAAAATTCACTCATTTACGACCAAACGGTCACAAAATCGCAAGAAGCCCCTTCTCGCGAGAGCATTTGTAAAGACTATTCCAAATCGCTTGTTAAATAAAGCTCCGTATCCTCTTTAAGAAAGTCCCTCTTTTGCTTCAGGAGAATAGGTAATGGTATACATCATCAGAGTGAATTAAGCCAAGCATTCATATCGTCGCGATTGGTAAAGGTGATACCCTTCCCTTCATCTATATCTTTCTCGGCCTTTTCCACTCGGGCAATAAACTCCTCGTGGCTCATCTCCGTCGAATCGGCTTCTTTCTCTGCTACCAGCTTGCGCAGGTATTTGGCCACACGCTTCAGCATGCTCTCGTCTTCGGCCAAAGTGCCTAGGTTGCGCAGTATCTCTGCATTCATTTGAATTGCTGTCATACCTTCAATACTTTTAAATCTGCTGCAAAAACACAAATAATTTCTGAAACCGCAATAAATAATCCTGAAAAAAGCCTATATAACGATGGAAAGATTCAGTCTCATCCCATTACTATTTGCAAAAACAGTCCATTCTTTACTATTGGTTTTCGTTCGTTCGAACCTCTCTGTCGCAGATGGGACGCAGCCTAAAGGCTGCTGGGTAGTCCCATCCGCAACAGAGAGGTAAGGCTTCTTGGGAGAGGATGCTCATTCTGTGACACGCACAGGGCGCACACTTTGACCGTAGCAACGGTAGTTGCCGTACGTGCCGATGTCGCTCGAATCGAAGTCCAGGCGCCACGCGCTGTTCGGGTAGCTCTCGTCGAGCGAACGCGACCAGTAGCGGCCGTCCGAGCCCGCATTGCGGAGCGAACTACCGTCGCGGTACCCTGCAGCGGGAAGGAAAATAGACCTGTCGGTATATCCTTCCTTCTTACTCGTGATCTTACGCCCATATACACCGTTCTGGGTAGTCCACTCAGTAGTGGTATTACTGCTGTTGAAGAGTTCTTGATACTGTTCCTTACTGGGCATGCGCCAAGCAGGACCCCAATTTACATAGGCGGCATCGTCCTCCGGATCGAGCTTAGTCTTACCGTCAGTGAAGCCATCATTGCCGTAGCTACTGCTAGTGCAGTACTTAGTCATAGTAACATAAGATCCTTTACACCACTTGTAGGTACTCCAATCGAAATAGGTCTTACCATTCTTATCGTAAGGTTCCGTCTCGCCCCAAGCGAAATAGTAGCCATAATCCTCAGGACTGCTGGCACCAACATTGCAGGTAGCCCACAACGTACCGCTGGGTAGACCGAGGTCAACGTAGTCATCAGGATTATGAACACCACGTACGACCACCACACAGACAGCAAACACCCCGCTACCATCGGTAGCAGCACAAGTAATCGTGCAACGGCCTTCAGCCACAGCAACAACAATACCATTTATCACTCCTGCAACATTCTCATCGCTACTGCTCCATGTAACCTTATTATTGGAAGCATTAGAAGGCTGGACTTCGAACGTGAGTTTCTGTGTACCTTCTGGTTCTAAAGTAACTGTGGTATGGCTGAGCATGATGCCGGTCACCAACTGGACGACCGTCACCTGACACGTAGCCGTCTTTCCGCTGCCATCAACAGCTGCAGCCGTGATTGCGCAAGTGCCTCCGGCAACAGCAGTCACTAGGCCGGTGGCATCAACCGTAGCCACGCTCTCGTCGCTGCTCGACCATGTTACAGAGGGGTTGAGGGCATCGGGAGGAGTGGCTGTCACCGTGAGCTGAGCCTTAGAGCCGGAGTTCAAAGTCAACGTGCTCTCGCTCAGGGTGAGGCTGGAGACCAGAGCTGCCGAACTGGTGTAGTAGGCAACAGCCCCTGTAGCATAGTCCAGCAACAGCAGATAGCTCTGCTCCGCTTCGACTACTCCCATCACTTTAACGGCTTTGCCCGACGCATTATACATCGTGAGCGTGCCTAGATAGTAGCGGAACTTGTAGGTGGCAGCACCAGGATAATCTTCGATTGTGCCGTCTTCATTCAGGGTGAATGATGTCCCGTCAGGGGCAAACCACGTGCCTACAATCAGCGTATTGTCCACGTTGTAGGGGTCAACCAGCTGCTTGGGTGCCTTCCCCAGAATCACATCAACAGCGCTCGTCACGTCTGTAATGGTGACTTCGCCGTCGCCATCCATGTCGCCTTTCACAATTCCCTGGGCGTTCATGGCTGTTGCTGCAAAGAGCAGCATGAATGATAATAATGCTTTTTTCATTGTTGAATATAAATATGTTAGTTCATCAGCTATGACTTCCAGGAGCAAGCTCACTTCTTTTCCCTTGCTTTTCTTGCAAACTCGAAGAGCGCGAGGGGCAGGTGGCAGTAGCCATCGGGATTCTTGTCGAGGTAGTCCTGATGATACTCCTCAGCCGTATAGAAGTTCTTCAGGGGCTCCCTCTCCACGACCAATGGCTGCTGATAGCTTTTCTGCTCATCGAGGAACACCTTGTCGACGACCGTCCGATCATCGGCATCAGTATAATAAATGCCTGTGCGATAGCGTGTTCCTTCGTCATGGCCCTGCTTATTCAGACTCGTGGGATCGATGGCCTTGAAAAACATCCTGAGCAGGAATTCAAGGCTTACGACATCGGGATTAAACCTCACGTGTACCGTCTCGGCAAAGCCCGTGGTGTCGGTATACACCTCTTTATACGTAGGCTGCTCAGTGTGCCCGTTGGCAAAGCCCACCTCCGTCTCCACCACACCTTCTATCTGCTTGAAATAATGCTCCGTACCCCAGAAGCATCCACCAGCCAGATAGATGTCCTTCAGCGAAGCCTGCGGCTCGCCATTAGTTGCTTTTTTCTCTGTAGTTTCCATATTGTTTAGTTTGATTGTCCCTTCAGTTCTATCTCTTTCTGCAGACGAATAATCTCATCGCGATACTGGGCAGCCACGTTGAAGTCGAGCTTCTTCGCTGCCTCTTTCATTCGGCGAGTAGTCTCGGCAATAAGCTTCTCTATCTGCTGACGGGTCATGCGCTCGACGACAGGATCGGCAGCAATGTCATGAGAACCGGCAGCCGACAGATGCAGCTCCTTCACGTCAGGACGATCCTGCTGATAGAAGGTGCCCTGCGACAGCTCCTTGATGATCTGCGTGGGCGTGATGCCGTGTTCAGCATTATAGCGCAGCTGCTTAGTGCGACGGCGAAGCGTCTCGTCGATGGTCTCCTGCATGGATCCGGTGATAGTGTCAGCATACATGATGACCTTGCCATTGACGTTTCTTGCCGCTCTGCCTGCCGTCTGCACCAGACTCCTGCGCGAACGCAGGAAGCCCTCCTTATCGGCATCGAGGATGGCCACCAGTGACACCTCGGGCAGGTCGAGTCCCTCACGCAGGAGGTTGACACCCACAAGGACATCGTAGACACCACTACGCAGGTCGGATAGTATCTTCACTCGGTCGAGCGTGGCCACATCACTATGGATGTACACAGCCCTCACCCCATGACTGAGCAGATACTCCGTCAGCTCCTCGGCCATACGCTTGGTGAGCGTTGTCACCAGCGTCCGCTCCTGTCGCTGGGCCCTGACTCTGATCTCTTCCATCAGGTCGTCGATCTGATGCTCGGAAGGACGCACTTCTATCTCAGGGTCAAGCAGTCCGGTAGGCCGGATGACCTGCTCCACAACCACGCCCTCTGCCTCCTGCAGTTCAAAGTCGGCAGGAGTAGCCGAGACGTAGATGACCTGATTGACCATCGACTGGAACTCATCGAACGTCAGCGGACGATTGTCGAAGGCAGCAGGAAGCCGGAAGGCATATTCCACGAGGTTTCTCTTGCGGGCACGGTCGCCACCATACATCGCACCTATCTGAGGCACAGACACATGGCTCTCGTCGACAAAGAGCAGGAAGTCACGGGGGAAGAAATCGAGCAGACAATAAGGTCGCTCTCCTGCATGACGGCCGTCGAAGTATCGCGAGTAGTTCTCGATGCCTGAACAATGGCCCAGCTCCTTGATCATCTCCATATCGTACTCCACGCGCTCCTTGATGCGCTGTGCCTTGATGTCGTCGCCCTGCTCTTCGAAGAAAGCCACCTGCTTCACCAGGTCATCCTGGATGTCGTGTATGGCCTTGTTCGTCTGCTCCTGCGTCGTCATAAAGAGGTTGGCAGGATAGATCTTGTAATCGGCATAGCGCCCCAACGGCAGCAGCGTCACAGGATTGAGCTCTTCAATAGAGTCTATCTCGTCGTCCCAGAAAGTGACGCGCAGCACCATCTCGGCATAGGCCATATAAATATCGACGGTGTCGCCCTTCACCCGGAAGCTTCCACGCTCCAGAGCGATGTCGTTTCGGACGTAAAGCGACTGCACAAGTTTCCTCAAAAAAACATTACGGTCGGTTCTTTGTCCCTGGCGTATCTCGATGATATTATCGGAGAGGGCATTGGGACTGCCCATGCCATAGATGCACGAAACAGAAGATACAATGACAACGTCTCTTCTTCCTGACAGCAAAGCAGATACTGCACTCAGCCGCAAACGGTCGATTTCCTCGTTGATTTCAAGTTCTTTCTCGATATAGGTATCAGTATGAGGCAGGTAAGCCTCAGGCTGATAGTAGTCATAATAGCTTACATAATACTCTACGGCATTCTCAGGGAAAAAGCCCTTCATCTCCTCGTAGAGCTGAGCCGCCAGCGTCTTGTTGTGACTGAGGATCAAGGTGGGACGATTGGCCTGTGCGATGACATTCGCCATCGTGAACGTCTTACCCGAGCCCGTCACACCCAGCAGCACCTGTGCATGATCGCCCCGACGCAAGCCCTCAGTGAGCTCCCGGATGGCCTCGGGCTGGTCGCCCGTAGGCTGGTATTTTGATGTCAGTTTAAAGTCCATTTGAGTGCAAAGGTACGAATAAGGAAGCGGAAAACCAAGAATAATCTGTGAAAACTGTGTAATCTGCGGTTAAAAAATATGTAAACGCTTTGTACTTTGGACAAAAATGCGTACTTTTGCACCTCAAATTGATGAGTGAAATGAAAAAGATACTATTTGGCCTCTCTCTGGCGGCAGTTTTGCTGACCTCCTGCGCTGGCGAATTCAACAAGGTCTACAAGTCCGACGACCTGGGCTACCGATACGAATATGCCAAGCAGAGCTTTGCCGAAGGGAAATATGGCCGTGCCGCCTCCCTGCTGCTCGATCTCATTACGGTGAAGAAAGGGCACGATGATGCTGAGGAGTCGCTCTATATGCTTGCGATGTCGGAATATATGAACCGTGACTATGAGTCGGCATCGGAGACTTTCAGGAAGTACTACCAGACTTATCCCAAGGGCGAATTTGCCGAACAGGCTTCGTTCTATGTCGGACAGTCACTATATGAAGGAGCGCCAGAGCCACGCCTGGACCAGTCGCCTACCATTGGCGCCATCAACGCTTATCAGCAGTTCCTCGATTTCTTCCCTGATTCCGAGTTACGCCCTAAGGCCCAGCAACGTCTGTTTGAGCTGCAGGACAAGCTGGTGCAGAAAGAGCTCCTCTCCGCTCAGCTCTACTACAACCTGGGAGGATACTTCGGCAACATCAACTCCAACAACGAGAGTAACTACATTGCCTGCATCGTCACAGCTGAGAACGCGCTGAAGCAATATCCTTTCTCGAAGTGGCGCGAGGACTTCTCGCTGATTATCATGAAGAGCAAGTTCGAACTGGCCGAGAACTCGTCCGAGGACAAACGCCTGGAGCGCTACCGTGACGCAGAGGACGAATGCTACGGATTCCTCAACGAATTCCCCGAATCGAAAGACACCGCCCTGGCGCAGCGCTACATCAACAAATGCAAGAAGGTGATAGGCGACTGATATCTTCAGCCGCAAAATCATATCAACAACGAAATCGAAACAAGTAAAAACAATAAATCACATGATGGATTACAAGAAATCAAAGGCTCCGGTCAACACCGTGACACGCAACATTATGGATCTGTGCGAAGAGACAGGCAACATCTACGAGACCGTTGCCATCATCGCCAAGCGTGCTAATCAGATCTCAATTCAAATCAAGGACGACCTGTCGAAGAAACTGGCCGAGTTTGCCAGCTACAACGACTCCCTGGAGGAAGTGTTCGAGAACCGCGAACAGATAGAGATCTCACGCTACTACGAGAAGCTGCCGAAGCCCACCCTGCTTGCTACGCAGGAATATGTCGAGGGCAAGATATACTGGCGCGATCCTCAGAAGGATGCCCAGCAGCAGGCTGACGCATAATCACTATTTTGTCACACGATTATGTTACGTCCACAGACTTGGTATTTGCTCCTGGCTGCCGTCAGCATCCTGGTGTGCCTCATAGCAGGAGCAGGAACGACGCTGCAGGTGGTGCTGCTCATCGTAGCTGCACTGGCTGCACTCGCCGTCATACCCCTCTACAAGAACCGTAAGCTGCAAGCCAGCCTCACGCTGCTGCCCATACTGGCACTGCTGGCGTGGTATGTAGTACTGGCACTCTATGCTGTACCCGAGATCATGCATTGGCAGTATGCCCTGCCTGCAGTGGCTATCCTGCTCATCTTCATGGCTCGCAAAGGTATCGTACACGATGAAAAGGTGGTACGGTCCTACGAGCGAATACGATAATTCACATGGAAGTCAAGAACGCCGCCTTCGTCCTCTCGGCACCGACATTGTCAATGTGTCCGCGTGACACCAAGCCCGAGTATGCCTTCATTGGACGTTCCAATGTGGGCAAGTCAAGCCTGATCAATATGCTCTGCCATCACAAGGGACTGGCAAAGACTTCGTCCACGCCGGGAAAGACGCTGCTCATCAATCATTTCATCATCAACAAGGAATGGTATCTCGTCGACCTGCCTGGCTATGGCTTTGCCAAGCGCTCGAAGAATGAAGTTCAGCGGCTCGACCAGATGATTCGCGGCTATATCCTTGGACGTGAGCAGCTGGTCAACACCTTCGTGCTCGTCGACATCCGCCTTGAGCCCCAGGCCATCGACCTCGAGTTCATGAACTGGCTGGGCGTGTCGGGCGTGCCGTTTGCCATCGTGTTCACCAAGGCCGACAAGCTGTCGGCGCAGAAGGTGTCGCAGAACGTCGAGGCCTACAGCCAGAAGATGCTCGAGACCTGGGAGGAGATGCCTCCCTATTTCGTCACCTCGGCTACGAAAGGCGAAGGAAGGGAAGGAGTGCTCGACTACATCGAGAAAATCAACAAGAGCCTCATCGATGGCTAGAGAGATCCCATACCTTGACGTTCAGAACCTTACAAAATCGTTTGGTGCCTTATTACTCTTTGAGGATATTAGTTTCTCCATCGCCGAAGGACAGAAGGTAGGACTGATAGCCAAGAACGGTGTAGGCAAGTCAACGCTGCTCTCCATCCTGAGCGGCAAGGAGGGATACGACTCTGGCTCCATCATCTTCCGTCGCGACCTGAAGGTCGGCTTTCTCGAACAGTCACCCCGTTTCGATCCTGACGAGAGCGTGCTCGACGCCTGCTTCAATCATCAGGGCAACCCCGAGCGGGTGCTGAAAGCCAAGCAGATACTCACCCAGCTGAAGATTCGCGACCTCCAGCAGCCCATGGGACAGCTCAGCGGAGGACAGCAGAAGCGTGTCGCCCTGGCCAATGTGCTCATACTCGAGCCTGAGCTGATCATCCTCGACGAGCCCACCAACCATCTCGACCTCGAGATGATCGAGTGGCTCGAGGGATTCCTTTCACGCGGCAACAAAACCCTGCTCATGGTCACCCACGACCGCTATTTCCTCGACCGTGTGTGCTCTGTCATCCTTGAGCTCGACGACCGCACCATCTACACCTATCGCGGCAATTATTCCTACTATCTTGAGAAACGGCAGGAGCGCATCGACAACCGCCGCGCCGAGATAGCACGTGCCAACAATCTCTACCGTACGGAGCTGGAATGGATGCGACGCATGCCACAGGCTCGCGGACACAAGGCCCGGGCCCGTGAGGATGCTTTCTACGAGCTTGAGAAAGTGGCCAAGGCACGCATCGAGGAACGAGCCATCCGCCTTAAAGCCAGCAACGTATACATCGGCAGCAAGATCTTCGAGTGTCAGTATATCTCGAAGAGTTTCCCTTCATCCCAGGGCGAGGAGTCCGTCGTCATCATGAAGGACTTCTACTACAATTTCTCTCGCTTCGAGAAGATGGGCATCGTGGGCAGCAACGGCACAGGCAAGTCCACATTCCTGAAGATGCTCCTAGGACAGCTGGCTCCCGACGAGGGACGAATCGTCGTGGGCGACACCGTCCGCTTCGGCTATTTCTCGCAGGAGGGCCTCGCGTTCAACGAGCAGCAGAAGGTCATCGACGTCGTGCGCGACATTGCGGAATATGTCGACTTGGGACAGGGGCGTCACCTCTCGGCAAGCCAGTTCCTGCAGCATTTCCTCTTCACGCCCGAACAGCAGTATAATTACGTGTATAAGCTCAGTGGAGGCGAGCGGCGCAAGCTATACCTCTGCACGGTGCTGATGCGCAACCCAAACTTCCTCGTCCTCGACGAGCCTACCAACGATCTTGACATCGTCACCCTGCAAATTCTTGAAGAGTATCTGCAGGACTTCCCCGGATGTGTCATCGTCGTCAGTCACGACCGATATTTCACCGATAAGGTTGTCGACCATCTGTTGGTGTTCAAGGGCAACGGTGTCATCCGTGATTTCCCAGGCAACTATTCGCAGTATCGCGAGTGGCAGGCTCTCCAGCCAAGGGATGCCGCTCCAGCCAAGAAGGCCACTGCCACCAGTAGTGCCGTTTCCACTACTCCCCCACCCTCCTCCAACAAGCCTCGTAAGCTGTCGTTCAAGGAGAAACGTGAGCTAGAGCAGCTGGAGAAGGACATCACCAGCCTGGAAGCCGAGAAAAAACAGATTGAGGAAGCACTAAGCAGCGGAGCCATCTCCGTCGACGAGATCACCAGGCTGAGCAAGCGCCTGCCCCTGCTCGACGACGAACTCGACGTCAAGTCCATGCGCTGGCTGGAGCTATCAGAAATTGCAGATAACAAATCATAAAATGACCTATCAGCAATATCCATCCCAACTACTGGAAAAGGCCGTACAGGAGTTCTCACGGCTGCCAGGCATAGGACGCAAGACCGCCCTCCGCCTCGTGCTGCACATGCTCCGCCAGCCTGCTGACGACGTCGAGCAGTTCGCAACTGCCATTTCCACGATGAGGCGCGAAGTGAAGTACTGCCGCTGCTGCCACAACATCAGCGACACCGACCTCTGCCCCATCTGTGCCGACAACAGGCGCGACGCTACTGTCATCTGTGTCGTCGAGAACATCCAGGATGTGATGGCTATTGAGAACACACAGCAGTATCACGGGCTCTATCACGTCCTCGGCGGGCTCATCTCGCCTATGGACGGCATTGGCCCTTCCGACCTTGCCATCGATTCTCTGGTCGAGCGTGCCAGCGAGGGCTCCGTCCGTGAGGTCATCCTCGCGCTGAGCTCCACGATGGAGGGCGACACCACCAATTTCTACGTCTATCGCAAGCTGGCGCCTACTGGCGTCGCCGTCAGCGTCATCGCACGAGGCATCGCCGTGGGCAATGAGCTCGAATATACCGACGAGGTGACCCTCGGACGCTCAATTATCAATCGCACACCATTCAACGGATAGAATCTATGAAAACAACACGCCATCTGCTCACACTGCTTTTCTGCGGTTTTCTGCTCGTCTCAGCATTAATGTATATCTGTGGCGAGTTCCTGCAGTGTGACATGACGCTCTTCGCAGGCGCATCACGACAGACCAGGTTCATTGTCTCCACATTGATGATCCTGCTCACCATCAGTCTGTTGCCCCTGTCACTCCGCCTGTTCAAGTTCCGCCGCGTCAGCGATGACCTGCACCAGCGCCAAGCGGCAGCACTACGCCACTGGGGCACGCTGCGCATCTGCGTCATCGGCCTGCTCCTGGTGATGAATACTTTCCTCTATTATGCCTTCGAGCTTGAGTCCACCTACGGCTATCTGGCCGTCGTGGTGCTGCTCTGCATGCCTTTTATCGTGCCCACCAAGAGCCGCTGCGAGGCCGAGGTACAGCCCGAAGAGCCCGTCAAAAAAGAGGAACAACCTGAAAACGACAACGATGAAGAAACTAACGGTAGTCATAGTCAGCTATAACGTACGATATTATCTTGAGCAGTGTATCGTCAGCGTGCAACGGGCTGCCCAGGACATCGACTACGAGATCTACGTGGTCGACAATGACTCGCGTGATGACACGGTGCGTTATGTCACCAAGCGGTTCCGCGACGAGGTCAACCTGGTCGAGAGCCAGCACAATCTCGGCTTCGCACGTGCCAACAACATCGCCATTCGCCAGTCGGAGAGCGAATACGTGTTGCTGCTCAATCCCGATACGTTCATCTCTGAGGATAGCCTACGGCAGGTCATCACCTTCATGGACGAGCATCCCAAGGCAGGAGGCGTCGGTGTGAAGATGTTCAACTCCAACGCAACCATTGCACGCGAGTCACGACGCGGACTGCCCACACCCTGGGTATCGCTCCAGAAGATGATGGGATTCTCACGTCGTTACTACCTCAGTGACCTGCCCTGGGACCAGCCCGCACAGATCGAGGTCATGAGCGGAGCCTTCTGCATGCTCCGTCGCGACGTACTTAACAAGATCGGGCTGCTCGACAAGGACTTCTTCATGTATGGCGAGGACATCGACCTCAGCTACCGCATCCTCAAGGGAGGCTTCGAAAACTGGTACGTGCCCGCCAGCATCGTCCACTACAAGGGTGAGTCAACCCAGAAGTCCAGCTACCGCTATGTGCACGTGTTCTATCAGGCCATGCTCATCTTCTTCCGCAAGCACTACGGCCACCTATCCTTCTTCGTCACCATCCCCATCAAGACAGCCATCTATTTCCGTGCGTTCATCGCACTCATCAGGATGCAGTACGACCGCATGCGCCATTCGCTGGGCTTCGACATGCGCGACCATACCGACACCAACTATTTCTTCGTCGGGTCGGCAGCGATGATCGAGCAATGCCGCAAGCTGGCACGACGCAAAGGACTGCTGGCGCGCTTCCAGACCACCCGCGAATTGCCTCTGCCACATGTCGACATCGAGCCGGGCACATGCGTGGTCTACGACACCGACTTCTTCTCTTTCCAGCAGGTCATCGACGATGCTGCACGTCTTGCCGACAAAAGCATCACCATAGGCACCTACTGCCGCAGCAGCAAAACTATCATCACACCCACCGAGATCATCCGATGACACACAGTCACAAGCCAGACATACACCTGCGGGCGATGGAACCCGAAGACCTCGACATGCTCTACACCATCGAGAACGACCAGCAGCTGTGGGGCGTCAGCGCGACTAACGTACCCTATTCGCGCTATACCCTTCACGACTATATAGCCAATGCTGCAGGCGACATCTATACCGACCGCCAGGTGCGGCTCATCATCGAGAATGCTGAGCACGACGTCATCGGCATTCTCGACCTCATCAATTTCGACCCGCGTCACCGGCGTGCAGAGGTGGGCATCGTCATCCAGCAACCCTACCGCTCGCAGGGTTATGCGCAGGCAGCACTCGCTGAGCTCCATAGATACGCCTCCCAAGTGCTCTTCATCCATCAGCTCTACGCCATCGTCAGCATCGCCAACAAACAGGCTGTCGATCTGTTCCTGTCTATGGGCTATCAGCACACCGCTACATTGCGCGACTGGCTCTATGATGGCACCGCCTATCACGACGGCCTGATGCTCCAACTGCAACTTCTTTAGCAAAAAGTTGTGAATTATTTTGGTCATTTCAGAAATTTGTTGTAATTTTGCACCCGCAATTCAGGAGAGTTGGCAGAGTGATCGATCGCGCTGGACTCGAAATCCGGTATACCCTTTCGGGTATCGGGGGTTTGAATCCCTCACTCTCCGCTTATCAGCAAAAATGGGAACCTCACGGGTTTCCATTTTTAGTATCTGGCAATCAGCTTCTTACGCTTTCAAGTCTCTGAAACAGAGGCTTATAAGGGGAAGGAGTTCTCTAAAAATACTTATGGAATCATGCAATGTCATAATTGGTCTTGCAGCCCAAAGGTATTACAAGAAGAATTACAACCCTCATGTGAACAAACAATGTGTAATACTTTTAAATGTTATTAACATGAGGACAACACCGAATGTAGAGCTAATCTACAACCGTCGCCATACGGCGACAACAACGAAGGAGGCAGCCGTAGAGCTGCGAGTGTCATTCCGCAAGCAGCAGAAGTACATGGCCACTGGCATCAAGCTGCTGCCCAAGCATTGGCATAGAGGTCGTGTGTCAGCCTGTGTCTTTTTCAGAATAATATTCTAAATGGGCTGACTTTTGTCGTTTGCTTTAGAATAAAAGCAAATGCATCTGGCATATAACAGGAAAGATTTCTGTATTTAGCCTTAAACTTGGAGGATATTTCTAATTTTCGTACCTTTGCACCCAGAAAACAATACAGAAATGAAAAAACAGACGATAGCCATCCACACGCCTTACGTCCGTCGCGATGCATACGGGTCGTTGGCAGTACCTATATATAATAATGTGTCGTTTGAGTTCGAGGATGCGCAGACAATGAGCGATGCCTTCTGCAACCGCATCAAGGCTCCCGACTACGCCCGCATTGCAAACCCCACGGTAACTCAGTTCGAGCAGCGGGTAAAAGCGCTGACGGAGGCAGAGCACGTGACAGCATTCAACTCAGGCATGGCAGCCATCAGCACCGTGCTGTTTGCTGTGGTTGCCCAGGGCAAGAACATCGTCACTTCACGTCACTTGTTCGGCAACACGCTGGCACTTATCAGCGGCACGCTGCTGCGCCTCGGTGTAAAACCTCGCCTGCGCGAACTTACCGACCTGGAAGCCGTAGAGGAAGCCGTCGATGAGCAAACCGCCTGTGTGTACTTGGAAGCGGTAACCAACCCGCAGCTGGAGGTGGCCGACCTGAAAGGCATTGCCGACATCGCTCACAGAAAAGGCGTGCCCATGATTGTTGACTCTACTGTGATTCCCTTTACTGAGACTTCGTTGAAGGAACTTGGGGTGGATGTTGAGGTGGTGTCGAGCACGAAGTATATCTCTGGTGGCGGCACGTCATTGGGCGGTCTGATTATCGACTACGGCACCTTCCCGAAGATTAACAAACTGGTGAAGTACGACCTGCTTATCAACCTCGGCGTTTATATGACGCCGCAGACTGCCTACATGCAGACGCTGGGACTTGAAACGCTCGACGTGCGCTACCAGCGACAGGCAGCCAGTGCGCTGTGGCTGGCCGAAGCACTCAGAGGGTTGCCCGCTATCGCCGACGTCAACTACATAGGACTGGAGGACAATCTCTATCACGAGCTGGCCGTCAGGCAGTTCGGGCCGACGGCGGGTGCCATGCTTACCATCGACCTGAAGTCGAAGGAGGCATGCTTTGAGTTTCTTAACCGTCTGCAGTTGATTCACAGGGCCACAAACCTCTTCGACAGCCGCACATTGGCCATCCATCCCGCCTCAACTATCTTCGGACTATTCCCAGAACGGCAACTGCAGCAGATGGACGTGCGACAGACCACCATCCGCCTTTCCGTAGGACTCGAAGCACCAGAAGACCTCCTGCAAGACATAGAACAAGCCCTCTCAAAAAACAATCAATAATATGGAACAGAAGAAACTAAGCATCATCGCCTTCAGTGGCGACTTCGACAAGCTGACGGCAGTATTCACTCTGGGTACGGGTGCGGCGGCAGTAGGCTATGAGGTGAACATCTTCTTCACCTTTTGGGGCCTCGACGCCATCAAGCAGAAGCAGGGGCGCTCACTGACGGGCGGCAACTGGCTGACAAAGATTTTTGGCTTCATGATGGGCGGTCTGAGGGTGACACCCACGAGCCGTTTCAACTTCCTCGGCGCTGGCCCAAAGATATTCCGCTACCTGATGCGCAAAAACAATGTGGCGACGCTTGAAGAACTCGTTGAGGCAGCGAAGATCCTCGGCATTAACTTCTACGCCTGCGAGATGGCGATGCACGTGCTTGGTCTGAAGAAAGAGGATTTTATCCCTGAGGTGAAGGACGTACTCGGCGTGGCATCGTTCCTGAACTTGAGCGAGGGTGGACAGACATTATTCATATAAAAAGGCAAGAATATGGCAACAAAGGTATTAGACATCACGAAGGAGCACTGCCCGATGACCTTCGTCAAAACAAAGATTGAGCTGTCGAAACTCCAGCCAGGCGACATCCTGGAAGTGCTGCTCGCCGAGGGCGAACCGCTCGACAACGTACCCCGCAATGCCCGTGAGCAGGGCTACAACGTCCTCAGTGTTGAGCATGTAGAAGGTACGACACATAAGGTAACGATAAAAAAGTAAAAAGGTAACAACCCAAAATTAAACGATTATGGCAGACTCTAATTTACAGCGCAGTGTGACCACTGCTACCGCCAGAAGGCTGGCGACGACCACCAAGACCGCCCCGCAGATGGGCAGTATCACCCCAAGACTATTGTTGAAACTCCTGCCTTGGGTGCAAGTCAGCGGCGGCACGTTCCGTGTGAACCGCACGAAAGTGGAGCTTCGCAAAAACGACCGCCTACCTATCCAGTATGTCAATGGTGTGCCCACGTTCACGGCGAAGGCCCTGAAGGCTATCCCGCTATTCTCAGAGTTCGACGACGAGATTGTAGACCGTCTCGTGAACTCTTTTGAGGCGAAGGAGGTTGATGTCGACAAACTCTTCGTGGAGGAGGGCAAGGACAAACAGCGCTTCTTCATCGTGGCCTCAGGACAGGCAGAGGTCATCAGCAAGGGCTCTCACGGTGAGGAACTGCGGATTGCATTGTTGGGCGACGGCGAGTATTTCGGCGAGGCCGATGTGCTCGACGAGCAGGAGTCGACGGTCTCTGTGCGTGCCGTCACCCCGACGGTGTTCCTCGGCCTGAAGCTGAAGGAACTGCTCAAGATTATCAAGGAGGTGCCCGACTTCCGTGAGACGTTCAACAAGGCCGTCGACAAGCAGCTGCGCCTGAAGGCGTCGGTGAACGACAACGGCGAGAAGCACATCGACCTGGTGTCAGG
Organism: uncultured Prevotellaceae bacterium; assembly: GCA_900318685.1. Classification (GTDB taxonomy): domain Bacteria; phylum Bacteroidota; class Bacteroidia; order Bacteroidales; family Bacteroidaceae; genus Prevotella. Next base: position 7,842 of record ONLL01000035.1, on the reverse strand, counting down.
CCATGAGGAGGATAATATCATCCCCGAGACATACATCGACTACGAGGAGAATCCCACGGAGTACTCGCTGAACACGCTGCAGACGGTGGTGCGTGTACATACCCGTGTGTCGGATTTGTACAACAATCCCTACAGTCAGCTCGAGGAGCAGCTGCGCCTCTCTATCGAGAGCATCAAGGAGCGCCAGGAGTGGGAACTGATCAACAATAAGAAGTTCGGCCTGCTGGCTGCCGTGAATCCTGCCTACCGCATCTGTGCCCGCTATGGCTCGCCGACACCCGACGACCTCGACGAGCTGCTCAGTCTGGTGTGGAAGGAACCGGCCTTTTTCATCGCCCATCCGCGGGCTATCGCTGCATTCGAGCGTGAGTGTACATGGCGTGGCGTACCCCCTGTGACCACCGATCTCTTCGGAACTAAGGTCATCCTGTGGCGCGGGGTGCCCATCATCCCCTCGGACAAGGTAGAGGTGGAAGGCCAGTACTTGACGGGGCGAGGCGTCGGCACGACAAAGATTATCCTTGTGCGTACCGGTGAGCAGAATCAGGGTGTAATCGGACTGCACCAGAGCGGAATCCCCGGCGAGATTGCCCCGTCGCTGTCTGCCCGACTGATGGGTCTCGACAAGTTCGGCGTGGCAGCCTATCTGCTCACAAAGTACTTCTCAATAGCCGCCCTGACCGACGATGCCATCGCTGTGTTGGAGAACGTCGAGGTGGGCTACTATCACGACTATCAGCACCGCAACAGTGTGGAAAAGTAAAAACAGTCCCCTGCAAAATCATTTGACATACCGTATGATCAATATACAACAGCTATTTATACCTGACCCGGGATTCGGCTACGCCCAGGCACCACCGACAGACGGTGGTATTCTGGAGCAGCTGAGGGCGCTGGCCCAGCAATACTGCCCCGAGGAGCTTCAGACCGAGAGGAAGGCAATACTGCCCGACGAGGAACTGCACCTGGAGAAGCTGGAGGCTGGCTTCAAGGCCCTGCTCGGCGGCGGCTCGCCCTTCCCAGACCTGTCGCCCGGACCGCTGCCACAGGGGACTTTACTCCCCAAAGAGGACGGCTTCGGCATCGGCATACCAGAGTCTCAGAAACTGCGCAACATGCACTACGAGGAGGTAGACACGCTGAACTCTGAGCAGATCAAGAAAGACTTCCCCGTGCTGCAGCAAAAGGTGAACGGCCACGACCTCGTCTGGCTCGACAACGGTGCTACGACGCAGAAGCCGAATCAGGTCATCGACAAGATTTCGAATTACTACCGCACCTACAACTCGAACATCCACCGCGGGGCGCACACCCTTGCGGCACGTGCGACGGATGCCTACGAGGAGGCCCGTGAGAAAGTACAGCGGTTCATCAATGCCGCCACGAGCGAAGAAATCATCTTCGTGCGCGGCACCACTGAGGGCATCAACCTTGTGGCGCAGACCTACGGACGGCAGTATCTGACGCCCGGTGACGAGGTCATCGTCTCGGAGCTGGACCACCATGCCAATATCGTGCCCTGGCAGCGCGTCTGTCAGGAGAAGGGCTGCACACTGAAGGCCATCCCCACAGATAAGAACGGCGACCTGGTGCTCTCAGAGTTCGAAAGGCTCATCACACCCCGCACACGCTTTGTTTCCGTGGGTCATGTGAACAACACCTTCGGCACCATCAACGACGTGCAGCGCATCATCGACATCGCCCACTCGCACAACATCCCCGTACTCATCGACGGTGCCCAGTCGATAGCCCACACACCCGTCGACGTGCAGCAGCTCGGTGCCGACTTCTTCGTCTTCAGCGGCCACAAGATCTATGGCCCCAACGGCGTCGGCGTGGTTTATGGCCGTAAGGATTTGCTAGACAAGATGCAGCCCTGGCAGGGTGGAGGAAACATGATTAAGGACGTGACCATCGAGCGCACGGAGTATAACGTGCCGCCAGCCCGCTTTGAGGCTGGCACGCCTAACGTGGCCGATGCCATCGGTCTTGGTGCTGCACTCGACTATGTGGCCCACCTCGGCATCCGCAACATCGAGGCGCATGAGCACAAACTGACGGAGTATGCCCGTGAACAGCTGGCTCAGATTCCCGGCCTCACGCTCCTCGGCAATCCCAAGCAGCGCGTCTCTGTCGTGAGCTTCGTGCTCGACGGCATCCCGGTTCCAGAAGTAGGTACCCTGCTCGACAAAGAGGGCATCGCCGTACGTGCCGGTCACCACTGTGCCCAGCCAGCCCTGCGCGCCCTGGGCTACGAGATGAGCGTCCGTCCCACTTTTGCCCTCTACAACACGCGTAAGGACGTGGACAAATTAGTAATTGCAGTAAAAAAGATTATAGGAAGATAGACTATGGCAAAGATTACAGTAAACGGAGAGGCACAGGAGGTGCAGTTGCCCCTCAGCCTCACAGAACTCATCAAGCAGAACGACGTGCAGCAGCCTGAGATGGTCAGCGTTCAGGTGAACGAGGACTTTGTCGACCGCAACGAGTGGGACAGCATCCAGATGAAGGAGGGCGACAGCGTGGATTTCCTGTATTTCATGGGAGGAGGCACATTATGATTGACTTTACAGAAGAACAGATACAGCGCTACTCGCGGCACATCCTCCTGCAGGATGTTGGTGTGGAGGGCCAGGAGAAAATCATGAACGCCCGTGTACTCGTAGTGGGTGCCGGCGGATTGGGTGCTCCCGTGTCTCTCTACCTCGCTGCAGCGGGCATTGGTACGATTGGCATCGTGGATGCTGATGTCGTTGACTTGAGCAATCTCCAACGCCAGGTCATTCACTTCACGAAAGACGTGGGAGTGCCGAAAGTACAGAGTGCGAAGGAGAAGATCAAGGCCATCAACCCTGACGTGAAAGTGGATACCTACTATGAGTTCCTCGACTCGACTAACGCGCTCGACATCATCAAGCAATATGACTTCATCGTTGACGGCACCGACAACTTCCCCGTGAAGTTCCTCATCAACGACGCTTGTGTGATGGTGGGCAAGCCGTTCTCCCACGGCGGCATCCTGCGCTTTAACGGGCAGACGTTCACCCATCTGCCTGGTACAGCTTGCTACCGCTGTATGTTCAAGGAGCCACCTCCCGCAGGAGCCGTGCCCACTTGCTCGCAAGCCGGTGTACTCGGAGCTATCGCCGGCATGCTAGGCACCATCCAGGCAGCCGAGACGCTGAAGTACTTCACCGGCGTTGGCGAGCTGCTCACCGACCGTCTGCTCACTTTCGACGCCAAGACCATGCAGTTCCGCACCATCCCTGTGCGCCAGCGCCCCTCATGTACCATCTGTGGTAACAACCCCACCGTCACGGAACTCATCGACTACGAGCAGGCAGCCTGCGACCTGCACAAATAACACACATCACCTAACGCCCACCACCATGTACATACCAGAGACTATTATCCAAGAGCTGATAGAGCAAGCCTTACGGGATGCGCCCAACGAGTCGTGCGGCTATCTGCTGGGCACTCCCTCCATCTCCCCACTTCTCGCACCTGACGGTGAGGCAGGTGGTGGCACTGTCGTCGAGAACTACCCGATGGAGAATACTGACCACTCGCCCGAGCACTTCTCCTTCGCCCCGAAGGAACAGTTTGCCGCCCTGAAATACGCTCGCAGCAAGGGCCTGAAGATTCTCGCCAACTGGCACTCGCATCCCGCCTCGCCCTCTCGACCCTCGCAGGAAGATTTGCGCTTAGCCAACGACCCCACCATCCGCTACGCCATCCTCTCGCTGCTCAATGGCGAGCCCCGCCTGAACTCCTTCAAGATACTGAATGGTGAGGTGGTGGAAAAAGAGAGTCACCTTTGACTGCCAGTGTCATCGGCACCGCCCTTTTTGCAAAAAATTGCAAAAATGCTTCGTGCATTTCGGAAAAAGCCGTACCTTTGCACCCGTGAAAACAACACTGACACTACTGGCACTTCTGACTTCCACCTCGCTCTGTGCGCAGGTGGCAGACTCGCTGAGGGCAGACAGCCTCGTGGGGCAGGAGCTTAGGGAAGTGACAGTGACGGCCAACGGCGTTGACCGGGTAAGAGCTTCGGCTGTCGGCAACACCGAAATCATCAGTTCGAAGGAACTGCTGCGTGCCGCCTGCTGCAATCTTGGCGAAAGCTTCACCACCAACCCGTCGGTGGATGTGAACTATGCCGATGCAGCCACCGGCGCACGGCAGATAAGGCTGTTAGGACTGAGTGGCACGTATGTGCAAATGCTGACGGAAAACATTCCTAACTATCGGGGACTGGCAACCCCCTTTGCATTGGGCTATATTCCTGGACCATGGATGCAAAGCATACAGGTGTCGAAGGGTGCATCGTCGGTGAAGAATGGCCACGAGAGCATCACCGGACAGATTAACGTGGAGTTCAAGAAACCGCAGGCAACGCCCTTTGCCGATGCGAACCTCTATTATAACACGAAGGGAAAACTTGAGGCTAACCTCGGTGGAAACCTCCAGCTGTCGAAGCGGTGGAGCACCGCCTTGTTGGGGCACTACGAGATGCCCGGCAAGGCGCATGATGCCAACGGTGACGGTTTCGCAGACATGCCCAAAATAAAGCAAGGCTTACTGCAGAGCCGATGGGCATGGATGGGCGATTACTACATTTTCCAGGCCTCGGTGAAAGGACTGAAGGAGCACAGGGAAGGCGGACAGCTGGCTCACCATTCACCCCTTACCACTCACCCCTATCTCATCGACATCACCAACGAGCGCTATGAGGCCTTTGTCAAGAATGCCTATATATTCAACGAGGAACACGCATCGAACGTGGCGCTCATTCTCTCAGGTTCGCTCCACCACGCTGATGCGGAATATGGACAAAAAAGCTATCATGCAGACCAGCGCAATGGCTATGCCTCGCTGATGTTTGAGACTGACTTCAGCGAACACCACAGCCTATCCACGGGCGTCAGCCTGAACTACGACTATTTAAGCGAATTTCCTTCCGAAACCACCCCTGGCCTCTACGCCCAATATACCTACAAGCTGGGAGAGAGGCTCGTTGTGATGGGTGGTCTGCGGTGGGACCACAGCAGCATCTACGGCGGATTCCTCACTCCGAGAATGCATCTGAAATATTCGCCCAACGGCTTTCTGACCCTCCGGGGTTCCATAGGTAAAGGCTGGCGCACTGTTCACCCACTGGCAGAGAACCACTATTTGCTGGCCAGCGGTCGGCATGTGGTAGTCGACCCTGACCTGGACCAGGAAGAGGCTTGGAACTACGGGCTTAGTGCCGCCCTCAGCATTCCTGTGGGAGAAAAGAAACTGGAGCTGAATGCGGAGTATTATTACACCACCTTCCTCCATCAGGCCGTCATCGATTTCGATGCTGACCCGCATACCGTACGTTTCTCCAATCTTAACGGCGAAAGCTATTCTCATACCTGGCAGGCAGAAGCGTCCTATCCCTTATTCGAGGGCTTCACGCTGACTGCCACCTATCGGCGGTCAAACGTAAAATCGACCTATGGCGGTGTGCTCAACGAAAAGCCGTTGACAAATAAATACAAGGGACTTGTCACCGCCTCCTATGCCCCCGGCCTCGGCAAATGGCAGTTCGACGTCACCCTCCAGCTGAACGGCGGCGGTCGTATGCCAACGCCCTACGCCACGGCCGACGGTTTCCCCTCATGGCCTGCCCGCTATAAGGGCTATGAACAACTCAGCGCTCAGATTACCCGCTTCTTCCGTTTCTGGAGCATCTACGTGGGAGGAGAGAACATCACAAATTTCAAGCAGAAAAATCCTGTCATAGGAGCCGACGACCCTTGGGGGCCGAACTTCGACTCTACCATGATTTGGGGCCCCGTGCATGGAACAATCGGCTATATTGGCATTAGACTGAATTGGAACAAGATTTGATTCATTTAAATATTCGAGTTATGAAGCGTTTATCATTTATCATTTTTGCCTTATCATTTAGCGTAGCATTATTAGCCAAGGACATCAAGACCGTAGTCTTGACAACCCAGCCAGAGATGCATTGCCAGAATTGCGAGAAGAAAATCAAAAACAACATCCGCTTTGAAAAAGGCATCAAGACCATCAAGACCAATCTTGAGAAAAAAACGGTCACCATAGAGTATGATGCCGACAAAACCAATGTGCAGAACATCATTGCCGGGTTTGAGAAAATAAATTATAAAGCCACTGAGGTGAAAGAGGAAAAGAAATAGCTATTGTCCTCGGCCTGCGAACCACACATCAGGAGGTTGGGCATCGCTGGCAGAAAATTATTCTGTTAGCAATGCTCATGTTTGGAAATATCGGAAAGAAAATCTGCTTTAAGGCGAATTAAAGCGGATTTTTCTTATTTTCGGCCTTAATTTGGAGGTTTCGTCTAAAACCTGTACCTTTGCACCGAAAAAATGTTCATATTGGTAAAATGAATTTTGTATTTATATCTCCTCATTTCCCGCATACTTACTGGCAGTTCTGCCAGCGGCTCAGCCAGAACGGCGTGACTGTGCTGGCCATTGCCGACGTGCCCTACGAGCACTTGCAGCCTGAGCTTAAGCAGTCGCTGACGGAGTACTACCGCGTGGGCTCGCTGGAGAACTACGAAGAGGTGTACCGCGGCGTGGCCTACTTCGCCTACCGCCACGGACGCATCGACTGGATAGAATCAAACAACGAATACTGGCTGGAGCAGGACGCGCGGCTGCGGACGGACTTTAACGTCGCGACGGGTATACAGAGTAGCAGCATCAGCAGCATCAAGGAGAAGAAGGAGATGAAAAAGCACTATCTGGAAAGCGGCATCCCGACGGCACGGCAGACATTGGCTTCGAATGGTATCGAGGCCGTCAGCAAGTTTGCCGCCGAGGTGGGCTATCCCATCATAGCCAAGCCCGACGTGGGCGTGGGGGCCAGCGGTACTTACAAGATTAACAGTAGGGCCGAGTTGGCCGATTTCTATGTTAAGGAACCGCGCGCCAACCAATACGTGGTCGAAGAGTTCATCACGGGTGAGATATGCTCATACGATGCTGTCATCGACAGCAAGGGCGAGCCGTTGTTTGAAGCAATGACCGTCTGGCCGCCGTCCATCATGGACATCGTAAACCTGAAGCTCGATCTGTCGTACTACGTCGATAAGGAGATGCCGGAACCCCTGCGACAGCTGGGCCGCCGCACGGTGAAGGCCTTCGGGGTGGTGAGCCGGTTCGTGCACTTAGAGTTCTTCCGACTCGACAGCGAGCGTCCAGGGCTTGGCGACATCGGCGACTTCGTGGCTCTTGAAGTGAATATGCGCCCGGCGGGAGGCTACACGCCCGACATGATCAACTATGCCCACTCGGCAGATGTTTATAAGGTATGGGCCGATATGGTGGCCTTCGACGAATTGCGCACCGAGGAAGGAAAGCCTTATTACTGCGCCTTCGCCAGCCGACGCGACATCTATCGCTACCGCCACAGCCACAACGAGGTGAGAAACCGCTACAGCGGACAACTGATGATGTGTGAGCGCATGCCGGAGCTGTTCTCGGCGGCCATGGGGCAGCAGATGTATACCGTACGACTCAACACAATGGACGAGGTGCAGGAGTTTATCTATTATGTACACGCAAAGCAATGAACATCAACTACGTAAAGAAATACAGCAATGCCCTCAGTCGTAACATGGAATACAAGACCTACGGCACCGAGGGGCATCCCGTGCTGGTCTTCCCGTCGCAGGACGGACGTTTCTACGACTATCAGGACTTCGACATGGTTGGCGTGCTCTCCAGTTTTATCGACAAGGGGAAGATCAGGCTTGTCTGTGTCGATTCAATAGACCGTGAGACATGGAGTGACACACAGGGCGACTATCAC
>ONLL01000034.1 GCA_900318685.1 uncultured Prevotellaceae bacterium | reverse complement strand
AAATAATGGGATTTGCGAACAAAATGAGTGAATCAATTATTGCAGAAAGATTATATTGGTGTTCGCGAAATGCAATTTTGTTCGCAAATTGTTCGCAAAGCAAAGAAAAAGGAGCTACATTTTTGATGTAACTCCTTGATTTTTAGCGTGGACCAGCCAGGGCTTGAACCTGGGACCTCCAGATTATGAGTCTGTTGCTCTAACCAACTGAGCTACAAGTCCGGGATGCATGATAAATGCGGGCATTCCGCATAATGCGGCTGCAAAGGTACGACGAAAAGGGCAAATAACCAAATTTTTTTGGAAAAAAGTGGCGATAAGAGGAAAAAATTAGTACCTTTGCACTCCAAATGACAACAATGAAGAAAGCAGCAGCAGCCACAATAGGCTTCTTCGACGGTGTGCATCGGGGACATTTGTTCCTGGTGGAGCAGTTGTGCAGGGAAGCCTCGGTGCGAGGGCTGAGGCCTGTGGTGATCACTTTTGACCGCCATCCTCGCCAGGTGCTGTGTGACAGTTGGCAACCTCAGCTGCTGACCACCCTCAGTGAGAAGGAGCGCCTGCTGCGCCAGACAGGCATCGACCGTCTGGTGGTGCTGCACTTCGATGAAGAACTGTCGCGTCTCAGTGCCTCCGACTTCATGCAGCATGTGCTGAAGGAGCAGCTGGGAGTGCAGATGCTGCTGACGGGTTATGACAATCACTTCGGGCACAGGACAAAAGGCACTGATGAAGGCTTTGACGACTATGTGCGCTATGGACAGACAATGGGCATCGATGTGGTGGAGGCTCAGCCCTTGATGCTAGAGGGACAGGCAGTGAGTTCCTCACGCATACGCCGTCTGCTGACACAGGGAGAGGTAGAGCAGGCAGCCCGCTGTCTGGGCAGGCCCTATGAGCTGTGTGGCGAGGTGGTGGAAGGCGAGCAGGTGGGGCGCCAGATAGGCTTTCCTACGGCCAACCTGCAGCTGCAGTCATCGTGCCTGCTGATGCCTGAGGACGGAGTCTATGCCGTCCGTGTCAATCTGATGGATGATGAACGGCAGAGGATGGGTGTGACCAACATAGGCATGCGTCCTACCTTCGACGGGCATCGTCATACCATAGAGACTCATATCCTCGACTTCCATCGTTCCATCTATCGTCAGCCCATGACCATCAGGTTTGTGGCTCGCCTGCGCAGTGAGCAGCATTTCGACAGTGCTGAGACCTTGGCCAGGCAGATGGCAGCCGACGTGCAGAGGGCAAAGGAAATCCTTCAATCACAGAACCCATCTCTCAACTCATGAAAAAAGCATTCATCTTTACCTTCGCTTTCCTGGCCATACAGTTTGTGGTCCAGTTGCTGGTGACCATCTCCTATACGCTGATAACAGGTGCACCAGCCGATTCGCTGCCTCCCCTGTGGCATATAGGGGTGATGGTGCTGTTCTCGCTGCTGACCATTCTGGTGTTTCTGAGAGCAGGATGGTTTGAGGCCTCTCGCAGCTATCTGCGTTCGCGCCCTTGGGATGTGATAGGCTGGAGCGTGGTGGCTGCCCTGGGAGCCCTGGTGCCTTCGCTATTGCTGCAAGGACTGATTCCTGAATGGAGCGGATGGGCCAAGGAGATAGTGGATGAGACAAACAAGCAGATGGAGGGCCTGATGAGCGTGCCTGGTGGCTATATGGTCATCGCTCTGCTGCCTCCTGTGGTCGAGGAGATGGTGTTTCGTGGCTGCGTGCTCAGGAGCCTGCTGGAATGGAAGCCCCGGCACCGATGGTGGATGATAGCCCTGTCGGCACTGATCTTTGCCATCGTCCATCTCAACCCGGCTCAGATGCCCCATGCCTTCCTCATCGGCCTGCTGCTGGGATGGCTCTACATGCGCACAGGGAGCATCGTGCCAGGCGTGGCCTATCACTGGGCAAACAACACGGCAGCATACGTCTTGTTCCACGTCTACCATAATCCGCAGTCGCTGCAGGACATTGTAGGTCAGGGCATGCGTCCTGCACTCATGGCACTGCTCTTCTCGCTATGCATTCTTCTGCCCGCCCTCTTCCAGCTCCATCAGCGAATGAGGCGCCCTAGCTGATAATATCCCTTTATCATATACCCACACGAAAAACCCCTCTCCTATGGAAGAAGAGGGGTGATTTAGTTTGCATGTGGTTCTCTTTATTCGCTGCGTGAGTAGGCCGGCTGGTCAGTGGAGGTGTCGTTGGGGTTGTTGACGTCAGTGCCTGACTGGTAGACGGCCTGGTTGATGGTGAGAGCCAGCGTGTCCTTGGCAGCCACGAAGACAACATAGGCAGAGCGCTTTGTGGTCTGCATATTCTCAGTAGCCTTCAGCTTCACCTTCGGAGCTCCTGAGGTATAGGCCTCCTTAGTGATTGTGAGCCAACTGGAAGAGTAATCTGCACCAGCCATCTCCGAGATGCTGCTGCTAAGGCCATTAAGGGTGAGAATCTCCTCAGAGGCCTTAGCGGGCAGCTCGTGCTTCATGGTTAGAAACTTGCCTTGTGTATTGGGTTTAGGCGGATTGGGGGTAGGATTGATGGGGTCATCAGGATCGTCGCTACCGCCACACGACATCAGTGTTATGCCAGCAACGAATATCAGGGAAAGAATTTTAGTACAATTCATATTGAGATTCGGTTTCATTTTGTTTTCCTTGTTAAGTATTAATTGACTCGCTACTATTTATTTCACCACAATCTTGCGTCCGTTGACGAAGTAGATACCCGGCTGTGTGGGCTTCTCTATGCTGCGTCCCTGCAGGTCGAGGTATTTCCGGTTTTCTGTTTGACTGTTTTCGATTTCTTCGACTCCAGCCTCCTCACCGCTGATGAAGTATGCACGTGCACCTGCGGCCTTAGGCACAGCCAGCCAGGCACGGTGGCCTTCGATGCTGAAGGGTGATCCGTTCTGAGCTCCCCAGAACCATCCGAACGACTGGGCAAGCGACGTGCCGCTGGGACCATAGGCCAGCTTGTAGTAGAGGTTGCTGCCGTCGGCACTGGTCGTAGTGGCGTTGTCGCTGCCGTGCAGGTAGTTGTCGCCAGTGTAGGAGGCAGCCTCGCTGGTGCTTGTCAGGGTGTAGGAGGCAACCTTCTTCTGTGAGGCCTCAATGAGCACTGCAGTGCCCTTTGGCACGATGCTGCCTGAGAGTGCCTGATAGCTGAGTTTTCCTCCGTTGATGCCGCTGACTGTGCTTGCCTTCAGTCCCGAGGGCAGGGTATAGTTGAACTGTGAGTCGAAGAAGGTGGCATAGCCTGCCTCTGCCACAGCCAGGTCGTAAGTCTGCTGGGCACTACCGCTGGTGGTGATGGTCTTCTCTGGCTTCAGGTCCTTGGGCTCGTTCCATCCCACGCGGTCAGTGGCCATCACGCAGAATCCGTACTTTGTGCCAGGCTCAGCGGGTACAGGCACACGCTGTGCAGCACTGATGCCGCGCACGGCAATGGCTGAGTCGCTGTCGTTGACAAAGATGAAGAAGTCGTAGTGGTCTATGCCGCTGGTCTTGTCACTGCCTTCGAATGTGACGTATACGAAGCCATTATCCTCTGTCACGTTGGTAATCTTCGAGGTCGGGTAGTCTGTGTCGAAGGTGTTCACGTAAGTGTTGGTGACAATCGGGTCGTTGGCATCGAAGATGATGGTGGCCTTGTTGCTGATGGTAGAGCCGTTGGCAGGATTCGGCTTGTGCTCGATGATGAACGAGACAAATCCCTCACCTATGCCGTTGTCGTTATTAGGCAGGAGGAAGCCGTTCATGATGTCTTCCAGTTCATCGCCGTTCTTCTCAAGCGAGACAAATGCCCAGTGGGCAATGCCAGTCTTAGCGTCGAACTGTCCGCTGACGCGCACCAGGATATCATGTCCGTTGACCTTATATTCTACGTCGCGTGTAAATTCCTTGGTGTAGCTGCCTCCCACAGTATATGAGTTGTCTGCCCATCCGAAGCCGCTGAAGCTGAAGGTTTCGGCATCATACTTTGAGAGGTCAAGTGTGTCGGTGACGAACACCTCGTTGGCAGGAGCAGTAGCACTGGCCTTGTTCTCGAAGGTGATGGTGTAAGGCATCTGATGGATGGGCTTGATGTAGTGCTGCTGGTCGTCTGGACCAAAGGGACCTATCATCTCGTTGGGGTCGTAGGAATATACGAGCAGATAATCCTTCCAGTTGGGGTCACCTCTAAGGCAGGCATCATAGGCCGCCTTGTTGCTCACCATGTCCCAAACAAGTTTAGCCATAGCTAACCCTCCTTTAACTAAAAGTGAGGGCGGGAAGAGATCAGTACCGCAGGCAAAGGCAGCAGTGACGAAGTTGGTTCCGAAGTTGGCCCAGCTCTTATCCTTACCCCAGATTTTCTGGGTGACGGTCTTGACTACATTATACGCACATCCCACGACGGGTACAACAGTGAGGCCAGTCTCAAGGAAACTCATGCCGAACATGGTGAGGGCGCACTCGGCCTTGCTTCTTCCCTTGTTAATACCATTGATGTATTGTTGGACCTCGTCTTCGGCACGTGTGGTGGCAGCGTCATCGTCGGTCCATGGTCCCCACGGTTCACAGATCATATAGTAGACCCTTATATTGTTGTTGTCCAAGCCACTGTCATTCTTTCCCATGACGCGGAAGAACTGCTGGTTGGTGCTGTTGGGCGCGATGTAGGGGATGAAGAAGGAATAGATGCGCACGCTGTCGCCCGTCTGCTCGTCGTAGGCCATGAGGTATTCGCCCAGCTGACGGGCCATCTTCAGCTCCTCTTCGCCGAAAGCATCGCTGTAGAGGTCGTAGTCGAACTCAAACTGCACGTCGATGGTGCCCTTGCGGTCGGGTATGGCTATGAAGATGGGGGTGTTGTAGGCCGGCACATTCGACCTGTTGCCATAGTCGATGGAGTAGCGCTGGTACTTGTTGAACAGCAGCTTGTCGCGTCCGCTAATCTGCATCCACACGTCGGGCTCCTCATACTGCTCAACGGTGAAGGCCTGACGCAGGGTGTCGCTGCCCACGATGACGTCGTACTTGCCCGTAGGCGCTCTCCACAGGTTGAAGTTGGCAGGAGCCAGGTCGTTGATGCTGAGTGCCTTCGACGAGTCGTAGCCGTATTCCACTTCCCATGTGCCCTCAATCTCGGTGGTGCCTTGCTTGAGTACCACTTTGGGCTTGTTTGAATAGGTGAGCTTGTAGCCACCCTGAATGCGCAGCTTCACGTCGGGCACATTTCCTGATGACTCGGGACTCACCTTGCTCAGTCCGCCCACCACGATGCTCTGCTGCGTGGCCACATAGGCGTTGGTGGTCTTGCCGTCGCCCTTGGCTATCATCCAGTAGTTGTACAGGCCGGGGTGGCCGCTCACGTCCTGCTGCTCGTGCTGCTTCTTGCTGGTGCTGTACTTGTCCGTGCGGTCCAGGTTCCAAGGGTCGGGCTTGATCCACTGGTAGGCCTGGCCGTCCTTGGTCATGTCGGTCATGTAGACATAGCGGCCCGTGATGTCCTTGGTCAGGGTGAACTCGGGATGCGGCGGGCGGATGCCGTCGTGCGCCTTCAGGTAGTTCGGCATGAGCGGTGCCGGGTCGTTGTGATACTGGCTCTGGTCTTGCAGCGAGCCGTCGAAGGTGAGCAGCAGGCGGCAGTCCTTGTCCTTGGCGTCGGGCCGGTTGTAGATGTGCTGCATGATCTCCTCGTGGGTGAGGGCGCGGCTGTAGAGGGCGAAGTTGTCTACGTAGGTCTCGTTGACATGATAGTCGCCAACTTGGTTGGGGCCGATGACGATGGGGTTGTTGCCCATGGCGACGGGGCCGCTCTCGGTGTTGGTGCCCATGAGCAGGCCGTCGATGTAGAAGCGGATGTTGTCCTTCTCCACCCGCGAGTCGTAGGTCAGGGCCAGGTGGTGCCACGTGCCCTCCTCGATGATGCGGTAGCGCCAGCGGTCCCACACCTCCTTGCCTACGGCATCCACCGAGAGGTCGGTGCTGAGGCCGGCGTAGAAGCTGTAGCCTTGATTGCCGTCCTCGTGGGCCTCTATGTACCATCCGCCACGATAGACGGAGCCGCCATGATTAGGGTTGGAATTGCTGAGGGCGGCTATTTCGTGTGTTCCGCCGCTGCGCTTGTCAATGCGCACCCAGCACTCCACGGTCATGGCCTCGCGCGTCGCCATGATGCTGGGCGTCATGGGAATGGTGACGTTGGTGAGCGGATAGTCAAGGATGCGCGTCTCGGGCACGGATATGTCGAGTGCCATCTCCTGTCCTGTGGTGGCAGGGGCGGGGTCGTTGCGCCGATAGACGATGCTCCAGAAGTAACCATCAAGAGATTTATAGGGTGCAGAATAGTTCATCACCCAATGCTCGGTGCCCTCGCTGTCGAGGCGGACGGTGAGCGAATGGTTGTTGCGGTCCTTGCTGTCCCACGACTCATAGCCGACGGCAAAGTTGCGGTGTACGGTGCGGAAGCCGTCCTTCGACTCCACCAACAGGTTGCGGCAGCCGGTCATATAGACGTGCTGGCCCGTGGGGTCATCGGGGGCAATGTAGAGGTCGTAGAAATTGGCGTAGCCGTCATAGCGACCATCCCAGTAGCAGCGACGCTGGATGTCCCAGGTCTTGCCGCCGTCGTGCGAGTGGTACATCAGCGGGCCGTTGGGTGTCTGCAGCACATAGATATTGTCGCCCTTGGCAGCGATGGCCCCCTGGGTGCCCGTGGATTCGGGCAGGTACATGGCTTTGGTCCACGTCTTGCCGAAGTCGGTGCTGCGGCGGAAGATGGTGTGTGCGCGGTCGTTGGTGGGATGAGGATCCCCCTGGTCCTCGGCACAGCCCTGGAAGATGACGTTGATGACGTCGCCCTCCAGGGTCATCTGGGCGTGGTAGTTGAAGGAGGCACCGTTGAAGCCTTTCATATATTCCAACGAGCACCATGAGGTATCGTCCTTCACCAGGGGCGCCACGTTCTGCGTGGTGATGGTCTCACCGCCGTCGCTGGAGGTCGATATATAGACGTTGCCCCAATGCATGTTGTAGTACCAGTACATGTCGTTGCCCAGCACGGCCCATTGGCGGCCCGACACCTTCAGGTCCACCAGCTCTTGCTCGGTCTGAATCTGCTTGTCGGTGAAGGTCTGTCCGCCGTCGAAGGAGGTGAAGATACGGGTAAAGTATCCGTCGGGTAGGTCTTGCTGCAGGGCAATGACCACCGTCTGGCCGTCGGCCTCTACGTGTGGCCGTCCCACGTTGCGGCTGCTTTCGGCCAGCAGGCGCGTCTGGAAGGTCTTGCCGCCATCGTGCGAATAGATGTAGTTGATTTCGTACTTGCTGCCGTCTTCCGTCTTCTGGGTGTTGACAAAGTGGACGTCCTGCCCTTCCACCTCCATCCACTTGGCGTTGGAGCCGAAATTACCGCCCACATAGTTGATGTCGCCCATCTTCATTGTTTTCGACTTGACGATGGCACGGGGCTCTTCCCACGTGCGGCCGGCATCGGTGGAGCGCCGGTACCAAAGGCAGTAATCGCCATCGGCGTTGGGCTTCCAGTCAGTCCAGGCCACATGTACGGTCTGGCCGGAGACCTGCACGTCCATGGGCAACTGAGTCTTGGTGTAATACGTGATGTCTGTCGTGCCCAGCGACAGGTTCTTCCAGCCGCCCCAGTTGGAGGGCACATACTGGTCCTGGTCGGCTGCGCCAGCGCCCAGTGAGGGCAGCAACGCGAGTGCGAATGCTAGTAGTGTCAGTTTCTTCATTGTTCGTCAAATTGATAATTTGGCTACAAAGATAGGCATTCTCCTGCATAAATGACTCTCAAAACAAGAAAACTTACTCTCATTTACCGCTTTTGAGAGTAAATCGCGCTGTTTCGGTGCCCCTCGGGTAGGCCGGAGGGAGGCGATGTAGACAAATGTTGTCGTGAAAGAGCCGCTGAAAAGTCCTTTCGGTCAACCCAGATGCCACTTTTGAAGTGCTTCGTCGCGGTGATTGCTGAACAAGGAAGCCGACATTGCTGAACAAGGAGGCTGACCGTGCACTTCAAAAGTGCCACATCGGTTGACCTTCAACAGTTCAATTAGCAGCGGGCGAGACGTGCGCGATGGAGAGAGTGGGTATCTCTTAAGAATAGAGAACGTATCTCTCGGGGCGTTAGGACGTATCTCTCGGGGCGTTAGGACGTATCCCTCGGGGCGTTAGGACGTATCCCTCGGGGCGTGAGGACGTATCCCTCGGGGCGTGAGGACGTATCCCTCGTGTTGTCAGCGTGCGCCGACAACGTTGTCAGCGGCCGCTGATCATGATGTCGGCGGCCGCTGACGATATTGGCGGCGTGCGCTGCCAACGCTTTTTCACTCCTTACTTCACGATGACCTTGTGCACCTGCTTGCCCTGACGGATGATGTAGACGCCGGCGGGCAGCTTCGTGGTCGGCATGCCTTCGCCGCGAGCCACCACCGTTCCGTTGAGGCGGCTGATGACCCATGAGCCGGTGGCAGGAGCCGTCGTCAGGTCGCTGATGTCGGCCTCGACGCTGGCTGCCGTGGGTGGTGTTTTCTCCATGTTGCCCACGTGGTCGACTGCCAGCGCATAGAAGTGGTAGCGCGTGCCGTCGTCGGGGGCCGAGAACTTGTAGGAGCCGTCGGTGCTCTGTCCGACGTACATGAAGTCGGTGCCGTTGTTCGAGGCAAAGAACTGATAGTGGCTCACGCCCGAGCCGCTGTCGGTGGCGCGGCAGCTGACGTTGCCCTGTCCGCCCCAGTAGGTGGCCTCGCCCATCGTCGTGACGGGAGCCGCGAGGTCGAGGGTGTTAACGTACTCGTTGGTCTCGATGGTCTCGTTGTAGTCGAAGATGATGCTGGCCTTGTTGCGGATCTTCGTGCCGTTGGGCAGGCCAGCCTTCAGGTCGACGGAGAAGGTGACGTAGCCCTCGCCTTCGGGCGCGTTGACGTTAGGCGGCAGCTCGATGCCCTCGATGTCCCATGTGAGCTTGTTGCCCTCGCGGTTCATCTTCCAGCTGTACTCCTTGCCGTCGTGGCTGGTGGTGCCGAAGCGTACGGAGTTGACGTCGAAGACGTTCTCGTCGAGCACGTCGCTGATGCGTATGCGGTAGGCGGGTGCGGTGGCCTCCTTCTTGTTCTCGAAGAGTATGCGGTAGTCGACGGTGCGAGTCTCGGCGATGTAGTTCTCATCGCCATAGCCGGCAGGGCCGCACATCTCGTTGGGATCCCAGGAGCGCACGATGCCGCTGACGCCCTGTCGGCCGTCCATCACCTGCGGGTCGTCCTGTATGTATCCCAGGTCCTTGTATATCCATAGCCATAGCTTGCGGCGCAGGGCGGTGACCAGGCTGTTGGCAATCTTTCCCGATGCCACGAGGGCGTTGGGGATGGCCATGACGGGATTGGCCTGCTCGACGATCTTCTGTGTGAAGTGCATCACGGGATGTGCCACGGGCTCACGGTAGCTCTGCCGCCACTGGTTGGAGGAGCCTCCGATGACCTGCGACCACTGGTCGCGCTCCTTCTCGGTGAAGACGGCGGCGTCGATGCCTGCCTGCACGAGGGCCACGCTGACGCCGTCCTCAGCCATCACGCGCACCTCGAGGTTGTCGTACACCTTCTTCGTCGTGCTCTTCAGCGCTGCGAGCATCGACATGGTCTTGTCCTTCAGCGAGAAGGCGTAGGCCGGTGGCAGCTCGCTGCGCGAGGGGGCGTTCCCGACGATGCCCTGCATGTAGACGGTGAACGAGTAGCTCTGGTAGGGTGCCAGGTCAGGCACTACGAAGACGGCACAGTCGCCCTCGTCGGCATCGTAGATGGCAAAGTCGTCGCGGCCGACCTTCATCACGCCGTTCTCCGTCGGGATCTCTGCCCGCAGGAACTCAATGTCGGGCGTGGCGGGCAGGGCTACGAAGAAGCTGCCGGTGTGTCCCGACCCGATGTTCTCGACCTTCACCTCGTAGGGGCTGGGGATTCCCAGGCGCGTGGTGTTACGTCCGACGTAGGCGATGCGGATGTCGCTGCCCTCGAAGCGCTCGGGAGCGCCCATCGTCACGGTGTATCCGCCGGCGTTGTAGCGGCGTTGCACGTGGAGGTAGTAGGTGGCATCGTCGTCGATGTCGTTGACGCTGATCGTCACGGGCTTGCTGATATACCATCCGCTGAAGGCAGCAGAGCTGGTGTTGTCACCTTTCTGCTTTACGATGTCGATGAAGTTGAAGTCCAGGCCCGACGTGGTGTCGGGCTCGACGGTGATGACCATCATCGCCGAGATGTTTTTCGTGTCGAGGCGGAACCAGTCGTCGGTGTCGCGCTTGTCCTGGCCGTCGAGGTATCCGATGTGGGCCGTCAGCGTCTCGTCGTTGCCCAGCGTCTGGGTGGCCTGTGCCATCTCGTCGTTGGGCTCGGCGTCGTTGCGGTAGCTGTTGGGCGTGAAGATGTACTTCAGCGTGTAGCCGCCGTGATTGTACCGCCGGTCAACATGGAGGTAGTAGGTGCCCTTGCCCACGCCTTCGACGGTGAGCGTGTCGCTGCGTACATACCAGCCGGTAAAGGCGCGCGAGGAGTATTTGTCGGTCGACGCATCATACCAGCAGAAGTCGATGTAGTTCAGCTCCAGCTCGTAGGTCTGGTCGCAGTCGTAGACAATCTGCACGCGGCCGTCCTGCGGCACCTGGATCTTGTACCAGTCGTGCGTGTCGCGGTTGTTCTGGCTGTCGAGATAGCCGATGCGGGCGTGCATGGTCTGTCCGATGGCAATCTCGGAGGCCTGCTCGGGCACGTCGTTCGGCTCGGCATCGTTGGCATAGCTGTTGGGGGTGAAGTTGTACTTCAGCGTGTAGCCGCCGTGATTGTAGCGGCGCTCCATGTGGATGTAGTAAGTGCCGGCGGCAGCGTCGGTGATGGTGAGCGTGCCGTTGCGGACATACCAGCCGGTAAAGGCGCGCGAGGCGTATTTGCCGGTCGACGCATCGTACCAGCAGAAGTCGATGAAGTTCAGCTCCAGCTCGTAGGTCTGGTCGCAGGCGTAGACGAGGTCTACGCGCCCCTCCTGTGGCACCTGGATCTTGTACCAGTCGTGCGTGTCGCGGTAGTTGTCGCCTTCCAGATAGCCCAGGTGTCCCTGCACGGTCTGTCCGATGGCAATCTCGGTGCCCTGTCCTCCCTCGTCGTTCGGCTCGGCATCGTTGGCATAGCTGTTGGGGGTGAAGGTGTATGTCAGCGTGTAGCCGCCGTGGTTATAGCGGCGCTCCATGTGGAAGTAGTACGTGCCCTTGCCGACGTCGGTGATGGTGAGCTTGCCGTTGCGGACGTACCAGCCGGTAAAGGCGCGTGAGGAATAGTTGCCGGTCGAGGCATCGTACCAGCAGAAGTCGATGAAGTTCAGCTCCAGCTCGTAGGTCTGGTCGCAGGCGTAGGCGAGCTCCACCGTACCATCCTGCGTCACCTCGATCTTGTACCAGTCGTGGTCGTCGCGGTAGCCGCTGGCATCCTGATAGCCCAGGCGCCCCTGTACGGTCTTGCCGCTGACGAGCGTGGCGCCCGAGCCGCCGGCATCGTTCGTCTCGGCATCGTTGGCATAGGGGCAGGCCGTGAACTGATAGCTCAGCGTCAGCGTGCCGGTGCCTCCCCGGCGTTGGGCATGCAGGTAGTAGGTGCCCTTGGCCAGGTCGGTAGCCTCGAACGTCTTGCCGCTATCGGGGTACCACCCCGTGCCTACGCGGGAGGGGAAGTCGTCGCCGTTCTTCATGACGAGCTCCACGAAGTTCATGCTGAGGTTGCCGTTAAAGGTCATGGTGAAGGCAGCACGGCCTTCCTCTGGCACTTCGATCTTGAACCATAGGTCGCCGTGACCTTCGTCGAGCGTGCCGCTGCCCGAGCTGCCGCTGGCGATGAGTGTGGCACTCTGCCACGTTGCCCCCTGTGCCATCATGGTCGCTGGCAAGAGTAGCAGAAGGGCGAAAAGGAGTAGTTGTCTCTTCATTGTTGCTTAAGGTTTATTGTTGTGATACTTGTTTCTGGTCGCAAATATAGGCATTTTAATAGGAAAAGCTCCCAAAACTCGCCAGAAATTACACTCATTTCCTGTTTTGAGAGCTTTTTTACCTGTTTTGAGAGTTATTTGCCTACTCGTCCTCAGCCTCCGGCGCTTTTGCTTCTTGTTTCCTCCACTCCTTCGGCGTGAGGCCAGTGACCGACTTGAAGATGCGGAAGAACGACGACTCGCCGGAGAAGCCTGCCTCGGCATAGATGCCCGACATCTTCTTGTCGGGCTGCTGGCTGAGCAGCTGCTTGGCATAGGCTACGCGATAGTTGTTGACGAACTGACTGAACGTGACGCCCTCCTCTGCATTGATACAATTCGATACGTAGCGGCTGTTGGTGTTCAGGAGCACTGCCACGTCGCTGATTTTCAGTTCGCTGTTCAGGTAGAGCTGTTGCTGCTCCATGAGCTGGCGTATGCGCTGCATAGTTGCCTTTTGCCTGTTGTCGCTGGCTGGCTCCTCGACGTTGATGGGGACTGGTTGCAGCTGTCGGCGCCTCCTTATATAAATAATGTACGCGATGAGAGCTGCGAGGGCAAGCACAATAATGACGATGACGAGCGGAGTGGCGCTGAAGCCGGAGGTGGAGGCGACGGTTGGAGCATCCTGGGCCATCAACAGCTTGTAGACTGATGTGAAAGGATGGAAATTGTCATCGGCGATGCCGCCTGTCAGAATGAGGTCGCCCTCGGGTGTTAGCACTGGCAGCATAAAGGACAGACCGTTGTGCACGGAGTCGGAGCGGTAGACCGTCAGTGGTACAGGCTGCTGGGTATAGTCGATGCTGAGCACGTAGAAGCGCTCTTTAAGGTTGGAACCAACAAGATAGTAGCGCTGTCTCTGGCGGTCGACGACAGGATTCCCGTAATAGATGCTGTCGTTGCCATCGACAATAGGGATGGGTGCAGTAGTGGGAAGGAGCGAGAAAGTGGAGCCTCTCATCTTGACGATGCCTAAACTTCCGTCATCGTTGGAGGCTGGCAGCAAGTATGTGTAGTCGCCAATCTGGAAATTATCCTCGTTGTGGGACACATCCCAAATCAGAGGATGCCAGGTGTCGAAGAGGGGAATGTGGAAGGGGTCGCCCTTCAGCCGGTCGGCAATGATGGAATCGTACCTGACGCCTCGTGTGCTTAGAGAGCTGAAGATGATGACGTCGTCGGGGGCGATGTGCAGCATGACTGGTCTCGAACGTGGTGTGGCTACCTCTTTCACAGGCGAGAAAGCCTTCTGCCCGTCGAAGAGTTCGATGGCATCGTTGTGATACCAGTTGCCGCTGATGAGCACTTCACCGTTGTCCATCTCGACACCACTCACCATCGTGCGCTTCTTGTCGAGACATCCGAAGCCGTCGAAGGTGTGGGTCGTGGGGTCGTAGAATTCTACGGAGTGGGTCTGTCCGATTCCCAGCGGCTCGCTGTGACCTCCAGCCAGCAGCACCTTTCCTGATGAAAGTGGCAGAACGAGTGCATCGTCGTGCGAGTAAGCCATCTGCATCATGTGCCACCGTCCGTTGCGGAAGTACTCTGCCGTCGGTGTGGGCACGAAGCCGTTGGTATGTCCACCGAATACCGTCAGTTCGCCATTCAGCCAGACGGAAGCATGTCCTGTGCGTGGGACGTTCATGTCAGGCAGTCGCTCGACATCGATTCTCTCCATGCTTATCTGAGTCATTGCCTGAAGCATGACTACAAGCAGCAGTGATGTCAAGAGCGTTCTCTTCATAGCTGGGTCTGTGTCAGGAGCGTTCTTCTTGTGGGTTGTTTTTATGTCTTTGGCAGCAGCACGACACCCTCCTGCTTCTTGCCGTCCATCATCACTTTCAGCGGACGGTCGAAGCGTACGTGGCGCACGTGTTCCGTCTCCTCAATAGCAGGCATCTGGTCGAGCAGTTCCTTCTGGAAAACGCCGTCGCCGGTATAGGTGTTGACGGTGAAGTAGCCCACGCCGAAGGAGGTGAGGTTCTGGAAGAAGTGTGTGCCCTGCGATGGGTCGACGTGATAGTTTTTCAGGCCAGCCTCTACAATGACGCGAGCGGCCGAGATGTGTGGCCACTTCACGGGTATGCCCAGCCAGTAGTCTGACGACCCCCATCGTCCCGGACCTATGAGCACATAGTTCTTTCCCTGGTCCAGGAACCTGCGGTTGATCTGCTCTATCTCCAGCGCTATCTGTGGATTGGCTGAGGCAGTGAAGTTGTCGTCGGTCTTAACGTATACCACATCGACCACATCCTCTGAGATACCGTGCCCCAGGGAGTTGTGTGAGCGCAACAGGCACTGCTCGTCAGGAATCTTCTGCAGGTCTTCCTCGAGTACTTGTTTCGAATCAACGATAGGACGTATCTGGAGCAGATAGAAATCGCCTCTTACCTCAGCGCTATCGCCTTTGAACAAGTTGCAGGCGAGCTCTATCTCCACCGGGCGTCGCATCTCGTCGGCTCCCAGCTTCTGGCTCATCTGGAGGAGCTGTGGCAGGGGGAACAGGTCGTGCTGCAGCACTCCGCAGAAGGAGATGACCTTGCGTCCGCCCTCATAGATGCCGTCGCGAATAATCTGGTCGACGGGGTCATAGGTGGAAGCGATATACTTGAGCGAGCCGTCCTTGTCGGCCTGTTTCACGCGGACAGTCTTGATGTTGAATCCATCGTCCACCGACCAGTCGCTAGTCATTTTGCTCATGTCGAGGGCATAGAATCGCGTCTGCGTCTCTGTGAGTGCCGTCTCCATCTCGCTCATCTGCAGCACTTGCTTCGGATGATAGGGCGACACGCGCAGCGTCTGTCCTCCGTCGACGATATATTTACCCAGTCCCAGTGCCAGCGAAGCGATGCCTTCCTCGGCCGTCTCGTCGCCGATGGGGTAATAGTTCAGCGATCGCAGCACGCCTGAGAAAGTGGGGTAGTAGAGGTCGTCGTATCGCTGTCCCACCACCTCCTGCAGGATGACGGCCATCTTCTCCTGGTCGATGACATTCTGTGTGGCGGTCATGTAGGCCTTTGAGTCCTTGTAATAGACGCTGGCATAGACGCTCTTGATGGCACAGGCCAGCATGCGCAGCATCTCGTACTTATCGTCGAGCCAGGGAATCATGTAGGTGGCATAGATGCCAGCAAAGGGCTGATAGTGCGAGTCTTCGAGCAGCGAGCTCGAGCGCACGGCGATGGGGCTCTTGATGGCCTCGAAGAAGGTGAAGAAGTCGGCGATGAGGTCGTCGGGCAGTTGTGCACGCAGGAAGTGCTTGAGTATCTCCTCGTTGGGCGCGTCGCTCAGTGCTATGCCCCACAGGTTGTTGTCGTCCATGAAGCGGTCGAAGAAGTCCGTGCAGAGCACCACCGTCTTGGGTATCTGCACTGTAGTGTTGGGCAGCTCGTTGAGCTCCGGATGCCGCTTGAGGATATTGTCGAGGAATGCCAGTCCGCGTCCCTTTCCTCCCAGCGATCCCTCTCCTATGCGTGCGAAGTGAGCATAGCGGTCGAACTTCAGGCGGTCGAAGACAGCCACTACGCCGATGTTTTTCATGCGGCGATACTGCACGATAGCATCGAAGATGATCTGTCGGTGGGCATCTACATCCTGCAGCTTGTGCCAGGTGACGTGCTTGAGGAATTGTGAGACAGGGAAGATGGCCCTTGCCGTGAGCCAGCGGCTCATGTGGTTGCGCCGGATGTGGCGCATCAGCGAGTCGTGTGGAATCTTGAAGATGTTGTCCTGCAGGTCTTTCAGCGTTGAAATGCGCATCACCTCCTCCTTCGTCACAGGGTCGCGGAAGATGAAGTCGCCGAAGCCCATGTGCTCCTCCAGCAAGTGCCGCAGGTCGACGTTCATCTTCTTCGAGTTCTTGTCGACGAAGTGGAATCCCTCGGCCTCAGCCTTCTGGCGGTTGATGGTCTCCGAGCTCTCCATGATGAGTGGCACATATTCGTCCTGCTTCCTGATTTCCTTCAGCAGCTTCAGTCCAGCCTCCGGGTCGCCCTCCTCCACGTGGCTCAGTCGTCCGACGGGTGTGTGCATAGGGAAGCGAGTGTCGCTGATGATGCCCAGCGTGTTCTCATGGTATTTCTGCCAGAGAGCCCAAGCCTCCTCATAGTTGGTGGCGAGCACCACCTTGGGGCGGCCTCTCTTGCGCTGAGCCGCAGCGTGAGGGTTGAGGGCCTCAGTCGAGAAGTTTTTCGACTGCTGCAGGATATAGTTGTAGAGGTTGGGCAGCACCGAGGAGTAGAATCGGATGTTGTCCTCCACGAGCATGATCATCTGCACGCCGGCCTCCTCCATATCGTGGTCGATGTTCATGCGGTCCTCGATGAGCTTGATGATCGAGAGGATGAGGTTGGTGTTGCCCAGCCAGCAGAATACATAGTCGAAGATCGACATATCCTCGTCCTGCATGCGGCGTGTGATGCCGTGAGAGAAGGGCGTGAGCACCACGCAGGGCACATCCTGCCTGATGGCCTTCACCTCGCGGGCTACGGCAAAGGCGTCGTTGTCGGCATTACCGGGCATACAGATGACCAGGTCGATGTCGGTTGTCTCCAGCACCTGCTGTGCCTCGTCGGTCGTCGATACCTGTGTGAAGGTTGGAGGGTAGCGTATGCCCAGTTCAGTATACTCGTCGAATATCTTCTCGTCCACACGACCGTCGTCTTCCAGCATGAATGCATCGTAGGGGTTGGCCACGATGAGCACGTTGAAGATACGCCTGGTCATCAGGTGTGAGAACGACACGTCTTTCAGGTAGAAAGTATTGAACTCCTGTGGAATCTTGTTGGTCTCGTCCATATGAGTCTGAAAGATGACAAAAAAAGTGGGGGGATGTGACTTTTATTACTTCGCCTGCTTCAGGGTGATGAGCCCGTCGGCACTGATGGTGGCTTGGCTTTGGGGGACGTCGGCCTCCGAGAGCTGCTTCATCTGCTGTATCACCACACCCTTCTCGTCGGTCCTGGGGCCAATGCCGCGTGTCTGGATAAAGGGATATATCTGTCCGCTGATGAAGCGTCCGTCCTGCTTGTTGATCTTGATCTCCACCAATGGAGCATAGCCCGAGATACCCGTCAGGCTGACGTTGTAGGGAGTGCAGAAATTGCCCAGGCTGTAGGCGATAAACCGTCCTTTGTATACCTCGGCTGCGCGCAGCACGTGAGGCCCATGTCCGTAGACCACATCGGCTCCGTGGTCGATGCAGAAGTGGGCCAGCTGGCGCAGCGAACCGCGGTTCTCGCCCAGGAAGGTCTCGCTGCCCTGTGGC
The DNA here is from genome assembly GCA_900318685.1 of uncultured Prevotellaceae bacterium. Lineage (GTDB taxonomy): Bacteria > Bacteroidota > Bacteroidia > Bacteroidales > Bacteroidaceae > Prevotella. Next base: position 19,801 of record ONLL01000034.1, on the reverse strand, counting down.
AGATGACTCTGCGTGCGCCCCTCAGCACCTCCGTGAAAGGAGACGATGACCAGGTCGCAGCGCTTCACCAGGTCGTCGATGATGCGGCCCACCACATTGAGGTCGGTATGCTTCAGGGTGTAGCTGTTGTGTCCGAAGGCGCAGAGGCCTATCTTCTTGCCTCCCCGCTCGATGAGTGCGCTCTCCACTCTGCCCTCGATGCCCGCGAAGAGGATGCCCTGCTCGCGCAGACATTTCTCTGTCGACTCGATGCCCAGCTGTCCGAAGTCGTTGGCGTGGTTGTTGGCCATACTCAGGAAGTCGAATCCCACTTCCTTCAGGCGTGGTGCATAGCTGGTGGGAGTGCGGAAGGAATAGCTGTTGGGGCCTGTGCCCTTGGTGCTCTGTCCTCCGTCGCAGAGTGTTCCCTCGAGATTGCCCAGGGCGAGGTCGGCCCGCTTCAGGATGTGTGCGGCGTCCTTGAAGAGCTGCTTGCCGTCGTTCTCAGGCAGCATCATGCTGGGGAAGGTCGTTCCCATCATGATGTCGCCCACCATCGAGATGGTGAGCGTATCGGTTTGCGCCCCTGCGGGGCTAAATGATAAATGAAAAATGACAAATGATAAACCGATTATCTTCGTCAAACGCTTTCTCGTGTAACTCCTTATCTGCATAGCTTTATCATTTATCACCTTTTAAATCTCAACCCTCAAATCTACTTCACTCTTCTCACGCCGATATAGCGCTTCTGATAGTAGCCTTCGGTCGACTTGCTGATTTTCACACCCTGCTTCGTCGAGGCATGGATGAAGGTGAAGACGTTGGTCTTGGGGTCATAGTCGAGCACGATGCCCACGTGTCCCACGTTGCGTCCTGAGCGAGGCGAGGTGAAGAACACCAGGTCGCCTGCCTGCATCTCGTTGCGCTTGATGGGGATGTTGGTGGCATACTGCTCGCGCGAGGATGCGCCTATCCAGACGTTGTTCTGACGCTTGTACACATAACTGGTGAAACCCGAGCAGTCGAACGTGCGCGGGCCTTTCGAGCCGTACACATAGCGGGCGCCGATGTGCGAGAGGGCCTCGTCGATGAGGTTCTCGGTCATCAGCTCGTCGTAGTTCAGCGTCTCGCCGTTGCCGTTGTACAGGAAGTCGTAGTTGTCGATCTCTTCCGCGTCCTCCTCTCCGTATGCCATCATTTCGTCGACCATCTCTTCGTTGGTCAGTTCGGACTGGCCGTAGGCACTGCCAACGGCAAAGAATACACAGGTAAGGGCGCTTACAAAGATCTTTCTCATAACGTCTGATTAGGTAAGTTGAAGGGCGCATAGCAGCACCCCGGATTGAAAAAACTGGGTGCAAAGATACTAAAAAAATATGAGGGCAGGGACGACGTTTATATCTTTTGTCTACTTTTAACAGTTTTGTGGGGTATCTTAAAAAATAAAAATTGTACCTTTGCAGACAATTAACAATAACAACCCATAAGACAATGAGAAAACAAATTCTGACACTCGCACTGCTGGCCAGCTGTAGCGTGGCCGTTGCCGACAACTGGATGAAGCGCCTGCCCGACGATGCCTATGTGTCGCAGGTCACGATTCCCGGAGCCCACGATGCTGCCACAGGCTGCGGATGGGACGGAGGCTGGGATGAGCTGGCCGACCGCTATGCCCGCACGCAGGACGTCGATATGGCCACCTTGTGGCACCTGGGCATACGTGCCTTCGACCTGCGCCCCTGCGTCTTCGAGGAGTACCTGAACCTCAATCACGGGCTGATGCCCACCAAGATGCACTTCGACGCTGCCCTGCGTCTGCTGTGCGACTCGCTGCGTGCCAATCCTTCCGAGTTCGTCGTCATCCACATGCTTCATGCCTCCGACGGCGACCAGGTGGAGGAAGATGTCTACGACGAGCGCATCCAGCAAGAGCTGCAGCGTGAAGAGTACCAGCCCTATCTGATCGATTTCAAGGCCGACCTCACCGTAGCCGATATGCGCGGAAAGATGCTCATCATCAGTCGTGACAAGTACGCCGCATCGCCCGTCACAGGAGGATTCTTCGATGCCTGGACCGGCGAGATCAACTGGAGCAAGCAGCTGGCAGCACGCATCCTGGGACCCGAGAAGGCCTCGGCGAAGCTCTGCGTGCAGGATTTCTCCGACACCCATCGTCAGGGTGATGTCGAGCGCAAGGTGCAAGCCATCCGCCGCATGCTCGACTTCACCACACAGCGTGCCACCAACAGCGCTGCCGACATACGCTGGGCCTTCAACCTCGCCTCGGCCTACTCCAAGGTTGAGTCCATCTTCGGCAATGATGTGTCGCTCAGCGACGGCTATCGCGACAACGCCGTCCACACCCACGCCGCCATCCTCGACTACCTCAGCGGCAGTCAGGGAGGCCCTGCGGGCATCATCCTCATGGATTATGCCGGAGTGGACCAGAGCGGCGACTACCAGGTGCGCGGACGGGAGCTCATCGACAGCCTCATCGCCTTCAACTTCCGCTACCTCGAGGAGCAGCAGGAGCCCGTCGTCCAGGAGCCGCCCACTATGGGCTGGAGCTCGTGGAACACCTATGGCGTCAACATCAACGAGAACCTGATCAAGCGGCAGACCGATGCGATGGTGCAGAAGGGACTGAAGAACGTGGGCTACGACCACATCAACATCGACGACGGCTACTTCGGAGGGCGTGACTCCAAGACCGGACAGCTGCTCATCCACCCCACGCGCTTCCCCAACGGCCTGAAGGGCATCGTCGACTATATTCACCAGAAGGGCCTCAAGGCCGGCATCTACTCCGATGCAGGGCGCAACACCTGCGGCAGCATGTTCAGCGGCGATCCCATAGGCAAGGGCGTGGGACTCTACCAGCACGACCAGCAGGATGCCGACTACTTCTTCCTTGAACTGGGATTCGACTTCATCAAGGTCGACTTCTGCGGAGGATCCTACTATCACAACGAAGACCACCTCGTGCTCGACGAGCAGGAGCGCTATACAGCCATCGCTCAGGCCATACGCAACACGGGCCGCACCGACGTGCGCATGAATGCCTGCCGATGGGCCTATCCCGGCACCTGGATCAACGCTCAGGCGGCCTCCTGGCGCACCACAGGCGACATCAACGCCTCCTGGGGTTCCGTCAGGGACATCCTCGCTGAGAACCTCTATATGTCGGCCTACTGCTACGACGGTCACTACAACGATATGGATATGCTCGAGGTGGGACGATCGCTCACCGCCGAGGAGGACAAGACACACTTCGGCATGTGGTGCATCATGGCCTCGCCGCTGCTCATCGGATGCGATATGACCAATATCAACGGCACTGCCCTCAACCTCCTGAAGAACAAGGAGCTCATCGCCCTCAACCAGGACTCGCTCCACCTGCAGGCCTACCTCGCCAAGAAGCAGGACGGCTGTTTCCTGATGGTGAAGGACATCGAGACGCTGCAGGGCACTCGTCGAGCCTTCGCAGTCTACAACCCCGAGGATGAGGCCAAGACCGTCAGCGTCAGTTTCCGCGACATCGACCTGGGAGGCAGCGTCAAGCTGCGCGACGTCTTCCAGAAGAAGAACCTGGGCACCTTCACCGATACCTACAGCGTCGCAGTCCCTGCTCACGGCACCCGCATCTATGTGGCCGAGGGCGAGCTCCGTCTGGAGCGCACCCGCTATGAGGCCGAGACTGCCTTCATCAGCGACTATCAGGAAATCAAGAACAACCAGAGCGAGAAGACGGGCATCTATGAGGCGGCAGCCTACTGCTCAGGCGGCTACAAGGCCGGATGGCTGGGACAGAGCGAGCAGAACGACCTCCAGTGGCGCGATGTCTACAGCGCTGAAGGCGGCGACTATCAGCTCTCCGTCGGCTATATCTCGGGAGAGAGCCGCACGTTCATTGTCAGCGTCAACGGGCAGCGTGTGCAGTCCTTCTCGGCCAACTCCGGCGGATGGGACAGGGTAGGGCGCAAGACCCTCACCGTTCAACTGCAGAAGGGGCGCAATGTCATCCGTCTGTCCAACCCCAACGGCTGGATGCCCGACATCGACTACATCGAGCTCATCTCTAGGGAGCAGCTGAGCATCGACACAAATCTCAAATCTCAAACCTCAAATCTCAAATCATCCTACGATCTCCTGGGCCGCCCGGTCGACTCTGCACAGACTCACGGCATCGTGATCACCGAAGGACGTAAGACGCTCAGGTAACGTATAGTCATGAAGAAAGCAACAGTCAGGCTGACCGACGTCAGCATAGGATATAAAGGGCGGCAGGGCCTCAACGTAGTGGCCAGCGGCATCACGGCCGACATCTGTCAGGGCGAGCTCACCTGCCTGCTGGGCAGAAACGGCGTGGGCAAGTCCACACTCCTGCGCACCCTCTCAGGCTTCCAGCCCCGGCTCTCAGGCTCCATCACCATCGAGGGCCGTGAGCTCGACGACTACTCCGACCGCGAACTGGCACAGAAGCTGGGCGTGGTGCTCACAGAGCGTCCCGATGTCCAGCAGATGACCGTCTGGGACCTCGTAGCACTCGGGCGGTCGCCCTATACGGGCTTCTGGGGCCGATTGCATGACGATGACGTGCAGGTCGTGGCCGAGGCCATTGCGCAGGTGGGCATCGAGCAGCTTAGGCACCGCCTGGTGACCACACTCAGCGACGGCGAGCGTCAGAAGGTGATGATAGCCAAAGCCCTCGCACAGCAGACGCCCATCATCTTCCTCGACGAGCCCACAGCCTTCCTCGACTATCCCAGCAAGGTCGAGACGCTGCTACTCCTGCGACGCATCTGTCGTGAAGGCCAGATGACCATCTTCCTCTCTACCCACGACCTCGAGCTGGCCCTCCAGGTGGCCGACTGTATCTGGCTGATGGACGACGAGGGACTATCCATCGGCACGCCCGTCGAGCTGGCCGCCCAGCAGGCGCTCACACGATTCATCGAGAGCGGAGGCGGAGTGACCTTCGACCCACAAACCATGAGAATCAAGTTGAGAGAGGAGAAGCCTCACCCCCTAACCCCCTCTCCCACTGGCGAGGGGGGGATAACTGCGGAGGGAGTAAGCTGAGAAATGAAAGATGAGAGATGAAAGAGGTTTTTATTAGCGTTTTGTTTCTTTCGTGCTTGCTGACGGCCAGCGGTCAGCGGCAGATGACGATGCCGGCCTTCCTGAAGCCGGGCGACAGCATCGCCGTCATCTCGCCCTGCAGCACGCCTGAGGAGAAGACCGTCGCTGATGGCTGCGCCATCCTCCGCCAGTGGGGCTACGTGCCTGTGGTGGGACGACACGCCCTCGACGAGGATCACGGCTTCGCAGGCACTGCCGACGACCGGGCCTCCGACCTGCTCTGGGCCCTGCGCGACTCCACCATCCGCGCCATCATGTGCAGCCGTGGAGGCGACGGAGCCGTACAGGTGCTCATGCGAGTGCCACTATCCGAATATCGCCGTCATCCCAAGTGGCTCATCGGCTTCAGCGATGTCACAGCCCTCCACAGCGCTTCGGTGCAGGCTGGCGTGATGAGCATCCACGGGTCGATGTGCTACGCCATTGCCGCCCAGGAAGGCACCGACACCGTCAGCGTCACCCTCCGGCGGCTCTTGCAGGGCGAGCTGCCCCGCTATCAGCTGGCACCCCACAGTCTCAACCAGTACGGCACGGCTGAAGGCATGCTCGTGGGCGGCAACTTCTCAGTCTTCTGCGGACTTGCAGGCTCCGACTACGACTTCCTCCGTCAGCGCGACATCATCCTCTTCATTGAGGACACCGACGAGGAGATGACCAAGGTCGACCGCATGCTCCATCTGCTCGAGGTGCGAGGCATCCTGCAGCGTCTCAAGGCCGTCATCGTGGGTCATTTCACCGACTACAAGCGTCCCAAGAACGATTTCGACGATATGTACCACATGCTCCACCACTACCTGCAGCACTATCCCATCCCCGTGGTCTACGGCTTCCCCGTAGGTCATGCCCGTCCCAACTTCCCCCTCATCGAGGGTGCCCAGGTCCGCCTCACCGTCACCCCCGAAGGCACCACGATGCAGTATAAAGGACGAGACCCCGACGGCCTCACCCCCGACCCCTCTCCAACTGGAGAGGGGAGATAGGAATTGCCTAAAACGTGCCGAATGTGATATTTCCACTATCTTTGCGGCAGAATTAGGCACATTCAAGTATGAGTATAATCATTGGCAGAAGGCAGGAGCAGGAAGAATTGCTTGGCTAGTTCACCACTGCAGTTCCTCCGTCTCACTGTCGAAGTGCAAAGGCTCTGTCCAGCCAGCCTGCCGGCATACCATCTGGATATGGGCCTGCACTTGGGGCGGTATGGGCAGTAAGCCACTGTGATAGCGATAGTAGACAGTGCGGCCATAGTCGTTGATGAGGGTACGCTTGATCTGGCGGGCCTTGCCCAGGGGGATGTCATCGTAGAAATGCTCCTTCATCCCTACGGGCATCACCAGGGGCTTGTCATCGCGGTAGCAATCGCACTGACCTGCCACGACAGGGGCATAGCGCTGATTGACGCATTTCACCAACCATACCCGTTCGCTGACATGCTGACCTACCTGCCAGCGCAGGCAATGTTCATGCTTGTTGCAAGCAGCATTGAAGCATACTACATAGTTATCGCTCTTCTCTCGCAGTAGCTGTTCTTTGCTCTTCTTCTCCTTTTCCATTTTATCTTGTTTTTTTCGGTACCACACTCAAATCTGGGTACAAAGTTAGCGATTATTTTCAATCTAGTTCATTATCAATTTTACGAAGAAAAGAACAACGTAAATGGAAAAGATTATGAAAAACCACATGCAGCACAGCCACTCCCTGGCCATGATTCTCTCTGGCATCGTGCTGACGCTCACCTGCCTCCTTAGCTTCGGCGACATTACCAACGGCAGTGCCGCTCCAGCTCGCAGCACGCGTCAAGACATCAGGGAGATACGGGAAATCATCGTCCACTGCTCAGCTACGCCTGAAGGCAGGGACTACAGCGTCGCCACGCTGACGGCATGGCACCGCCAGCGTGGCTTCCTCACCATCGGCTACCACTATGTCATCGACCTCCAGGGTGCCGTCCACATCGGCAGGCCGCTGGCAATGGTCGGTGCCCACTGCCGGGGCCATAACGCCCGGAGCATCGGTGTCTGCTATATTGGTGGCGTGGCTCGCGACGGCAGGACGCCGAAGGACACCCGCACCGAGGCACAGAAGGAGGCGCTGGCGCGTCTGCTACGCGAGCTCCACGCCCGCTACCCCGCATCCCGGCTCCACGGCCACCGCGAGTTCGCCAACAAGGCGTGTCCCTCGTTCGACTGTCATGAGTACGACTACATCTTCAACGACGCACGAATCATCTCAGGCACTTAGCCTCTCTCCTCTTCATCGCCGTGCCCCTGCCTTGAGCAGGATGTACGGCGATGAACGTAGTTTTCGTGTGTGAGCATAGCAAATAAATGTGTTTCAAACCTACCTACAGCCCAGCCCTTACATTAGGGAAGCGAATCCAGGCAGTTATATTCTTTTAACGACTACATTCAGAATTCTATAAAAATGTTAAAGAAGAAATTTTAATCGTTAAATGTTTGGCCATTTCATTAAGAATGCTTAATTTTGCAGCATCGCTCAGTTAGCCCAGCAATGGGCGGCGGGTGAGAAACATATGAGAAAGACGTTTTCGAACGTTTGTCTTGATGGCTTACGAACTTCCCAACTTCCAAATCCCATCGAAGGACAAATGACAACGAGACGTCTACGTGGTACGTTTCTATATATATCCATGTTATATAGTCCGTACTGGCGTGGGCTGACTGCGTTGTCTATCCTGAGTGGGATTGGGCAATGGGAAGGCCTTGTAAGCCGCAGGATAGGCAGAGAACAAGCACCTGCGCCTTTTTTATATGTGCTAACGACAATCTAAAACAAATAACCTGCCTGCTTGGGGTGCTTAAAGGCGATAAATATTATATTCATGAAACAAGAAAGAACGTTTATGAATCCCAATCGGAATGCTCAATCTGCTAATAGCAATCCTTATTCTAGGGGTTATGATCAGCTAGACGGGACCTATGTTCCGGGAATGCATGATGATTTTTCTGGTGCCAAAATGAAGGTAGCTGATGACTCAGACAGCACGCCTGTAGTTGGCTTCTTATATTCGATATCGCGGAAGGGAATTGGAGAATACTGGCCACTCCACTTAGGTACCAATATTATTGGACGTTCGGAGGACTGTGACATATGCCTACAGGAGATGTCCGTTTCCGAAAAGCATGCTTCTATTAGCATTAAGCAAATGAAAAGTACTCATAGTATAATTGCCAGTATTCGAGACATTGGCTCAAAAAATGGTATTTACCTTAATGATGAGGAGTTGGACTACGAAAATCATAGTTGTAAGTCTAATGATTTGATACTCATTGGACGTTGTTACAAACTGTTATTGCTACTGATTGATGCAGAACAATGTGGATTAAGTATCGCAGAAGATTTTGTGCCGGCAAGTAGCGTTAGTATCGAGGAAGATTTTTATAGACCTGAGGAACGTAACATAGAAACCGGAACTGTTGATCTTAGCGGAGCTAAGTTTGATGGGCCAGGAAATACGAACTTCTTGTAACAAATTGAGACTGGTTTCTAATGTCAGTTATAAAAAAAGGAAACATAGTATATTTAAGCACAGGCTCACACAATTACTATTATGATGAGTCCCTGCCTTTGCTTGGCGAAGGAGCCATGGGAATTGTCTATAAAGGTGTTGAACCTTCTACTAGGAGTGCTGTGGCTATTAAACGCGTAAGGGACAGGTATGCAAACATGCCTGATATCCGTCGGCGTGCTCATCTCGAAGCAAGTCTGATGTTCAGTCATCCCAACTTAGTGGAAATGTATGGATGTTGTGAAGTCGCCCCTAATAAAGGGCCATTGTTTATTATAAGTGGATTTGTTGATGGTGATACCATCAATAATTTCATTAACAAGAATATCAGACAACTTCCAGAGGCCGAAAAGAAGATATGCCAATTATTCATGCCAATTTTTGATGCACTTAGTTATATACATCAAAAGAAAATTTTTCATCTGGATATAAAACCTACAAATATCATGGTGGAGAAGGGGCGTAATGTTAGACTGATGGATTTAGGGATAGCCAATGTTTCTGAAGGAGATAGTGCCATATATGGTCTGATGGGCACTCCGAGATACGCAGCTCCTGAGCAATTTGCAAATAAAGGAAACGTGTCAAAGTTTACCGACGCTACTGACATTTATGAAGCCGGAGTTACTCTATACGAACTCATTACAAACAGCAATCCATTCCCAAACAACAAGGATGAAGCACGTAAGTTACATGAAACGCTAATTTTGCCTAAGAATCCGGCCATTTCGGACAGTGTTTTGTCCGTTTTACAAAAGGCAACCGCAGCAGACCCATTGAAACGATACCAAAAGGCATCTGAGATGAAATTTGCTTTACAGAAAGCCCTTGAACAGCGCGAGAGCAGATTGGACCATACTTGGAAATATATGGGCATCACCTTTATAGCCGTTCTTGTTTTATTTGGTTTGATACTTATGATAAACAGTCTCACATGAATACTATTAAAACCGCATACCCAGTTGTTGGCTTTTGGGACACACGTCAAGGAGGCCGATCTGAAAATCAGGATTCATGTGGATTTGTAGATAGTCCTCATGGTTTACTGGCGATTGTATGTGATGGCATGGGAGGAGGCCCTGCCGGAAAACAGGCCTCTGTCTTAGCTGTGCAAGCCATTGCCGAATATGTCTGCGCCCAACCGAAGAACGCATCTCTTACTGACATAATGAAGGATGCTGTTGAAAGAGCAAACCAGGTTATTCTTTCAAAAGGACAAGAAAGAGAGGATTTACGTGGAATGGGTTCTACAGTTGTTACAGTGCTCTTCAATGAGAATGCTGCCATAGTTGCGCATGTTGGCGACAGCAGACTTTATCAATTCCGTAGAGGCGACAAGGTATTCCGAACTGCCGATCATTCGCTTGTCGCTGACATGGTAAGGAGTAAGGAACTGACAGAAGAGCAGGCTCGGCTATCAGGACAATCAAATTTGATTACAAGAGCACTTGGACGTAATGCAAACAAACAGATTGCTGAGGTATCTGTTTTGGCATACGAAAAAGGAGATCGTTTCTTGCTCTGTACAGATGGCATTTGGGGGGCATTAACTGAAAAAGATCTCATAAGAAAAGCTGCAAAGACACGTTCTATTGCTGGTGCTGTGGACAGCCTCGTCCTCCAAGTTGACGAAGTGGGGAGAAAGGGTGGTAACACGCATGACAATCTTACGATGGCTCTTTTTGAAACAAAAAAAGATTCTACAAAAAAAACAAAAATGAACAGAAAGGCACTTTACATTATCTATGCATTAGCTGCTGTTTGTGTTATTAGTCTGTTTTTTAATCTTACTCTAGCAAGTAAAAACACTTCTTCTAGAGACGAGAGTCAAGCCCAAAAAGATTTACTTTTAGATAATAAGAATAAAGAAATATCTTCTATACAAAGAAAAGCAGACAGTTTGCAACAGGAGTTGGCAAAAACAAAACATGAGGTGGAAGACTTAAGGCAAGAAATTGCTCATAAACGGGAAGACTCTGTAAAAATTCCTCTAAGAAACGTGGTAGAATACAGACCCGACACTACTCAAACGATAGATGATAATAAGCAAGTAGAGCAAAATAAAATAGTGGAAGGCATAGAAGAAATCATTAATCTGCTTGAACAGGTAAAAAGTAAAGACACAGAAGAGAAAAAAAAGGATCTGATAAAAAAGGCAAGGGCCAAATTGAAGAAATTAAGTGGGGAAGATATGTTAAATGAAAGAATCTATAATAGCATTATTACAATGCTTAACTATCCTATTTCCTATCAAGTTTCGGACAAAGGGAATGGCCATATAAATAAGCAAATCCAAGAACTTAAAAATATAAACAAGTAAAATATGAAAACATTAACAATAGGACGCGGAAACGACTGTGATGTTGTCGTTGATGATTATAGAATCTCTCGTAGGCACGCTTTGCTAAAGGTTCACTTCTTTGGCAAGATGGAGATTGTTGATTTAGGGAAGAATGGAACCTGGGTCAATGGTGTAAAACTTCGTTCGGGTGTTCCTTTTCCTGTTTCTCGAAAAGATGTGGTAAATTTAGCAGAAGCAACCCAGTTGAATTGGTCAAAAATAAAAGATCCATCGAGGTATCTCAGAATTGGACTTTTTATTGCAGGCATCATTGCCTTAATAGCTTTGGCATTAATATTAGTAGTCAAGGCATTACCGGACACTGCGGGAAACGACGACTACTACGGGAGTTCCGAAGCCCCCCAGCAAACTGTCAGTGGTGATATTCAGACGGATTCCGTCTATGAAATCAATCCTCCTGATGCAAAAACAGAACAAGCGACAGAAACTCCCAAAGAATTGGAAAAGGAGAAAACCTTAAAAGAGCTATTCCCTAATGGCGTAGGTAAGCATAAAAACCGCAAGAAGGACGTGGATAAAAACAAAAAAGAAACCGTAACAAAGCATAAAGAATCAAATTCTCATACCAATGAGAATCCTCAGGAGGAAGAATCCCATAATTATGACATTTTATAAAAACAAAAAAAACTATAAAGCTATGAAACTTATTAAAATTGGAAGCTCGCAGGCATGCCAGCTTGTGTTAAATGACAAACATGTAAGTAGTCTTCACGCAGAGATTACAATTTTGGATGATGGACAGTTGTATATTGAGGACAAAAACAGTCTTAACGGTACATTTGTAAATGGTGAGCGAATTGATCCATTAAAGCAGATACTCATTCAAAGGGGAGATCGTGTGACTTTTGCAAACGTACAACTCGTTTGGGGGCGTATACCTATGAACGAAAGCCTTTCCAATTACAAAGCTGTCTATAATATCGGTAGCAATTATCGAAATGATATTATACTTAACAATCAAAGTGTAAGTAGCTATCATGCTTCTGTGCGTATAGGGAAAAATGGAAAAGTGTATATTCATGACAACGACAGCACCAATGGTACTAAAGTGAACGGCGTCAAAATAGAAAAAAACAAAGATGTACGCATAAAGAAAGGAGACAATGTTATTTGTAGTACTGAAGATATCACATCTCAATTACAGCAATTCTTCCCCTCTACCATTTACAAAAAAGTGGCAATCGCTGCCTCAGCACTTGCGGCTGTTGCCGCCATTTTCTTTGCAGTATGGATCCTTCTCAAGCCAGTAGGTCCTACACCACAAGAGGCAAGAACTGCAGTCGTCTATCTGCGAACAGTTTTCCACCCCATAGTGAGTTTTGAAGACAACCCTCTACCTAAAGATGTTTGGAACGGCGAAGTTCCCTTTGATGACATGGCAATGATATCTCAGGCCACAGCATTCTTCCTCGACAAAGAAGGACGATTGGCTACTAACCGTCACGCTGCCACTCCTTGGGAAGAACTATCCGCAGACGATTTGGAGAAAATCCGTACACACATTGAAAACAATTTACCTGTGACCAATATTCAGAATATTGAACAACTTGACAATTTCGCCAGTAACTCCATCTTCGGGCCAGTTATTTTCAAGTATGCAATTAACAAATATGGGGCAACTGAAAAAGCACTCAATCAAATGGTCAATTTGATTACTCAATTGAGAAAGTCCAAGTATAAGATAACAGGCAAAATCGACCATATAACAGTGGGATATGCAGGCAGATATTATACAAATACTGATGAATTCCAACGCTGCAACGTGTTGAGAACATCTGACAATAAGGAAATTGATCTAGCCATTCTCCAACTGAATGACAAGAAGACACCCGAAACAGTAAAATACATTTTCAATCCTCTGACTTGCTTTACTGATAAGATCAAACCTTTGCAAGACCCTCTCTACACCATTGGATATCCTGCTGGCATCATCTGGGGGCTTGATGATAACACGAAATCACTTGAGCCAAGTATAAGAGATACAAAATGCAGTAAGGAACCAAGCAGATATAGTTTTGAGTTCCAGTCAAATTCGGTGGCGGGAAATAGTGGATCTCCAGTATACAACAAGAAAGGAGAACTAGTTGGAATTCTTTACGGGGGATACTCTGTCGCCGGAGGAGCAACTAAAGCCATACATGCTAAGTATTTGAAACAGATGTATGAAGAAGAAGTAAATCAGTAAATATTGACAGCTATGAGAAAAGCTCTGTTGATAGTGGCCATTATGGCCTTTTGTAGTACATCCCATGCCGTAGCCACATGTCAGGAAACACTGAATCTGAAGTGTGGTATAGCCCTTGAAGGCCATATCATAAGTCAGACTCTTGGTAAAAATGTGACCTTTGCCGTTGAACGCGTTTCTACTATGTTCAGCACCTCCTGTATAGAGAAATATGACATTGACACGGTTAAAATAAGTTCTTTGAATTCAAATTGGAAAGAATGGGCTGAAGAAAGGAACCATTTGAGTAAATCAACTGAATTCAAAGAAAAAGTGGTCTTGTCTACCATTAGGCTGATTGATAGCGACGCTATACGCTTAAATAATAGAGAAGTTTGGCAAAAAGATTCCGTGAAATTGAAATACCTTTCTTCCTTATTCGGCAACAAATCTCAGCAAGTTTGTATCCTTGAAGATGGAGCATATCTTCGTTTTGTCAGTCTTATTTCAACGGAACTCCAAATTAATGTATCTGATATTAGCTCTATAAGCTATGAAGAAAGAGATAAAACAGCCATTAACGGAATAGTGGATATTGTTGAGATGAAGTCTGGAGATGTTTGTAAAGGACTGATAATAGAAAAAGTTTTGGGTGATTATATCCGAATTAAAACTGATAATGGGATGACACAAAACATACTTAACAAAGATATAGAAGCCATAAAAAGAGTAGCGCTGAATCCCAAAGAATCTGTTTTAAGACAGTCTCCTTATCTTGACGAGATCAATGGAACTCGTGGGCTCATTGTTTATCAGAAGAGTGGATCTCCTGACCCCTATATTATAATGGCGATTGACAATAATCTTGAAAAAAGATTTGAACTGAAGCAGGTCAGTGTCATTAATAGTGTATTGAATAAGGATTACACACCTCTACATGACATTATTATTGATAAGGAAGAAGTATATTTTAACAGAATAAAAGCTTCTCCAATCAAACGCCCTGAAGCCAAAAGTGATTTGTATGTTTTTAAGGGTAAGGATCTCGAGAACATGGTTGAGTTAAATAGCGAGAATGGGTATTTTGACTTGACAATAGAAATGGCAGATAATGATAGTAACAAGTCGGCAATTTTGTTTCCTGTAACAGATATCGGCAAGAAAAAAGAAGTCTATGCCTATGCCGCAAAAGATGTAGTGGATAATCCCATTGTTGTGAAATCCGAATTTGTAAGTAGCAATGGAACGCTACGTAAAGTGTATCGGGTAAGTCGAGGGTGTTATGCCCTTTATGTGCCAAAAACCAAAATGAACTATTTTTGTGAAGTCAAGTAATTCTGTTCTAAATAATTTACTATTATGATATTACAGGGGGCACAAGAACAAATAGAAGGAATCTATTATGAAATAGACACTACCGAGAAGCCGATAGGAATTGGCGGTATGGGCCGGGTGTATAGGGGGGTATGTGTAAACAAGAGTACCAATGAGAAGAAACCTGTTGCCATTAAATTCATGTTTGAAGATTTACCAGAGCATGCTGTTGATAGGGCTCGTCGTGAAGCGTCTATACAATTACGCAGTGATAACCTTATACAGATGCTGGGCTTTATTGAAACACACAACTTTACTAGCAACGGGGGTACCGCAAGTCATTATCATGTCGTAAGTGAATTACTTCATGGGGTGTGTTTATCCGATGTGCTTCAAGGTAAAAACACAGATTTTGAGGGCAGGCCTATTCTTTTCGTTCAAGAAATGTATCAGATGTACAACATTTCCCGGGAGAAATTCGCTATCACTATCGTCAAGAGTGTTCTTTCTGCACTAATGGCCTTACATGACAAAGGGTACATACATCGCGACATAGATCCCTCAAACATTATGCTGACTTCCGATAAGCACATTAAATTGATAGATTTTGGAATTGCCAAACCAATTGATGCATTGACAAGCGAAGATGATATAAAGAATGATCCATGCCAAAAGGAACGGTTGGTAGGAAAGATGCAATATGCTGCACCCGAGTTAGTGAGGAGTGATTTGGCTCACCAAGACAGAACTACGGATATATATGCAGTCGGCATTCTGCTATATCAATTGCTTTGTGGCCATCTCCCTTTCGAAGGCTCAATGAAAGATGTAATGGAAATGCAATTACAAAAGCCGATGCCTCTTGAAAACGTTGCAAATCCAGCTTTGCGGAGTATTATTAAACAAGCGACAGAAAAAAACCAATCCAAAAGGTTCCAATCGGCTTTTGAGTTCCGGACAGCTCTTGATAAGCTATCTTCAGGTAAATCCAATAACTCTTCCAGTTTTGATTGGGTTACAATAGCCACCTATGGTTCCCTAGCTATAGCAGGTGTTGGACTGGGCTTCTTAGTCAATCATATTATATAATGAAACATGTTTTATATATGAAACGATACCTCATATTTATTTCTTTCTGCGCATTATCACTGTTTGGAAGTATTTCAGTTTGCGCCCAAGAAGATAATGTAACTCCAGTTAATATAAATTTGATTCCCCAGTTTGGAGAACAAAAGAATTTAATTTCAGGAGGGTGCATCTATATTAATGAGAAGACCCCTGTTACTTTTACCTTCTCTATTGCATGTGATACTGTATTTGCGAAAAATGTCGAGAATGGTAAGTATGTCCTTTCTGTTACGAAAGATGGTAGCGAGCCAGAAGAGTTAGTTACTGACATGAAGGCACATATTCAGAAAGAGGATTCTACATCGTGGGAGCTATCTTTTCCCTATTCTATGTCTGATGCAGGGAAATATACCGTTTCAGGCGAAGCGGTATTCTATCATGTCCAGAATGAGAGTGATACTATAAGCATTGACACTATCTCGTGCAACTCAATCTATCTTGAAGTTCTCAAGCCCGTTGTTTCTGCTACCGCTTGTGAGGCCTATTACGTCATACAAGGTGACAACGTTGAGCTTGAACCATTTGTCACTGGAGGATATGGAACTGATTCTGATTGGGCTTTTACTTGGAAAGATGGGGAAAGTGGCAAAAAGAGACTTGTCTCTGCAGATAAAGTAGGTGTTATCAATTATGAACTAACGGCGACTAACTATATTGGAACGGCTGTCTGGGAAGAAGTCGTTATCCCATTTGAGGTAAATATATGCGAAGTACCGGTATTAGATCTCACTTACAGCAACAAATCCATGTTGTTGGAAAAAAACATTAACGGTGAAAACTATGTTGAACCTGGTGAATATGTTTTTGAACTATCTATTAATTATGATCAGGAGAATCTGAAAAACACAATGTCAGGTTCAATGTACTTATATGACGCTAATTCTTCTTGGGCTGGGCCATTTATCGCTGTTTCAGGTTTTAAATATACCGGATTGTATAAACTTGCGAAGGGCGATAATCGAATTTACGGAAAAGCGTCTTTAAAACTCACACGTACTAGGAGAATAGGAATAAATGAAAATCATGAATTTGAAACCCTCACTGAGGTTGTTAAGGAGATGGAAATATCGTCCAATATGTTGACCTTTCAAGGTGTAGACAGGATAAATGTGGCTTTGGACAAAAACGATTATCATGTAATCCTAAATGACCCAATGGCTATAACCGCAGACATTGATGGAGGTTTTGGGAATATTAGCGACTGGACTTTCATTTGGGACTCAATTGAAGGAGATAAAACCTCGGTATTCACGTCTTCTACTATTGGAGATGCGCAACATACTCTCAAAGCAATCAATACTATTAATGGCATTGAATGGGATAGCGAAATTGTTTCTTTCATTATTCACACATATGACACTCCCAAAATAAGTCTTGAAGGAGCTACAGACACCACCATCTGCTATCCACATAAACCGTCTCTGACATTACATTCATCTGGTGGATACCGCTCTAGTTGGACGTATGAGTGGCAAAAGGATGGTGTCAAACTTGACAATACGACCCCGACATTATCATACGATGAAAACGATGGTGAGAAGGACATAGAATATAAAGTGACGGCTAAAAACACTTATGATAGCGGAAATAAAGAATGGAGTGAAACTCACTTGATAACCATACACCAATTTGCACAACCAAAGGTAATTAGCGAGAAAGTTCCTCAGGGTGAAAAATACCTTTTTGTAGGTGATGTCTACAATTTTAAGGACAGTCTCCAGTATGGAGTACAATATGAAGGAGGAAACAAAAATGGATGGGTAATAAAAGTGTATAACGAAACAGAAAATGAAGAATTGACATCTCAACAAACTAAGGCACAAGATGATCCTGTCACCTACAAGATGACTATTACTAATCGCTTCATCCATCCTAGTGGTAAAGAGACAATTTGGTTTGACAATTCTTATCGCCTTTCAATTGTTGGTTTAAAAGCTGCAAACATTTCGGAAATAATAGTAGATTCAATAGATATTTATGCAAACAACCCTGTTAAGTTGTCATTAACTTATGAAGGAGGACTGCCCGACAGATGGACTTTTCTTTGGAGAGATGTAAGTCCTGAAAATAATGTAGTTTCTAAATTTGTCAGTTTCAATGAGCTTCCTGAATGGATTTATCAGTACAACAAAAATTTGACAGGAGATGACTACCTAGAAAGAGATATTGAAGTTTTAGGTGTTTGTTGGACAGATGGCAGAAGAGACAGCCTCTACAAAACCACTAAACTGAGAATATGGCCTACTATTGACTATAATGATGATGTTGAACATGCAAGCCATGTTCGAGAAGGAAATTCTGTCAATCTCAGCATTCAACGCCCACACGGTGGCTTTGGAAATGGTTGGGGGTATGCTTGGCATGAATCGGGTGATTCTCGCACGCTCTCTAAAGAGCAGTCTATGACTGTTAGGCCTTCAATTGAATTTACGAGCAGTGAACAGGAGAAGAAAGACATTTCTTATGTCGTAGATGTTACTAACTATGGTCCCTTGGGTAACATTTGGGGAGCAAGACGGTATGACAATATTTTGCTAACTGTTTATCATCGCCCACAAACACCTCAAAAATTGAAACGAAAAGGGAACGGAGCGTCCATGACTATGATAGTAGACAACACGGACTGGATGAGTGGAACAATACTTGCTAATAGGAAATATAAGTTCTGGTTTGGTTACACGAATGACCAAGGAGTAGACGTTCCTTTAGGTGAGCCTGCATCAGAATTGTATTTCAAATTTGCAAATGACAACCAATATTGGCAAGAAAAGCAGTACTGGGTGTGTGCAGTATGGGATTATGATGACGGGGCTCGTATTACGAGTGGAAAATGCTACATGCTTGGGGGCAGAGATATTATGGAAGGGACTTCGGTTGACGAGTCTTTTGATAAGTCAGACTTTAGCCGGGTTACTCGTTCTGAGGGGCAAATGTCTGCTGTTGATGGTCCATATCTCTCTGAAGAACCAACAACAGTCTATATTTATCAGTCTGACGGTAAATTTGTTAAAAAAGTCCAGACAGACAATGACGGGCGAGTTGACACAAACGGTCTGAAACAAGGCGTCTATGTCCTACGCTATATGCAGGGAGACAATGTGAGCATAAGGAAAATCGTCGTAAAATAGCAGAGCATGAAAATAGTATTTAAAACCATAATCTTGGTTACAACCTATATAATAGGAATTGAAGCTTTCGCACAGAAAAGTGACATTACTACTCAGCGTCGTTGTATTGACCAGGCTATCACGACTATTGAGGAATATGAGTCTATGGCTACCATAGGTGACGATGAGATACGTTATGCTTTTGTGGATTTGTTTACTGAAAACGCCGTGGTTTTCAATGATCTTCCAGGGCTCTCGACCAAAGAACAGCTGAAAGTGGATGAATACTGCAAGTTGCTTACAAATGGGTTGCGCAACAAAAAAGCGTCTGTCAAGAACATTAAAACAGAAAGTGTCATCAAAGATGGTGACAGATGGATGGTTACCATGTCATTTGAAAAGTCATTGTCTTATGTCAACAATTGCGGAATATATTTTTCTAGTGAAGAGATTTATTCAAAAGACTACCGACTGTCGGCAAGCATGGAATACTCCCCTCAGACAGGTACGTGTGAAATCAAGGAAATCAAAGGGCAAGCGGACAGCAAAGGCGGACTGCCTGCTGACTTTGTCGTGTTCGAGAAAAAAGATCCGCGCGATAACCAGTTGCTTTATAGGGGAAATAAATTGAAATTCAATCGCTATAACCAGTCTTTCCTTAAAGGGCCGGTGGAGAAAGGCAATTTCGTCTACAAAGATCCTGATGTGTCTGCAACTCCTGTGATAGAAGATCAGTGTAACAAAGTATCTATAATTTACAAAGCCAGGCCTATGCGCATCAAGTTTCATTATGACTTCGGTCTTGGAAGCACTTTCAGCATTGATGCGAGTACACCGCTAACGGAGAGCTCATCATCCAGTTCTCTAGGAATGGAAGTGGGATATGTGTTCCCTTCTAAAAGCAAATTGAAAACAGGAGTGTTTTTGGGCATTGGTATGACGAATGCACAGATCAAACTTGGCATGAATAGTACTGATTATTCAAGTTTCGCAAGTTAAAAATTAGTTGAGATAAGGTCGCAAAAAAGAGCACAGGGATTTCCGTATGTCGCGGAAATTTTGTAACTTTGAAGTGC
>ONLL01000032.1 GCA_900318685.1 uncultured Prevotellaceae bacterium | reverse complement strand
ACCGAACCGCCATTGTCAGCCTTGTAGTCGAACTCCACGTGGAGCTGAGTGCCCTCGGCCAGCTTGTCGTTGAAGCGGATGAAGAACTGGCTGTCCCATGCCTCGCTGACCTTATCCTGTGTCTTCACCACGATACCGCGGCTGCCGTTCTTACCAGCGCCGGCGACGATGGTGGAAGGACCGGGATTGGGAGCGGGATACTCCTTAGAGAAGTAATTCTGTACGTTGTCGCCTGCCAGGTTACCGTTGACAATCACGCTGGTCCAGCCCTCAGGAGCCACGAGCTCGGGATCGTCGGGAGCAGCACCCTCGTAGATGAAGTCAATCTCGACGAGCACAGCCTTCACCTCATTGGCCAGTGCCCAGTAGCACTTGATGGTCTGAGGCTTCTGTCCGCCACGGTTATAGCAGAAGTAGGTCTTACCACCGTCGCCCTTGTCGCCTTCGATGATCTTCACGCAGGCAGGAGCCTGTGTGCCGTCGGCGTTCCAGTTATGGAAGTCACCGTTAGCATCGCGCCAGCCGTCGTAGCCAGCGTGATTCTTCACGAGTTCCTTCGTAGTGGGGTTATAGCCGAAGATGGTGGCCTCGGTCAGAGCGCCGATGCCCAGCTCCTGGCAGATGGCAGCCACCTGGTCGTCGGTGATGGTGGTCTCCTTGGGGGTATAGTCGCCCTCAGCGATATCGTAGGTGACGCTGGTAGCGATGCCCTTGTCGACGATCTCCATCTCCTGTACCTCAGGCTTGTTGAAGGTGACGTTGATGGTGTAGACGACGGACTTCTTGTCGTTCTTCAGGGCCCACTTCACGCTGTAGGTCTTGCCGGGCACGTCGGCACCGTTCATGTCGCAGATCTCGAACTGTTCCTCGGGGATAGCCTGGAAGAACTTGACGCAGATCTTGGTGTTGCTGCCCCAGTTCTCGGCTGCACCTTCCTCATTGCACCAGCCGTCGTAGTTGGCTGTCTGATAAGCGGCATAGTCGATCTCGCTGCCGTCAGGATTGACGAACGAGAGCATGCTGGTAGCGAGCTGGTCGACGCCCAGATAAGCCTTGGCCTCGGTGAAGTCGACCTCGCCTACGGTGACATTATAGCCCATACCCGTCTCACGCTTCACGGTGATGGTCTGCTCGAGCACCTCGGGCAGCGGCTCTGTTCCAAGATAGCAGAGGCGGAAGTTGTCCCAGATGACCCAGAGGTTGAGGTTGGCATCGTTCTTGGCGCCCAGGGTGATCTTGCCGTCGGCGACATAGAACTTGATGGGATTGATGGTGTAGAGGCCGTTGGCGAACTCAACGGATGCGTCGCCCATGCTGTTGCCGCCATTGCCGTCGTGATCAGGCAGTTCGCCGATGACGGGGAAGGCAGCGGTCTTGTCGTTGACGAAGAAGTAAGGCAGGTTCTCGGCATCCTCGCCATCCTGGCGATAGAAGCCCTGAGCGGTCAGTGCATAGGAGCCGTTGGGCAGTCCCTCGATGACCTGCTCGAGTGAGAACTTAGCGTGATAGGACTCGGCGGCATTGTTCTCGTTGTTACCGCCGGAGATGTTGAAGTTGGTCTTGCCGTCGGCATTCTCCGACCAGATCTGCCAAGCGCTCTTACGCAGGTCGTTGCGGTTGAAGTTGGCATCCTTGATGGCGAAGGTGACATCGACGGGATCAGCGGCCGTTGCTCCTTCGAGGGTCTTCAGACGATCGGCATAGGTGAGGACGCGCCACTGGGCAGCCTCTGTGACAGCTTCGACAAGAGCGGTCTCGTCGTTGTCGCCCACTGCGAGGAACTTCGAGCCGTCGCTCAGGGTGACGATGCCGTCGGCCACCTTCTCAGCTGCCCATCCGAATGCGGGCTGATCAACGAAGAGGTTGGAGCCGAGGAAGTGAGACTCTCCACCGTTGGACACCTGCGAGTCGATGGTGTAGGTTCCTTCGGGTGCCAGGGTGAATGTGAAGTCGAGACCGTCCTGATTGACAATCGAGCGTGTGCCCCAGCTATGACCGGCAGCCAGGAACTTGCCTGTAGCTACGTTCTGCAGATAGTAGGTGCCGTCGGCAATGACGGGCTGCGGCTCTGGAGCGGTGACAGGCATGTAGAACTTGGCAGCATTGGCGATGGTCTTGCTGGCCTTGTCGATGAGCAGTACCACCACAGCGACACGCTCCTTGGTGATGGCCTGGAGCAGGGTGCTCTTGGTAGGCATGCTGAGTGTGAAGGTATTCTCCACCACCTGGCCTGCTGTCAGTTTGCCGGGAGCTGTGGTCTGCGTCTGCTTGGCTACGGCGATGGCCACATCGTTGAAGACGGCGAAATAGCTCGAGCCAAGACCAGGCAGGAATGCCAGGTCGGCAGGCAGCTGGTCGGGAGTGTACTGATAGTAGTAGTTGCTCTGCTTCCAGGCATTGGTGCTGCCTGTGAGGCTATCGGCGATGAGCACGTACTCGATGGCATAATCGCCATCGACAAGTGCCTCGATCTCTGCCTTGGCAACGATCTTGGTGGAGTCGGCATTCCACTCGCCGCTGACTGTCACGCCAGCCTTAGCCGGAATGGCCATTGCAGCCCGGAAATCGTCGAACACATCATTGCCACTGCCGTAGTACGGGTCAATCTCAGGACCGCGGTTGAGGCGGCAAGAGGGAGCTCCGCCGAAGCTGACCTGGTTGTAGGCGCTGATGTACATAGGATCTGTACTGTTGTAGTTATGGATGCCGATGCCCACGAAGGTGTCGCCAAACTCCTTACGCATCTTCTCCATGCCGACGAGTCCACGAGGACACCATCCGCAGCCCGTACCAGTAAACTCCTCGATGACGATGCCGCGAGGCACAAGCTTCGACAGGGTGGTGAGGGTGAAGGTGGCGCTGTTGGCAGCAGCCTCGTTGGCCTGGCCGTTCACCTTGGTGATGGTCAGCGTCTTTTCTACCGAACCGACCTCTGAGCCTGCCTGAACGGGAATCTGGAATGTGGCAGAAGCGCCATAATAGGGGAATGCCTCAGGCAGGTCGTAGTGCTGCTCAGCACCTGTGCCCTGAGCGTCGCTCACGGTAAAGTCGATGCTGGTGATGGCAGCTGAACCCACATTGGTGAAGGGAACATTGACCAGAACTTCGCCACCCATCGCAGCAAAGACCTCGCCGGGCGAGCTGGGGCTGACAGCATTCTGACTGAACTCTCCCTCGAGGAGCACCTTCAGGTCGAGCGGGCCGTAGGATTGACCAGCCTCCCATTGGGAACCATACTTGAGGTATGAACTGCCAGTGACGCCTTCCTCATCGCACAGCACAATGGGATACTGGCCAGACTCCGCATTGACAGAAGTGACGGTGAAAGAATAGCCCACATAGACGTTGCGGCTGGAGGTCATGGTGTAGGGCGTGCTCAGCTCCACCACATTGGGCAGACCATTGAAAGCTTCACCCTCGTCGCCTCCCTGCATGGTGCTGAGGTCGACGTCCTGCACAAGGATGTTGGCTTTGTCGGCCGAAGTAGGCAGCGTTGACGAAACCCACACCTTCAAATCCTTGATGTCGGTGGTGCTGCGCAGATAGAAGCGAACGGCCTTGAGGGTCTTGCCCACAACAGCCGAGTTGGACTTCGACAGGAGGATGCACTGATTCATCGTCCCAACCGATCCTGTGCCCAGGCCGAAGCGATAGGAGTTGTCCTTGACATAGCCCCACCAAGCCTGGTTGGAGGCTGTCTCAGTCTCGTGACGGGGAGCCAAAGCTGCCGTCTTGCCCTTGACGCGAGAGCTGGCGGGATCCTTCATGAGCTTCCCCGTCTGGGCGCTGATGCCCATGGCGAACGCCAGGACACCAATCATAGTTAGTAATGTCTTTTTCATGAGTAAATCACTTATTAATAGTTTTAATGGTTTTTCCGTTAGCCAGCCTGATGATGTTCAGTCCCTTCTGAGGACCGTCGATGCGCTGTCCGCGAACATTAAAATACTCCTTAGGCTGATGATCGGCAGCAATGCCGCTGATGTGTGCCGACTCGGAGTTGTAGACGAAGTTGACGGTCACCTTCGGGCCATAGCCGATGATTTCTTCGCCTGCCACTTCCTGCTTCATTCCAAACACCGTCTTGGTGATGATGTTGAAGACATGAATCTGAAGGGTAGCCGACCAGGTGGCATACTTCCCCTGCTCGGGCATCCATTCGGTCTGGATATCGCTGGCGTCAGTACCTGAAATGATGTTCTTAGCCGAATAGCCTGTAGCGCTGAGCGTCATACAGTTGCCGAAGGCACAAGTCTGCCAGCCGCCGTTAGGCAGCGCGTCGATGGTCTCGTACATCGAGACGGCAGCACCGCCGCCTTCCACATTCTTAACTTTGAGGGGAACGACCATCTGTCCCTCGTCATTGATGGCAGCGACAGTGATCACCGATCCGTCAGGGACGATGTTTCCCTGATCGTCGACAAAGACGAAAGTCTGGTCGAGATCTTCGCCTTCATCCTGTGCCCATCCTGTAGCAGTAAGGGCGAAAACTGAAACTAAGAGTGTAAAAAATCTCTTCATAAGCATTATTTTTTAATTGTTTATTTGTTTGATGACTTGTCGCTGAACCTGCACTACGCCGTCATCGTTGTAGACGAAGGCCACGATGGCCAGGTTCTCAGGTTTCCATGCGGAAGACAGAGGGGCGTCGTAGTGGAACTCCTTGGTGCCGCCAAATCCGCTCACGCTGACATCCTCGCCCCAGGTGCCATTGACCGAAGCGCGCAGCACGTGGTTGTGAACATAGTTGCTGAGGTGCGTGCCCATGCTGTCCTGCTGGGCCACGATATTGTCCTCAGTAATCCAAACCTGCAGCTTTCCGCTGACGCTGGCATCGCTGGTGGAAATCACCTTCACGCTGACAGAGGCCTGCTGAGGATTACCAGCCTGCTGATCAGCCTTGATGCGAATGTCGAGGGGATCGGGAGTTTCGTCACTCAGCAGATATTGCACAGCCATCGTCCAGATGGTCTTGTCGAGCACGACACCGTCGCCACCGTCCATACGGTTGACGAGTCCAGCCGGCTTGAACTCCAGCTTCCAATTATTATAATAGGTGTTGCCCAGTTCATTGCCCAGGCCGCTGGGCTCCATGATGCCCTGCGCCTGCGAGTGGATGGCCACAGGCACGATGCGCGAGCCATAGACGCGCTGAAGGTTGTGGATGATGGTGGTGGCATCAGGGCAGTTGGGGCATTTCTGGCCAGTATGATCCTCGATGAGAACGCGCCGCTCCACTACTGCTACGGGCGCGTCGTAGACGCTGTCGGGCAGAACGGTGACAGGGTCGGTGACCTCTTCGATGTTCTGGTCAACCATAATCAGCCGCTCGTCCTCATCGATATGGGAACAGGCGGTGAAGGCAGCTAGAGCTGCCGTGATGCAACAGCATATAATAAGATGAGAGGGGATATGCTTTTTCATACGTCAGAAGTTGTAGTTATAACTAAGGGTGAAGCCCCTCTGAGCCGGAATCCATCGGCACACGCCACCCGAGCAGTTGTAGCCCGCACGTGTGCGCCCATAGCCCAGCTGGATGCGATGGGAGCCGATGTTGTAGGTGACGAGTCCCTGATAGTAGTGGTTGTGGGTGTTCTCATCGTAGTAGGCAGGATCGCTGTCGCCACAATTCCACATATCGCTCAGGGTAAACATCCAATGGGGAGCCAGCGAGAGTTCGGCCAGTGCAAACACCCAGTCGCCCTCGTCCTGACTGGTTGAGAGGTACTGTGCTTCCACGCGAAGTGTCGTCTTGGGGGTGAACTGGTACTTGCCGTCGGCCACGAAGATGTCGTTATGAATCATGCCTCCGTGCCCTTCAATCTGCGTCTTGTTGTAGAGCTGGTTCATATACATGAGGTTGAGCTTGAAGGCGCTTGACATCTTTCGCGACAGCTGAACGTCGAAGTCCTGATAATAAGTCTGGCCACCCCACTTGAAGAACTTAGACGTATAGCCTCCGGTGCCGGCCAGATCGGTAGTACCTCCGATAGCATTGCGAGCCTTCCCGTCGACGAACTTGCGGTCGATAGAACGCACGTAGCTGTAGTTCACCTTGACGTTCATGCCGTATTTTCCTCCCAGCGCAGTCTTACGCTTGAAGTTGTAGCCCAGCTCAGCCTGATAGGCCCACTCACCGTCGGCCAGCTGAGTAGCGTAGGGATAGAGTGCGGCGAGCGCATAGGTCTGATCCTGAGTGAAGGCTGGCAGATGATTGATGGCACTGGAGGTGCCAATGACGCGACGGGCACTCTTGAAGGCCATATTCTCGCTTCGCTTGGCCTGCAGCAGGAGGCTGAGACCCTTGCGTGAGTAACTGGTGGAGAGCATAGCCACGTTTCCGCGACGGAAGATGTAGCCATTGGCAAACGACGGGTCGTCGGTCTTCTGGGCATACTCACCCAAGAGCGAGAAGTTGCCTGTGTTAAGACTCAACCGTGCATCCCAGGCATTCACATATTTGGGCTGGTTGACCTGGTAGGTCGTAGTCGTCACGGTATGCGGCTGCAGCTTTTCATCGACGGTGATCTTGTACAGCTCGTCAGGGTCTTCATGCTTATTCACCCACGAGCCGCCCAGCATCAGCGTGGTGCCGCTCTGCTGCAGGGCAGGAATCCAGTCGCTGAGGGTCAGCTCCAGATCGGCTCCGCTGATCCAAGCCTTGTTGTGGTCCCAATAGCGGCGCTGCTTGCCTCCAAGGGCCTTCAGGGTAACGCCATTGGCGGGCTTCAGCACCAGTCGGCCGCCCAGCAGGGAGTTGTCGATGCCCAGCGAGCGCTCCTCATAAGTGCGAAGGATGAATCCCGAGCCAAACTGCTCGTAGAACGTGCCTACGGTGAGCTCGGCCAGCGTGGGACGCTCAGGATTGCGCTGCGGCAGTCGGCCCGTCACGTAGAAGTTGGGCACGCCCCATCCCTTGAAATCGTTCTCGAAGCCTGGCAGCGGGTGCTCCAGATACTCCAGACGTGCGCCTGCCTCGACGAACTGATGCTGGAGGTGGAGGTCGACGTAGGTGTTGGTGAGCACATCGTCTGTCTTCTTCGCTCCAATCTTGTCATCGTCCTCAGGCAGGAGGATGTCACTCTGGATGCTTCCGCTCAGAGTGACCTTCTTGCTATCGTCCTGCGCTGATGCCGTCAGGACGAACAGGCATGCTGAAATGAAAAGTAACGGTCGTCTCATGACTATTTCACCAGTTCGCGCACTTTTTCGATCAGCTCCTGCTCAGCGCCGTCAGTATATCCGTTGTGCTTGTAGACAATCTGGCCCTTGCCGTCGACGATGAGGACATAGGGAATCATCTGAATGCCCAAAGCACGCTTGAAGTCGCTGTTGGGGTCGAGCAGCACGTCATACTCCCATCCGTGATTATCGACGAGAGGCTTTACTTTGTTGATGTTCTGAGCCTGATCGATGCTGATGGCAAAGATCTTCACGCCAGTCTCTTCCTTCCACTCATCGTAGACTTCGGCAATGGCGTCAAGCTCGCGGTTGCAGGGCTTGCACCAGGTGGCGAAGAAATCGATGATGAAGGGCTTACCGCCATTTTTCAACTCGGCAGTATTGACAGTCTTGCCATTCAGATCCTTCAGGGTGACACTAGGTAGCTGTGCGCAGACGGTGCTGACGACGGCCAGCAAAGCTGCAATAATAAACACTCGTTTCATCTCTTTGTTGGTTTTAATTGTTATTTCGGCAGCAAAGGTACACATTTTACTCCGAACTTCCAAAAAAACTATGTGATAAAAAGATAACGATTTGTATGAACGCATTAAATAATGCTAATTCTTTCGACTAAAAGGGGGGAGGTTGGGAAATAATGCGTAATTTTGCGGTCATGATTCGCACGTTCATCATCCTGGTCATGCTGACGACAGGGCTGCTCTCAGCCTCGTCGCAGGATATTGACGACCCTACTTTCGTACCGATGGTGAAGCTGAGCAAGACCGTTGTCGACGGCGACACCATCCAGTATATGGAGATGCAGAACGTGTACGTCTATCCAGAGCCCACCTTCGAGAACAAGCGTCAGCAGCAGGCCTACACCCGTCTGATAAAGAATGTGAAGAAGGTGCTTCCCATCGCTAAGGAAGTGCGCCAGATGCTGATTGAGACAGCTGAATATGTAGAGACTCTTCCCACGAAGCATGAGCGCGATGAGCACCTGAAGCGCGTGGAAGAGTCGATAGTGAAAGAATATAAGCCTCGCATGAAGAAACTGACCTTCTCGCAGGGCAAGCTGCTGATCAAGCTCGTGGACCGTGAGTGCAACTCTACGGCTTATGAAGCCATCCAGGCATTTATCGGTCCTGTGCGTGCTGGCATGTGGCAGGCTTTTGCATGGATGTTCGGCGCCTCACTGAAGAAGGGCTATAATCCCGAGGGCGTAGACAAACTCACTGAGCGCGTTGTGCTGATGGTCGAGGCTGGACAGCTGTGAAGGTTGTGCTGATGGTCGAGGCAGGACAGCTGTGAAGCTCGATGGGCTATTTGTCGGCCGACAGCACCCAATCGCCGTCTTTCTTCAGCATTTTCATCTTGTTGTCCTCTGTGTCTCCGTTGCCATAGGTTACCTTGACATTGACGGTAGCAGTGCCTTTCTCCTCATCAATCTCCTGATCGACAATCTCATAGCTCTCCACCCCACCCTTCTCGTCGGTCTGCTGACCTACTTTCTGAAGCATAGCGGTCATAGCTTCTTTCTGCTCTTTGGTAGCACTGGTCAGATCCATGTAGCCTTTGTAGTCTTTGGCTTTCAGGCACTCAACGGCAGCCTTGGCCACACCCTCAGGGGTATTGTCGTGACTGCTGCAACTTGAAAGCGCTGCCATCGTGATGAAGCAGATGGCGATTGCAAATAGTACTTTCTTCATCTTTTTTAGTTTTTAGGGGTTAATAATTAGAATTGGCTCACTGACGTGAGGAAGTCGGAGACATAGATGTCGGAGGGGAACACGCAGTCGGCCTGCAGAATCGGCAGGTTGATGTGGTGTCCTCGTCCCTCCACAATATCGCACCCAGCACGACTGAAGGCATAGACGACGAGCTCTGTGCAATAGAGGCGTGTGGTGTCGGCATCATCGTAGCTGTGGTCAAACAGCGTGTGGCGCTTATAGGCCTGCCAGGCTATACTTGCAGCACGTTCTGCGACAACGGAGTCAGCAGGCCGGCAAATTTCGCCGATGCTGGTGAACTCTGTGGAGAAGAACCGCTCGGGCAGGTCGGCCTTCACGCGATCGACGTCGCCTTCGAAGTCGCGCTCGCCAGGTACTGCGTGCACAATGAGCTTAGTGCCACAGGAGTCGACAACGACACCTACGTGCGAGTAGTTGCCCTCATGATCGGCCGCGAGCACCACATGACTGGTCAGCCCTCCTCCCCTGCGGAACACGACGTCGCCCGTCCGCAGTGTTGCATCGCCTGGTAGCAGACAACGGAAATGCTCCTTGCGGCTGGATGCCTCGCTGCTTCTGTCTGCTCGTCCTTTGCAACTGATAGCCGGGATGAGCAGCAGGATAGCGATGGGCAGGTATGAGAGCCGGTGGGGCATAGGCGTGTTGGTGTGGCAATTGTCAATTCTATTCTGACCAGAGCACCTGCACGAGCGTCTGCCCAACAGCCTTCAGCGTGTTACGGTCGATGTGCTGCATATCGTCGTTGACAGTGTGCCAGGTAGGTCCGAAGGAACTTTGCTCGCAGTAAGGATAGTAGGGAATAATGTCGATGCAGGGAATCTTGGCTTCGTTGTTGACGGGTCCGTGGTCATCGGTGATGGTGCCACCATCCTCTTTGGGGAAGAAACCGCTGTAACCAGCAACCTCGGCAGCACGCCATACGCGATCGACCACCTGCGGAGCATGGAGCAGCGAGTAGCCTTCGCGATAGAAGCGCGAGCCCTGTCCGCCCACCATATCGAGCAAAATACCGTAGCGGGCCTTATAGCCTTCCTTATGCGGGTTCCTGGCCCAATGCTGCGCTCCAAGTGCCCACGAGTCGCTGTGCCCGTCGTCGCCCCAGTCCTCAGCATCGAAGCAGACGAAGTCGATACCGAAGCCAAGAGCAGTGCTGTCGGTCATCTGACCTAGTAGACGGGCTATCTCGAGCATCACGGCAACGCCGCTAGCCCCGTCGTTGGCTCCCATCACGGGCTTACTATGATTAGCCTCATCAGGATCGTTGTCGGCCCAGGGACGGCTGTCCCAGTGAGCGCAGAGCAAGATGCGGTCGTCGAGATCTGGGCGATAGCTGGCCACGATATTGTTGCTCAGCAGCGACGTGCCGTCAAAGCCTTTCAGCGTAGCCCGCTGCTCGATAATGTGCATGCCGTAGCTTTGGAACTTCTGCGCAATCCACTGACCGCACTGTTCGTGAGCCTGACTGTTCATCGTGCGAGGCCCGAAGTCGCATTGTCGTTGGCAGAAGGCAAAGGCTGAGTCGGCCGAGAAGGCAGGCCCCACGGGCTGTTGCTGCTGTTGTGGGGCGGAAACCTGCTCGCTGGAGCTCTTCTGCGAACCGCCGCAGGATAAGATCACCGGAATAGCCATCATGGCTGCAAGAATAGGAATGAGTCGTTTCATGTATCAATCGTTTTTAATCATTACGGAGGGCTGCATCCTGACATTGCTGCATGACGCGAAGGAAGTTGCCTCCCCATATTTTCTGGATGTCCTCCTGGTTATAGTGGCTCTTGAGCAGCTGGCGGGTGAAGAGCGAGAGCTCGCTGGCATCGGCCAGTCCTGGCACCCCTCCGTCACCGTCGAAATCTGTTCCCAGGCCCACATGATCGATGCCCATTATCCGGATGGCGTGCTCAAGATGCTCGATAGCGTCGAGGATGCAGGCCTTATCATCAAGGCGGAGGAAACCTGGGTAGAGCGTAATCTGGCAGACGCCGCCCTTCTTGGCCAGTGCCCTCATCTGGTCATCGGTGAGGTTGCGCGGATGATCGCATAAGGCGCGACACGAGGAATGACTGCAGACGATGGGTGTGCTCGAAATATCGAGAGCATCGTAGAAGCTCTTCTCGTGAGCGTGACTGAGGTCGACTATCAGTCCCAGCTCGTTCATCTTGCGTATCACCTTTGCGCCAAAGGGGCTCACTCCTCCGTGCGTCTGGTTGCCTTTGGCCGAGTCACACAGGTCGTTGTCACCATTATGACAGAGGGTGATATAGACGACTCCCCGACTGGCGAAATGCCTGACATTGCGAATGTTGCCCTCCAGTGCCTTTCCGTTCTCAATGCCCAACATGATGCTCTTTTTGCCTGCCTTCTTGTTCTGCCACAGCTCCTCTGGCGTACGGGCAAGCGAAAGGCAGTCATCGTGAGAGGCAGCGATAGTCTCAATCTTGTCAAAGATCTGATTGGCATAAGCAAAGGCCGATTCCTCCATCTTCTGCGGGATATAGGCCACCATGATGGTTGCATCGAGCCGTCCCTCCTGCATCTTGGGCAGGTCGACGAGGATGCGGCTGTCGCGAGTGCCGAAGTCAATGCCCTGAGGGAAGAACATAGGTGTATCGCAATGGGTATCGAGCGAAAGTATTTGGTCGTGCATGCGTTGCACCTCTCGGTAGGTCCGTGCTTCACTGACCAGCCAACTGAATAGCGGCAGCTGCAGCTCGTCCATACATTCCGGATGCCACTGCACTCCCACGATGGGTTTATGCTCAGTACTCTCGATAGCTTCGATGATACCGTCAGGCGACTTGGCAGCCACACGAAAGCGTGGACCTGGGTCGCTGACTGCCTGATGATGGAAGGAGTTCACGGCCAAGCGCTCTGGGTAAGGGGGATCGACAGGCATGAAAGGTCCATACTCATTAAATATGTGGAACAGGGTGGATCCTTGTTCAAGGCTGACGCTATGTGTGGGTACGCTGCGGCCTGCCTCTTGCGAATGTTTGAGATCCGTGTCGATGTGCTGAGCCACGCGTCCGCCCAAAGCCACAGCCAATGTCTGAATGCCGCGACAAATGCCCAGAATAGGCATCTGCCGGTTGTAGGCCAGGCGGGTGATGAGCAGCTCAGGCAGGTCGCGCTCGTCGTTGATGCCTCCCAGCTGAGCCTTAGGCTCTTCATTCTGGTAGAGGGGATTGATGTCGGCTCCACCCGTCAGGAGCAGGGCGTCGATACGGTTTAGCGTCGACAGCAGCACCTCCTTGTCGGCCGACGGCGGAATGACCAGTGGCGTACCACCAGCACGGATGATCTGCTTGTAATAGCCTTCACCCAGCTTACAAGTCTGGTCGCCGTAGTTGCCTGTAATGCCGATTATCGGCTGCCGACCACTAGCGGAGAAAGAATAATCGTAGATGCCGGAACAATGACCGTCAATACTGAATCTGTTCATACTTCCTCGGTCTCTTCAAATTCTACGGGGATTTCGCGCCTGATATTCTGCTCTAGTGAGATGAGCGTTTCAGTAGCTACCACACCTGGTATCTCCTGCAGCTGCCCATTGAGCAGATGCATCAGCTGCTCGTTGTCGCGGGCATAGAGTTTCACCATCATGGTGTAGGGTCCGGTAGTGAAATGGCATTCCACCACCTCAGGGATGAGTTCCAGTCGCTTCACCACTTCCTTATACATCGAACCTCGCTCCAGGGTGATGCCCACATAGGTGCAGGTGCTGTAGCCCAGCGACTTGGGATTTACATCGAAGCCACTGCCTGTGATGACGTCGCTGTCGATGAGTCGCTGCACACGCTGATGGATGGCAGCACGCGAGACGCCGCACTCTGCAGCAACGTCCTTGAAGGGTATGCGGGCATTCTTCGAGAGGATGCTGAGGATTTTCTTGTCAAGATTGTCGATTTTGTCCATCTTTTTTCGCTAACGTTTTACTTTTTGTTAGCAAAAGTACACAAAAAAGGCGAAATAAACAACAAAATGCGCATGTTTTTTCTCAAAACACACGCATTTTGTGATAAGAAGTAAAGTTTTACGACGAAATTGCCACTTTACTCTTATTTTTCTATGCCCACGAGCTCAACGTCGAAGATCAGCGTCGAATAGGGAGGTATACTGCCTGCCTGACGCTCACCATAGCCCAGCTCCTGGGGGATGTACAACTGCCACTTCGAGCCGACGGGCATCATCGTGAGTGCCTCTGTCCAGCCTTTAATCACCTGATTGGGCTGGAAGGTAGCCGGCGCAGTACCGTGTTTCGACGAGGCATCGAAGACTGTGCCGTCGATGAGTCGTCCTTCATAGTGCACCTTCACCTTATCGGTGGTCTGGGGCACCTCACCCTCGCCCTTCACCAGCACCTTATACTGCAGGCCGCTAGGCGTAGTGATCACACCTTCCTTCTTGGCATTCTCAGCCAGGAAATCGCGACCAACCTTGATGAGGCGCTCGGAACGGACGTTCTGGTTATACTGCTGTTTTGCCTTGAAGAACTCGTCGGCAGCAGCAACTTTCATCAACGTCGTATCGCCCATGATGGCGTCGGCGAAGCCTCGATAGAGAGTCTGCTCGATGATGCTGTCAGGCGTATCGGTGAAGTCGCCCTTCATGCGTGTGAGCATGCTGTTCTTCACCTGATCGGCAATCTGGTGGCCGGCGCGGATGGCAATCTGCTGAGGAGTCTCAACGCCGCTGACTGCCTCGTTGAAACCTTTCACGAAGTCGGCCATATAAGCGGTGTCGACCTTCAACTGGCGCTGCAGGTATTCGGTCAGACCGTTGGTAAGCATCATGCCGGCAGCATAGCTCAGCGAGTCGCTGCCCGAACGGAGGATTACAGGATCGAAGACGTCAACGATAGGGGCTTCTATCTCCTGCTGTTTTTTCTTTTTCTTCTTGTCCTTGGCTGCTTCAGCAGTGCCAAAAGAAGCACCCGCCACAAGAAGGGCGAGTGCTATGATAAATGTCTTTTTCATTCAGGTATTACTCCTTGACAAGATCCAGCAGCTTGATTTTGAAAATCAGAGCAGAATAGGGGTTGATACCCATAGAGCCACGCTCACCGTAGGCCAGCTCTTGGGGAATGTAGATCTCCCACTCAGAACCGACGGGCATCATCTTCAGAGCTTCGCCGAAACCGGGGATAACCTCTGTGGGCTTGAAGGTGATAGGCTCGCCACCATGCTTCTCGGTGGAGTCGAACACAGTACCGTCGATGAGGCGTCCCTCATAGGTGAGCTTCACGCTCTGACCATCTTCATACTTGGGACCCTTACCCTCGGTGAGAACCTTGTAGAGCAGTCCGCTCTCAGTCTTCTGCACGCTGTCGTTCTTAGCGGTCTCGGCGATGAAATCCTCACCGGCCTTCTTGTTATCTGCATAGCGCTTCTTAGTCAGGTTGGCATTGAACTCAGCCAGCACGCTGTCAGCCTCCTCGGCTGCGATAGCGAGCTTACCGCCCTTGACACACTCGATGAAAGCGGCCAGGAAGTCGCCCTTCGACATTGTCTTGGTGCTGTCATCACCAAAGTAAGAGGCATTCATCTGGGGGAAGATGCCCTTTACAATCTGAATACCGATGTTGGCACCCATGAAGTAAGCCAGCTTCTTCTGGTTGTCGGAAGCAGAAGCAGCGTCATTGATGCCCTGGATGAAATCGCTGAGATAGGCAGAGTCGACCTCCATCTGCTCGAGGACGCGAGCCTGGTTGAAACGATCAGCCTGCTGAACGCCAGAAGCGTAGCTAGCAGAGTCGATGTCATTCTTCAGATTAGCCTTTGCGGGGCTCTGGCCGCAAGATACGATTGTTGCGGCGGCGATGGCCATAACGGCCACGATTGTAATTTTCTTCATGTTGATTTATAAATGATTAAAAAAGTTTGTCTGGTGTATTATTATGGGAGACGGAGCTATAGCAGAGCTACATCACAGCGATAAGCTCCACATCGAAGATCAGAGCTGCATAGGGAGGAATCATCTGCCCGGCACCACCCTCGCCATAGGCCAGACGATAGGGGATGAAGAAGCGGTACTTGCCGCCTTCCTGCATCAGCTGCAGCCCCTCGGTCCATCCGGCAATGACTTGCTGCAGGCCAAACACAGCCGGCTCGCCACGCTGCACGCTGGAGTCGAACACGGTGCCGTCGATGAGGAATCCCTCGTAGTGGCACTTCACCGAGTCTTTCGCAGTAGGACGCTTGCCGTTACCCTCACGCAGCACCTGATACTGCAGGCCGCTGGCTGTGGTTATCACGCCTTCCTTCAAGGCATTGGCTGCGAGATACTTCTCGCCGGCTTCTTTGGCGGCTTTGCCCTTTTCGGCACGCTCAGCGTTCATACGCTGCTCCTGACGCTGGAAATAGGCGTTCACAATCTGCTGTGCCTCACGATGCTGCACCTTCAGCTCGTTGCCCTCCAGGACGTCACGAATGGACTGTGCAAAATCGTCAATGTTCAAATCGGCAGCCGCGCCCATCTGCAACAGCTGCTGTCCGATGCCTAAACCTAAGGCATAACTCAGTTTATCCATGCTTTCTCTCTATAAATAATGTGTTCGATTGAAAAATCGTGCAAAATTAGCAATTATTTCTGACTTACAACTCATATTTCACAAAAAATTGCTTTTCAAGCCCTGTATTTAATAAAAATTACATGCTTATAACATATAACTTTGCTATTTGATTTGGCAAAAAGGCATAAGGACATAAAAAAAGCAAAAATATTTGGTCGTCCTGATATTTTTTCCTACCTTTGCGGTATCAATATACAAACCTACAATTGAAGTACCAACTTATAAACGAATAAAACGATGAAAAAGAAGATCGTAGTGCTCACAGGAGCAGGCATGTCGGTAGAGAGCGGACTGAGGACCTTCCGCGATTCCGACGGACTTTGGGAGGAGTATCCCGTACAGCAGGTAGCCACGCATGAAGGCTGGGAGGCCAATCCTGAACTGGTGACCAACTTCTACAACATGCTGCGCAAGAAATGCTGGAACGTGAAACCCAACGAAGGCCACCGCCTCGTGGCTGAGCTGGAGAAGAATTACAATGTGACGGTGGTGACGCAGAACGTTGACAACCTTCACGAGCAGGCCGGATCGACAAAGGTGATACACCTGCATGGCGAGCTGATGAAGGTATGCTCGAGCCGCGATGTCGACGATCCACGCTACATACGCGAACTCACGCCTGATGACTGTGAAGTGAAACCCGGCACGAAGGCTGGCGACGGCTCCCTATTGCGCCCCTACATCGTTTTCTTCGGCGAGGCAGTGCCCAACATTTCGCTGGCAGCAGAGGAAGCACAGGAGGCCGACATCTTTATTATCATCGGCACCTCACTGAACGTCTATCCCGCTGCTGGACTGATCCACTACGTGCGTCCCGACGTGCCCATCTACCTTATCGACCCCAACCCAGTGAATGCCGGCGGCCGTGTAGAGCAGATACAGAAAGGTGCATCCGAAGGCATGCGCGAACTGATCGAAAAACTCGGCTAAACTTTTTTTAACGTCAGAAAGTTGGGCGGTTCACTTTTTTTGCCTAACTTTGCACGCTGAATAAGGATAAACACATCGTGAGAACAAGGATTCCGACCCTGAGAGAAAGGTCGGGATTCTTTTAATTTTATCGCGAAAGAAAAAACGAGAAATATATGGCTTATATGTCACAAGAAGGCTATGACAAGCTCATAGCCGAACTAAAGCGCCTGGAGGGCATCGAACGTCCCAAGGCATCGGCCGCCATCGCAGAGGCACGCGACAAAGGCGACCTGAGTGAGAATTCCGAGTACGAGGCTGCCAAAGAGGCACAGGCCCACCTGGAGTCGAAGATCAACCTGCTGAAGCGGGAGATCTCCGAAGCCAAGATTGTGGACACTTCGCGTCTGAGCTCGGACAGTGTACAAATTCTGTCGAAGGTGGAGATGACCAACCTGGCCAACAAGGCCAAGATGACCTACACCATCGTCAGCGAGAGCGAGGCCGACCTGCGTCAGGGCAAGATCTCCATCAAGACTCCCATTGCTCAAGGCCTGCTCAACCACAAGGTGGGCGACGAGGTGGAAGTGAAGATTCCTCGCGGCACCATCAAGCTCCGCATCGAGAAAATTACCGTAGGATAATCGACATTCCGAAATATCGAAATATCGAAATATCGAAATATCGAAAAATCTCAAACCTCAACCCTCAACCCTCAAATCATGGACATATTCAGCAAGATCGCCGCTGGAGAGATTCCCAGCTACAAGTGCGCAGAAGACGAGCGCTTCTATGCGTTCCTCGACATCAATCCCGTTGCGAAGGGCCACACGCTGGTCATCCCTCGCCGCGAAGTGGACTACATCTTTGATATGGACGACGAGGAGCTGGCAGCCTTCGAGGTCTTCGCCAAGCGCGTAGCCGTCGCCATCAAGAAAGCCTTCCCCTGCCGCAAGGTGGCACAGGTGGTACTGGGGCTCGAGGTGCCTCATGCCCACATCCACCTTATCCCGATGAACACGGAGGCCGACGTCGACTTCCGTCGCGAGAAGGTGCAGCTGTCGGCTGAAGAGATGCAGCAGACAGCCGCTAAGATTCTTGAGAATTTCTAGATGTACTGTTCGCCGTAGCGAATACCCACTTCATTAACATACTTGCGGATGAGCGACGATGAGTCGCTCTTCTTGCATATTAGGAGTATGTCGCCCTGCTCGGCCACGATGTAGTTCTCTAGTCCGTTGATGACGCCGATATGGCCTTTGGGCAGCTTGATGATGTTGCCCTTGCAGTTCTCGAGCATCACGTCCGAGTCGATCACCACATTGTCGTCCTCTTGCTTCTGCATGAACTCATAGACGCTGTGCCAGGTGCCCATATCTGCCCATCCGAAGTTGCAGCGCATCACATAGGTGCAGTCCGACATCTCAAGCGACGCTTTATCCATCGAGAGATTGGGGTAGGCAGGGAAGTAGGCCTGCACGTATTTCAGTTCCTCGTCTATCGAATTCATATCCTTGATAGCTGCCAGCCGGGTGGTCGTCTCTGTGATGACTTTCAGGAAGAAATCGTGGAGATAATCAACATTGGAAAGAAACATACCCGTGTTCCACAGGAACTCTCCGCTCTCCATAAATATTCCGGCAAACTCGCGCTCGGGCTTCTCCGTGAACGACTGGACGCTGAAGATGCCAGGAGTGGGCGACTGCTCACCCTGCTGTATATAGCCATAACCCGGTTCTGGACGCGTGGGACGAACGCCCATCGTGAGGATCATCCTATTGTCGGCCACGAAGTCGAGTCCTTTCTGCACACATTCGTAGAACTGCTCGTCGCCAATAATGACCTGATCAGAGGGTACGACGATGATGCGGGCGTCAGCACACTGGCGGTGTATCCTCACACCTGCCCAGGCCACCGACGGTGCCGTATTGCGATTGACGGGCTCAGCCAGGATATTGTCGTAGGGCAACTCAGGCAGCTGCTCGTGGGTCATATCGGCATACTGCTGCCGCGTGTTCACATAAATATTCTCAACGGGGATGATACGAGCCATACGGTCGAACGTAGACTGCAGTTGCGTACGTCCCGTTCCAAAGAAGTCAACGAATTGCTTGGGGCAGTCTTTCCTGCTCGACGGCCATAGTCGCCTGCCGTTGCCTCCAGCCAAGATTACACAATAATTGTTTGAGCGTTTCTCCATAAAAGATTAGTGTATTAATTTCAAGGTGCTAAGATAGGCATAAAATGCGAGACCACCAAGAAATTTTAGTTTTTTTAGGAGAAATAGAGAGTTATTCGGGATTGTATCCGAAGTTGTCAAGTTCCTTTTGCGACGAGCGCCAGTCTTTGTCAACCTTGACGAAAGTCTCGAGGAAAATGTGCTTGTCGAAGAACTTCTCCAGCGTCTTCCGTGCTTCTGTGGACACCTTCTTCAGGGCTACGCCACGATGTCCGATGATGATACCCTTCTGCGACTCACGCTCAACGTAGATTACGGCATTGATGTGTATCTGCTGCTCATCCTCCTTGAAGCGCTCTACGACCACCTCCACTGAGTATGGGATTTCTTTGTCATAGTACAGCAGAATCTTCTCGCGGATGATCTCCGAGACGAAGAAGCGGGCTGGTTTGTCAGTCAGCTGGTCCTTGTCGAAGAAGGCAGGACTCTCAGGCAGCAGCTCCTGAATGCGCTTCAGCAGAAGGTCTGTACCAAACTTGTTCTTGGCAGAGATGGGCAGTATCTCAGCATTGGGCAATAGTGCGTGCCAACGCTCAACGATCTCTGCCAACTGATTCTGGCTGCTCCCCTCCCCCTTCGCAGAGGAGCCAGGGGCGAGGCTGTCGATTTTATTAATGAGGAGAAGCACAGGAATGGTCATCTTCTGCACCTTCTCGAGGAAGTCCATATTCTTCTCAGGATTCTCCACTACGTCAGTGACGTAGAGCAGCACGTCGGCATCGGCCAATGCGCTCTCCGAGAAGGCCAGCATCGA
Organism: uncultured Prevotellaceae bacterium; assembly: GCA_900318685.1. Classification (GTDB taxonomy): domain Bacteria; phylum Bacteroidota; class Bacteroidia; order Bacteroidales; family Bacteroidaceae; genus Prevotella. The sequence continues at coordinate 20,335 of ONLL01000032.1, read as the reverse complement.
CTCTTGCAGCTTGTAGTTGGGTTTCAGTACACCAGGCGTGTCGCTGAACACGATCTGCATGTCGTCGGTATTGACGATGCCCATGATACGATGACGCGTGGTCTGCGCCTTGAAGGTTGCAATAGAGATGCGCTCACCCACCAACTGGTTCATGAGCGTCGACTTACCTACGTTGGGGTTCCCAACTATGTTTACGAATCCTGCTTTGTGTGCCATACGTTCTCAAAAAAAAGTTCACAGCTCAAGTCCTTCCTTCTGAACTATGAACTGTGAACCATAAAACTTATTTCCCATCGTAGGCCCAACGCAGGAAGTTGGCTCCGTGTACGAAACCTGCTCCGAAGGCGGTCATGATGATATTGTCGCCCTTGCGGAGCTTCGGCTCATACTCCCAGAGTGCCAGCGGGATAGTCGCAGCCGATGTGTTGCCATAGTGGTCGATGTTCACCATCACCTTTTCCATAGGCAGCTCCAGACGCTTGGCCACAGCCTCGATGATGCGCATGTTAGCCTGGTGGGGAATGATCCACTGGAGGTTGTCCTTGTTCAGACCGTTGCGCTCAGCAATGAGAGCGCTGTCGGCCGACATGTTGGTCACAGCATAGCGAAATACTGTGCGTCCCTCCTGATAGGTGAAATGCATGCGATGATCGACGGTGAAGTGGCTGGCAGGACTCACGCTGCCGCCTGCCTTCATGTGCAGGAAGGGCAGTCCCTGACCGTCAGTACGCAGATAGCTGTCCTGCAGTCCCAGATCTACCTCCTCTGTTGCCTCCAGCAGTACTGCGCCTGCAGCATCGCCGAAGAGAGGACAGGTGGAGCGATCTTTGTAGTCTGTTGCCGACGACATCTTGTCGGCTCCGATGAGGATGATTTTCTTATAGCGCCCGCTCTGAATCATCGATGTCGCCACATCGAGCGAGTAGATGAATCCACAGCAGGCAGCCCAGAAGTCGAATGCCATAGCATTCTTCAGGCCCAGCTTACCAATGACGATGCTAGCTGTCGAAGGAAAGTGATAGTCGGCAGTGGACGTGGCCACAATCAGTGCATCAATCTCATCTGGGTTCACGCCCGTCTTCTTGATGAGCTGCTTGGCGGCCTTGCGCGCCATATAGGAAGTGCCGAGCCCCTCTTCCGTGAGGATTCGGCGCTCCTTGATTCCGACACGCGTCATAATCCACTCATCGTTGGTATCTACCATGCGCGACAGCTCCTCGTTGGTCAGGACGTAGTCGGGCACGTAACCTCCGATGCCAGTGATGATCGCGTTAACCTTTCCCATTATTCAGCTACTTCTTCGTCCTTCTTGATAGCTACCTTGCCACGATAGTAGCCACAGGTGGGGCATACGGTGTGGTAGATGTAGTATGCGCCACAGTTGGGGCAGAGTGCCAGCGTGGGGGCTACTGCCTTGTCATGAGTACGACGTTTAGCGGTACGAGTCTTCGACTGTCTTCTTTTAGGATGTGCCATAGTGCTTTACAATTTTACTATTTACGATTTACTATTTACTTTTCTAATTTTAAGCCTTTCAGCGCTGCCCATCGTGGGTCAACAGCGTCTTCAGCGTCCGCATCACTGCTTCGGGCAGCCGAGAGCTCATTGAGCTTCTCGCTCATGGACACGTTGCAGTCGCCAGGTTGATGAACGTGCCGGATGGGTACCGCCAAGGCTATCGACTCATAAATGAGCCAAGCCGTGTCGAGCACAGGATGTGCTTCGTCCACGGTGATTACATCGTCGTCGTCAGTGTATTCCGACCCCATCTTCACAATCAGACGGAGGTCAGCCTCAACAGGCTGATCCATCATCTCCAGACAACGGTCGCAGGGCACACGAACGGTACCCACGGACTGCAGCTCCAACTCAAAAAAGCCGACGGCCTTGCGTATAGACCCCGACACATGCACTGAGCCTTGCTGCAGCTGTGCATCTTCGAGCTGTTCGAAAAACTGGTCGTCAAGCTCCCATTCCAAAGGCGTCACTTCCTCGGTAAGTGCCTTTAAATCAACTTTAAACTGCTCTAAGTTACACATATACACACTCTAACGGGCTGCAAAGTTACAAACTTTTTTCCGAATACGCCAATCTTTTTCCTACTTTTTTTCATTTCTGCACACTTGCTGGTATACATGTGCAGAAAAAAAGAGCGTATTTCCAGATTTTTTTGTACCTTTGCACACAAAACTCAAAAAGAAGTATGTCGACACGACCCACATTATTATATTATGACTTGCACGAAGACGTAGTAGCCTTCAGCACGACCCGTAAAGGGGGCTTCAGCACAGGCAACTATGCCGAGTTCAACATCAACCACTACTGTGGTGACGACGAGAAGGCCATCAGCAAGAACAGGCAGCTGCTTTGCCAACTGCTTGACGTCAGCGACGAGCGGCTCATCATGCCCCATCAGGTGCATCTGACTGAAACGGCACAGATTGACGAGGCGTTCTTCTCGCTGTCGGAAAATGAAAGGAAAGCGCGTCTCGAGGGTATCGACGCTGTGATGACGAATCTCTCAGGTGTATGCATCGGCGTCAGCACGGCCGACTGCATTCCGCTGCTTGCCTATGACCCTCGTCAGCATGTTGCAGCGGCTATTCATGCAGGATGGAGAGGTACTGTCAGGCGTATTGCCGAACAAACCATCCGTCAAATGACTGCAACCTACGGCTCGCGGCCAGAAGATCTGTTGCTCCAAATAGGCCCAGGCATCAGCCTCGACAGCTTTGAGGTAGGCGACGAGGTCTATGAGGCTTTTGTTTCAGCAGGTTTCGAGATGGACAGCATTAGTCGACATTATGAAAAGTGGCACATCGACCTGCCGGAATGCAACCGTCAACAACTCATAGCTGCAGGAGTGCCAGCAGGCAATATCTCTGTCCTGGACGTCTGCACAGTGAAGCAATCCGACACTTTCTTCTCAGCACGCCGCCTAGGTATTCAGTCGGGCAGAATCTTCACAGGAATCATTTGCAACCATAGTAGCCGCTGAGCATTACGCTCGTTTCGGATGGACGGCTCGCTAGTTTCGGACGGAGCGAACACTCATCGCGGACGGAGCGGACACTCATCGCGGACGGAGCGAACACTCATCCGCGACGAGTGAAACCAAAACCACCCTACTTCTTCAGCTTTACCTCTACAACGCCATTCTTGCCCTTCTCACCATAGACCTCGACAGCAGCTTTATCCTTCAGCACAGTCAGCGACTCGATGGTCTCTGGGGCAATTTTCCTGACCACGTCGTATGACGCCTCTTTGCCGTCAACGATGAAGAGGGGAGCAGGTTCATTGCTTTTCCCTTCTATTGGGAGGATTCTGAGTGGGACGGTTTCTTTTTCACTGCTGCCCTGCAGCTTAAACGCAATAGGCATAGTAAACTTCACGCGCACCTTCTCGCCATCCTGCTCGCCAGGTGTCCACTTAGGCATCGACTTGACCACTCTGATGGCCTCAGCATCGATGCTGGGATATACCTCCTTGACCACGCTCACGTCAGAGATGCTGCCGTCAGTCTCGATGACGAACTCCACGAGTGCACGGCCTTCCTTTTTGGCTTCCATCGCATCCTTAGGATAGCGGATGTTGTCGCTCACGAAGCGCATCATCTCAGACATACCACCAGGAAATTCAGGCATCTTCTCCACAGAATCATAGGCTTTCTTCAACGTGTCGGCAGGCGCTGCGTACGAGAGGGTAGCTGAGTACTTCACCTGCTCAGCGATGCTTTCCACTTCAGGCTGGGCAAAGGCCACCAGAGCCAGCCCGGCCACAGGCACGATGGCCAGCGCACGCAGCTGCTGCCATCGGCTACTTTTCTTTGTTTTCATCATACGGATTCTCTTTTTTAATGATTGATAATTAAGATTGTTTGCCATCGAGAATAGCTGGTCCCCGACGGACTTTCTTATCAGCAGCAACTGGTACTGCCGGGCGTCGACTCCTCGCTTCAATACGGCCTCATCGGCCTCATATTCATGTATCAGCTTCAGCTCCCGTCGCAGCAGCCAGGCGGCAGGATTCCACCACTGTATGAGGATGAGCAGTTCCATCAGCATCATGTCAAAGCTATGCTTCAAACGGATATGGGCTTTTTCATGAGTCAGGATGACAGGCCCATTCTCATGATAGTCCTGCTCGCTGATGACGATATGCCGGAAGAAACTGTAAGGAGGAATGTCGCCTGGCACGATGTGGATCTCATCGCCATCCTCGTCCCGAAAACTTTCCCATTCGTTCATGGGTCGTCTAGCCCTGTAGTCGGCAACAATCATCCCTACCAATATCGATATACCTCCCACCAAATTAATATAAAAGGAGTAGTGCATCAGATGTACTTTCCAGTCGGGTACAGGCTGGACAGCCACCTCTGGCAGAGCAATAAGATCACCCAACACCACCATACCTTCACCCATAGGCGTCGGCTGGCTAATAGTGAACTTCACCAGAGGCAGCACGAAGGCCAGTATCGTCACCACCAACAGGGCCACACGATTGAGGCGATGAAGCGTCTCACGACTCAGCAACACCTTCCACACTAGGTAGAAAGCTGCGAGGCAAAGGGCCACTTTCAGTTCATATATGGTCATCATGGGATTTACGATTTACGAATTTCCTGCCTCTACTTCCTTGATGAGTTCCTTCAAATCCTCCAGACTGATTTTCTCGCTCTTCACTAGGGCTGAGACAGCGCTGAGGTAAGAGTGTCCGAAGAACTTGTTCACCACATTGGCCAGCGAACCCCTTCGATAGTCCTCACGAGAGATACGGGCAAAATACTGGAAGCAGCGGGCAGTCAGGGCGTGATGCCCCAGGAAACCTTTCTCCTCCAGGATCTTCACCAGCGTCGACAAAGTATTCACATGAGGCTTCGGCTCATCATAGTAGGCCTGAAGCTCACGCACCTGCATGGGCCCATGATTCCACATGCGCTCCATGATTTCCTCTTCTTTCTGGGTTAATTGTTTCATGTCGTAGAATGCTTGATAATTGTTTTCGACTGCAAAGTAACTAAAACTTTTCGTTATACAACTAATTTTCTTAGTTAATTAAACTAAAACGATTAGTTATTTAACGTTTTTTTGCGAGTTGCATGTCACAAACGACAGCATTCATTCGTTTAGAAGGTAGATGACAGCGAAAGAGTTCAACACACGAATGATGCCTCTACGCCACAAGTTGCTTATGCAGGCACAACGCTTGGCAGGCAACGACGACACAGCCGGGGACCTGGTGCAGGAGACGATGCTACGTCTCTGGGAGATGCGCCAGCAGCTGAAGGCACATCCCAACATTGAAGCTCTGGCGATGACCATCCTGCGCAACAAGCATACCGACTACTGGCGACGACGGCAAAAGGAGCAGCGATTGGAGCATGAGGATATTCCAACGGACGAGATTCATGACGAGCTGGAGCTGATCAGCATCATCGTAGGCCAGCTGCCACCCTTGCAGCAACAGGTTTTCCGCATGAAAGAAGTGGAGGGCTATGCCAAAGAGGAAATCATGCTCGTCACAGGATGCACGGACGAGAGCCTCAGGCAGAACCTCTCAAGGGCAAGAAGAAAGATCAAAGAACTATTCATCAAACTGAGCAAACTATGAGACAAGAAGAAATACAACGACTACTCGACCGCTACCTCGACGGCGAGACTTCCAGCCAGGAGGAACTGCAGCTGCGCCAGTACTTCAGCGAGATGCAGTTCGTGCCTCAGGAATGGTACGCCTACAAGGCCCTCTTCGCCTGGGAAGAGAGAGAATCGGCGACCATCCGTCAGAAGCTGGCCCATCGCCACTCCCATCGCCGACCGGCTATTGCCGCCAGTCTCGCGGCACTCCTGCTGGTTGGCGCAGGCATACTGCTGCTGAACAAGCAAGACACCCCTACCAACTATGCCGTCATCGACGGGCACATCACTACCGACCTCTCCGTCGTGAAGCAGGAGGCTGAACAGGCCCTGATGATGGTCACTACTACTGAAGAAGAAACATTTGACGCACTAAACACCATCCAGCTATGACGAAACGCCTATTGACAACCATTCTTTTGCTCACTTGCATCGCCGTCAGCACATTGGCACAGCAGGGGCTGCGCGTGGCCGACATCTTCAGCCGCTACGGCGACGAGCGGGGATGCAAGATGGTAGAGATGCACGACACGGAATTGAGAGGCTACAAGCTGAAGACCTACCAGAGCCTGATCTACCAGAAGCAGGGCGAAGAGATAGCACGCCTGCTGGCCGACGACCGCCGAAAGGCCACGAAGATACGCGAAGAGGTCAGCGACGGGCGCATTGAGAGTGGGTACTACATCCTGCCTCCGCTCTCAGAATCTCAGCAACGATACATCCTCTACACCCAGAAGCCGGACAAAAGCGGAGCCGTCATCTACATCGAAGGCGCACTCAGCCCTGATGACATCATGAAGCTGTGCTATCAGAAAAAGAAATAAAATAGTCGAACACTAAAAACACCATTCTTATATGAAAAAGCTATTCTTAACGGCCCTACTGGCCCTGCCGCTGAACGCTATGAGCGAAGAGGTGGCCGACACCACATTCACTTACAACGGCAAGCAGATTACCATCAGTGAAGACTCTGTGGAGACACATGTCAGCATCTACGCCCCTGACGGCACGGAAATGAAAAAGACGAAGGAGAGTACCTTCATCGACACGCAGGAGGTGGAGCGATTCTACGTCAGTTCTCCTTTCTTCAACACTAATCCTCAATACATGCCGACCACCCCTACTGCCTACGTCGGATTCACAGGGCTTTCAGGCAGCATCCTGGGCTTTGGCAGTGCGGAAGGAGTATCCACTAAGCTCACGCACTCGTCAGAAGCAGCATTCAAGTTTATCGATATGGGCTTCTGGCTCAACAAGCAACGGACGTGGAGCATCTCAGCTGCCATGAACATTAAGTGGACCGACATCAAGTTCAGGGGAGACAATGTGCTGACAAAAGATGCTGAAGGACGTGCCTCGTTTCAGCACATCGAGGGAGCCAAAAGCTCGCGTCTTTTTGCTTTGGGTTCCGACACTCACCTCATGCTGAAATGGTACAAATACTTCAAGGATCCTGATAACGACCGGCTCAGCATAGGCTTCGGGCTCACAGCTACTAATTATAACTTGCGCAACAACTTCACCTCTTATAAACTCAACGACGAAATATATCCCCAGGCAGCAGGGCTGAAACTGAACAACAACCTCCTTGGCTTGCGCCTACAGGTAAGCTGGGGTGGTGGCAGCATATATCTGCTGAAATCGCTCACACCGCAGTTCAAGAGCGGATACGGACCAAAGTGCTATCCCTTCAGCATCGGCATCGGCATTGCCTTCTGATCGCGTCGGAGCTCGATGCGGAAGGTGGTGCCTCTGCCCACTTCGCTCTGTTTGACGAAGATGTGGCCGCGATGATATTCCTCTACGATACGCTTGGCCAGCGAGAGGCCAAGACCCCAGCCGCGCTTCTTCGTGGTGAAGCCAGGACGGAACACGTTATTCACGTTCTTCTTGCGGATGCCCTTGCCTGTATCTACCACTTCCACAGCCACAGTATCGCCCTCCTCCAGCAGCCAGAGGTCGATCTTGCCGGGCTGACCCTCCATCGCATCAACGGCATTCTTGCAGAGGTTCTCGATGACCCACTCGAAGAGCGAGGCATTGATCCTGACCATCACGTCGTGACTGGGATAGTGGCCCTTGATGGCCACCTTCTGCGAGGTGCGCTTGTCCATATAGGCGATGACATGATCGAGCACCTCGTTCATGGATGTAGCCACAGGCTCAGGCAGCGAACCGATCTTCGAGAAACGTTCTGCTATGCGCTCCAGCCGCCTCACGTCCTGCTCCATCTCAGGGATGAGTTCGTCGTCAGGATAGCTCTCCTTCAGCATTTCCGTCCAGGCCATCAGCGACGAGATGGGAGTGCCCAGCTGGTGGGCGGTCTCCTTCGAGAGTCCTACCCACACCTTGTTCTGCTCAGCCCGCTTCGACGACAGCAGGGCAAAGATGGCCACCACGACGAAGATCATCACGATGCCCAGTTGCCAGTAGGGATATTGGGTGAGACGTTTCAGCAGCGTTGACTCGTCATAGCACACCAGCAGATAGTCGCCAGCTCCCAGATCGATGGAGATCGTATCGCCTGCCTGCCGCATGCGTCGGGCGTAGTCAGTCACGTCAGCATCCTCATCGATGTTACGATACTCCATCACAGACCCCTGGGCATCTGTGACGATGACGGGGATAGTGGTGTTGCCCTCGATGAAAGCCAGCGCCAGCGAGAGGTCGGTCTCGCTGTCAGCCTCCTGCACGAAGTTCATCGCCTTCGCCCAGAGGTCCATCTTCGACCGTTCTTCCTGCTTGAGGTCGCTCACCAGCTTATGGCTGATGAGCAGCGAGGCGGCAGCAATGAGAATGGCAGCCACCACAAGCACGATCTTCACCTGGCGTATTCTGTCAACCCATTGCATAGTCAGTAGTTTCTAAGTATTTCCTCATGTCGACGTCGCCTCTGCTCACTCTTGTAGCCTGGGCGCCACTTCTTCGGCAAGAGCTTGGTCAGTAATCCTAATGGCAGGCTAGCCTTGCTGGGGTCGGCGGCTGCCAGCTGTGCCTCCGTGCGCTGCATGCGCAGACTCTTGCGCAGCTCATCCAGTCCGTCATCCTCATATTGCAGCTTTCCAAACACCACCACTTCTTTGAGGTTAAGGAGTTTGGAGATAATAAATATGGTGTCGCCCGCCACCTCCTGCATGTTCACCATGCGACTCTCGTAGTTGACATGCGAGAAGAGCAGCGTCCTGCAGGAGTCAGGTGCCAAGAAACATCCTGCCGAGTCGGTGACAGCATGGAAGTTGGTACCCTCGACATTGGCACGGGCTACGATCTCACCCGTCTCAATGTCGGCCACCACCAACTGGCGCTGTGCCTGAGCCGTAGTTACTGCCGCAAGCAGCAGAAGAAGGAGGAGTCGCAATCGTTTCATCCCTGCAAAAATAGGCATAAACCTCTTCACGCGCAAATTCTTTACACATATTTAAGCACTATTCGCACTAGTTTGCAGAATATCAAGACTTAGAAAGTGGCCTATCAGGACTAAGAAAGTCACGCACCAAGACCAAGAAGGCTGCGCAGGATGATATGTTAAAATACGGATTCCAAGCCGCTTTCTGAAAAAAAAATGCTACCTTTGCAGCAGATAACTGAAAACATGGCATTCGAGACGATACACCTTGCTGAGACCGACTCCACCAACCGATGGCTGAAGGAGCACGGCGACGAGCGCGACCTGCTGGTATGGACCGACTACCAGACTGCTGGTCGCGGCTGCGGCACTAACACCTGGGAGAGCGAACGGGGCATGAACCTGCTCTTCTCCTTGCTGCTGCATCCGTCGAAGGTGCCTGCCAACGAGCAGTTCATCCTCTCGATGGCCAATGCGCTGGCGCTGAGAGACACGCTTGCCGACTATATCGACGAGGTGAAAATCAAGTGGCCAAACGACATCTACTGGCGCGACTACAAGATAGCCGGCACGCTGATTGAGACCACGCTGAGCGGCAGCAGTATCAAGACTTGCATCATCGGCACAGGCATCAACGTGAACCAGAGACAGTTCAGGAGTGATGCTCCGAATCCCGTCTCGCTCTGTCAGATACTGGGGCACGAGGTGGACCGCGAAGAGGTGCTGCAGAAGGTCGTAGCCAACATTGCCCAATATATGGACTCGTTGGGCAGCAACTCTTGGGACGACATCCGCACCCGCTATCGCAATCACCTCTACCGACTGGAAGAGACGCACAGTTTCCGCTTCAATGATGGAGCTGTCGAGCAATGCAAGCTGGTGAACGTCACAGACGACGGGCATCTGGAATTGCTGCGCGAGAATGAAGAGGCTCTTCTGCTGGCATTCAAGGAAGTACAATTCATCATCTAACAAATAATCAAGGAATATGGCACGATTCAAAAGAATTCTACTGAAGCTGTCGGGCGAGAGCCTGATGGGCAATCAGGGTCACGGCATCGACCCTGAGCGGCTGGGCGACTATGCCCGCCAGATCAAGGAAGTTCACGACCTGGGCGTGGAGATTGGCATCGTTATTGGCGGTGGCAACATCTTCCGTGGACTCAGCGGCTCGAAGAAAGGCTTCGACCGTGTGAAGGGCGACCAGATGGGTATGTGCGCTACGGTCATCAACTCGCTGGCTCTCTCGTCGGCACTCGATGCAGTAGGCGTGGAGAACAAGGTGCTCACCGCCATCCGCATGGAGCCCATCGGCGAGTACTACTCGAAATGGAAGGCCATCGAAGCCATGAAGGAGGGCAAGGTGTGCATCTTCTCGGCTGGCACGGGCTCGCCTTATTTCACTACCGACACAGGTTCGAGCCTGCGTGGTGTGGAGATCGAGGCCGACGTGATGCTCAAGGGCACTCGTGTGGATGGTGTCTATACTGCCGATCCTGAGAAGGACCCCACAGCCACGAAGTTCAACGAGATCACCTATCAGGAGGTGCTCAACAGAAGGCTGAAGGTGATGGACTTCTCGGCCATCTGCATGTGTCAGGACAACAACCTTCCCATCTATGTGTTCAATATGGATGTGGTGGGAAATCTCATGCGGGTGATGCAGGGCGAGGATATCGGTACGCTGGTGCATCCGTAAGAGTTGAGATCTCAACTCTCTTCGAAGTCTACATATTCGCCCTCATCCTGGGCGAATATTTTTTTGTTGGCCTCCTTCGGGTCGCGATCATCAATGATGGTGACGCCATCAGTAGTCTGGGTGGTGCGACGACGCTGGGCCGACGCCTCTCTTTCCGACTGCTCTTTGACGGCATCCTTAAACTGACGAATGCCCTTGCGCACCTTCCATACCACCGATGCAATGTTGAACAGGATATAGAGCGTTAAGAGCAGGAGTAGTGCGAGGAGGAACTTCATGGCGCGTGCGAAGGAGAATTATGCGTTCTTACGGATCAAAACGGAGAGCAGCACATACCAGGCAATGATAATGGCAAGCGAACTGACGCCAAAGATAATCACCAGCGGTATGCAGCTAAGCAGGAAGCACCACTTCACCTCGTTACCCTTCCATCCCCACGTCTTAAACTTCAGGGCAAACATCGGAATCTCGCTCACCAGCAGGTAGCAACTGACAGGTATCAGTGCCAGCACGATGTACAGCCAATATGTTGGCAACTGGTAAGGTTCAAACCAAGTTCCAAAGTTGAGGCTCACAATCAGCGATCCCCAGAACAGAGCATTTGCAGGAGTAGGCAGCCCGATGAATCCTAATGCCTGCCGCTCGTCGAGATTGAACTTGGCCAGGCGCAGGGCTGAGAAGGCGGCCATGATGAATGCCAGGAAGGGTACGAAAGTCAGATGGATGTGAAAAGAACTCAGGAAGCTGAAGATGATAGCCGACGGAGCAAAGCCGAAGGTGATGCAGTCGGCCAGCGAGTCGAGCTCCTTGCCAATGGGTGACGACACATGCAGAAGACGTGCTGACATTCCGTCGAAGAAATCGAACACAGCACCGATAACGATGAATAGCAAGGCTTCTTGGCAGAAGCCCTGAAAAGCCCAATAAGTGGCGATACACCCCGAAATCAGATTCAGGCTTGTGATCGTATTTGGAATGTGCTTCTTCATCTTAGTTAAGTTTGGCAATGACGGTCTGATCGCCCGTAGTCGACTGCCCCATCTTTACGTTAGGCTGCGAGCCCAGCGGCAGGTAGACATCCACCCTCGAACCCAGCTTGATAAACCCGAGGTGCTCGTCGATATAGCACTCCTCCAGGTCCTTCGCATAGGTCACGATGCGTCGGGCCACAGCGCCTGCAATCTGTCGCACCAGCACCTCCTGCCCGTCGGGTGTCTCGATCATAGTGTCGGCATGCTCGTTCTCCTCGCTGGCCTTCGGTAGCCAGGCCTTGTGATAGTTGCCGTCGAAATGACGCACGAACTTCACCTGCCCGTCGACCGGGAACCAGTTGGCATGCACATTCAGGGGACTCATGAAAATACTGATGAGCAACCGCCTGTCATGAAAATAGTCGTTCTCATCCGTCTCTTCTATCACCACTACCCTACCGTCGGCAGGTGCCACCACTATCTTCTCGGTGTCACCAGAGAAATAGCGTATAGGACAACGGTAGAAGTTGAGCACCAGCATCCACACTACTACTGCCACAGCCAGAAAGAGAGCAAATGGAATCCATGAATCGAACGAACGCCACAACACTACAGCAATGGCCACAATGGCAAACATGCTGTAGAGTAGTTCGTTCGTGCCTTCACGGTGTATTCTTATTTTTTTGAGCTTCTTAATTCTCTTACCCATGTTTATGATCAGGTGCGCTTTTGCAATTCGTGTGCAAAGGTAGTGATTTTTTGGCAAATTACAAACTTTTTATCAAATTCTTTTGGCAATATCAACTATTCTGCGTATCTTTGACCCTCAAAAAGCAACAATTCATGGAAGATTTCATACATTTACACGTACATACTTACTTCTCCATTCTCGATGGACAGTCGAAGATCAAGAATCTGGTAAACAAAGCGCTGAAGGACGGCATGCGGGGGATGGCCATCACCGATCACGGCAACATGTTCGGCATCAAAGAATTTCACGACATCGTTCACGACATCAATGCCGGTCGCAAGAATAGCGGTGAAGAACCCTTCAAGCCCATCTTCGGATGCGAGATGTATGTGTCGCGCCACGGGTCGAAGTCGTTGCGACGCGGCAAGGAGGACCAAAGCGGCTATCACCTCATCGTGCTGGCCAAGAACTATCAGGGCTACAAGAACCTGATCAAACTGGTCTCCCGCTCGTGGACCGACGGCTTCTACATGCGTCCCCGCACCGACCGCGAGGACCTGGAGCGCTATCACGAGGGGCTCATCGTCTGCTCGGCATGCATAGCTGGCGAGGTACCCAAGAAGATTCTCGACGGAGATATCAATGGAGCCCGCGAGGCCATTGAGTGGTATCACAGTCTCTTTGGCGACGACTACTACCTCGAGCTGCAACGCCACGAGGTGACCGACCCCACCATCCGCGCCAACCGCGAGACTTTCCCCATGCAGCAGCAGGCCAACAAGGTGCTCATCGAGCTGGCCCGGGAATATGGCATCAAGCTCATCTGCTCCAACGACGTGCACTTCGTCGACCAGGAGAATGCCGAGGCCCACGACCACCTGCTCTGTCTCTCTACGGGCAAGGACCTCGACGACCCCGAGCGCATGCTCTATTCGAAGCAGGAGTGGTTTAAGACGAAGGCAGAAATGAACGCCATCTTCAGCGACGTGCCCGAGGCTTTGGCCAACACGCTTGAGATACTCGACAAGGTTGAGATCTACTCACTCGACCACGATCCTATCATGCCTTTCTTCCCCATCCCCGAGTCGTTCGGCACGGAAGAAGAGTGGCGCCAGAAGTTCAGCGAGGAAGACCTCTTCAAGGAGTTCACCTCTGACGAGAACGGCGAGAATCCCCTGCCCCGAGAAGAAGGTGAGAAGAAGATCAAGAAACTGGGTGGCTACGACAAGATCTACCGCATCAAGTTCGAAGCCGACTATCTGGCAAAGCTGGCTTATGAGGGAGCTGTCCGTCGCTACATTCCGAAAGATGAAAGATTAGAGGTGAAAGATGAAAAAGCGCTCATATCCCGACTTCCCCAAGAGGTCATGGAACGAGTGAGGTTCGAGCTCCACATCATGAAGACGATGGGCTTCCCGGGCTACTTCCTCATCGTACAGGACTTCATCAACTCGGCACGCGATGAGCTCGGCGTTATGGTGGGACCGGGACGAGGATCGGCTGCCGGAAGCGTCGTGGCCTACTGTCTGGGCATCACCAAGCTCGACCCGCTGAAGTATGACCTCCTGTTCGAGCGTTTCCTCAACCCCGACCGTATCTCCCTGCCCGATATCGATACTGACTTCGACGACGACGGACGCGGACGCGTGCTGAAGTGGGTGGAAGAGAAGTATGGCTACGAGAACTGCGCACACATCATCACCTATGCCTCGATGGCCACGAAGAACAGCATCAAGGATGTGGCACGCGTGGAGAAGGTGCCCCTGGCCCTGAGCAACGCCTGGTGCAAGGCTATCCCCGACCGGCTGAAGGATCCCCAGACGGGTGAAGACATGAAGATGAACCTCCCCAATGCTATTAAATGTACGCGCGAGCTGCAGGAAGCTGAGGCCAGCGTCGACCCCGCACAGGCCAACACCATCAAGTACGCCAAGATGCTCGAGGGCACCGTTCGCGGCACAGGCATCCACGCCTGCGGATTCATCATCTGCCGCGACCCCATCAGCGACTGGGTGCCCGTGAGTACTGCCGACGACCCCGACTTCAAGGACACCAAGACCAACTGCACACAATACGACGGCCACGTCATCGAGTCGACAGGACTCATCAAGATGGACTTCCTCGGACTGAAGACCCTCTCCGAGCTGAAGGAGGCTTGTGCCAACATCAAGCTCACACGAGGCATCGACGTCGACCTCGACAATATCCCCCTCGACGACCCCAAGACCTATGAGCTCTATCAGCAGGGACGCACCGTCGGCACCTTCCAGTTCGAGTCTGACGGCATGCGGAAATACCTGCGCGAGCTGCAGCCTACGGTCTTCGAGGACCTCATCGCCATGAATGCCCTCTACCGTCCGGGACCTATGGCCTACATCCCTCAGTTCATCCGGCGCAAGCATGGCGACGAGCCCATCACCTACGACATTCCCGTGATGGAGAAATACCTCAAGGACACCTACGGCATCACGGTCTATCAGGAGCAGGTGATGCTGCTCTCGCGACTGCTGGCCGACTTCACCCGAGGCGAGAGCGATGCCCTCCGCAAGGCTATGGGTAAGAAGAAGAAGAACATCGTCGACGAGATGAAGCCCAAGTTCATCGAGGGCGGAAAGAAGAACGGACACGACCCGAAGGTGCTCGAGAAGATCTGGGGCGACTGGGAGGCTTTCGCTTCCTATGCCTTCAACAAGTCGCATGCCGCCTGCTACTCCTGGGTGGCCTACCAGACGGCCTACCTCAAGGCCAACTATCCTGCCGAGTTCATGGCTGCCATCATGACCCGACGCCGCGACCAGATTACTGAGATCACCAAGCTCATGGACGAATGCAAGCTCATGGGCATCGCCACCCTGGGGCCCGACGTCAACGAGTCGTACCTCAAGTTCGGTGTGAACCACAAGGGCGAGATACGCTTCGGACTGGCAGCCATCAAGGGCATGGGCGACGCTGCTGCCAATGCCATCATCAACGAGCGCGAGCAGAACGGGCCCTATCGCGACATTTTCGACTTCGCCCAGCGCATCAGCTTTGCCAATGTCAACCGCAAGGCATTCGAGTCGCTGGCACTTAGCGGAGGCTTCGACAGCTTCGGCATCCGTCGTGAGAGCTTCTTCGCACAGAACGCCAAGGGCGAGGTGTTCCTCGACACCCTCGTGCGCTACGGACAGATGTACCAGCAGGCCAAGAACGAGGCACAGAACTCGCTCTTCGGTGCCTTCGACGATATCGAGATTGCCACTCCGCCCATCCCCAAGGCTGTAGAGCAATGGAGCGACATCGAGAGGCTGAACAAAGAGCGCGACCTCGTGGGCATCTACCTCTCGGCACATCCCCTCGACGAATACCGCATCGTGCTTGACAACCTCTGCAACACGCGCTGCACGGAGCTGCAGGACGTGCAACAGCTCAAAGACCGCGAGCAGGTGGTGGTGGGAGGCATCGTCACAGCCGTCCGCACACGCTTCGACAAGCGCGGCAATCCCTGCGGATTCGTCACCATCGAGGACTTCGAAGGGTCGGGCGAGCTGGCTATGTTCGGCGAGGACTGGGGACGATGGAACGGTATGTTCACCGATGGAGCCAGCGTCTTCATCAAGGCTACGGCACGCCCGCGATTCCAGAACTCACAGCTCTACGACCTCAAGGTGAGCGACATACAGCGTCTGCAGACCGTGAAGGACAAGGCCATCGAGCAAATCACCATCACCATCAATGTCGACACCATCGACGAGCAGGTCGTTGCCGAGCTCTCCGAGCTCATCAGCGAGCACCCGGGCCCCACCAGGCTCTACCTGCAGCTGCGCAACTCCACGAACACCTGCAATGTGCTCACC
This sequence comes from uncultured Prevotellaceae bacterium, assembly GCA_900318685.1. GTDB lineage: Bacteria > Bacteroidota > Bacteroidia > Bacteroidales > Bacteroidaceae > Prevotella. Next base: position 4,159 of record ONLL01000032.1, on the reverse strand, counting down.
CAGTCGCGCAAGTACCTCATCGACGTCAAGCACCATCTCATCGACTACATCAACAGCACCGAAGGCCTCGCCTACAAGATCAACTGACAAAAATAAGTAATTCACAAAACTATACGACCATGCAAAGAATCGTTTCGCACGCAAAAGGACTATTCCTCTGCCTGCTATCAGCCTGCTCACTACAGGCTAGTGCTCAGTATCTGGAGCACATGTATGACTACATCGAGAACACCTCGGTCTTCGAGGAAGGCCAGGAGGAGGGCCACGCCTACTATCTGGCTCCCGGCCACCTGTCGCTCAACGGGCCGTGGCGCTTCCTGTTTGTCGAAACGCCCGAGGAAGTGCCGCAGCAGTTCTTTGCCTCCAACTTCAAGGACAGCAAATGGGCTACCATACAGGTGCCCAGCAATTGGGAGATGCAGGGCTATGGCGACCCGCAGTTCCGCAATGTGCCTGCTCCGTTCAAGGCTAATCCGCCCTATGTGCCCCGCGAGTACAACCCCACGGGAGCTTATCGCAAGACGTTCACCTTGCCCGCCAAATGGCAGGGGCAGCAGGTGTTCCTTCGTATGGAGAAGGTGCAGAGCGGCTCGTTCGTGTGGATAAACGGGCAGCAGGTGGGCTACAACGAAGGCGGACAGGAGCCTGCCGAGTACGACGTGACGCCCTATGTGAAGCCCGGCAAGAACGTGCTGGCCGTGTGCGTGCTGAAATACTGCGACGGCTACTACCTCGAGGGACAGGACTACTGGCGCCTGGCAGGCATCTGCGACGATGTGACGCTCTATGCCACGCCCAAGACGCGGCTCTTCGACTGGTATGTCACCACCGACCTCGACGAGCAGTACCGCGATGCCACGCTCCGAGTGGCGGTCGACGTGAAGAAATACGAGGACGCTAGTGGCACTTATGCCGTGCGCGCCACGCTGACCGACGCAAAGGGCAGCAAAGTGAAGGAGATGCTTTCCGACCGTTTCACGATGAATGGTAAGGGGAAGAAGTCGGTAGAGCTCTCGTCGCTCATCGCCAATCCCGACAAATGGACCTGCGAGACGCCTGTGCTCTACGGACTGAAGCTGGAACTGCTGAGCGAGTCGGGTGCCGTGATGCAGGAGATCACGAGCAAGATGGGATTCAAGGAGACCGAGATTCGCCACCAGACCTTCTTCCTGAACGGAAAGCCCATCAAGGTGAACGCCACCAACACCCACATGCAGCATCCCGAACTGGGACACGCCATGAACGAAGAGACCATCCGCAGCGATATGGAGATACTGAAGCAGCACAACTTCAACGCCGTGCGCACCTCGCACTATCCTCCCGTTAACAAATACCTGGAGCTGGCCGACGAGTATGGCCTCTACATCATCGACGAGACAGGCGACGAGGCTCATGCCAGCGAGTATATTTCCAACGACCAGCGTTTCCGCGAGATGTACCTGGAGCGTGTGCAGAAACTGGTGCTGCGCGACCGCAACCACGCCTGCGTGCTCTTCTGGAGTGCAGGCAACGAGAGCGGCGAAGGTCCCCTGATCACCGAGGTGGTGAAGGAGGGCAAGCGCCTCGACCCCACGCGCTACTTCATGTATGGAGGCAATGCCTATGCCCATCCTGCCGAGGACATCATAGGTCCGCGCTATCCCACGCCTTACGAGCTGGAGATGAACACGGCAATGGTGCCCGAGGAGCAAGACCCGCGCCCGTCATTCATGGACGAATACCTGTCAGTAGCGGGTAATGCCGGAGGCGGAATGGACGAGTTCTGGGCCGTCATACGTCGCCATCCCCGACTGATGGGCGGTGCCCTCTGGGACTTCGTCAGCCCGGGCATCACCGAGCATATCCGTCCGCTCAAGGACAGCTCACCCTACGACACGCCCGTCCACCTCATGGGCAATGCCAAGGTCGAGAAGGGAGTGCTCCACCTCAGCGGACACGACGAGTGGGTCGAGGTGTATCGCAGCAACAACGTCGAGCTCTCAAGCAAGGAGCTCACCATCAGCTTCGACGTGAAGCCTGGTAAACTGAGCGGCATGTACGAGGGCGCCCCCTACGTGACGAAAGGCAACACGCAGTTTGGCGTGGTGCAGCGAGGCAGCGAGAAGCTGCAGTTCTACCTGCACTCGGGCGTGAAGCATACGCTCGACGTCGACCTGCCTGCCAACTGGGTGGACAACTGGCACCACGTCGTGGCCTCGTGGGACGGTAAGGAGATGCGTCTCTACATCGACGGAGAGCTGAAAGGCACGGAGAAGACCGCAGCCCAGGAGCCCGGCAACCGGCGTCCCGGCCGAGGCGGAGGTAACGGAGGAGGCGAGCGCGGCATGCTGAGCAACTTCCCCTACCCCATCAACATCGGCCGCATAGCCGGCAACCACGCCATCGACCCGATGACCACCTTCACCGCCGACGCCCAGATGGACAACGTAGCCATCTACGCCCGCTGCCTCGATGGTGCTTCGGGGTTCCGCCCCGAAGATGCAAAGTCCTCCCCCGAGTTCCGCCCCGAAGACGCCGTCCTCTACCTCACCTTCGACAGCAGCGGCGATGAAGGCACCTTCTACACCATCGGAGGCAACATGCGCACCTACGGCAGCATCTGGCCTGACCGCACCGTGCAGCCCGAGATGAAGCAGATGAAATGGACCACACAGCCCGTCAGCATCCGTCTGATCGATGCTGAGACGGGCGAGGCCGAGGTGACCAACCGCCTCTACTTCACCGACCTCTCGCAGTATGCCACGCATTGGAAGCTGATGGCCGACGGCGACGTGATAGAAGAGGGCGACATCCAGCTCACCACAGCCCCCCAGCAGTCGCAGGTGGTGCGCATTCCCTACCACAAGCCCGCCATCACGCCTGGTAAGGAATATCGCGTGACGATTACCTCGACGCTGAAGAAGGATGAAGTATGGGCCAAGGCCGGCCATGAGGTGGCCTGGGACCAGCTCGAACTCACATCGTGGAATATTCAAGCCCCCCAAAATCTCAAATCTCAAAACTCAAATCTCAAATCTCAAGAAGACGACCATCAGATTGAGATCAGCGGCAAGGACTTCTGCTACGTCATCAGCAAAACTACCGGCAACCTCGAGCAGATAGAGGTGGCAGGCAAGCCTGTGCTGAAGTCGCCCGTAGAGTTCAACCTCTGGCGCGCACCGATTGCCAACGAGTTCGACTCGTGGGACGCCTTCCGTGTCAACGGGGGCTATGCCGAGGGCTACGGCAACCAGGTGGCTACGCTGTGGTACTCGAAGGGCGTGCAGCAGTTGCGAATCCAGCCTGCCGAGATACGCCTGAAGCACAATGAGCATGAGACCACCGTCCGCGTCAGCCAGCTGGTGCAGGTCGGTGCTTCGTCCTACGGACAGCTCGACCTCTACATCTCCGGCGTGCAGCTGGCTGGCTTCTCACTCGACTACACCTATCATTTCTACGACGACGGCACCGTGCGCATCGAGAATCACGTCAGTCCGCAGGGCCGTCTGCCCGAGCTGCTGCCGCGCATAGGCTTCACCACATCCGTGGCCAACGACTTCGACCGTATCACCTGGTACGGACGCGGACCCGAGGAGAACTATCCCGACCGCAAGACGGGCTATCAGGTGGGCGTCTGGACGAAGACCGTCAAGGACATGTACGAGCCTTACCTCTTCCCGCAGGATCACGCCCTGCGTACCGACAACCGCTATGTGCAGCTGCTCGACAAGGAGGGCCGCGGCCTGCAGATATCGATGAACGAGCACTTCAACTTCAACGCCTATCCCTTCACGACCGACAACCTCACGAAGAGCCAGTTCACCTATCAGCTGCAGCCCCAGCCTGACTGCTACACCCTCAACCTCGACTACGCCACCACCGGCGTCGGTTGCACCTGCATCTACGTCCTCGACGAGTACCGCGTGAAGCCCGCCGCCTACGACCGCGTCATCACGATTAAGCCAAAGATATAGCGAGAGTCATCAAACCGACACCCCTTGCAACGATTCTTCCTTACTCACAAGGAAATCAACGTGTCTGAGTTTGCCCGCTCCCTGAACATGAACATTTTTGTGTGTAACCAAACAGCGCACCCTTGACTGGATGCGCTGTTTGCTTGTTGATCTCTGATGTAATGCATAATGGTGGTTTTTTTTGTTTCTTACTGAGCATTTCTTTC
>ONLL01000031.1 GCA_900318685.1 uncultured Prevotellaceae bacterium | reverse complement strand
ATAAACATCAGTTTTAGCGGCATCGCAGCCGTAACATCCAAAGACCCACTGAAGGTAAACGCCGAGGTGTAGGTTTTAAACTCTTCATCATCATAAGATGCAAAGACCGTTGAGCAGAGTAACGTGCTGCTGTTTTTACCAGCCTTCAGGCACATCCCGCCTTGAGCAAATAGCACGTTCGTCAACTCCACGCTAGTCACCTTGCCCACAATGTCGGGGAAAGTGATTTCAGTTCCAACCAAGCCATAGTTATCATTCAAAATCTGAGTCCATGGTTTACTCGCGGTTGAATTGCCCTGCCAATTGTTTTTGTTTAGCACAAGCCTGTTACCTGCGGAGTTTGTCACTTCAGAGCCGGAAACACCCGTGCCGTTCATTGGCCACGTCATGGTCCTCGTCTCGGTTGTCGTTCCAGCCGTCGCCGTCTGCGCCATCGTGAGCCAGAGGGCGAGAGTGAGGATGAAATTAAATGATAGTTTCATGTGTTTGAGCGTTGCTCGAACATTCTCACACTCGGCAAAGCTCATGCGAGCACGGCTCTGCTCTTGTTTAATCGAATGTTTCATACTTCTCATTTTGTTTCTTTTTAATTGTTCTTGTATTATGGTTACTTTATAATTCTCTCATCAAAGTCTGGTAGGGGGGAAGCGCTATCGGTATGGGCATAAAGAAAGCGCAGGCCCCGTCCATATTCTCCGACAGGCCTGCAACAGCCCCAAATACACTATGGTGGAGTCTGCGCTATGGCGCGCAGCTCCAATGTGTATTTGGTTGTGCTCATAAAATCTCGTTTGAGGTTGCAGTTCGTCGGAGAAATTGAGCAACAAAAGTCGTGTTCCAAGAACACGGGTGCAAAAGTACAACAATTTTAGGAAACAGCGTCATACTTTCTTGTATTTAACGTGATTTTTGACCATTTCGTAGCATTTTGCAGCCATTTTGGCACAAAATGCTATGTCAAGGATTGATTTAAACAACGAATTCGCCCTGAATTAACAAGCGACATTGTATTCCAGACACATAGTGCGTCCGAGGTACGGCAGACACCACCACGACAAGCTGCGCTACCTGTCACTGACGCTGGGCTATCGCCTGCCCCTCTGAAGACTCTCCCACTGTACTTCAACTTCAGTCTGCGTTTTTACTTGCAAGGTGTAGGGATAAAAAGAAGTGACAGATACTTGTCGCTTGTCATCTACGATTGAGGCTTTGTGAACGTCCTTATCTGAACAAAATGTTGAGATATGGACACTTTTGTTGGTCAATTATTTGGCCGTATCCTTGTTTTTTCGTATCTTTGCGGCATAATTGCGTATATCATTATGGATAGAATCGTAGCAAGAAACAGGACGCTACAAAGCTATATGGTGGCGGACTTTCGAAGATTCTAGAAAACTTAGAGCGTTGTGACTTTATAGAGACATACGCCCGATACAAATCGTCGGTACGTAATACGCTCTATAGAATAAGTGACCCTTATACCTTATTTTATTATAAGTTCCTTCATAACAAAAATACAAAGGATGAACACTGGTGGACGAACAATCTGCACACACATTCAGTAGAATCATGGCAAGGATTCAGTTTTGAAACCATCTGTATGACTCACCTCGAACAAATCAAACAGAAGTTGGGAATCAGTGGAATAGCCACCACTACCAGTAGCTGGAGAAAACTGGGAGATGATGAGGGCAAGGGAACCCAGATTGACTTGGTGATTGACCGCGCTGACAGAGTCATTAACCTTTGCGAAATGAAATTTTCAGATCAGCCATATACGATTTCCAAGGATTACGAGGAAAGGCTTCGTAATAGGATGGCAATATTCAAAGAAGATACTAAAACACGAAAGAGCTTGGTTACAACGATGGTGACCACGTACGGGATACTCAAGGGAATTCATTCTGGCATCGTGCAGAATGAGGTTCTAATGGACGACCTGTTCAAATGAAAGAGGGTTGTCTGCTGGATGCTAATGGCAGACTTGCTGATGCTTAGTATGGCACTTTGTGGATCAAAGTCTATGAGTTGATGAAGTAAAACAAGTTGTTTTACCTTCGAAAGAGGCCCACTTTGGTAACCAAAACCTATGACTTTGAAAGGTAAAACAAGTTGTTTTACTTTTGCGTGAGGCCGACTAGCATTTGCAAAGACAGTCTCCGGGCAGCGGGAACTATGCTAAGAGTCCATGCAAGAAGGGCTACTTGGCAAGTCGTCAATGTTCATCTCGCCATTCCAGCAAGCGCTCTATCAGGCGGGGAATGGCATAGTCGTCGAGACGGTCCTCGTCAATCCAGATATAGTCGTCGGGCAATGTAGGCCGCTCGTCAGTCTCCAGCAGATAGAAGTCGGCCATCAGGATACGGTGCGTCAGTACATGCTTCACGCCCTGTCGGAGCAACCGTCCGCCCAGCCGGAGAGCCAATGCCTCGTCGTCGCTCACGTTCACGGGCTCCCACAGTCCCTGCCAGATGTCGCCGGGCTGGCGCTGGTGGATGGCCGTCTGTCCCTGACATCTGACGTAGACATAGGCCAGATGGCGGGTCTTCACCACCAGGGTGCGCTGCTTCACGGGCAGTGTGGTCACTCGGCCGGAAGCCAGTGCTTCGCACGAGTCATGCAGCGGGCACTGAAGGCACTGGGGAGCTACGGGCGTACAGAGCGTGGCTCCAAAGTCCATGATGGCCTGATTGTAGTCGTCGCAATGGTCGTGGGGCAGCAGCTCAGTAGCCAGCTCGGCAAAGAGATGCTTGCCCTCAGTGGTATTAATGGGTGTGTCGATGCCAAAATAGCGGCTCAGCACGCGGTAGACATTGCCGTCGACCACAGCCGCCCTTGCTCCGAAGGCGAAGGAGGCTATGGCTGCAGCCGTATAGTCGCCCACACCCTTCAGCTTCCTGAGCCCCTCGACGGTCTGAGGAAAGCCTCCCATCGCCACCACCTGACGGGCGGCATGATGGAGGTTGCGGGCACGTGAGTAGTAGCCCAGGCCCTGCCACTGGCGCAGCACCTGTTCTTCGCTCGCTGCCGCCAGGTCGCCCACCGTGGGCCAACGTTCGATGAAGCGCTGCCAGTAGTCGCGGCCCTGGTCTATGCGTGTCTGCTGCAGGATGATCTCGCTGAGCCAGATGGGATAGGGGTCGTGGGTGGCTCGCCAAGGCAGCTCGCGTCCGTTGACTGCAAACCAGCGCAACAGAGTGGTAGCAAAGGGCTCCGTCGTTTTCGCTTTATTCTCAATCATGGGCACAAAGGTACGAATTAGTTAGGAGTTAGGAGTTAGGAGTTAGGAGTTATTTTGCAAGCAGAATGTATAAATAATGTTAAAGCCTGTGCGTTAACTCCTAACTCTTAACTCCTAACTCCTAACTTTTCATTACCTTTGCACCCGCATCACTTGATGGTGGTGCACGCCAGGGTTCGCTTAGCCGCGATTAATTGGGAAAGAGAGTGCGAATCTCCTACTGTCCCGCAGCTGTGAGCCTCCGTATAAGCTACGAAGCAAACGCCATTGAGGCATCCCCTTTGCTCTAAGGAGCAGCGTGAGGGGGAGAAGACTTGAGAAGGCGCTTCGTGGTGGGGCAAAGTCAGAAGACCAGCCCTGGTGTGAGAACAGGCCGAACACCCTCGATGTAAGGGTGGCTAGGAGAATACGTGTATTATTATATTAAGTTTTAAGACAGGAGATCCTGTCGTGAGATAGCATCTCCTCTTCCAAACGAAGAGCACCCGCTTTGCTGACGGGTGCTCTTCGCTTCGATTTATCGGCGGATTGCCAAAATGTTACTTCGGCGCGTTATTGTAGACAGATTCCAGCGTGTAGGCAGCATCATCGCTGGTGGCAGCCTTGATCATCGTGGCCACGAGCGGCCCCATGTTGTTCAGGTAAGTACCGTCGTTGTGGTTGAAGTAGCCATGATGCTCATTGCCACCGCCCTGGGAGTTGTTGTCCCAAAGGCAAAGGGGCATATTGTAGGTATGAGCCGCACGGCAGACATACTCCAGGTAGTAGTTGCGGAAGAGGTTGGAGCGTTCCGTCGTGTGCTGCACGCAGCCATACTCGCCGATGTAGACGGGGATGTTGTTGACCACGAACTTCTCGTACAACTTCTTGAAGGTGTCCACGACGTGATCCTCATTGCTGCCCGCGTCGGCCTTTCCGGCTGCGGCAGTATGTCCCCACTCGCTCTTACCGTCTTTGTTCTCCGGTGTCAGCGTGAAGTTGCTGGGGTCGTAGAAGTGGACGCTGACCATGATATGCCCGGCAGGATCAGTAGGAATCTTGAAGTCGTCGATGAGTGCGAAGGTAGGCCCGCTGGCATAGCCCGGCACGCCTATCCAGCGTGTGGCATTCTGGCCGCCGGTGGCCCGGATGGCATCTACACATACCTGATTCCACTCGTTCAGCGTGCGGTATTGCTTGCCACCGTCGGTACGGTTCTCACCCCAGCCCCACTGGCCGTCCTGCACCTCGTTGAAGGTCTCGAAAAAGAGGAAGTCGCCCTTGTCCTTGAAGGCCTCGGCTATCTGCGTCCAGGTCTTCTGCAGGCGAGCCTTAATGCCATCGTTGACGATGTTGTTGCCGGCAGCCGACTTGATGTCGAGCCAGTATTCATCGTGGTGCATGTTGAGGATGACGTTCAGCCTGGCAGCCTCGGCCATCTCCACATTCTGCCTCACCTCAGCCATATAGCCGGCATCGATGGTCCAGTCTGTGGTGTTCTGGTAGTTGCCCCAGGTGACACCGATGCGGACGGTGCTGGCACCGGCCTGCTTCAGGTTGTCGTAGAGCTTCTGCGTAGGCTTAGCATTGTCCCAGTAGCCCCACTGCGGGTGCTTTCCGTCTTCATCACTGCTGGTGTCGAAATGGTTTCCCAGGTTCCATCCCCACCCCAGACGTCTGGCCAAGGCGATAGCATCATTGTCGGCGACATGCGGGGCTGCGGCCTTGGTGGTGAAGCTGACGCTATAGGCAGGTGCTTTGACATTGGGATCATTTTTGGCAACGATGGCACCCTCGGGGATTGTCAGCGTATAGGCCGTACCTTCCTCCAGCGTGGGCAGAGTGATGTCAACATCCATCGCCGTAGTAGCACCCGAAGCAGCTGAGCACTTGGTACCGTTGAGGGTGATGTTGGCCAATGGGGTGACGCTCACCACCGTGTTGTAGCTGATGGTGACCTTTGTCAGATCGGAGGCATTATACTCCATTCCGTTGGTGACGGAGCAGGAACGGATGTTGACAGTCACCGACGGTATAGGAGTGTCGTTGTCATCATCGCTGCCGCCACAGGCAGTCAGCATCGGCAGGACGGCGGTCAACAGGGCGAGTAAGAATGGTTTTTTCATTAGTTCTTTTTATTTGATAATGCAACGGAAGCGCTCCTCACAAGGAGGAGCGCCCATTGTCGTGATTACTTGAAGTAGAGTTTCAGTGGTGTGAATCCATTACCCGTAATGAGCAGATGCTTTTCATCGAGCGTACCGACGATGGGGTCACTGCCAAAGTTGACCTTGATTTCGAATGTGCCATCACCATTGTCGGTAATAAGCTCAGTCATGCTCCAAGGTGCAATGTCGACGTCTTTACCCAACCACTGGACGTCCCACCATCCGTTGGTGAAGCGCACTTGGTAACTGTTGACGTCTTCGGGCTTATACTGCAAGTAGAACGTGCCGGTCTTGATCTTGTCCCATACATCCTGCGGGAACTCAGCGAGGCACTCGTTAGCGCCGTCGTGGCCCTCAAGGGCAAAACGGTAAGTGCCACTCCAGCTGACAACGCCTTCACCAGCATTCTTCCAGAACACGATTTCTGAGACTGGTGCGGGAACAGTCACCTTTGTCAGGGTGAAGTTGTCGCCCGTGATGACCAGTCCGCCGTTGGCAATCAGGTCGTCGAGAACATTCTGCGGGAAAGTGACTGACAAGATACCTTCATCCTCGTCGAGGTCATACTGACCGGGGATGGGATTGGGCAGTGCTGCCCAGTCCTGACCGTGGCGCAGGCTGATGCAGCCCCAATTGCCGGGATTGTTTTTCTTGTAGTAGAACTTCACAACGGTGTTGGCTGCGATGGTCGTCCAGTCGAAGCCACCCCATGCGAGGTCTTGGTTGCCGGCCCATCCGGCGCATACAAACTCGCCTACCCAGATGGCCTGCTCAGGCGACTCGCTGTACATCATGACGGCAGCAGTCTCGATAGTATAGTTGTCATGCTGCTTCATCTTGATCTTGCCGTCGGTCATATTCTCAGGCACGACGAAGCTGATTTCGGTTGCCGACTGGCTGAACTCGCCCTTCTTCAACGTGTTCTCCAGTCCGGGCACGGTCAGCTCGACGATGCGGTCGAGGTTCTGTCCGGTGATGGTAAGGGTCATGCCAGCCTTCACGTCCTTGCTGGGATCAATGCTCTCAAAGACAGCCAGAGGCACGGTGATGTCGGTCGTGGCAGTGATGCCGGAGGCAGATGAGAGCGTGACGGTGCCAGAGACGGTGGTCATGGGAACGGTGACCTGGAGCGACTTGCCGTCGGCAGCCACGGTATAGTCTACCTCACCCACGATGGGGAACTCAACGGCAGTGACCAGATCGAGGTTCTCACCACTGATGGTGATGGTATTGCCGAAGTCGGGCGTGGGGTTCGAAACGCCGGTCACGCTGATGAAGTCGACAGCCAGGTTGCCCATAGCCTCGTTCTCAGCGCCGTCGGAGCCGTCGTTGAAGGCCATTTCGCCACTCTTGGCCTCGGCGGGCACGCGCACCTGGATCTCTGTACGGGTATTCTTCAGGAATTCGGCGGCATCGACGGTCACATGGTCAAAGAACACCACCTGCCCGATGTTCCACACATACTCACCCTTGATGGTGACGACGTCGCCCGGGTGTACCGATGTTGGCGAGTAGGAACTCACCTTGATCTCCTCGGCGAAGGTGACGGAGGATGCTGAGACGATGGTGTCGCCGCTGTTGGTGACGAGGCAGAGCTTGCCGGGCACGCTCTGGTCGGGGATGGTGACGTCCATCTCCTGTGAGTTCTTTACCTGGAAGTCGGCGTTGATGAACGTTGTCGACGGGGTGAGCTTCTGGTTGCCCTCAGGGAAGAGCACCTCCTTGACGTTGTTCAGCTGGGTGCCCGTCAGACGGATGGTAGCGCCGCGCGTCACCGGCATCGGGCCAAAGGCCAGGATGTTCACACCACCCTTGCCATACTGGTTGGTGTCGAGGTCGTCCTCGCTACAGCTGGTGAACCCTGTGGTTGCAACCAGCGCCGCCATGGCCAATACTGATATGTTACGATAGATTTTCATTGTCTTAAGTATTTAGATGTTTTATAACTCTACCGCACGGATATTGTCGATGCGGATGATGGGATGGCAGGTAGTGCCACTGGTGACACCGCTCCAGATGAAGAGTGTCAGACCGGTGAAGTTAGAGGCTTCAAGCGGAACGCTGGCTGCCGTGCCGTCGTTCTTGTACTTGAAGTTGGCGATGGGGATGGTCACGGTGACCCACTTGCCGCCGGTATCATAGCTGCCTGTGGCGTTCCACGGTGTCCAGAGGGCACGCGGATAGTCAGTGCCGTTGAAGAACGTGTTGTTGGCAGTGGGGAGCGTCACCTGTGCGTCGCCTGAGAAGATAACCTGCATGGAGAGGTTGGTCCAAGGGTTGCTCGACGGGATGTTCACCTCGAACTTCAGGGCCATGTTCTCGAAGTTGGCAAAGCTGACAAGGTCGGACAGACGGATGTCGGCGCCGCTAAAGCCACCATTCCAGTCGCCGGGCCAGTACTCGAACGAGAGGTTCTTGTCGGCCCACGTGGCGTCCTCGACGTCACAGTCGCCAAGCATCAGGTAGCTGCCGTCGAGCGAGTTCTCGTCGCTGATAATCTGCTGGTTGTGCCAACCGTGGTTAGTCAGACCGGTAGAGGCTTCTCCGGCATCACCTGTGCCGAAGTCGTTGAACATCATGCCACGCGTGTCGTGGTAGTTGAAGCGGGCTTTCTTCTTACCATAGACAGAAGAGATTTCAATCGGACCTTCGCTTAGTCCTTCGGGCACGGTGAACGTGATAGTGCTAATCGTGAAGTCGTCAATATTCACCTTCCTGCCGTTGATGGTTAACGTGAGCGGAGTGTTAGGGTCGTCTACGAAGTAGTTGCCATAGATGGTGGCCTGCTCTCCGGCTTTTGCCCACTCGTTGCTCATGTTGTTGATGTTGGGTCCAGGCACGAGCACGTTGAAGTCGTAGGTGGTGGTGTCGTTAGCGTTGTTGATCATGAAAATCTTGTTGTACACCACGTCGGGGATTTCTCCCGGCACGGTGACAATCATCGTGTTGTCGGTGATGAGGCTGGGTATGAGCTGAGCCTCCTGATCGTTGAAGAACATCCTGGTGATGCTGCGCAGGTTCTCACCGACGATGCAGATGCTGTTGTCCATGTAGGCACCAGTGAGCAGTGAGTCGGCACTTGCCACATTCACTGGGCGTATATAGTGGATGGTAGGTGTACCATCACTGATCTCATACTTATCCGGCTCGTCCTCGCAGGCAATGAAAGCCATGGGTGCGGCAAGAGCCGAGAGCAAGAGGAAACTGTTGAATACTCTTTTCATAATTATAATAATGTATAAGATGGATTAATACTGGTAGGTAGCACGTACATCCACGTGGATGGCATCCTCCTTCAGATGAGGATTGAAGGTGAGGTCCTCCATGGGGAAGGGAACGACGAAACTGTTGATGCTGATGTTGGGGGCTGCCGTCTGGTCGTCGTACATGGCCGTCTGGTCGTTGCCCTCGTCGTCCTTGTTGACGAGCTGCCACTGGCCGGTCTTGTAGTAGTTCTCGAACATCGGGCCAAGGTTCCAATACTGGTTGCGACGCTGGCTCTTCAGCTCGTTGATGGCGCGGTCGGGATTGTAGTACGACAGGCGTACGAAGTCATACCAGCGGTCGCCCTCGCAGGCCAGCTCCAGGCGGCGCTCCTTCCAGATGTCGTCGAAGGTGAGCGAGCTGACAGCTGCCACGTTGGGGATGGCACGCTGATGAACGGCGTTGTAGGCCTTCAGCGCATCGGCATCGGTACCCTGTCCGAGCAGCACCTTAGCCTCGGCCAGCACGAGGTAGACGTCGGCCAGGCGGAGGATCGGGGTGCAGAGCGAGCTGGCCATGCGTGCTGCCGACGTACCGAGTGCGGTCACGTGGTCGGCATTGTTGCCGTACATGTATTTCACCATGTTGCAGCCCGTAGGCGAGCGGTGCTCTTCCCATGCGGCAGGGTTGTAGCTCTTGTCGAACTCGAAGCGCATATAGTCGAAGCCACCGTGGTCGCGCCACAGATAGGGGATGACATCACCGACGGTCATCATCGTGGCCTTGCGGCGTGTGTCTACGTCAGGACGTGTAGCGGGATCGTCGAGGACGTTGAAGCCGAAGGCATCCTGCAGGTCCACTGACGGGCCTGCCCATTCGCCCCAGCAGTCGCCATACTCATCCATGCCGGTCATGCCAAGGTCGGACTGGAAGGAGTTCTGCGACGTCCACTGCGAGCTGACCACCCAGCGCCATGCAATCATGTTCTCGGGCGAGTTGTTGCCTTCCAGGGTGAAGCAGTCGGCGTAGTTCTTTTCCAGCTCGCGGCCGCTGTTGTCCATCACGTCCTTGGCCAGCTCGGCAGCCTTCTGCAGGTCGGCCTGGTTCAGCTGTCCGCTCACGCCAGCCTTGGTCAGGTACACCTTAGCCAGCAGACCCTTGGCACAGTACTTGTCCAGACGGCCCTTCGTGCACTGCTCAGGCAGCAGTTCGATGGCTTTCTCCAGCGTCATGACGATATACTCGTAGACATCGGCCTTCTGCACCTTTGGCTGGTCGTTGTAGGTGCCGGCCTCGATCATCGAGGCATTGTCGTGCACGATGGGCACGTCGCCGAAGGTGCGCACCAGGTAGAAGTAGGCCATGGCCTTCCACAGCAGGCACTCACCCATGGTCTGGTTCTTCACGGCCTCCGAGGCACCACCATTCTCAATGTAGTGGCGCACGACGTTGGAGTGGCCGTTGACGGCCCACAGCGAGTAGGACATGTTGCGGATATGCTGATTGTTCGACGTCAGTCCAAAACGCAGGAATCCCGTATAGTCGCCGCCATCCGAGAGATAGATGTTGCCTGCCATGACGTCGAACGAGAAGAAGCCACGCTGGAAGTCATACCAGGGTGAATTGTAAAGGTAGTCGACGGCAGCGATGCATTCTGCGTCGGTCTTGTAGTAGCCGCCGGCGACGTATCCGTCTTCAGTAGGGCGATCGAGGAAGTCTTCACATGATGTCAGACCCAGTCCTAAGACAGCGGCTGTCAAGAATACTTTTATCTTATTTTGTTTCATGATAATGGTCTCCTTTATATTAGAATGAAATGTTCAGGCCAAAGGTACAGGTAAAGGGCGAGGGATAGCGGCCGTTATCCAAGCCGAACACATAGCCGTAGGCATCGGTGGTGGATGCGCCGATCTCAGGGTCGTAGCCGTCGTAGCCAGTGATGGTCAGCACGTTCTGCAGGTTGCAGTACACGCGGAGGTTCTCCAGGTAGAGCTTCTTGATGATGCTCTTGGGGAAGGTGTAGCCCAGCGATACGTTCTTCAGGCGGATGTAGCTGCCATCCTCGATGTAGCGGCTCGAGATGTTCTGGTTGTAACCGTTGCCTAGGGCCACACGCGGGGTCTGCGTACCGGGGTTGGTGACGTAGACGTTGGTCACATCGTTGTACCAGGCGCTGCCGTCCTCATAGACCTTGTTGGCATCGATGGGTGCCAGCCGTGCGCGGTCGGCAATCTTCTCCTGGATCTGGTTGTTCCATGTGCTCGTCATCGACGTCAGGGGGATAGAAGTGTAGTTCATCACCTTGTTTCCATACGAGCCGTTGATGAAGATGCTCAGGTCGAAACCCTTGAAGTTGAAGGTGTTGGTGAAGCCGAAGGTGAACTTAGGCAGCGGCGAGCCGATGGTAGTCTTGTCGCTCTCGTCGATGATGCCGTCGTTGTTGACATCCTTGAATTTCAAGTCACCAGGCCACACAGTGTTGTTCTTGCTGTACTTCGTGGGATCGGTGACGTGCTGCCAAGTACCGTCCTCGGCCTGCACGACTGACTGTGCATAAAGGGTGTTGACGGGCGAGGCGAGAATGTCGTCGAAGCTGGTGTAGACACCTTCCACCTCATAACCGTAGAAGTCGTACATCGGGCGGCCCACTGACGAGACAGCCACTACGTCGCTCCACTGGCCGTAGCCGATGATGGCGGCGGAGGTAGTGCCCTGCAAGGCCACCAGCTTATTCTTGTTGAACGAGAACTGCAGGTCGGTATCCCACGAGAAGTCCTTCGTCAGCACGGGGGTAGCCTTCAGCTCAATCTCCAGACCGGTGTTGCGCATGGTGCCGTAGTTACCGTAAGGAGCACTGAGGGCCGACGAGCCGTTACCCTGCGTACCCAGGTAAGAGGGCAGCTGCATGAGCATGAGCATGTCCTTCGACTCCTTCTTGTACCAGTCGATGGTCAGGTTCAGGCGGTTGTTGAAGAAACCGAGGTCGAGGCCGAGGTCGACCTGCTCCTGTGTCTCCCACTGGATGGCCTCGTTGGGCAGGCCACTGGGACGATAGGACTGACCGAGTGCCGATGGCATCACGCCCAGGGCGACACCCCACTTGTAGCCACCGATGTTGGCATTACCTGTCTGGCCCCAGCCCACGCGGATCTTACCATTGCTGAGCCAGCCCTCTGCAAAGTTCTTGATGAACTCCTCGTTCGAGAAGCGCCAGCTGGCTGCCAGCGAGTGGAAGCCTGCCCAGCGGTTCTTCGGACCGAAGTTCGACGAGCCGTCGTAACGGTAGGTATATGTAGCGTAGTAGCGATCGTCATAATTATAGGTTTCGCGCGTGAAGAACGAAGCCATCGAAGCCGATCCGAAGCCCGAGCTGTAGTCCTTGTCGGCCTTCTCCACGAGGTTCGGGTTCTGCACGTCGTTGCGAGGCAGGTTCTGGCCGGTGATGCCCATGTACTTCCACTTCGACTCCCAGCACTCCTGTCCGAGCATGGCTGTGAAGTTGTGCTTGCCTATCTGGCCAGTGTAGGTCAGGTAGTTCTTCAGCTGCCAGAACTTGTTGTTGTTCGACTGCCAGTGATCCTGGTTGCCCGGCTTCTGCCAGCC
Organism: uncultured Prevotellaceae bacterium; assembly: GCA_900318685.1. GTDB lineage: Bacteria > Bacteroidota > Bacteroidia > Bacteroidales > Bacteroidaceae > Prevotella. The sequence continues at coordinate 29,161 of ONLL01000031.1, read as the reverse complement.
GCCCAGGTCGACGCTGGGCTCCCATGTCTCGGCGTTGCTGCCGCTGATGTCGTAGCCCAGCTCGGCGTGCCACACCAGATTCTTGATGGGTGTCACCTCAGCGAAGATGTTACCCGTCAGCTTGCGGCGCTCCAGGGTGTAGGAGTACATGTTGGCCAGTGCCACGGGGTTCGGGTTGGTGTAGCCCTGACGAGCCTCGGCGTAGTAGTTGCCGAAGACATCGTAGATGGGAATATCGGGCAGGGTGGTCAGCGAGTAGGTGATGATACCCTCGGTACCGTCGGCCTTCTTCAGATCATCGTTGGTGGTCGAGAAGGTGGTCGACATGCCGAGTTTCAACCAGGGCTTCAGCTGGGCATCCAGGTTGGCACGCACCGAGTAGCGGGTGAACTCCGATCCGATGATGGTACCCTCCTGGTTCATATAGTTACCTGACACAAAGTACTGCACCTTGTCAGTACCGCCCTGGGCGCTCACCTGGTGCGAGTGCTGCAGTGCTGTCTGGAACACGGCGTCCTGCCAGTTCGTACCCTTGCCCAGGATCGAGGGATCAGAGTAGTTGGGGTTGGCCTGGCTGGAAACAATCCATCCGTTGTCGACAAAGTCCTGATAGTAGCCGGCATACTCGCGCAGGTTCATCATGTCGAGGCGCTTGGCCTGACGGTTGACGGCGAACATACCGTCGTAGCTGAACTTGGCGTCGCCGGCCTTACCGCGCTTGGTGGTGATGAGCACCACGCCGTTGGCACCCTGGGCACCATAGATGGCGGTGGCGGAGGCGTCCTTCAGAATTTCCATCGAGACGATATCCGAGGGGTTCAGCGTCGACAGCGGAGAGATGGTCGACACCTTACCGTTGCCCAGGCGGTCGCCCAGACCGTAGTCGGCACCACTCTGGCCACCGCTCTGCACAATGACACCATCGATGACGTAGAGCGGCTCCTGGTTGGCATTGATTGAGCCGATACCACGCACTCGGATAGAAGACGACGAGCCGGGAGCACCTGAGGTGGTGACGGCAGTCACACCTGTGGCACGTCCCTGCAGCGACTGGTCGAGCGAAGTGATGACACTGCCCTTCAGCGACTCCTCATTGATAGACGTCGATGCTCCGGAGAGGTCGCTTTTCTTCATCGTACCATAGCCGACGACAACGACTTCATTCAGCATCTGACGGTCTTCCTCAATCGTGATGTTGTACACATTCTGTCCGGCGGTGACCTTCACTTCCTTGGGAATATATCCCACAAAGGAAACCACCAACGTCTGACCAGGGCTGGCTTGTAACGAGAAGTTGCCGTCGAAGTCAGTGGCTACGCCGTTGGAAGTGCCTTTCACCTTGACGGTGGCACCGACTACCGGCCCCATGACATCACTGACAACACCCGTAATTCTTTTTGCCTGTTGCACCTCGGTGGGCAGTGGCGACGCTTCCCCTCCACCCACAGCTAGCACTTGCGGCGAATAGCATAGCAATGAAGCCAGGCAAATTGCCCCAAGCATGGATTCTTTACTGCAATTTAATTTCATAGGGTTGTTAATTAGTTATTATAATGTTAAAGCATTCACGATTTTTCGGTGCAAAGGTAGTATCTTTTTCTGAACTGATATAACATTTATTTATCTATTGTTGATACTTTCTTGATAATTTTCGTTTAAAATGTTTAAATCTGCACCTGCCGACCGTCTGCCGGTCGCTTTTCACCGCTCTCGCTGCGCGTAGAATTCATGGACCAGACTTCTATACCCCAGTCCTTTCAGGTCGGAATAGCGGATGCGGTAGTTGGCTTTGTTGTGCCGGCCCGTGCCCAGATAGCGGAGGCTGTACTGCAGGTAGCGGTCGATCTCACGCAGCCCTTCCGTCTGGTTGATCATGGGGAAGAACCACCTCGACCAAGTCAGCGTCGAGGGGTCGTCGCTCTCGAAGAACTTACGGTTGAAATGACGTATGAAGCTTTTCATCGCCTTTTCCGTCTCAACGCCTTTCTTGCTGCTCCAGCGGTGCATCGCGTGTGACTTGCGCCTGATCTTTTCTTTCATCTTCCGTCGCGTAGCATCGGCTATGTCAATGCTGTGGCCCCGGCACTTGAAGCCCAGAAAGTCGAAAGCCTCGTCCGGACGGTATGCCTTCACCTTCTCGGGATTCACTTCCAGGCCATACTTCTTCAGAAATGTCGCCAGTGCATCAATGTGGCGATTGAGCGCAGCTTTGTCGGGAGCGAAGAGGATGATGTCATCGGAATAGCGGGCATAGACGACTCCTGCATCAGCAAAGTAGTGGTCGACCTCACGCAGATAAATGTTCGCGAGAAAGGGTGAGGTCGGCGTGCCGGCCATCACACCATGCTCCTCGCTGATGGTTTCTCCGCCGTAGAGTGCCCGCCCGTCGGTGAGCAGCTCGCTGAAGAATCTGTAGAGGGGCGGGTCGTCGGCCAGCACCTCGCTGAGGACAGGCAGCAGGAGCGGGATGGAGATGGAGTTGAAATAGTCGTGAATATCGAGCTTGTAGCCCCACATCGGCCGGTCGCCGATGGCACGCACGATGTCGCGCACGGCATCATGTGCCGTCAGGCCACGCCGAAAGGAGTAGCAGTTGGAGGCGAGCTGCGAGTCGTAGCGATAGAGCAGATAGGCCATCGCCTTCATGACGATCATCTCCTGTGGCGGGAAGCTATACACCACCCGCTTCTTGCCGCTGCCCATCTTGTTCACCAAGTGGCGTGTAGGAACCGACAGCCGTCCGCCGCCTTGCAGCCGCCTGACCACATCGAGGTACTGTTCCTCAGAGACAAACGTGTCGGCCTCGTCGAACTCGTACCATGTGAAGCGGCCTTTCAGCAGCCTGTAGGTCAGGAACTCTTCCCACGTTTGCTGCTCTGACAGCAGGTCGATGATGCTCTTCATGATGAGAGAAAAGTAAGGAAAAGGGGAAATGATTTGAATCACCAAAATTGGTGATCACAAGACGGGGACGGCGCCCGGCCGCCTGCAAGACCATGCCTCGTGGGGGCTCCGCTTCGTCCTTCGCAGGCGCAAGTGATTGCATCCCCTTTTCCTGAGGGGTATTAAGCTTTCATGAACTTATTGATGCGGTCGATGACGTACGCCCTCTCGTTGGGGAACTGTGTATAGAAGTTGATATAGGGCAGTCCCAGCTTCTTGGCATACATCCTGGATATCAGGTACTTCACGTTCTTGTGATGGCTGCTGCCGGAGCCGAGCATCACGATGCAGGCAGGAGCCCCTCCCTGATAGAGCACGAAGGTGTAGGGAGCACCCCACTCAGCCTTGTATGTCTGCAGCGGACGTGTCTTGTAGAGTTGGAACTCGTCGGCGGCATATCCTGCCAGGTCAGTCACTGCCACATTACGCCTGACGCTGTACTGCGGGAACTCGGTGCTGAGTATCCCAGCGAAATAACCCTCCCAGTCGGCGGGCGCCTCACGCATGGGTTCGCTTCTTTGTGGTGTGCTGGCGGGCTTGCTGGTCTTTTCCTCGGCCCAGTCGCTGGCACTGTCGGTGGCAGCCTTGACAACCATCTTCAAAATTGATTTTAACAGGCTCATAGTTATTGCGTTTTTGAATTCGTTGCAAATATAGGCAAAATCCCTGACACCCTGACGGTTTTGCACAGAAAATGCCTGGCGATTAGATATTATTAACGTTTCGGCATCATTCACGGAGTCATCGCAAACTATATAGTTAGCCGTCGTAAGCTATATAGTTAGCCGTCGTAAGCTATATAGTTAGCCAGCGTAAGTCATATAGTTAGCCACCGTCAGTAATATACTTAGTGACAGGAAGTAATAAGGCATGCATTTCAGCGTATTTCGAAGAAGCGAACGACAATGTGTGACAATTGTGACAATTAGACAATTGAATTTTACTTATTAGTATTATTATATGCTATTATACATCTTCTAACTGCATTTTATCTGCAAGTAAACCACTTTTCAGCGTCAGAATCGGGCTTTTTCCTTCATCAGAAAGCCATAAACCGCAAACTGAATATTTGGCCTCAGTCGCATCAGCACGCGATTCAGCTCTCAAAACGGGTAAAAAATGAGGTGTCATTTGTCACAATTGTCACATCCACAAACCCACCCCCTGCCCCTCCCGAGGGGAGGGGAGATGAGAATGACTCTCTGATGATTCGTGCACAGCCGCTCCTTCTTATTCGGAGTACTCATGAGCAGCCGCTCCCCTCCCATCCAAGGGGAGGGGTAGGGGTGGGTTTAAAACTCCAAATGTACGAATACGGGATAGTGGTCGGAGGGGAGACGGCGGTCGGCCTGATCGCCAGTGGAAGTCCAATAGGTATTGGTGAGGATGCCGTAGCGGTCGACGGAGAAGGAGGGGGAGACGAAGATGTGGTCAATGCGGCTGTCGGTCTTACGGCTGGGCTTGTAGGCATTGAAGGTGCCATTCTCCGCAAAGCGCACTCGGGCATGAGTATAGGTGTCGGCGAGCAGTCCTGAGGATGAGAAGATAGTGTAGATCTCGTCGTTCTGATCGACGTTGAAGTCGCCTGTGAGCACTACGGGCTTACGGCCAGCCAGCTGGCGTATGCGCTCGACGACGAGCTTGGCTCCCTCGCGTCGTGCCACTACTCCCACGTGGTCCATGTGGAGGTTGAAGAAGAAGAATGTCTTCCTGCTCTTCCTGTCGCGAAACTTCCCCCATGTACAGATGCGTATGCAGGCTGCATCCCATCCCAGGGCAGGCTTCTCGGGAGTCTCTGATAGCCAGAAGTTGCCGTGATCCAGCAGGCGCAACTTATTCTTGTCGTAGAAGATAGCCGCGTACTCACCCTTGGTTTGTCCGTCGTCGCGCCCCACGCCGATGTAGTCGTAGTCGGTGAGCAGGGCGAGCATGTCGTGAAGCTGACCGTGAAGCACCTCCTGAGTGCCGAAGATGTCGGGATGCTCGAAGGCTATCTGACCACACACCACGGGGCATCGCTGCTGCCATCCGTTGCCGGCACGGGCATCGTCGTTGTTCTGGTAGCGGATGTTGTAAGACCCCACATACAGGGGCTGTGCCCACATGCCGACGACGGCCAGCATGATGATGAGACAGGTGATGATGATCTTCTTCATAGACTAGCCAAGCAGAATATGTTCGGCAGCGACTGCCTCGTTGAGGAACAGCCTCGCCTGATCATTGAATTTCTCGGGGTTCTCCGTAGTCAGGTAGCGGGTGGTGGACTGGCGCGAGCAATGCTGCTCCATCTCGGGATGGCGCTGGAGGTAGTCGTGAAGCGACTGCGCCACATACTCTCCCTGAGGCACAATTCTGACCGTGGACGGCATCGCCTGCTGTATCTTCTCCATCAGCAGCGGATAGTGCGTGCACCCAAGAATTGCAGCATCGATGAGCGGGTCGGCAGCCATCATCTGCATGATGTATTTCCTGACGAAATAGTCGGCACCGGGCGAGCGCATTTCATTGTTCTCCACCAGCGGTACCCACAGCGGACAAGCGATGCCCGTGACCCGAATGTCGGGGTGCAACTTCTGGATCTCCAGCCGGTAGCTCTCGCTCTTGATGGTGCCTTCGGTGGCGAGCACGCCCACATGGCGGCTCTTGGTGAGCGAGCCTATGACCTCAGCCGTAGGACGGATGATGCCCAGCACGCGCCGCTGCGGGTCCCATCCGGGCAGGTCGTGCTGCTGGATGGTGCGCAGGGCCTTGGCCGACGCCGTGTTGCATGCCAGCACCACAAGGTGGCATCCCATCTCGAAGAGCCGCTCCACAGCCTGCCGCGTAAACTCATAGACCACGCCGAATGAGCGTGGTCCATAGGGTGTACGGGCATTGTCGCCCAAATACAGGTAGTCGTACTGGGGAAGGCGCTGGCGGATGCGATCGAGAATGGTGAGCCCGCCGTAGCCGCTGTCGAAGATGCCTATTGGTCCTGGCTGGGCAGTGAGAGTCATCGGCCTCTGATGAGTTGTTGCTGCACTTCCTGATTCAAGTCGAGCGAGAGAGCCGGCTCGATAAACGGGCAGGCGTTGGAGTCGGTATTGACCACCAGTGCCAGCTTATGGCGGCGGGCAACGGCAGCAATGACCTCAGCCAGGCGGCCCTGCAGCGGCACCATAGCCTCGTGCCGGGCTTTCTCCAGCTCTTCGAGGCTCTTTGCCTTGAACTCAAGATTGCGCTGCAGGAGCTGCTGCAGCTCTGTCTGCCGCTTCAGGAGGATGGTGCGCGGAAAATCCTTCCGGCCGTCGAGGAACGCCTCATACTTCTGGTTGAAGTCGTCCTCAACACGCTTCATCTCCGTGTCGTAGGCTTGCCGCAGGTCAGCCATCTGCTTCTCGACGATGGCATACTGGGGGATAACCTTCAGTGCCTCGTCGTAGCTGAGGTATCCGAAGATGGGCTGCGCCTTGGTCTTGGCTGCGGGCTTCAGGTCGACGGTTGTGGTTTGAGGCTGTGGCTCGCCGGTGGCTGTGGTTATTACTGAGTCGGGCTGTGACACGACGATGGTGTCGCTCTGAGCAAAGCTGCTGAGCCCTGCTGCAGTAAGGACGATGGTAATCAGAACTTTCTTCATTGCCAATAACCGTTATACAATAACCAATAACCGTGAAACTAAACCGTTGGACAGACCCCATTCCTATTCCTCCCGTTCTTGCGTCCATCAGGTAGCAAGCGAGCAGAGCTCGACCGAAAGGGAGGTGAGTTTATGAGGGTTTTACTTCAGTCCCAGCTTGGCCTTCACCTGTGCGGTGAGGTCGGTGGAAAGGGTGGTGCTGATATAGGGGATGCCGGCACCCATCTCCATGATATAGACATAGCCGCCCTCCTGACCGATGACCTTGATGGCATCGAGCACCTTAGAGGTAATGGCCTGCATCTTCTCCTGCTGAGCCTTGGCCAGGGCCTGGTCGTTGTCCTGATAGGTCTGCTGAATGCGCTTGTAGAGATCCTGCAGCTCCTGATTGCGGCGGGTCTTGATGTTCTCGGGCAGGGTGGCTTCTTCCTTCTCAAACTGCTCGGCCTTCTTCTGCAGTTCGTCCTGCATCGACTTCAGGTCGTTCTGATACTGCTCAGTGAGCTTCTCGATTTCAGCGCGTGCCGTAGTAAACTCGGGCATGGCCTGAATGACTTCCTGTGTGTTGACGTGTCCGAACTTCGGGGCCTGAGCCGATGCGGTGGTGAAGCCGCAGATTGCGCAGATAGCGCAGATAATAAACTTTTTCATTCTTGTGGTTGTTTGTTTGTTATTTTTCTATTTTTCTTGTTTTTCGATTTTACGATGTTTCGTTATTTCGATGTTTTGCTGTTGCGACGTTTCGCCATTAATTCGAGTAGCCCAGCTTGCGCAGCACCTCGTCGCTGATGTCGATCTTCGGCGATCCAAAGATGATGCCCTCGTCGCTGGCACGGTCGAGCACCAGCTGATAGCCACGGAGGTCAGCTACATCCTTCACAGCATTGTACACTTCCTCCTGAATGGGGTTCATTAGGGCAGTGCGTTTCTTGAAGAGCTCGCCGTCAGGGCCAAAATACTGGCGCTTGAGCTCGGCAGCCTGCTTCTCCTTCTCCATGATGGCATCCTGACGGGCTTTCTTCTGTTCGGCCGAGAGGAACACCACCTCATTCTGATAGTTCTTGTACATGGTCTGTGCCTCGGTGGTGAGGGCGTCGACCTCTGCCTGCCACTTCTTCGACACCTGCGTGAGCTGCTCATTGGCCCGCTCGTAGGCAGGTATGTTTTTGAAGACGTAGTCCATGTCAATTAATGCGAATTTCTGCGCCGACGCTGACGCAACGAAGCAAATAGCGCACACAGCGCTGATTAACAACTTCTTCATAATCTTCATTTCTTTTTATATTCTAATTCATTATTCTCGATCGGCAGAGCCGATATTTCTCAAACCTCAAATCTAAAACCTCAATTCTCAAATCTCAAATCACCCTTAGAACTCCTGTCCCAGCACGAAGTGGAACTGGCTTCCTCCCTTGCGGCCGGTGGCACTTCCCTGATAGACCTTATCAAAACCGTAGGCCCAGTCGATACCCATCAGTCCGACCATAGGCAGGTAGATGCGGACACCGAAGCCGGCCGAGCGTTTCATGTCGAAGGGATTGAAGTCGCGCGTATTGCTCCATGCATTACCTCCCTCGAGGAATCCTAGTCCGTAGATGGTGGTGTTGCCCAGCATAAAAGGATAGCGCAGCTCAAGTGTGAAGCGGTCGTAGGCATAGGCATCGTAGCTGCTGTAGCGGCCCGGCGTACGCTCACCGCTGAGCGTATTGGCCGACAGCGATATCGATCCGTTCTCATAGCCACGCAGTCCGATGGTCTCCTCGGCATAGCTGGTGGAGTAGCCACTCATGCCGTCGCCACCGACGTAGAACGTCTCGAAGGGAGACTTCTTGTATTTGTTATACGATCCCAGCAGTCCTACTTCCACACGTGTCATCAGCACGAAACATTTCTGTCCGCTGGAGAGCGGGGTATAGGTGCGGCTCTTGAACTTCCACTTGTGATATTCCACCCAGCGGTATTTCTCGCGTTGTTCCTCCTGGAAGCGGTCGTAGTCGTTGTTGTACGTCTGCCACGTTGCCAGGTTCTCGTAGTCTTTGTTGTCGAAGAGCGACCAGGGCGGGGTGAGTGTCACTGAGAGCGAGAACTCTGATCCCTCACGTGGGAAGAGCGGGTTGTCGGTCGACGTACGCGTCAGTGCCAGCGAGAAGTTCAGGTTGTTGCTGTTTCCGTTGGAAATTAGGAAATACTGCCAGTCCTTCAGCATGTAGCGCTGGTAGGCCAGCGTTGCCGACAGCTGGAAGTAGTCGTCGGGCCAGCGCAGTCGCTTTCCCCACCCTACCGAGAGTCCGAAGAGCTTGACATATTTGTCGTCGTCGAGGAAGCTCTCGTAGTTGTTGTAATAGCCGTAGTTATTGTAGTATCCGTATCCGGAGTACATATACTGCAGCGAGTTAAGGTAGGACTGGTTGTAATAGTTGGACGACACGTCGCTCTGCTTCGAATAGTATGCTCCGATGTTCAGGGCATTGGGGCGCTTACCGCCAAACCAGCCGGTACCGTAGTTGGCTGAGAGTGATGAGTAATAGCGGCCGTTGGTCTGGTAGCTCAGTCCCACCTGCTCACCATCACCGGCAGGAAGGAAACCTCGGTGCAGCTTGTTCTTACCCAGAAGGTTGCGTAGCGAAAAGTTGTTGAACTTGATACCTACACGTCCGATGATACCTGTCTGTCCCCATCCCAGCGACAGCTCCAGCTGATCGTTGGACTTCTGCTCCAGCTCCCAGTTGATGTCCACGGTGCCGTTCTCCGGGTCGGGCTTCACGTCGGGATTGATGGTTTCGGCATCGAAGTATCCCATGGAGGCAATCTCACGATAGGAGCGCATCAGAGCCTCTTTGTTGAACAGGTCGCCCGGCTTGGTGCGCAGTTCACGTCGCACCACCTCCTCATAGAGGCGGTCGTTGCCGAAAATCTTCACGTTGCTCAGGTGCGCCTGTGGTCCCTCAATGATACGTACTTCCAGGTCGATGCTGTCGCCTACGACATTCACCTCGGCGGGATCAATCTGCGAGAACACATATCCATGATTGTAATAATAGTCGTGCACACCGTCCTCATCCTTGAGCAGTCGCTTATCGATGAGCTTCTGGTTGTAGACGTCGCCCTTCTCCAGGCCCAGCGTCTGTTCCAGTCCTTCAGTGGGGATGACAGTGTTGCCCACCCAAGTGATGTTGCGGATATAGTACCTGTCGCCTTCCTCAATCTTCAGGTAGATGTTGACGTGCTTGTCGTCCTCGTTCCATACGGAGTCCTCCACCACAGCGGCATCACGGTAGCCCAGCTCGTTGTACTTCTCGATGAGGGTCTTCTTGGCTTCCGCATAGCGCTCAGGGGTGTATTTCTTTGCTTTGAAGAAGTTGCCCAGCTTGCCTGCTTCGTGGATCTTGCCCAGTGCGCCCTTGGTGAACATGCCGCCCTTGATGGTACCGCTCTTCACCATTTCATTGCCGTCGAGCACGATATTGCGCACCTTCATCTTGTCCTTCTTGTCAATGATCACGTCGAGCACCACCTGGTTCTTGCCTGTCACGTCATCGTGCTGGGTGATCTCAATCTCGGCGTTTTTATAGCCTTTGTCGTCGAAGTATTTCTTTGCCAAAATCTTTGCACGGTCTACCAGGTTCTTCGTCAGGCTCATGCTCTTAGCCATACCCAGCTTCGCCTCGAGGTCTTCACGCTCGCTTTTCTTCACACCCACATAATTGATACTGCTGATACGGGGGCAGAGGGCAAGGTTGATGCTGAGATAGACTTTAGAGTCGACGAGGGAGTCGGCGGTGATGCTCACCCTCGAGAACAGGCCATGCTTCCAATAGCGCTTGACGGCTTCTGTGATCTCCTGTCCAGGCATCTCTATCTTTTGGCCTATCGTCAGGCCAGAGATGTTGAGCAGTACTGTCTCTTCATAGTCGGTGACGCCCTTGACGCTCATCCCTCCTATCTCTACTTGCCGCGGAGTGCCGGCATAGGAGATGTCAGGTCGCAAGATGATGTTCTGGGCCTTCATCTCACCGAAGGACAGGAGAAGAAAGAAAAGCAAGAGCCTCCCCACGACTCTGCCGAGGAGGGGACGCTTGGTAACTGTATATATGTATGACAGATGTCTCTTCATTGTTTTGTTCGTTTATACTCCCCATCTTTAGAGGGAGCTTCGAGAAACTTTATCGTTCGTCTTCCACTTCGACTTGCGCCTCCGTCTTTCCGAAACGGCGCTGACGACGCTGGTAGCTGGCGATGGCGCGATGCAGGTCGTCCTCACTGAAGTCAGGCCAGTAGGTGTCGCAGAAGTACAGCTCGCTGTAGGCTATCTGCCAAAGCAGGTAATTGGATATGCGCAGCTCGCCGCCCGTACGGATGAGCAGTTCCGGATCGGGCATGAAGTTAGTCTGCAGGTGCTGGCTGATGAAGTCCTCCGTGATGTCCTCTGCCCGGATGCCTCCCGTCTTCAGGTTCTTGAGAATATTCTGGGGGAGCTGCATGTCGTTGACCTCAGTGACAATCTGTCGCACGGCCTCGGTGATCTCCCAACGGCTTGAATAGCTCAATGCCACTACCATCGTCAGTCCGTCGTTCTTGGCGGTGAGGTCTTCCATGTAGCGTATTTTCTTCTGGACACTATCTGACAGGCGGCCGAAGTCGCCAACCATGCGGAATCGCACGTTGTTCTTGGTGAAGAGTTCCATTTCAAAGAAGTTCAGCACCAGGTCCATGATTGCTTCAATCTCGTAGGCTGGCCGATTCCAGTTCTCCGTGGAGAAGGTATAGAGCGTGAGATACTTCACCCCCAGGTTCGAACACTCGGTGGTGATACGCTTCACAGCCTCTACGCCAGCCTTGTGGCCGAAGCTGCGGTCCAGTCCCCGCTCCATAGCCCATCGCCCATTGCCGTCCATGATGATGGCAATGTGCTGCGGGATGCGGCTTTTATCTAGTTCATAGTCCATAGTTCACAGTTCATCAATCAGAGTTCACTATTCTATATTCGCTATTTATCGGTCGTTATTACAAGTCTTGCATTTGGCCCATATATCATAGGTCAGCGCAACCTGCAGTGTGGTGTAGCAGTCAGTGTTCTTGAAGAGTCCCGAGCTCTTAATGTCGTAAGGATCCTTTATCCCGTCCAGTTTGTCAGAGCCTGAGAAGTGCATCATCCACTCTGCTGTAAGATTCAAGCGGTCCTTCAACTTGTATTTCACGCCCAGCCCTATGGGTACCTGAAAGGCAACATGGTCGAAGAATGCAAGCCCGGCTCCCATGGCCATGAACGGTGTCAGCCGTCGAGCTCCCAGGTACTCCTTGCCCGTGCCAAAGGGCCAGAAGTTGTACTCAAAGCGCAGGGAGAAGTCTGTCAGACTCGTCGAAAAGTCTATCGGCTGGCCATGAATCTCAGGATACCAGGTCTTCACGTCCTTCGACGATCCTTTCACCTTGCCCGTGGCAATCTGCGCCGACCATGCCATGCGCGGGTTCATTTTATATTTAGCCACTATGGCGGCCATCGGCTGCATGCCCTTCATCAGGTTACCGTTGAAGTCGCCCTGATAGGCCATCAGTCCCAGACCACCACCTATCTCCATGCGGTATTCGGGGTCATCCTGCGCCCGGCATGTGGACCACGGCGTCAATGCAACAATCAGCAGCAGGCTTATTGCCAGCGCCCACCGTCTCATCCTTGTACTATTCGCCGTTTGTCTCATGCATTCTTATGCGTTCTACGTCCCCAAGGTCAGCGGCTTCTCCACAGCTGGCCTTCGTTCGTAGCCAGCCACAGACGTCCGCTGTTGTCGACAGCCATCGACACCACTGTGCCTTGCATATCTGTCGGCAATGTATAGTTGCTGTTTTTCTTCCATGTGATGCCCTGGTCGCGCGACTGGCGCATGATCAGGTCGGAGCCTACGGCAAGCACAGCTCCTTTGTAGTATGCCATCGACAGCCATTCCTGACGAGGCAGGGGATAAAGGTTGCCAGCGTCGAAAGGCATGTATGTCCAGTGTCCACTACCGTCGCTGAAGCATATCTTACGCCAGACGCGCATCACATTGACATCGTCCTGACGGGGAGTGCCAGCCATCAGCACATAGTCGGCATTGGCAGCCGTGACATAAGGCCAGCTCACGCAAGCAGTCTTGTCCTTCTGGGGCAGCAGGCTGGAGCTGTCGTCGAGTTTTTCTTCCTCCCATACTCCGTCATGCTGGCAGAGCAGCCGGCCGTCATCTGAGAACATATAGCGCTCATAGGAAGAGGTTCCCACGATGCTGTCTGCAGCCACGAGACTCACTGTGTCGCCTTGAGCCACCAGGCGGCGGTCTGTTTCCCAGCCAGCCCAGTCTGCATTGGTATTTACCAACGTCCAGTCCAGTTCGCTGTCCTTCGTGGAGCTGATGTTGAGTTCTACCACATAGGCATGCCAAGCAGAGCCGTCAGTGGAGTAGACGCGAAATGTGCGTGGCAGACTGAAGTCGATCGAGTCAGTCGCCGTATACCATTTCAGCGAGTCGCTCGTCATCGACTGTATGGCGATCAGACCACCGTTCTTTGCCGTAATGGTGCACACCACATGGCGAAGGTCAGTGCCCACTGGCAGGGGTGCCTGGTTGTAGATATGCTGTCCGAAGTGGTCGATGTTCATCTTATAGGCCGACCCTGTCACCGTTGACTTGACAATCGTGTCGTTGCCCGTCTTCGATGATTTAGTGTGCACATATCTGTTCAGCGAGCCCAGCGTGAAGTTCGTGATAGCGGCATCGCCATACACCGTTGTATCGTCATCGCTTTCCAGGCACGATGTCAGCATCAGAGCACCCACTGTAAGAGCACAAAGCCTTGTAAGGTTTCTATTCATGCGTCCTTGTTTAAACAATTTGGCTGCAAATTTACGCACATTTCCGCAAAAAACATTCATTTCTCACATATTATTAAGTAAAATATATCATTATTTGTCCGATTTTAAGGTGTTTTTAGTTTTTCAGACAAAAAAAGCGCAAAAAAAGAGCGGTATGAATCACTCACCCCGCACTTCCTTTTCCTGAATGCCCTTAAACTTGGGTATACGAAGGAAAATCTAATAACATAATCTTTACCTTAAAATCTATTAACTACTAACCTAATGAATAATGCGCGTAGTCGTCTCGACTACTGGTGCAAAGGTAGTACTTTTTCCTGAATCAATGGGCATAACGTTGCTCTTTTTTACTCAAAACGGCATGGTTTTTGACATAGGTCAACATCCATTACAGAAAAAAGATGCTTTCAGGTCCCATATTGAGCACGAGGTCGAGAATGCTGAGATTGGGCAGGAATCCGTGTCGAGCGCTGAATACCTGATAATAGGGTTTGGGCTGGAAATCGGCATCAGCATCAGGATGCTTGGGATGAATGCCGCTGCGATAATCGATGAAATCGCCGTTTTTTGAAAAGTAAAGGGTTGGTGAGAAATGGGGATGTATATCGATGAAATCGCACATTTTCCTGCAAATGGCATCGTTGAAATCGATGAGATACTCCCATTGCCGCTCGAAGAAGAAAGGCCGCAGCTCATCTTCATAGTATTCCAAAAAGGGAGAATCGCCATAGGCTGAAGTAATGGCTTGCCAATGTAGGTGTCGCCAGTTTCCATGGTCACTAATTCGGATTTTATCGATGGAATCGTGGTTTTCGTGCACTACGGGAACCGTCAGCGCCTGTATTCCCTGGGCCGTAGCGATCAGGCAACGGTTGCGATATGACTGCTTGACGAAGGTTTCGTGATGCTCTATGAGCACTTGCTGGTAGCGGTAGAGTTTCTGGTACCACTGCACAGGCCCGAAGTAGGTGGTGGAGAGTAATGCTGTGGTCATAATGGCATAAGGAATCTACTGCTATCCCACCCCCGCCAGAATGGTTCGCGGGTGTTATGGCTATAGATGATTGTGGTGGCACGGCCTATGATAAGTTCCTCAGAGATGAAGCCTAGCAGATGTGAGTCAATCATGTTCTGCTGTCCGATGCTTTCCATCCAATAGTGGTCAGCAGCAGCACAGGTGATGCGTCCTGGCACGATGAGCAGCTTATCATCGTGGAGTATGGTGTCGCCAGGTACGGCCTTGCATTGGCAAATGAGCACCTTGTCGTGCTGTTCCGGATGGTAGAATGCGACCAGATCACCACGCTGCACCTGGCATTTCCCTATACGCCCATAACCTAGTGGCTTTCCTATGCGTAGCCCGTATGTCCAGCGGTTGACCAGCACACGATCACCACTCTGCAACATTGGTGCCAGACCTTCGCCATCCACGGTGCAGATGGTGAATGCCCATGTCCTGAAGCAGAGCATCAACAATAGTGCTACGGCAAATGCCAGCAGGAATCTTGCTGTTCTACGCATCATTAGGTTAGAAGTGTGTATGGTAAGCCTGGCTGCCACCCTGAGGTGGCGCCAGTGCTACTTAATGTTGTCGACCATGCGGAAGAGTCGACTCCAGCGTATGCCTCCCGAGAAGATTCCTCGGTCTGGGTCGCTGCTCCACCAGATAAAGATGGGCTTGCCCACGATATGATCCTCGGGCACGAAGCCCCAGTAGCGTGAGTCGGCTGAGTTGTGACGATTATCACCCATCATCCAGTAGTAGTCGAGCTGGAAGGTATATTTCGACGTTTCCTTGTCGTTGATGAAAATCTTTCCGTTCTTCACCTCCAGTTTGTTGCCTTCGTAGGCACGTATGCAGCGCTCATAGACAGGCAGGTTCTCCAATGTCAGGTCGATGCTGGCGCCTTTCTTAGGAATCCAGATGGGGCCATAATTGTCACGATCCCAGTGCATATTGCCGTTCTTGGGATAGACGTTGCGCCAGTCATCCTCTGGTGGCGGCGGTGTCTGAATACTCTCCACAAGGTCCTTTCGCTGCTCAAGAGCTGCCTTGGCATGCTTAGTGAGCGGCATATATTTCACCACAAAGCGACGATTGAATACAATCTGTCCTCCGTTCTCGCGGTTGGTACCACGGGGAAATCCCAGATCTTCGCTAGTGATGCCGTGCTCCTTCATGAAGTCGTCGGTAAGGGAAGAGCCTTCTTTGAATGTGACGGTGTAGGCAAACTGCACGAGTTCGGGTTCTTTATTGGCCTTGCCGTCGAGGTAGATCATGCGGTCTTTGATCTGCAGGGTCTGGCCAGGCAGTCCCACGCAGCGTTTCACATAGTTCTCACGACGGTCGGTAGGACGTGTGTCGATGTCGCCATACTGAGCCCAGTTGTTCTGGATGGCCTGCTTACCGGTGGCATAAACCTGACTATAGAAAGCCAGGCGGTCGAGCACAGGCACAGAGTCGAGCAGTTCCTGTGAAGGCAAGGTGCCATAGGCCTGCTCATACTGGCTGTAACCCAGGTTATAGCACATATCGTAATAGTATGTCTGGTAGGCAGGCTCAGAGCAGATGGTGTCTCCGGCAGGGTAGTTGAACACCACGATGTCGTTGAGTTCCACATTTCCGAGGCCTTTTACGCGGCGGTAGTCCCAATGTGGCCATTCGATGTAAGACTTCAGCCCTCCCACGGGCAGTGTATGCTGCGTGAGGGGTACGGTCAGCGGAGTCTGGGGTATGCGTGGGCCATAGCTGAGCTTCGACACGAAGAGATAGTCACCCGTGAGCAGCGATTTCTCCAGCGAACTGCTGGGAATGACATAGTTCTGGAAGAAGAACTGGTTGATGAAATACACAGCCACCAGTGCGAAGACGATGGCATCGACCCACGACATGATGAAACGTATGGGTCCCTCGCTCTCCTTCCACCACTGCCACTTAATCTTCTTCGAGATATAAGCATCATAGATGAAAGGCACGACAATCAGTCCGAGCCAGGACTTCACCCAGTAGAGGAACAGCAGATAAAGCACGAGGACGATGATGAACTTCGCCCACTGCCGCTTCATGTTCAACGGTTTTTTTTCTTTTCCTTTTGCCATGGTCTAGAATTTTATCATGTCGCTGATGGTAAGCAGACCCTGATGGTCATTGGTATATTCTGCTGCCAGTACGGCACCCAGAGCAAAGCCTCGACGCGAATGGGCATCATGGCTGATGGTGATCATGTCAGCGTCGGAGTCATAGCGGATGGTGTGAATGCCAGGCACTTCACCACGACGGATGTGGTCGATGCGCAGCAGGGCAGGATCAGTGGTATCCTCTGCCCAGTTCTCCTTGCGGTCAAGCGCTGCCACAATCTCTTCACCCAGGGTGATGGCAGTGCCAGAGGGATGGTCGAGCTTATGCACGTGGTGTGTCTCCTCAAGCTCCACGTCGTA
Source organism: uncultured Prevotellaceae bacterium (assembly GCA_900318685.1). Taxonomy (GTDB): domain Bacteria; phylum Bacteroidota; class Bacteroidia; order Bacteroidales; family Bacteroidaceae; genus Prevotella. The sequence continues at coordinate 12,317 of ONLL01000031.1, read as the reverse complement.
CTGTGGAAACTGGTTCATGATCTTGGCTAGATAGCGGTTGACGGCAGAGAATATTGCCACGCCAATAGAGAAATTGCTCGCCCAGAACAGCGTCTTTCCTTTGCTGATTTGATCACGTACGTCATCTCCGTGCTCCTTCATCCATCCTGTGGAGCCGCTGACCACCTTTACGCCTTTCTCCCAACATTTCAGATAATTGGCATAAGCTGCCGTTGGAGTGGTGAACTCGATGGCCACATCGGCAGTGGCGAAAGACGGACTTTCGAACTCTTCCTGGTTATCAATGTCAATGATACTGACAATCTCATGGCCACGGCTGCGGGCTATCTCCTCAATCATCTTGCCCATCTTGCCATAGCCGATTAATGCTATTTTCATCTCAATACGTATTAAAATCGGTGCAAAGGTACGAATAAGTGAGCGAAAAGCAAAGGAAAAAAACATTTTTTATCTTTCTATTTTGGTTTTTCGCTTTCTTATTCGTACCTTTGCAACCTAAACGTTATAAAGAACGACTATTATGGGTATTATTTTATCAATTGTATTAGGATGTCTGGCTGGCTTTTGCGCCGGCAAGTTGATGAAAGGCGGCGGTTTCGGCCTGCTGATGAACCTTCTGCTCGGTGTGCTGGGTGGTGCCTTGGGCGGCTGGCTGTTCGGCGTGCTGGGAATCTCATGGGGCGGTCTTGTAGGACAGCTCGGAACGGCCATTGTAGGCGCAGTGCTCATTCTTTGGGTTGCATCCTTACTGAAGAAGTAGGAAGACCATGGAGAAATACTTAGCCGACGCATCCCGCTATGACAATGGGATGAAGTTTGAGCGATGCGGGCGCAGCGGTGTACTGCTGCCAAAGGTGTCGCTGGGTTTCTGGCATAACTTCGGAAGCGTTGATCCCTACGAGCGCTCGAGAGAGATCACCCGCTATGCCTTCGATCATGGCGTGGTGCACTTTGACCTGGCCAACAACTATGGTCCTGCCTATGGATCAGCCGAGGAGACGATGGGCCGCCTGATGGATGATGACTTCCGTCCTTATCGCGACGAGTTGTTCATCTCGACCAAGGCAGGCTACGACATGTGGCCCGGCCCCTATGGCAACTGGGGTTCCAGGAAGTACCTCATGGCATCGCTTGATCAGTCGCTGCAGCGTATGCATTTGGACTATGTCGACCTGTTCTACAGCCATCGTTACGATCCTGAGACACCGCTCGAGGAGACACTGCAGGCATTGGTCGACGTGGTGCGGCAGGGCAAGGCTCTTTATGTGGGCATCTCACGATGGCCGTTGGAGGCAACTCGGACGGCCTATGAGTATCTGAAGGCGCACGACGTGCCACTGCTCATCTATCAGGGACGGCTCAACCTGCTCGATCGTGAGCCGCAGGAAGATGGCATCCTCGACTTCTGTGCCGACCATGGCGTAGGCTTCATCAGTTTCTCGCCGCTGGCACAGGGACTGCTCACCGACCGCTATCTGAACGGCATTCCTGAAGAGAGCCGCATGGCAAAGGGAAAGTTCCTCAAGGAGTCGATGCTCACGCCAGAGCTGCTGGCCAGACTGCGTCAGCTGAATGAAGAGGCTGCACAGCGTGGCGAGACATTGGCAGAGATGGCCTTGGCATGGATCCTGGCCCAGCGTGGTGTCACCAGTGTGCTCGTAGGAGCCAGTTCCACCCGTCAGCTGGAGAGGAATTTGAAGTGCGTCGATGCTGCACCTTTTGAAGAGGCATGAAGCAGATCCTGCTGATTAACGATATTGCCGGCTATGGCAAGGTGGGCATGGCTGCCATGCTGCCTGTGCTTTCCTATATGGGCATTCCTGCTTTCTGCATGCCTACTGCCTTGGTGTCGAACACGCTGAACTACGGAGAGTTCACACAGATGGACACCACCGACTATATGCGTCGCACCTTTCCCATCTGGCAGCATCTGGGCTTTCACTTTGATGCCATCAGTACCGGACTGATGTTCAGCCGTGAGCAGGCTGTGCTAGTGGAAGAATATTGCAGAGAGCAGGCGAGCCAGGGCTGCGTGATCTTTGTTGACCCTGTGATGGGCGACGGTGGCAGCCTCTACAACGGCATCGACCAGCGGCAGGTGGAGCTGATGCGCCGCATGCTTGGGGTGGCCCACTTGGCTAAGCCCAACTATACCGAGGCCTGCTATTTGTCGGGTGTACCCTATCGACGTGGGGGAATCAGCCGCGACGAGGCCCGGCGACTGCTCGACAGCCTGCTGCTTCTGGGTGCCCGTTCAGCCATCATCACCAGCTGCATCATCGAAGGACGGAATGCTGTCTGCGGCTTTGATGCTGATACTCGCAGCTATTTCGTACATGAGTATGAGGAGATTCCCGGACAGTTTCACGGCACAGGCGATATCTTCTCTGCTGTGCTCATCGGCAGCCTGCTGGGCACTGGCCTGGCACTGCCTGATGCCACTCGGCGAGCCATGGATGTGGTGAGCCAGATGATTGACCGCAACCGCGACGTGAAAGACCACAACTGTGGCATCTTCATCGAGCGTTGCCTAGATATACTTTCATAGACGAAAAACCTTATTTATGCAAGGAACAAGACAAAACAAGATTGCACGACTATTGCAGAAAGAGCTGAGTCAGATCTTCCAGGAGCAGACACGCTCCATGCACGGAGTGATGGTGAGTGTGACGCAGGTCAGGGTGTCACCCGACCTTAGCGTGTGCACTGCCTACCTGAGCATCTTTCCTTCAGAGAAGGGCGAAGAGCTGCTTGGCAACATCGAGAAGAACAACGCACAGATACGTTATAACCTGGGACAGCGGGTGCGCCATCAGCTACGCATCATCCCCGAGCTGCGCTTCTTCATCGACGACTCTCTCGACTATATCGACCATATTGACGAGCTGCTGAAGAAATGAACTTCCCTTTCTACGTAGCACGACGGTACCTGATCTCGAAGAAGTCGACGAACGTCATCAACATCATCAGCGGCATCTCCATGCTTGGCGTGGCAGTGGCTGCAATGGCGATGGTGGTGACGCTCAGCGTGTTCAATGGTTTCAGCGACCTCGTAGCATCGCTCTTCACCAATTTCGACCCACAGCTGCAGATCACGCCCACACAGGGAAAGACGGCTCCTGCCGACGACCCTCTGCTGACTCAAATCAAGGCGCTGCCGCAGATAGAGGTACATACAGAGTGTGTCGAGGATCAGGCACTGGCCGTCTACAACGACCGACAGGCAATGGTCACCGTGAAGGGTGTCCAGAACAACTTCGACAGCCTGACCCGTATCAACAAGATCCTGCAGGGTGACGGGCGCTTCGAACTGAAAGCTGCCGGCATGTTCTATGCCATCCCTGGCATACGTCTGGCTGAGCAGCTGGGACTTGGCTATCGTTTCGATTCACCCCTCTATATCTATGCTCCTCGACGTGAAGGCCAGCTCGACATGAATGCCCCCGAAGAGGGATTCGTGGTCGACTCCCTATATTCGCCAGGAGTCATTTTCAGTGTCATGCAGTCAAAATACGACAAGGGCTATATCCTCACAGCCGTGGACTTCGCACGGCGTGTCTTCGACCAGCAGGGCATGATTTCCTCACTCGAGCTGAGACTGAAGCCCGGCAGCGATTTCGAAGCAGTGAAAAGTCAGATCAAGAAAATCGCGGGTGATAAATACTATGTGCTCGACCGCTATGAGCAGCAGGACGACACTTTCCGCATCATGAAGATCGAGAAACTCATAGCATATATCTTCCTGGTGTTTATCCTCATTGTGGCCTGCTTCAACATCATCGGATCGCTCTCGATGCTTATCATTGACAAGAAAGACGATGTGGCTACGCTACGTTCGCTGGGAGCTGACGACCGTCAGGTTTCCATGATTTTCCTGCTCGAAGGATGGCTTATCTCTGCCATCGGCGCAGTCATCGGCATTGCCATTGGACTACTGCTCTGCTGGATTCAGCAGCAGTTTGGGGTCATTGCGCTGGGACAGTCGCAGGGATCGTTCATCGTCGATGCGTATCCTGTCAGCGTTCACCCATGGGATGTGGTGGTGGTTTTTGTCACGGTGCTCGTGGTCAGCTTCCTCTCGGCCTGGTATCCCGTTCGCTATTTCTCCCGTCGCCTGCTTGACGACTAACGGCAAAATCCCCTGACAATCTTTCTCGCTGACCTGCTCTAGAGCAGTCGCTCAATCTCAGCATTCAGGTCGTCGATTTGCGATGAACGCTTCTGCAGGGCATTGTTGCGGTCGATGATGAAGAACTCGGGCAACGCCGACACATTATAGCGGGCGCAGGACTCGCCGTCAGGATCGTAGACGCAGATCCAAGGCAGAGCCTCGACGGCCTGCTTCCACAGATGTTCGTCCTGGTCGATGGACACCTGGTAGATCTCCAATCCGCGATCGTGGTATCGTTCGTACAACTCGCGCAGCTTCAGAATCCTTGCTCCCGACTCCGATGTGGAGAAAAGATGGAAGTCAAGCAGCACCACTTTCCCGCGCAGCTCCGACAAGGTATGAACATGTCCGTTCAGGTCGGGCAGTTTCAGGTCGATAATATCAGATACAGTGATGACGTCCTGTTCCTGCAGCTTCTGCTGTCGGGCGGAGACGATGCGGGCATTGTTGATGTCGCGCTCCACCATATTATAAAGCTGTTGTGCGCGTTCCGACTCGGGATAATACTCCTTCCAGCAGGTGGCCACAGCCCGATAGGCACGATTGTCGATGCTGTCGCCCATCACAAAGACCGAGCTGGCCGGCCAGTAGACATGACTCAGCGTTTGCGACAGGGCAAAGTAGGCATACGAGCTCTGTGGCTCCTGGAAGATATAGTCGACGAGGATGCCGTCTTTGTATCGGCGCAACATGCGCTGTAGTGAGTCGAGCATCACAGGACCCATCAGCGAGGAGTTCTGCTCCACCTGGAACACCTGTTGCTGCAGCTCGCTGTGCTTCAGTGACAACTGGCGTATCTTCTCACAATTCTCCGAACCGCTCACGCTGTAGTTCTGCGTCATGCCGGGCATCGAAGCCTTGATGGTGACGGTCTCAGTCGAGTCGATGGCCAGGTTAACGATCTGGTTGTTGATGCGAAGCACATACAGGTCGGGTCCCACGGGAGCCGCCTGCTGGAAACTGAACGTTCCGTCGTCGCCAATCTTTGCTGAGTCGAGCAGCACGATGCCCGTCATCGAACGGTTGTAGAAATATACAGTAGAGTCCTTTGCCCCTTCGATGGTGCCCTCCACGGTGAAAGTCTTCTGCTTGCTGCAGGCCGTCATGGCCAGCAAGACAATGATTGTGTATGCAATTTTTTTCATGTCATTCGTATTTTGAGTGCAAAGGTACGAATAAAAACCAAAAAAAACAAAAAACTTTCCGCTTTATTCTTTTATTAATATAATAATGAGTACCTTTGCACGACGTTTTGCGCTAGATGCGCACTTTTATTTATTTTTAGATGTTTTTTTATCAAAGATGAACGTAATTACAAAGACCCTTCAACTGGCTGATGGAAGGACCATCACCATTGAAACCGGGAAAGTGGCAAAACAGGCCGACGGTAGCGTTGTTCTCCGTATGAACAACACCGTGCTCCTAGCCACTGTTTGTGCCGCAAAGGATGCCGTTCCCGGAACAGACTTCATGCCTTTGCAAGTTGACTATCGTGAGCAGTACAGTGCTGCAGGTCGCTTCCCTGGCGGCTTTACCAAGCGTGAAGGCAAAGCCTCTGACTCAGAGATTCTCACGTCGCGACTGGTGGACCGCGTCCTTCGTCCCCTCTTCCCCGGCAACTATCATGCCGAAGTGTTTGTCAATGTCATGCTTCTCTCGGCCGACGGTGTCGACCAGCCCGATGCGCTGGCTGGCTTTGCCGCCTCTGCCGCCCTGGCATGTTCAGATATCCCCTTTGAGTGCCCCATCAGCGAGGTCCGTGTGGCCCGCGTGAATGGCGAATATGTCATCGATCCCACCTTCGAGCAGATGAAGCATGCCGACATGGACATCATGGTCGGTGCCTCTGCCGAGAACATCATGATGGTCGAAGGCGAGATGAAGGAAGTGTCCGAGCAGGACTTGCTGGGTGCCCTGAAAGCTGCTATGGAGGCCATCAAGCCCATGTGCGAGCTTCAGACCGAGCTCTCGAAGGAGCTGGGCAAGGACGTTAAGCGCGAGTACAACCACGAGGTCAACGACGAGCAGCTGCGCGAGCAGATGAACAAGGAGTGCTACCAGCCCGCCTACGACGTGACCAAGCAGGCCCTGGAGAAGCAGGAGCGCGCTGAGGCCTTCGAGAAGATCCTTGCTGACTTCAAGGAGAAGTTCTTCGCTGAGCATCCTGAGATCACAGCCGATTCCGAGATTTCCAAGGACGAGTACGAGGCCATGATGGACCGCTACTACCACGACGTAGAGCGCGATGCCATGCGCCGCTGCATCCTCGACGAGGGCATCCGTCTCGATGGCCGTAAGACCACCGACATCCGTCCCATCTGGTGCGAGGTCAGCCCGCTGCCCATGCCTCACGGAAGTGCTATCTTCACCCGTGGCGAGACACAGTCGCTGTCGACCTGCACGCTGGGCACCAAGCTCGACGAGAAGATGGTCGACGATGTGCTCGACAAGAGCTACATGCGCTTCCTCCTGCACTATAACTTCCCTCCCTTCTGCACGGGCGAGGCCAAGGCACAGCGCGGCGTAGGCCGTCGTGAGATTGGTCACGGACATCTGGCTTGGCGCGGTCTGAAGGGACAGATTCCCGAGGACTTCCCCTACACGGTACGTCTGGTGAGCCAGATCCTCGAGTCGAACGGCTCGTCGTCGATGGCTACCGTCTGTGCTGGTACGCTGGCTCTGATGGATGCCGGTGTACCCATGAAGAAGCCCGTCAGCGGTATCGCTATGGGACTCATCAAGAATCCCGGTGAAGACAAGTACGCCGTGCTGAGCGACATCCTTGGTGACGAGGATCACCTAGGTGACATGGACTTCAAGACCACTGGCACACGCGACGGTCTGACTGCCACGCAGATGGATATCAAGTGCGACGGTCTGTCGTTCGACATCCTCGAGAAGGCTCTCATGCAGGCCAAGGCCGGTCGTGAGCACATCCTGAAGTGCCTCACCGACACCATTGCCGAACCCCGTCCTGAGCTCAAGCCCCACGTGCCCCGCATCGAGGCCTTCGATATTCCGAAGGAGTTCATCGGTGCCGTCATCGGCCCTGGTGGCAAGATTATCCAGCAGATGCAGGAAGACACCAGCACCGTCATCACCATTGACGAGGCCGACGGCGTCGGTCATGTGCAGGTCAGCGGACCCAACAGGGACTGCATCGATGCTGCCATCCGCAAGATTCGCGCTATCGTGGCTGTGCCCGAGGTCGGCGAGGTCTACGAAGGCACCGTCCGCAGCATCATGCCTTATGGATGCTTCGTCGAGATTATGCCCGGCAAGGATGGACTGCTCCATATCTCCGAGATCGACTGGAAGCGCCTCGAGACTGTCGAGGAGGCAGGCATCAAGGAGGGTGACAAGATTACTGTCAAGCTGCTCGAGATCGACCAGAAGACAGGTAAGTACAAGCTGTCGCACCGTGTACTCATCCCCAAGCCCGAGGGCTATGTCGAGCGTCCTCCTCGTCGTGAGCGTCCGGAGCGTGGTGACCGTCCAGAGCGTGGTGAGCGTTCAGAGCGCGGCGATCGTGGTGATCGTGGCGATCGTCGTCAGCCCCGTCAGGATCGTGGCGACCGTGGTGATCGCCGTCAGCCCCGTCCGGAGCGCCGTCAGCGTGAGGACGATGAATACCGCGACCCATCGGCCAACCGCGAGCCTCGCGACTTCAGCGATGCCCTCGACCACATGGACTTCTAACATCAGAGTCTGACATTAGTCATATACTTGAAGCAGGCGACCCCAACTAAGGTCGCCTGCGATTTTATCGTCGAGCGAATTGAGGACTGAAACAATAGGAATAACATTCTTTAACGCCCATCCGTGTAATATTCTCGCGGGTGGGCTGTCTATTATAGTAGAATGAACAAGACGAACGACACGGAAGAAAAGCAGCGCATCAGGCGGATACTCGACGGCAGGAGCGACGAGTATGCTTACTTCGTCAGGACCTACTCAGGACAGATACTCGACTTCGTGAGCCGCATGGTCAGCGATGCTGGCGACGCAGAGGAGTTGGCTCAGGATGCCTTCGTCCGTGCCTTCCGCTCGCTCAGTCAGTTCGATGGACGTTCGTCGTGGCTTACATGGGTGCTGCGCATTGCCTATCATGCCGCGTTGAACCACCTGAAGCGACAGCGGCAGCAATGGCTGAGCATCGACGACGTGCAGCTGACCGATACCATCGACGACGATGACCTCAGCACAGGCAAAGAAGAGCGCATACAACAGCTGGAGACTGCCATCGATACGTTGCCGCCCGACGAGCAGATGCTGCTCCACCTCTACTACTATGATGACCGCTCGCTGCGGGATATCGCCTATATCATGGATGCTGAGCCAAATGCACTGGCCACGAGGCTCCATCGGATACGTAAGAAACTCTATAATGATTTGAGATTTGAAAAATGAAAGAGAGATTTAAAGATACGGATTTACGCGAAGCCTTGCGTCGAAGAGAAGAACGAAAGCTGAAGCCCCAGCCGTCGGCAGATTTCTGCGATAGCGTGATGCGGCAGATAGAGGTCAGGCCTGCTAGTCGCAGACGTTGGCACTGGGTGGCTGCAGCGGCCTGCCTACTTATAATAATAGGTATAGGTGCAATGATGTGGCCAAAGCAAGAGACTGCAATCGTGGCGAAAGTGGAGCCGACACCTGAGACTGCGCAATCCGATACCCTGAGAGCGGATGAACATTCAGATGTTCAGAAAGCGGCCGACACAGTGAACATAGTGAAGGAGATACTACAAATGTCTAAACCGCCCAGGCACTATATGGCAAAGAGGCGGACATCACCTCATAACGCTCCACTTCTCGCGTCCCATTCGGCAACAAGCGAACAAGATCAAACGGATGGGCAGGGAGCGGCTGCGCCAACATCAGAGCCGGACCTCATGGATGAATACACCCTTGCGGAAAAAGCCTTTGAAGAAGAGGAGCGACGCTTTATCATGAAGATGATGGCCCAGATGAACGGCAGTATCCTGACTGACTACCAAGAGATGACAAAGGAAATACGCCAACGGGGCGAACGCATGACCCGGCAAGTGGAAATTGCCATCAGCGATGACACTTATTAGATTTGAGATTTGAGGTTTGAGATTTGAGGTTTGAGAATTGAGATTTAAAAGATAAACAAGATATGAAAAGAATTACGATCGCACTTTGTGCCACGTTTCTATCCCTCAGCTCATTGGCTCAGGGGACACTACAGCAGCGCCTGCAAGGCAATCCGAAGATTGACAGCCTCGTGAGCAAGGTGGCGGCACTGGGAGGAAACGGAGAAGTCACCTACTACTACGATGGAAAGCTCCACAAAAGTGTCTTCATCAGCTGCCAGCAGCTGAATGACTTCAAGCCCACGCCGCCCACGGGCGACCCGAAAAGGGATGCCCAGAGCCTTAAGATAGACAGCATCCGAAAGGAGAGGGTCGAACACGCGGGCAGCATATTCCATGCCGTTCGCAACACCTGCAAGGCACTCACCGACGATGCCGCAGAGAGCTACACGTGGGAATACCACCGGGGTGGAGTGGACAGCATTCGCTATACCATCGCTTTGGGAGAATACCAGGGCGGCGACACACTCAGAACGTGGCAGCGAGAAAGGGATGTGCAGTATTTCGGTGCGCCCGAGATCATCACCTTCCACTACGACCCTTTGGAGAACAATGACGGAAGCCCATGGACGCCAAAGGGGTTCGGATATTTCCACTATGAGTACACGCCCGACAGCGTGTACAAGCAGATGAAGGAGCTGGTGCCCTTCAACAAAGCGGCATACACCGCCTTGCTCCAGCCCATCCTCAAGCAGAAGGGCATAGACTGCCGCCAGTTCTATGTCTACCGCGACACCACCTACACTTTTGAGCAGGTGAAATGGAATGACGACGATGACTTCGTCCTGCGCGAAAACACGCTCGAGCCCCTGCAGCCGGAGAGCGAGACCTGGGGGACCGTCTACACCATCCACTCCAAGGTGCTGGCCGACTCGGTGCTGAGCCAGCTGACAGAGATGACATGGGCGTTCCTGGAGGACAACCCGGGCGTCAACTTTCATTTCAAACCTCACACCTACTACGGACTGAGGACGTTGAACGAACTTTTCGAGAATCTCGATTACCACAGGCTGATGGGTTTCTACCACATCTATCTTCATCACATCCCCGACCTGGAGGAGTTCAATATCGTCGTCCTTGAAGGCACGGGCGACATGATGGTGCCAATGGAGTGGCTCATCGTGAAGAGCTGGAAGAATGGCAAGGTGGTCTACGACAAGAAAAGGATGAAGAACATGACACCCAAGGAGGCAAGGAGCAACACCTCCGGCCATCGCTGGACCCAGACCAGACAGTATACGCCAGTGGACTGACAAGGGGGAATTACTTCCCCTTTTGCCCCATCTAGCATAGACTCTTAGCGCGGTTTCTACTGCTTAGAGACTGTCTTTCCGAACGCTAGTCAGCTTCAGAGGGGCAGGCGATAGCCCAGCGTCAGCGACAGGTAGCGCATCTTGTCCTTGTGGCGACCGCCGAACTCGCTCTGGTCAGGATAGTGGCTGTACATCGGCAGCTTGTCGGTGTCCATCACGTTGGTAAGCCCGAAGTGGTAGCGCGCACCCAGCGTCACACGCTTGTACTCGTACGACAGGCCGATGCTGGCACTCACGTTCAGCTTGTTGCTCATGTGACGGATGCCATCGCCATCCTCGCTGTCACGCTTGACAAACTCTGTGTACTTTGCCGTGCTAGGGTTCTCATATTGGATCAGAGGATTCATAATGTATTTCATGTAGTCCTCGGTGCTGCAAGTGTACTCGTCATAGAAATAACGCTCATTGCCTGCTGTCATCAAGCTGGGCTGTACGCCTGCAGAAGCAGAAAGGCCTTTCCAGAGCTTGACGCTGATGCCGATAGGCACATCAATATAGCTGAACGACATGCGTCCCTCGTCATACACTTTGAGTGGCAGCACACTGGGGATGATGTCGTCGCTCACCTGATTCTTCGTGAAGCCTACGCCTACAGTCAGATCCACCCGTTCCGACAGCCGCCGTCCCAGGTCTACGCCCACCGTCCATCCGATAGCATTGGAGCAGTACTCCGCATCCTCACCTGCCAGCGTCGATACAGTCATGCCTGCCTTCGGCGTCAGCGTCCAATTACTCTCCTGTGCCATTACTACTAAGGAACAGGTCAAGGCCATTAGCCCTAAGAAAATAATTCGTTTCATAACCTTACTTATAATATTCTGTATTCTAAAGAAAAAGGATACCGGCCTTCATATCTAGCCCGCCAAATAGAGTCATCGTCTTTCGTTTCGTTAAATTTTTGGGCAAATTGCAGGTAGCTTTTAAGAGAGGCATCAGAATTACAATGAATCGTCATCTCATAATAATCCTTCGTTACGACCCATTCAGTGCCATCAGGCATTAGGGTATCATACAAGTGCCTTATTCTCTTTTCAATATACTCCTGCGCTTTGTCTTCCTTTCCAAGCAATCTGTAGATTACCGGTGGCCACTTAAAATCGTAAGCCAAATAATCATTTATTTCACCCGTCGACTCTGCATCTACAAACTGTTCCATATCCGAAAAGCGGCCCATTAGCGGAATGAAGATTTCCTTTAACACTTTCAGAATATTGTTTATCTGTTTGTATAGTTGCTTTTCCGAGTCTGATGTGGCTATTTTCCATTCGATAAAACTATTATTTCGAGGTAAGCCCAAGCGCTTACGAACCTGATCCTTGAGATGTAGGGAGTTTCCTGCTCCATAAGTATTAACACCTAGCTTCTCCATCACACACTCAACAGCAGAAAAAGAGATTCCATAATTAAATGTATAATAACGTGTAGAGCTACCTCCTTGATTCCTATATGTAAAATAGAGCGACTGCAAAACTCCACCAACTTCTCTCCGGAACTCTCCTTTCTTCTTTACAAACCCTAACTCCAATAGTTTTTCTTTGAAAACCGGATTCGTATCAATGTTAATGTTTGTCATATTCTAACGTTTATGTGGCATTTAAAAGTGTGAATAATCTTTCTTCTGCTCGGTCGGATTTGCAATCCGACCGCCCCGAATATAAGCATTTGCAATGCGGCAACGATCCTTTTCATATTCTGCGTCACTTATGGTTGTACAAC
>ONLL01000037.1 GCA_900318685.1 uncultured Prevotellaceae bacterium | reverse complement strand
ACCGAGTTTATCCGCTCGATGATGAACTGCAAGGAGTTCGTCGACGGGGAGGACATGAACAAGCACCTCATCACGGTTGACTCTGAGAAGGACAACTCCATCAACATGTCGAAGTCGGGAGGATGGCAGAATCGAGACATCATGATCCTGAAGTCGTTCCATAACGAATGGGACGATCAGCACTACGCCAACAAGGAATCTGTATCGGGGCGCTTCCGTGTCTACTGGAACCAGATTGAGACCTGCACACCGCCCACGCTGCGCCGACTGGTGAACGAGCGCAATGTCAACTCCGGACTCGATACCCGAATGGCTGCTATACCTATGGGCAAGCCCGACTTTGGCATACTGCCCCTTGAAGGTGATGAGACTAGGAGCTGCACTGCCTACGACACCATCAAGCAGTGGAGCTACCGTATGGACCAACGTCGTGGTGAGTTGCCGCTGTGGCCGCTCGTGGAGCATGTTCACAAATGGCTCGACCAGCATCGTGCCATTGCCGAGTTCAACAATGACCAGGCAGAGTGGCTGCTGCTGAAGCGTGTTCCTCATTATGGACTGTCGGTGGCAGCCCCATACGTGGATATGCGTCATTGGGAAGAGCGCGAGAAGACTGGTACCTACGTGACCGACGACAAGGATGCAGAGCTCTGTACGCTCATTTGCGACATCCAGTATCAATGCCAGATGTACTGGTTCTATGAGCTGCACCGCAAATACTACGACGACCAGCAGCGTGATGCCACCACCTATCGGCAACGCACCAACAGGTACAAGGAGTGTTTCCGTCAGCTGCCGCAGGAGTTCACCACCGAGCAGTTTACACAAACGTTCGGCTATGCTAACAATCACTCGGCACAGAAGCCTTTGCAGAGCCTGGAGGAAGAGAAGGCCATTGAGCGAACCAAGCGCGGAAGCTACAAGAAGCTCATCTCAGAGTTATAGTCGGTGAAAAGCGGAAAGGCAGAAAAGCGGAAAGGCGTAATCTGGTGTTTTTTCTGCCTGTAGAAAAAAGGAAACGGGCAAGGTCTCCGAGCGTGTGGGGGCCTTGCCTGTTTTTGTGATTTCCGAGCGGAATAAGATAAATAACGTTAAATCAGGGGATGTTTATTTGCTTTATAATAAGATTATAATTATCTTTGCATAAAGTTTGTACGTCTACGACCAGTTCTTCGCGCAGTGGCTGTTGCAGCAATAGCCCTCGCATCCACAAAGAGCAGACACCAATAATAAAAAATTCCCGGCACTTCACAGTGGCGGGAACTTCATAACATAACGTATTTATATTAGTCAGTAGTTGTTTTTCAACGTGAAAATGGCTTTTCTGGCAATGTTGCCCCTAATGTAAAAACGACCTATATTTATAAGAACGTCATCTATACAACAAGAAAAACGCTATAATTTGCCAATAAATCTGAATTTCAACACTTAAAGTATTGTTGTTTGATATAATTTTTGTACCTTCGCGGACGGAAATATTTGTTATTATTCCGACATAAACATTCGATGAAGAATGCTGTAGTACAACAGATTAGGAAAAGGATTACTCGCAGTAAGTTCGGCGAGATATTCTTTGTTTCTTCTTTTCCCCAATATGATGTCGAGGACGTCACAAAGCTGCTCGCCATATTCGAGAAAGAAGGATTGATTACGCGTATAGCCAAAGGAGTGTATGTCAAGGCACATAAGACACGTTTTGGAATCCTTTACCCTTCGGCTTACGAATTAATGAAAGAACAAATGGATTAACTATATTATAGGTATATGAGTCATTCTGTCAAATATTTCGCCGATATATTGGAAACGGAAAAGAGGCAGCCAATTACTTGTGTAGGGTATGAAGAGTTTCCTGCACATACAGCCTATCCCAGTCGTCTTCATCAAGCGGGCTATTACTTTGAACCTGAAAAAGGGCGCACACTGAAAGAGTATCAGTTAGTGTATGTAACCGAAGGTGAAGGAACGCTCGAAACATGCACTGGAGGGGTGTTCCAAATTGAGCGGGGAATGATTTTCGTACTTTTTCCTAAAGAGTGGCACACTTATTATCCCAACGAAGAAACAGGTTGGAGCCACTATTGGATTGGCATCCGTAACGATGATGTGGAGCAATGGCTTGCCGATAGTAAATGCAGCCGCGAAAACCCCGTGTTTGACATTGGCATCAACCATGAGGTTTTGACCCTGTTCCAGAAAGCTGTTCTAATAGCAGATAACGGCCAACACATGTCCCAGCATGTACTGAGCGGACTGACCAATTACATTATTGCACTGTTGGGCAGTATCAGCGAGGCTCAAATTGTTAGTCGGAGCAATTACACGGAGAACATTGAGCAAGCCTGTCTGATGATGGCAAAGCCTGACTTCCGTATGCCTATGAGCAATCTCGCGAAAGAGGTTGGCATGAGTTACTCTCTTTTCCGCCATGAGTTCAGCCTGCAAAAAGGCTGCTCTCCCTCAAAGTTCTTTCAGACACAGCGCATCCACCGGGCAGAGCAATTACTGCTCACTTCTACTATGTCACTCAAGGAGATTGCCTACGCCCTCGACTTCGACTCACCTTCCTATTTCTCTGCGCAGTTCAAAAAGCAGACAGGGCTTTCGCCAACAGAATACAGGGTACTGCGAAACAAGAAATAGTCAATTAGCAAAAAACAACAGACTTTTGGCATTTATTAAAAGTGGGAAATCTCATTTTTTCGTTCCTTTGCAGCGTCAAATTTCATAATCGAGCGAACAAATGAGATATTTGTAGATGAGTATAAAAAAACTTGCAGTGGCGCTGATGATCATATCCTCCGCCTCTTATGCACAAACAGGTCATTACGAATGGAATGCGCTGCCCTTCGGTGGTGCAGGGTTTGTATCGGGCATCATCACCTGCCCTGAGCAGGAAGGACTGATGTTTGCAAGAACGGATGTGGGTGGTGCCTACAGATGGAATCCCGATAGCGAAGAATGGACGCCTATCTTAGATTTCCTGCCCGAAAACAAGGCGGGATTGATGGGCGTGGAAAGTCTGGCTATCGATCCCTCGTCGCCTAATAAAGTGTATATGTACTGCGGCACATCGTACTGGAACAGCGGTCTCAGTGCTATTCTCTGTTCCGAAGACTACGGCGAGACCTTCACACAACTGGCTACAGTGACCAGTCAGTTCCCTGCTCACGGCAACGACTACGGGCGGCAGAGCGGCGAACGGCTTGCCATATGTCCTCTGGGCGGTCAATTACTATTGTGCGGTTCTCGTACACGAGGGTTATGGAAGTCGGAGAATAGTGGCAAGACGTGGAAGCGTGTGGCGCAGACGACATTTGTCAACGACAGGAAGATGTCGTTCGTCCAGTTTCTGGACAGCTCCACCGTGGTAGCAGGCCATCTCTACAAAGGTGCAGCAAACCTGTTCCGCTCTGAGGACGGAGGAACAACATGGACGGATATCGATGGTGCCCGCACTGACTATATGCCCCACCGCTGTCGCCTCACACCCGACGGCAAGACGCTTTATGTGACCTACAGCGACAGCGAGGGACCGAGTACGAGCGGAGCAGGTGCCCTGATGAAGCTTGATTTGACTACAGGCACATGGACAGATATCTCTCCTCAGAAAGTGTCGTTTGGCGACATCTCTGTAGCTTACGACAATCCCGAACACCTGATGGCGGTATCAATGGGTCTGTGGTGGGGACAATACTGGACTACGAGCAGTACGACCTGGGGCGACCAAGTCTGGATTTCGAAGAACGGTGGCAAAACGTGGATTAACCTGGCGGAAAACGGGCGAAGCACCTACAGCGAGAGCCGAATCAAGTGGTTGGCATCAGGCTTTCACCTGCATTGGTGTGGTAGTGCGCAGATAGATCCCCATAACAGTTCGCGTGCGTGGTTCTGCTCCGGCAACGGCATCATGACTACCAAGAATCTCTGGGCCTCGAAACCACGTTTTCAAGCGTGCGTGACTGGACTTGAGGAAACCGTACCGCTAAACATTGTCAGCGTGGCGGAAGCTCCACTGGCCGTCACCATCGGAGACTACGACGGTTGTCTCTACCCCGACGTGACGCAATACTACAAACGATTCACTCCCTCTATGGGTTCCACTAGTGCATTTGCCATTGCTGCACGGCAAGTAAAACTTATGCTACGCGGTGCTGGTGATTTGTACCTGAGCCAGAATGGAGGTTCCTCATGGGTGAAAAAGACCAAGCCCGTAGCCGACAAAGGCATCTCCTGGTGTGCCCTCTCAGCAGAAGGTGACATCCTCATTGCCCGCCCATCGGACAACCGTCCTTTCTACTCCCTCGACAAAGGGCAGACGTGGACGGAAATCACCATAGCTCCCTCAGGCATCAACCTCTATGCCGACCCAGTTTGCAATCACGTTTTCTATGGCATGAGTGGCTCCACTTTCTACATATTTATATATAACCCAACTACCGACACCTTCACAAAGAAGACTAAGGTACTCTCAGGTGTAGTAGGCCGCATGTGTGTGGTTGATGGCAGGCAGGGCGAGGTGTGGCTAGCGCGAGGCAGCAGTGGCGTGACTCACCTCACGGGCTGCGACACCGGTTCGCCCACCGCTAAGAACATCACCATGAGTTCATGCAGCTGCATCGGCGCAGGACGGGGAAAGACTGCCGATGACTATCCGTCACTCTACATCTGGGGCCGCAAGACCGCATCACAGCCCCTCGGCCTCTATCGCAGCGATGACCAAGGCGTCACCTGGACGCGCATCAACGACGACCAGCATCAGTTTGGCGGTCCTGGCAATGCCCAGATTGTCTGCGGCGACATGAACGTCTATGGTCGTGTGTATATGTCCACAGTCGGGCGCGGCATCATCTGTGGAACATTCATTTCAGACGAGGAGACAAACATCAATACGCTATCGGCTCCTCAAACCTCCTCCCTGTTCCGTGAAGGCATTTACGACCTGCAAGGCCGTCGCTATGCAGAACGTCCGTCAGTACAAGGCCTATATATACAGAACGGAAAGAAAATACTAATCAAGTAAATAACAACACGAATAAGTGATGGGAAAAACATATCAATCAATGAGAAGAACTTTATGTATATTCGCTGCTTGCACCTGTAGTCTTTTGCTCTCCGCTCAGCGCGTGCTTTATATCGGCGACTCAGTGACGGACGGCGGATGGGGGCGCAGCGGAGGCAGTGCGTTGCCTTCGGAGAAGAGAAACCACAGTGACCTGAACCATGTGTATGGGCATAGCTATATGATGCTGTGTGCGGCCCACTACCAGAGCCTGTTGCCATACGGAGGACAGGAATTCCTAAATCGTGGTATATCAGGGAACACATTAGGTGATTTAGAGGCACGTTGGGAGAAAGATGTATTGGCAATACAGCCCGATATTCTTTCAGTGCTGATTGGAACGAACGATGTAGGCGAGTGGATGAAGGATCATTCGTCAGACAAGGGATTTGACTATCACGATTGGGATACCAGATATCGGGCGCTGCTGCAAAGCAGCAAGGCGCAAAACGGTGACATAAAACTGATACTGTGTACGCCTTTCGTCTCGACGGCTACATCGACAGAACGCCAACAGATGACAAACAAGCTCTCGGCCATCGTGCGACAGATAGCCAAGGACGAGCAGGCCGTCTGTGTTCCCTTCGACAGCCTGTTTAACCAATTGCAGCGATGTCAGCCTAACAATCGTTACTGGATATGGGATGGTATCCATCCCACGGCAGCCGGACATCAGCAGATGGCTGACTTGTGGATCAGCAAGGCCACTGAAGCAGGCTTATTACTTTCAGGGCGCGATAACCGCGTGACCATCCCCGTAAGCCGCCAGCAGCTGGAGCAGTCGCCCGAAGGACCATTTGAGGCTACATGGAAATCTCTGGAACAGAACTATCGCACGCCGGAGTGGTTCAAAGATGCTAAGTTCGGCATCTTTATCCATTGGGGGCTCTACTCAGTACCAGCAGCAGGTAGCGAGTGGTATCCTAAGCACATGTACAATGCCATGAGCCGCGACCACCAGCAGCGGTGGGGCAAGCAGAGCCAGTTCGGTTACAAGGATTTTATACCTCTGTTCAAGGCAGAGAAGTTCGACGCAAAGGCATGGGCCGAGCTGTTCAGAAAAGCCGGTGCGCGCTATGTCATCCCTACTGCCGAACACCACGACGGCTTTGCAATGTACGACAGTCGTCTGACTCGATGGAATGCCAAGCAGATGGGACCGAAACGTGATGTGATAGGCGAACTGGCAGAGGCTGTACGTGGCGAGGGAATGAAATTCGGTGTGTCAAACCACCGCATCGAGAACTGGGACTTTATGTATCCAGACAAGTTGCCCAAAGACTCCACCGACCTTTTCCTGCCTGAGTATGCAGAATTCTACGGACCTCCACAGCATCCCACCCAGCAAAGCGGCATGGGACCGAAGGCTATGCATGCAGCCGTACGTGGAGGTGCTACAGAAGCCGTCATCAACGAAGCCGCTGAGGAAGAACGCCATCCGCAGAGCGATGCTTTCTTGAACGAGTGGCAGCTGCGCACTATGGAGATTATTGACAAATACCAGCCCGACCTCCTTTATTTCGACAACGGCATCAACTACCGTTCACTCGACCCATGGAAGCTCCGCCTGGCACGTTACTATTACAACAGTGCCTACCAATGGCACAAGGAAGTGAGCATCCAGTCAAAGAGTCAGGCCTATTTGGCAGGAAGCATCATTGACTTCGAGCGTGAGAGCCGTGCACCGCGCAAGCCATACGGCCGCTACTGGCAGGTGGACGATCCCATTGGCAACAAGTTCGGCTATATAGAAGGACTGAAACTGCAGAATGCCGATGGCATCATCCGCAATCTCGTCGATAACGTAGCCTGCGGTGGTAACCTCTGTCTGAATGTTTCGCCCAAGAGCGACGGCACCATCCCCGAAGATCAGCAGCAGGTATTGCTGAAGATCGGCGAATGGCTGCAGACATACGGGGAAGGCATCTATGGCACACGCCCCTATAAGACTGCCATCGAAGGGAATATGCGTCTCACCTGTAAGGACGGCTTCATTTACGCCTTCGTTCTCCGTTGGGACGGCAAGCCCTTCACTATCCAATGCTTGGACAGCTGCAAGGTGAAAGCCGTTACATGCCTGGCCGACGGCAGGAAGGTAAGATTCAAGAAACAAGCCGATGGACTCCGGATAGAAGCCACAGGCATGACCATCAGTTCCGCAATAGGATTCAGAATCGCATTAAAATAAACACATCAAGGAATTTACTAAATTCCTATGCTTGCCCAGCTGTTCATAAATGGCCATCCCTCGTCATTGGTTCTCGGACGATGCCCGTTTCGCCATTAAATTGGCTCACGTCACAGTGGGTGGCGACAGACTCAGCCTGGTGTCGACTGCCGACCCCAGGCTGAACATCGAGGACAACCAGCAGGTTCATGCCACTGCCCTAGCTACAGCACTTGGCAAGCCGCTGGAGGTACGATCCTGACCTGTATGTGATAGTGCGAATGTCGAGCAATACTGCCCACCTGCGGTTCGAGACGGCGTTCAACATGCTGCTCTTCCTCAACCAGGTAGTATGTCATAGCATCTACGACGGCGTGGCATGGGACAGTATGACCATCAGCCTGCTGCCCAACGGCAAAACGTTGCTTTCGATCACGGTGCACAGCCGTGCAAGGGACAACAGGATGAATGTGATTTTCAAGTCAGTCAGCTGACTGCTTACTATTGACTATTGACATTTAACTGGCATTCTGAGGGTATCAAAAACGCTTGAAATCTCTCAGAAGGCCTGTATTTATACCATGAGCACGTCAGTCTATGTCTTTTTTATCTGTATTGCTACAACACATACTTGTGGCAAGCGTCAAATGCCATCAGATGTGTCACCGCCATAAAAAAATTCCCGGCACTTCACAGTGGCGGGAACTTCATAACATAACGTATTTATATTAGTCAGTAGTTGTTTTTCAACGTGAAAATGGTCATCGGGGAAGGTTGAAGGCACGCGTCATCTCAGCCATCTGAGCATCGCTCATGCCCTCGGGCTCGAAGCCCATGCAACGGGCGTCGATATAGATCTTGGCACTCTTCGACAGGACATCGATCTGGTCGAAGGCATCCATCACATCCTTGCCCTTGGCAAAGACGCCATGCTTCTCCCACATCACCACATCGTAGTCCTCCAGCTCCTTGAGCGTGGCCTCAGCCAGCTCGTTCGAGCCGGGAAGGGTGTAGGGGACGATGCCCAGTCCCAACGGACAGAAAGCCTTCGTCTCGGGAATCATCGACCACAGGATGCGTGTGAGCACGTCCTTGCCGAGGAACTCGCGCTTGTGACTCATGGCCACCAGCTCGATGGGATGGGTATGCACGGTAGCCTTATAGCCTGAGCCTGTCTCTATCTGACGGGCATGGACGATGAGATGGCTGGGCAGCTCGCTGGTGGGCTGCACGGCATTGTCGGCAATGATGACATAGGAAGCGCAGTCGTCGAGGATGCGTATGACGGAGCCGTTGTCCATAGGCCACCGTGCCAGGTCGCGCATACGCTTGCCCGTACCCTTGCAATAGAAATAGCAGCCCTTCAGCGCCGGCAGGGTGATGCCTATCTGCTTGACCTCGCTGATGGCGGGCAGACGGTGCATGTCGTCGTCGGCATATTCGGTGATGTTGACTGTGATGTTTCCTCCGTTGCGCTCGGCCCACCCGTTCTGCCACAGGTAGCCAGCCACCTCTGCGATCTTGTCGATCTCAGCCTTCAGCGCCGGACGTCCTTCTAAGATGCTCTTCATTGTCTTTGCTTTTTACTGCGGTTAGTCGTTATTTTCAAACACGCTGCAAAGGTAGGCCATTTATTCGGCACGGAGCATCATTATTTGATTTTTCTCCCCCGAAATATGACCTTTCCCGAAAAAAGGCAAAGAGCGAGGTGCTCAGCGCCGGATATTGGGCAGCTGGAGGCCATAGCCTTTGCGCTTGTCGACATAGCGCATGGCAAGTGCGACGGCAACGGCACCGAGGGCGGTGAAGCCGAAGATGAGCATCGAGGTGGTATAGGAAGGATCGGCCTCGTTGGCTCGTCCTACGAGCATGGGGATGACGGCACGCCCGAAGTTCTGGATGAAGAAGATCATGCTATAGGCGGTGCCCAGACACTTCAGGGGAATGATCTTCGGCACGCAGGGCCATAGTGCCGCCGGAGCCAGCGAGTAGCCTATGCTGAGCACTACCATCAGCGCGATGGCCGTGGCGGCTCCATGAATGGGCAGCGAGAAGCCGAAATGGACGAAGGTGAGCATGGCTGCACCCACGATGACGAAGGTGACGCCACGCCCATAGCGGTCGTAGAGATAGCCGAAGAGGGGCGTGAGGAGGATGGTGCCGAAGGGTGCTATCGACGAGAAGGCCCCCGCCAGGTCGGGGTCGACGCCGTACTTCATCACCATGAGCTTGGTGGAGAACTTGAGGAAGGGCGACACGGCTGAGTAGAACAGCACGCAGAAGAGGGTGATGAGCCAGAAGCCCGGCGAGCGCAGCGTCTGAGCTATGTCGCGCCAGCGGAACTCGTCACCGGCCTTATCATCGCTGTCAACGCGGCTTTCTGCATCCTTGGCAGGAAGGCTCTGGTCGAGACGGCGGTCCATGACGCAGAAGACGAGGAACGCCAGCAGGCCGATGATGAGGAAGGCGAGGGCCAGAAGCAGCGGTGTGGAGAGCTGGAAATGACGTGCCAGAGGGGCAGAGACACTGAGTGCTGCCGCCGTGCCCAGACGTGCCATAGCCAGCTGCAGGCCCATGGCGAGTGCCAGCTCATGACCCGTGAACCATCGCACCATGGCCTTCGACACGGTGATGCCCGTCATCTCATAGCCCACGCCGAACACGGCAAAGCCCAGCGATGCCAGCGCCACGGAGGGCGGCAGCGAGAAACTGGTGACGACGAGGGGGATATGGATGGGCTCAGTGCTCAGCGGCGCTGTGACAGCATAGAACTTGATGAGCGTGCCTACGACCATCAGCGAACAGGCGAGGATGCCCGTGAAGCGGATGCCCATCTTGTCGAGGATGATGCCCGAGAAGAAGAGCATGAGCAGGAAGACATTGATGAGTCCGCTGGAGCCGGAGAAGAAGCCATAGTCGGCTGAGGTCCACCCCAGCCCACCCTGCGACGGCGGTGCCTCGAGCATGGTCTCGAGGGGTGACATCACATCATTGACGAAATAGCCCATCATCATGGCCGTGGCTACGATGAAGAGCACCGTCCAGCGTGCCAGTGGGGAATCGTTGAGTCGTTGTCGGATTACGGTTGTCATAGTTCAGTTGAATCGGATATCGGAAATCACCTGGGCACCCACATGCGCATTGAGGCGCTGCACGAACTCCTGCCGCCGCATGCTCAGGTCGGCACGGAGGGCAGGGACACTGAGGCGAACGAAGAGCGTCTGGTTGCGGATGACGGCACTGGTGGTATAGCGTGCAATGGCCTCGCCAGCCACTTCGGGCCATGCCTCGACAAGCCGCTTCTGCAGCAGCGGTGTCTCGAGTCCCAGGGCGCGCAGATTGCGCAGCACTAGATCGCCTATGTGTTGTTCTCTTCTCTTAAACACTTGTTGTCATGGATTTACGGCTGACGGGGTGATGACTCCATCGGCCACATGGAAAAGCTTATAGTCGAAAGCACCGTGGGAGAGGATCTGGTCGAGATGGTCGCGGTTGGTGTCGGTAATGAAGATCTGCCCGAACTGCCGACTGGCCACCAGATGGATGATCTGCTCCACACGCGTGGCATCGAGCTTGTCGAAGATATCGTCGAGCAGCAGCAGCGGCAGGCCCTGGGCAGGACTGTTGGCTGCGAGGAACTCATACTGGGCTAGCTTCAGTGCGATGACGAAAGTCTTGAGCTGCCCCTGGCTGCCCTCACGCCGCATGGGGTGACCGTCGAGGAGGATCTCAAGGTCGTCGCGATGCACGCCATGAAGGGAATAGCCCACGGCACGGTCCTTCATCCTGTCGCGACGGATGACATCGAGCAGCGGCCCGCGCTGGCAGTGAGACACATAG
Organism: uncultured Prevotellaceae bacterium; assembly: GCA_900318685.1. GTDB lineage: Bacteria > Bacteroidota > Bacteroidia > Bacteroidales > Bacteroidaceae > Prevotella. The sequence continues at coordinate 22,676 of ONLL01000037.1, read as the reverse complement.
CCGAGCGACACCTGCTCGCGTCCGCCGGAGACAGTGGCATAGAACTGTGCGAAGAGCGGGACGAGGGTCTGGACGAAGGCACTGCGGCGCTGCGCCACCAGCTCGCCATGACGCGCCATCTCCTCCTCGAGGAGCTCCATCAGCTGGATGTCGGGCTCGTGATCCTCGTCGCGCAGCATGGCATTGCGCTGCTGGAGGGCTTTGTTATAGCGCGTGAGGGCATCCAGATAGAGCCGGTCCTGCTGGGCAATGGTCTGGTCCATGAGCCGCCGGCGCTCCTCGCTGCCTCCTTCTATTAATAATGTATCGGAAGGCGAGACCATCACCAGGGGAATGAGCCCTATGTGCTCTGACAGTCGCTTGTATTCCTTCTTGTCGCGCTTGAAGTGCTTCTTCGACCCACGCTTCATGCCGCAGAAGATGCTGAGGGCATCATCGGCAGACGGGGCCTGGCGATAGTCGCCCTCGAGGACGAAAAACTCCTGGTCGTGACGCAGCACAAGGGAGTCCTGGACGGTGGTGGAGGAATGGCAGAAGGAGAGGAAATAAACGGCATCGAGCACATTGGTCTTTCCCGCCCCGTTGTCGCCAATGAAGCAGTTGACATTCGGCGAGAAGTGCATGGAAGCCTCACCGATATTCTTGTAGTTTACGATGGAAAGTTGCTCGAGAATCATCCGCTGAAGTCGAATTTTGGTGCAAAATTACTGCTTTTCGACGTTAAAAACAAAAAAAGTACGAAATAAATTTCAATATCTGCAAGATTTTCAGTAATTTTGCGCCCGCAAATGAAGTGCGAACGAAAAAACGAAGAACAATAAAATAAGAAATGGCAAAAAAAATCGCAACTCAGAGTGCTCCTGAAAACCAGCCTGCACTCAACAAGCACGAGGACTTTATCCTCAAGTACAAGAACATCCTCATCGGTGCCGTCGTGGCACTCGTGGTTATCATTGTAGGCATCGTCTACTTCAACAACCACCGCTCGAGCCAGCTGAAGGAGGCTCAGGCTGCCATGCAGGTGCCCGAGCTCTCGATGGAGCAGGCCATGAGCCAGCTGAACATGTCGGCCCAGAGCTTCGGCGAGCAGAACTTCAACGTGGCACTGAACGGCGACAGCACTGGCCACAAGGGATTCCTGAAGATTGCTGACGAATACTCATCGACGAAGGCCGGTAACCTGGCCAACCTCTATGCCGGACTGTGCTATGCACACATGGACCAGTGGGAGAATGCCGTGAAGTATCTGGAGAAGTACGACGCCGACGATGACATCCTCATCGCTCCTGCTCACCTGGGTGCTCTGGGCAATGCCTACGCTCACCTGAACCAGGCCGACAAGGCCGTGAGCACCCTGAAGAAGGCTGCCGAGAAGGCCGACAACGTCCTCCTCTCGCCCATGTACTACATTCAGGCCGGTGAGATCCTGGAGAGCCAGGGCAAGAAAGCCGAGGCTCTTGAGCTCTACAAGAAGGTGAAGCAGTATGACCGCCAGAAGAACATCCCTGGTGTCAACACACAGTCGTCACCCTATGTGGACATGATCGACGAGTACATCCAGCGTGTCAGCCAATAAGCTAGCATGGCCACAAAGAACCTTTCGAACTACGACGCCAGTCACGTGCCCGATGCCTCGAACATGATCTTCGGCATCGTCGTGGCCGACTGGAATCCCGACATCACCGGAGCGATGCTCGAAGGCTGTGTCAGCACCCTCGAGAAGCATGGTGCACTGCCCGAGAACATTCACGTGAAGACCGTGCCCGGCAGCTTTGAGCTGATCTATGGTGCCCACCAGATGACCCTTAACGACGGCTACGACGCCGTGATCATCCTGGGCAGCGTCATCAGGGGCGAGACTCCTCACTTCGACTATATCTGTCAGGGCGTGACGGCAGGCATCGCACGGCTGAATGCCACCAGCAGCATTCCCGTGGTATTCGGTCTGCTCACCACCAACGACCGGCAGCAGGCGCTGGACAGGGCCGGCGGACGACTAGGCAACAAAGGCGACGAGTGCGCCGTGGTAGCCATCAAGATGGCAAAGTTCTAAAATGAAAGAGGTGCTCAATCGGGCACCTCTTTTAGTTTCTATTGTTTTCTCGTATTACACATAAGTCTCAAGCAGCCTGACGGTGCCCTCGATCTTCACCTCGTCGGTGGTGGCGGGCAGGAGGATGGTCTCGCCGGCTCGCAGCGTCATGGTCTCACCATCTGAGGCAGTGACCCTACCCTCGCCTTTCACCCCTATGAGAATGACGAAGGAGTCGAGCTCGGAATAGTCGAGCACCATCGGCTCGGTGAGGTCGTAGACAGCCGTCGTGAAGAAAGGACAGCTAATCACCTGCTGGGGCTCGTTTTCCTCCAAGGCATACAGCGTGCGGTAGTCGGGCTGCACACGATAGTCGATGGCCTGCGCCGCCTCACGGGTATGCAACTCACGCAGATGCCCGTCCTTGTCGCGACGGTTGAAGTCGAAGATACGATAGGTCACGTCGCTCGTCTGCTGGATCTCAGCCACCATGCAGCCAGTACCTATGCTATGGATGCGTCCGGCAGGGATAAAGAACACGTCGCCTTCGTGCACCTCATAGGATGCCAGAGCCTCGGTAATGCTACCCTCGGCTACCAGCTCTTGATACTCCTCAGGGGTGACGGGCCGCTTCAGTCCGCAATACAGGCGTGATCCTGGCTCAGAGTGCAGGCAATACCACATCTCGGTCTTACCGCGCTCATGACCCAGGCGATGAGCCACTTCGTCATTAGGGTGCACTTGAATAGAGAGGTCGCGATGGGCATCAATAAACTTCACCAGCAGCGGGAATTCATTGCCATAGCGCTGGTAGTTATCACGGCCCACCAGCGACTCACGCTCGGCTGCCACGAGCTCATTGAGGGTCATGCCTGCCCTTGGTCCGCTGGCCACGACCGTCTCACAGCCCTTCACTCCGGATATCTCCCAGCTCTCACCGACATTGTCAAGATGAGTATCGAGCTGTTTGAAGGCAATTATCTTGTCGCCTCCCCACAGCGTCTGCTTTAAAAGAGGTTTGAACTTATACATCTTTTTTTCTATTTCTTGCTTTTGGACGTGCAAAGGTACGAATATTTTTCGAATACTGCTGTCCTATTGTCACCAAAAAACAGAAAAAACCGTTCAAAAGGTGATCTTAATCCGTTCAAGAGGCGCTCTCAAGCCGTTCAAGAAGCGCTTTTGAGCCGTTCAAGAAGCCCTTTTGAGCCGTTCAAGAAAAAGGGGAAGCACTGCGATGAGCGCTCCCCCCTATAGTGTGTGTGTGCCGTAAAGCTACTGCTACTTGAACGGCAGATACCAGTTCTGCTCGTTGGTGAGGTCAACCACAGGATGCTTGTAGGCAAGCTTTTGTGCCAGCCACTGGCTGCCGTAGTTGGAACCATATTGACCAGCCTGGTTCTTGTGACGTGCTATGCGGGTGAGGTCGCCGAAGCGGTTGCCCTCGAAAGCAAGCTCTAGAGCCATCTCGTCGCAGATAATGTCCTCGACAGCATCGATGGTGTCGGCCATGGTGAAGTTGGCGGTGTTGAGCCGTGCCAGCTTCTTGGCAATCTCAGTGTCATACTGATAGGGCGAGAAGGAGCCCTGCGTATAGTAAGTGCCACGTGAGTGAATGCCCCAGTTCTCTTCGAATATCATCTGATTCTCCTCGGAGAGGAACGGCAGCGTGCTGGTCAGCAGCTGGGTAGTCTGCGGACGTATGTAGCGGTGTGCCTCGAGGTCAGTGCTGTCGCCACGCAGCTCGTAGGTGAGCAGCTCCGGGTTGATACCGTCCTTGAGGATGGCGAAGGCAGCGTCGGGATAACCCATGCGGTTGATGGCCTCAGCCAGGCGCAGATAGACAGTAGCAGTGCGATAGATAGGAATATTGGCACTGTTGAACTTGATCATGACAGAGTAGACCGAATCGTCCTTGGCCACCTGGCGCATGGTCATCAGTCGGCGCAGGTCGCCCAGCTCAGCGGTGCGCACAATGGTAGAACCTCCTGTGGCTGCCGTGGGCGTGTAGTAATACTCCTGTGCATCAGACAAAGCAATGTAGGACGGCGATGCATCAACCTGTCGCTCGAGCAGGTAACGCTCGTTACTGCTGGCCGATCCTCCCGTGGTGCTGTAGAAGTCATAGCCGAAGTAGCGTGGCAGCTCCGTGACAGCTCCTCGCAGGATATTGGCAGCCATGGGGATGTAGGTGATGATGTCGTTGCTGTTGGTGATGTTAAAGATGCTGCTCCATGCGAAGGCATCGCCCGTGACGTTGAAGGACATGGACGACGGAATCTTATCCTCTAAGATAAGCATGAGGTAGGAGTCGATGTCGATGTATGCCTGACGGATGACCCACTCGTTGGTGCGGAGGAAGTTGAAGTAGTACTTCGCTGCCTGCGCATACTGGTGAGTCTCAAGGAAGAGGTCGGCAAGGACGAGGTCGACAGGGAGCATGGCACGCTCGGAGTTGACAGTCTTCTCCTGTGGGTTGTCGCTGTCGCTGCTGTTGAGCACACCAGCCGAGATATTGCCGTAGGAAGGTACGCGTGTGCCGCTGAAACGCATGAGTTCAGGAGCCAGCGCATCGCAGACGCCCTGCAGGTCCTTCCAGTCCTTCTGGCTGTCGGCATCGCCGATGCTGACGAGAGGATTGGTGAAGAAAGGCACGGAGCCGTAGGTCTTACACAGCTGCATGTAGGCCCATGCCCTCACGGCCAGTGCCTCGGCATATTCTGGCAGGGCGACCTGCTGGCTGCCGGTGCGGAGGGACGTGTCGCGGTGGGCGATGTAATAGTTGCAGTTGTTGATGATGCGGTAGTAGACGTAGGCCGAGTCGTACTTATTAGTCGTGGTAGCTGAGAAGTTGGCCAGCTGCCGCAGGTCGGTCTCGGTATACTGGTTGGTGGCCACAAGGTCGCCTCGCATCTCTCCCTGCATCACATACTGGTCGGCAGCGAGCTGCAGTCCCTTGAGTATGCCCAGGGTATAGAACATCGAGTCGGTCTTCTGGTCGAGTGCCGGATCGAAGATCTGACGGTTGCTGTCCGTGTCGAACATATCTTCGCAGGAAGCTGTTCCAATAACCAATAAACAATAACCAATAACCGTTATTACGTTGGTTATCTTGCGTATAATTGATAGCTTTTTCATCTTCTTCAATGTTTATTATTTCACGTTTATTGTTTATTGCCTTTTACAAGTTGATTCTCATGCCGAGGGTGAAGGTGCGTCCCAGAGCCACATTGCCAGAGTCAATGCCTTGGTAGAGCACGGCGTTGGCGACGCTGGTCTCGGGATCGTTGCCCAGATAATGAGTGAGGGTGAAGAGGTTGTTGGCCTCAGCCCATACACTGAGTCCCTGCAGCCAGGTCCATGATCCGGGCACGGGCACGCGGTAGGTGAGGTTGACAGTCTTCAGACGGAGGTAGCTGCCATCCTCTATCCAGCGGTCGCTGAAGCGTGAGTTGCCCATAGGATCGTCGTAGCTGACACGTGGGATATCGGTCTGCTGTCCCTCGGCGCGCCAGCGGTTGGTCATGGCAGTCGTCTGGTTGTAGAAGTTGAATCCTCCCTCGAGAATACTACGCTGGTAATTGTAGATGTCGTTGCCCAGCGAGTAGTTGAATCCTACGTGCAGGGTGAGGTCCTTCCAAACGAGCGAAGCGAAGATATTGCCGTAGATGTCGGGATTGGGATTGCCGATGATGGTCTTGTCGGCCTCGCTTATCTCTCCGTCACCGTTGATGTCGACGAAGTGCATATCACCGGCATGGAAGTTCTGGTGTGCACCCGTGGCATCGGTGAGGTAGAGGAAGGTACCCTTGCCTGCTGCGGCAGCCTCGGCATCAGTGGCGAAGACACCCTCAGTCTTGTAGCCGTAGAACACACCTACCGGCTGTCCTACGATGGTGGCGATGTTGTCGGTGCCATAAAGGCTGGAAGTATATCCCTGTGCACTACGCTGTCCGTCCACATAGAGACGACTGTCGTTGGGAAGGCTCTTCACCTTATTGGAATAATGGCCAAGGCTGGCACCAAGTTCGAGACTCAGGTTTTTCGTGACAAGGGGTTTGCCGGTGATAGTAGCCTCGAAACCCTGGTTGTCAAGCGAGCCGCCATTGCTCCAGTAGTTGTTGATACCAGCCACAGGATTCTCGAACGACTTCAGCGTGAGAAGGTTGCTGGTGTGGTGGCGGTAATAGTCAAAGTCGACACCCAGACGATTGCTGAGGAAGTATGCCTTGAAGCCAAGGTTCAGCTTCGAGGTCTTCTCCCAGGCGATGCTCTCATTGCCGATATTGTCGAGCATGGCAGCGGTAGAGCGGTAGAGATACTTCGTGACACCGAAGGAGGTGCGGGCAGCATAGTTGTTGATGTCATCATTACCGCTGATGTCATAGCCGGCCTTCAGGAGAAGGTAGTTGACGGCATTGCTCTTGGGGAACCACTCCTCGTTGGTGAGTGCCCATCCCAGCTGGACGCTGGGGAAGAGTCCCCAACTGACGCCACCAAGCTTCAGGCCGTCGGCCTCCTTACCAAAGCGGCTGCAGCTCTCCATCGACAGCGTGAGCTGTGCGAAGTAGCGGTTGCGGTAGTTGTAGTCGGCATTGGCATACCAGGTGAGACTGCGCCAGGCATCGTCAGTACCCGTAGCATCGACGAAGTCCATATTGGTGGAGATGTTGGGCGTCTTGTCGTTACCGGCGGAAGCATACTGTCCCTGCGGCTCGTTGTCGTCGAAAGCGAAGGAGGCATAGCGCACTCCGCCATAAACGCTGAGGAAGTGCTCACGCAGCTGACGCGACCACTCCAGACGTGTGTCGCTCTGGACGCTGGTCTCCTTGGAGAACATCGACATGGCCATGTTCTGCACACGTCCGATGCCATCAATCAGGAAGGAGGGCATGCCACCCTTCGGACGATAGTAGCGCTGCGACACGCGGTCGAGGGTGTAGCTGAACACCTCTGTGAGTGCCAGCGAGCGGCTGAACTCATAGCGTGGAGCAATGACGGTGTTGAAATGTGTGGTCTCGACACGGTTCTTATTGATGGCATCACCATTAGCCAGCAAGGCCGTGGGGTTACCCAGCGTGAGATCCTGATCGAGCACGGTGAGATAGTCATCAGCGTCGGAAAGGGTCGACGACAGCTTACGCGTCACATTATTAAATGTATAAGGATTGAGGAACGGCGACTTGATAAGTGCCAGGAATGTGGGCGAGGAAACAGTACCGGTGAGCAGGCTCTCGGGCGCACCGTTATCAAACACGTCGCGGTTGATCTTCGTATAGCTCATGTCGAAGCGCGTGGTCAGGTTACGGATGACGTTGATATCGGTGTTGAAGCGCACGTTGAGGCGGTTGAAACCGTTGTTCTGAGCTGTCGACTGTCCGTCGGTATAACCCAGCGAGAGGTTGTACATACCCACATCGTCACCACCCTGCACATTGATATTGTAGTTCTGGTTGAGGGCGGTGTGGTAGACTTCCTTCGACCAGTCGGTGTTGTTGTGGTACTTGGCATAGTAGTACTTCGACGGGTCATCTACAAGGAACTTGAACGTTGCAGGGTCGGTGAACTTCGAGATGTCGGGATAGGTGCCCAGCATTTCAGAAGCATAGAGGCGGTACTGGCCTGCGTCCATCACCTCAGGCTTGCGGGGCTGCAGGGTGACACCCACGCCGATATTGGCATCGATGCGGGTGGCCATGCTGTGTCCGCGCTTCGTCTCGATGAGGATGACGCCATTGCCGCCCTTGGCTCCGTAGAGCGCCGTGGCATTCTTGAGGATGGTGACTCGCTCGATATCCTCAGGGTTGATGTTGAGCAGCAGGTTGGTATAATCACCATAGTGCAGCGTGGAACGTGTCTGCTGCAGGTCCTGCACCACACCGTCGATGACGAAGAGGGGCTGAGCATTGGCCGTCAGTGAGTTGAGGCCTCGCACAAACATGGCTGCCCCATAACCGGGACCGCCTGAGCGGGTGATGCTGCGCACATCGGCTCCGAGCTGGTTCTCGATGTCGGTCTCGATGGTCTGCGACGTGGTGTTGCGCATCTGTGCGGTGGTGGAAGCACCGATGTGCGTCGTCTTGTCATACATGGGCAGGAACTTGTCGGCAAGCATCTCAATGCTGAGAGCTTCATTGCCCTTGCCCAGTCCCACGTGCTGGCTGAGATACTCAGGAGCGTGGACATAGAGGGCAGTAGCGAAGGTGGGGACATTGATGGTGAACTCACCGTTCTCGCCGGTCATGGCGGTATAGTTATTGTCGCCCAGTGCCTGAATCATGATACCTGGCAGCGGTTGCTTGGTGACGGCGTCGACACACACACCGCGCACCGCCATGGTGGGGTATGTGGGTTTCTTCACCACTTGCTTCTTTGGAGTGACAACGGTCACTTCTTCCTCGAAGGTTTCGTCATCCTGTGCAAAGACAGCAGGTGAGATAAAGATGTTCAGAAGCGAGAATAATAATATGCTGAATCGTTTCATACTCGTAGTGTCTCTTTAAATTCGTTCGTCATTTCAGTTCAAAAGTCGCCATCATCATACTTATAGTCGGGATGCTCCTTGAGGAAATCATCGAGTTCCTTCGGACGGAGTATCAGACAGTCGATGCGCATGGTGCGGTCGTAGTCATTACGCTCCCTCGACGAGATGGTGCTGTTCACACGCAGGTAAGGATAGTAGTTGCCCGTGCCCTCATAAGCCATGGGGAAGGTGAAGTCACCCAGATAAATGGTGTCAACACGAGCGGTGTCGGATACGAAGTTGCTCTCGGCCACCCAGTCGCGCAGACGGTCCTGGTTGGTACCCGTCTCATCGACACAGCCCATGGTCACGGAGAACTTGTAGGGCTTCACCTCACGCAGCGAGCTGACGATGTTGGCAGGCACCATCACCAGATACAGGCTGTAGGTGGTGGAGCGGACACCAGGCAAGTAGAACACCACGCCGGGGTTGGTGCTGGCGCTGATGGGCTGCACCTCGACGTAGCTGTTCATCGAGATATGTCCGGGCACAGCCGGGTTCTGAGTACCAGGAGCGACATAGATGCGCTCGGGCGTACCGGCTACATTGACAGAACTTGCCAAAGTCTGTGTGTTCTCTCCCTGGATGATGATCTCCGGATTCCACGTCGTCCAGCTGCGCATACGTAAGCTATCAGTAAGCCAGATAATGCCGTTGCTCTTGTCAACGCGCTGAGCGCCCTCCAGGAGACGACGTGCATCGTCGGAATAGATCTTCGACAGTGTGGTGCTATAGAGCGAGTCGACCTGTAGCGGCTGTCCTGTCTGCAGATTATTCAGCTTACGGTTGTCGTAGAGATTGTTGTTGTAGAAGAGATCGTTGAGCAACATCCCGTTGACAATGGAGTCCTGCAGATACTTTACATCCTTGATGGTGACCTTTTCCTTCTTCTGGTCGCTGCCGGTGGAAGTGTTCTCCATAAACTCGAAAGTAGGAATATAATGGAAGTACTTCTGCACCTGCTGGCGGGCTTTGTGCCAAGCCTCGTTGGTAGGCATGATCATGGTGTAGTTGCTGTCCTCACGCTGGATGAAGGCTGCGAAGCGGGTAAAGAGATCGTTGTGCTCGTCGAAGACAGAGTCAAGGTAGGTGATCTCTCCGTCGAGCATCGGTCCCTGTACGCTCTTCTGCTCGTTGAGTTTCTTCACGTCGTAGCTATGGAAAAACTCGGAGATAGAGTCCAGAGGATACTCGTTGTTGTTGAGCGACTCATAGATGTTAGCCCTGAAGGGGATCTTCCCGTCGAGCATGTGCAGGGTGCCGTTACGACTGGAGATGTTGGGCTGGGAAAGGCCGACGCCCTGAATGGCATAGGGCATCGAGCCATCGAAGAACATCAGCTTCTCGTTGAGGGTGTAGACACGCTCATCGACGGTGCCCGAGGCGGGATAGTTGTTACGGGCGATATGGTTCATGACGAACTCGCGCTGCACGCGTGCATCGCTCATCGATGAGAGGGCATCGTAGTCAAAGCTGCCGTTCTGTGGTGCCCAGACCGTATAAGTCTGTGTGGCACTGAGCACCTGGTCGTATCCGGTCTTCTTCAGCAGCGCGGCAAACTGCGACAGCTGCCCGTTGCTGGAGATGTTCTCCCAAAGCGTAGACTGCTGCGAGCTCAGAATCGAGGAGTCGGCCTCATAGTGGTCGTCCCAGTCGGAGCAGGCTACCAGCATTGCGCTAAATGATAACTGACAAATGATAAATGAAAAACCTATCAGCTGTCGTCTGTTTATCTTACTATTCATAATCTTCAATGTTCAATGGTCAATGTTCAACGATCAATACATGTCCTCCACATAGCGGGTGTTGTTGTACACATTCTCCGGGCAGAACTCGATGTAGTCGAGGTGGAACTCACCTTGTGGATTCTCGATAACGCTCTTGCAGCGCAGCCAGTAGTCGCCCTGCTTGAACTCCTGCTTGGTGATGATTCGGCGCAGGTCCTGTGGATGGCTGCGGGCAGGATTGCTGCGGAAGGTGTAGAATAGCGGTCCACGCATATAACCCAGGTTACGCATGTTGGCATCGCTCTCGACGCCCTTGTCATCAAGACGTGTCCAGTCGCACCATCCGGTGACGACGTCGGGCGTCAGGTTAGCATTGTTGGCAGGGATGATACGCATGTCGACAGGAATGTCGAGAGCCTTCATGGACGACAGCTCCGAGCTGCTGCCCAGGTAGAACTGGAGCATGCCTCGCACGGTCTCTGTCGTGTATCCGATGCGCAACTCATAGGTTCCGTCGGGCACAGGCGGCAGACGGAATGCGAAGTCGTAGTTACCCATGCAGTTGAACTCATCCCACTGGTAGTTGCTCCATCCGTCGTCGGTGTGAGCGAAATAGTAGAAACGGGTGTCATCGCCGTTGTAGATAGCCATGTTCTTGAAGTAGCGCGGCGGGATGCGGATATAGTCGCAGCCGGCATGACGGCCGTCGGTGCCGCTCTTTCCTCCGTTGAGTGCCTTCACCTGTGCCGTGGTGATGCCGCGGAACGAGTTCGACATCATCTCTCCGAAGAGCACGGTGTCGTCCATACGAATGCGCTCGTAGAGCACGCCCTGCGGCACATCCTGATTGTAGACCAGCATGCCCTTGATGGGGTGAATGTATCCGTTGATAGCGGCTACCTGACCCTTGAAGCCCTCCAGTTCAATGCCGTCAAGCTTCACAGTGTGCATGGCGGCTGTTCCAAGCTCTGCCACCATATCGGTGAGCGAGGTGTTGGCCACCCATCGGTTGATCCTGAACTTGTTGCTGTTGCGCGTGATCTTCAGCAGCGTGTAGGGCAGCATGGTCTCGTAGAACTCTACGGCAGTGACCTTGCTCACCTCGTTGCATTTGCGCACCAGGTTGTTGTAAGCCACTTTGTACTCGAGGATATGATAGCGCAAGTACATGCTCAGCGTGTTCCAGGGGTTTTTGTAGTCGTTGCCTGTGCTGATGGTGATGTTGTGGTTGCGTGCATAGTCATACCATCCCGTGCCGGGCTCAGCGCATTTGCCATAGACCTTGTCGGCGTATGCCTTGAGGTCGGTAATGCTATGGATACCGTTCTCAGCCAGCACATCATCGGTTTCGGCAAAGATGGTGTATCCCATCTCGCACTTCTCAGGGATGTAGAAGCCCTTGCCGTTGTCCACTTTGTCGAAGTCAGTATGGCTGATGTTGGAGAGCGAGTCGGCCAGACCTGTAAGCTTCAGTGCCTGTGTGAAGATGGTATAGCCCGACGGCTGATTCTCCATCTCACCAGCAATCAGCATGTTCGAACGTGTGATCACATGGTCAATCTCGTGCAGCACACCATTCTCCAGCTCATTGTCCATACTGGTCACTTTTGCCCCACGGCTCACGAGCAGTGCTCCTGACACAGAGTCGATCGAGGTATTGATGTCACGTCCCAGCATGGTCTTGATGGTCATACCGTTACCCATGTTCACACCCATAATCTTGGTGTTGAGCAGGTGATAGAGGGCGATGTCGCGGCACAGGGAGTCAGACTTGGGATTGTCGGGGCCCAGTCCTTCGATGCCAGGTGCTGTCAGTCCGTTGTGCGGCACGTTGATATTGACGGTGTCGTTATACAGGCTGTCCAGATATTCTGCCACCGACTCATTGTTAGGCGCAAAGCAGGTATAGGTGCCGTAGGCAGAGAGGATCTTGTCATAGTCTATCCTGGAGAGGATATAGTTGAAGCTGCTGAACTGGTCGCTTCTGTTCAAGAGATAGTCCTCGATAGTCTCTCCGGTGAAGGTATAGAGGTTCGATTCGTCGATGTCCTCCTTACAGGAAGTGACGAAGGGCACGGCCACTGCAGCAATGCCGCAGGCTAGCAGGCCTTTGACGAGGTGATTTTTTATATTCTTGGTCATCATAATACTCATTTCGTATTTATCTGTTTCAAATCTCAATTCTCAATTCTCAAATCTCAATTCTTAAATCTCAATTCTCAAATCTCAATTCTTAAATCTCAATTCTCAAATCTCAATTCTCAATTCTTAGAAGTCGTCTTCTCCTGTATGAAGACAGGATTCTGCTTCAAGAGACTGTTGACCTTTGTCTCACTCTCCTCAATAGGCCAGTAGAGATACGGTTCACTCTTCATCTTATAGGATACGGCATCGCCTTCTCCACCGCCACCGCTGTACTTTCTGATGATCATCTTCAGCATGGGCTGGTAGAGCTCAGGCCAGGCACCCTGGTCGGCCATTCTCTGGCGGATGTCCACTCCCTCCATGTGGCGATAGCAGTAGCGCATGAGATCGAAATAGCGTTTGCCTTCGAAGCACAGCTCACGCTCACGCTCGGCCAGCACCAGGAGCTCCATCTCTTCCTTCGATTTGAACGACTCGAATTTCAGGGTGTCGTTGGCAGTCTTCAGCATCGAGCGCTTGTTCACGGCCTGCACCAGGTCGAAGGCCTGCTTCAGCACTACCTGATCGCTGTCGTTGGCAGCGGTCTCTACGAGTGCCTCGGCCTTCATCAGCATGACATCAGTCAGGCGATAGACGATCCAGTTCTGCCTGAACTCACGGAATCCGCGGCTGTTGCTTTTAGCCTCGCCGACGGTACCGGTCAGTCCTACTGTCGTCCCCGAGGCATCCACCATCTTGCGGATGCTGAGCTGAAGAGCTTCCTCATTGTTGGCATTGTAGACGTTGTTCCAGAAGCGGTAGTCGTTCTTCGAGAGGTAGATCTTCTGTCCCTGGTCGTTATTGGCATTCTGGTCGACGGTGGTGAAGATCTGCGAAGCCATGAGGATACTGGTCTGCCGGTAGCTGTTCTCGTTACCCGACTGGTAGTAGTAGTTCTGCAGGGCCACGTTCGAATTGTCGCGTCCGTTGTACTGCCATTCCAGGATGCTCTCGTGCGAGTTGCCCTGATTGGTATTAAAGATGGTGTACATGGCCAGTTCGCCTTTCTCCAGGTGATAGATGTCCTTCTCCTGTTCGGTGATGTCGTATTCTTTGTAGAACTCGTAGAAAGCATGCTTGGAGTTGATGACGGAGTCGGCACACACGATAGCCTGCTGATAGTCGCTGCTGCTGTGAGTCATAGCGGCGCGCCACAGATAGATGTCGGCCATGAGTGCATCGACGGCATCGCGGGTGAAATAGCCCTTGTTGCGCCAGTCATAACGGCCGTAGGCCCCGCTACGCATGATGTACCGGCGTGCTTCCTGCAGGTCGTCGAGGCAGTGCTGCAGCACCACCTCCGGCGTGCTCTGCTCGTGCATCTCCACCTGGCTGTCGTCCTCATAGGAGTGGTTGGTGTAGGGCACGTCGCGGAAGGCACGCACCAGGTAGAAGTAGCACAGCGAGCGCAGTGCCAGCATCTGTGCACGCACCACCTGATAGTCGCCCTGGGTGAACTCAGGATCCTCGGCCATCACATCCTCGGCGTGGTTCAGCACGATGTTGCAGTTGTTGATCACTCTATAGAATGCATCCCATTTGCTGTAACGGTTCGTAGGCAGGATGTTCACGGCTGCGATGTTGTCGAGGGTATTGTCATTATAGTCGGTCAGCTTCACCAGCTCGTCGCTGCGGAATGCTCCCCACATGATGGCCCGCTCCTGGATGTCGTAGCTGATCATACTCTGATAGCATCCGTCCACCATCTGGTCGACATCGGCTTTGGTCTTCCAGAATTCCGAACCCACGATGCGGTCGGTGGGATAGATGGTAAGGAAGTCATTGCAGGCCGTCAGGGCAGCAATGGTGCCGCAGCACAACAGACCATTTACGATATATGTCTTAATCTTGGTAATCATAATTGCTAATATCTAATTACTCATTATTCATTCTATTAGAATCCTACCATCAGGTTCAGTGTCACTGACTTCGATCGAGGCGTCTGCGAGTTGTCGTAGGCGATGCCCCACGAACCGGGCGAGTGCTCAGGATCCGTTCCGCTGTACTTGCTCCAGCAGAAGAGGTTCTGACCGGAGAGACTCATCTGCAGTCGGCGCAAGCCCAGAGGCTTGAGCAGCTTGCGGTTGAAGGTGTACGACACCTGTACGTAGCTCATACGCACGAACGATGCATCCTCCACGTAGCGGTCGCTGCCCAGCCAGTTGTAGCCGGTGTTGAACATAGCACGTGGAATCTCAGTCTGGTCGCCGTTCTTGCGCCAGCGCCAGTTCACGGCCGAGCTCTGGTTGTTGGCATTGAACATCTCCTCAAGTCCCATCTTGGCCTGGTTGACGATCTTGATGCCCTGACGATAGCTGAAGCTCGTCTTCAGCGACCAGTCTCCATACTGCATGTTGAAGCCGAAGCCACCATTCAGATGGGGGTTGGAGTTGCCCAGATAGACGATATCCAGCGAGTTGATCTGTCCGTCGTTGTTGATGTCCTCATAGATGGCATCACCGCCCTGGAACTCATAGGTGGGGCTGCCGTCGTAGAAGTTATAGACCTGGCGAATGGGCAGTCCCTTCGAGTCCATCATCACCTTGCCGTTTGCGTCGACGGCGACAGGTGCGGTCTTGCCCTGAGCCAGGAACTCATTATTAATATAGTCGCGCAGCTCGTCGCCCGTCCAGCCCTGCCTCGTCTTCATGTTGGTGAGGTACTCGTAGGTGTACTGGTAGACGCCCTTGTAGCGGAGTCCGTAGATCGAGCCCAGAGGATTACCCTTCTGGATGCGGTTGAGGTATTTACCGCGACTGCTGCTGTCCCACTCGCCGTTGATGCTCTCGAGCACGCTCTCGTCCATATCAACGATCTCGTTGAAGTTCTGAGAGATGTTGAAGTTGACACTCAACGAGAACTTGCCCACCTGCACGAACTTGTTGGCCGAGAGGTTCAACTCCCAACCCTTGTTGGTCATCTCACCTACGTTAGCCCATGAGAGTGAGCTGAAACCGTTTGACGAGGGGATGCGCACACCGCCCATGAGCAGGTCCTTGGTGCGCTTGAAGTAGTAGTTGAAGTCACCGGTGATGCGGTCGTTCCAGAATCCGAAGTCACCACCGAGGTTATACTGCGTGGTGCGCTCCCATTTCAGCTCATCCAGGCGCAGACCCTCCAGCGTGGTCACGCTGTGCTTGTCGCTGATGCTTCCGTATACGCCTGCCGTGCTGTACTTGGCATACTGCAGGTACTGTCCGTCGGGCTGTCGGCCCACGATACCCCATGAGGGACGGAAGCTGAGCATGGAGAGCCACTTCCTAGACCACTGCATGAACTTCTCGTCGCTGATGTTCCATCGTGCCGAGACACCGGGGAAGTAACCCCACTTCTTCTCGTCGCCGAACTTGGTGGTACCGTCGGCACGCAGTGAGAAGTCGACGCTGTAGAGACCACCCTTGTACGAGAGGTGTCCGGAGTAGATGCCCGACATGGAGCGCCACTGGCCGTTGCCGGTGCTCATGCTCTCGATGGCCGTGTCGACGGTGGGCGACGTAGTGCCGTTAGGAGCATTGCGGTTCACCACGGTCTGGCTGTTGTCGTTGCCTGAGGTCATCTCCCATCTCACCAGCATCGTCGACGACCAGTCCTCGTTGTTGAAATGAGGAGTGAAGGTGAAGGTGTGGCGGGTAGTGAATGCCAGCGAGTTGTAGTCATACACCTGGCTGCGGTTGTAGTCGCTGTCGTTCCATCCTCGTGTCGACAGCGAGCCGGGCCAGTACTTAGGCTCACTCTTCGAGAAGATGTCCATGTAGACCAGACCCGTGTAGTTGAGCATGGTGGCATTGTTGTCCTTGCCCAGCAGGTAGTAGTCCAGACGGAACTCAGGCGAGATACGGTAGGTCTTCTCGTCGCGCCAGGCCAGGTTGGCGATGGCGACGGGGTTACCCATGTTGCGGATGTCATTCAGCTGCGGCGACGATGTTCCGGCTATCGACGAACCGATGTCGTTGCTGGAGCCTTCGGGCAGCATGATGTAGAATTCAGAGGTATTGTTGCCCTGTGCGTCCTGCCTGTACACCGACATGTTGGGCGCCAGCTTCTGGGCACGTCCCAGGATGTTGTCATCGTAGTTACGATGGTTGGCGGTGTAGGTCAGGGGGAAGGTAGTGCGGAAGGTGATACGGTCGCTGACGAAGTAGTCGAGGGCCAGCTTCGTGGTGAAGCGGTCGAGCGTCTGCTTGATGATGGTACCGTTCTGGTGGTCGTAGCCGGCCGAGACACGGAAGTTGGCCTTCTCACCACCACCGGTGATCGTGAGGTAGTGATACTGGCTCAGAGCCGTCTGCTGCACCTCATCCACCCAGTCGGTATTGTTGTTCCAGTTCTCGAACTCCGCCCACGAGCGGTTGTAGTTGATCTCATTGATGTTCGTCGTGGCCGTAGCGCTCTGGGCAGGATTGTAGTACATCTCCTTGAGCATCATGGTGTAGTCGTCACCATTCAGCAGGTTGTAGCCCTTGGGCTGCCAGCTGGCCTGCACGCGCAGCGAGTAGTCCACCTTCGTGGAGCCGCGTGCACCGCGCTTGGTGCGAATCTGAATCACACCGTTGGCACCTCTCGAACCCCAGATGGCCGTAGCGGCAGCATCCTTCAGCACCTGAATGTCTTCGATGTCTGAAGGGTTCACCGAGAGCAGCGAGGCATAGGTCTCCTCGTTGGCGTTCTGGAAGTCGAAGTTGGCATCGGGATTGTCGAAGATGTTTCCGTCGACGACGATGAGCGGCTCGGCCGAACCGTTGATAGAGGTCACACCACGGAGGCGCATCGACGTTCCGGCACCGAGGTTACCCGAGTTAGCCACGATGTCGAGACCGGCAATCTGTCCCTGAAGGGCCTCGTCGGCACTGGTAAATGCCAGACCCTCGACCTCACTCATATTGAAGGTCTGAGCGGCCACCGACACCTCTCGCTCGGGAATGGCCAGACCACCCGAGTTGAACTTCTTCTTGGCGACGACGGTCAGTTCCTTGATCTGCGTGGCATCCTGCAGGGTGACGTCGAAACGCGTACGTGTTCCGATGGCCAGGGTCACCGTCTTATAACCTACGTATGATATCTTCAGCTTGTTCTTCGTGTTCTTTACTGCCATCGAGAAGTTACCGTTCATATCAGTCTGGGCGAAGGAGATGTTACGGTTGTTGGCATCCACCTCCACCACATTACACATCATGATAGGCCCCATGGCATCACTGACGGTACCAGAGATGCGGGCTTCCTGTGCCATCACGAACAACGGACAGACCAGTAGGAGCAGTGTTAGTATAATGATGTTCTTTCGTCTCATAACTTTTTAACTCTTTAACGTTTTAACTCTTTAACGTTCTCACTCTTACTCCGCGTACCTCTTATATAAATAAGATTCATACTGCCTACGGAAGGCCTTCAGGCGTTCTCTTGATCCGGCGCCCTGCCAGGCATCGTCATAGCGGTCGGTGTCGGGGTGCGAGTTCAGTGGTGTGCTGATCTGATGCACCACGGCAAACGACGACGTGCTGATGGTACGGTTGCGGCCAGTACCGGCGAGAACGTAGTCGCGGGCCATCTGGTTGGTCAGCTTCGTCGTATTGGTGGCGTCAACCTCGATCTGCTGTCCGCGCTTGTCCTGCACGGTCATGCGGTTGCCGCCTCCGGTGATGGTCAGCTTCTCGCGGATACCCAGGGTGTCAGAGCATGCCGTAGGATAGATGCCTTCCTCGATGGTGTTGTCCACATATACGGAGTTGTCCTGGAAGTGATAGCGGATGAAGGCATTGATCTCCTCGACCATGGCCAGCGCCTTGTCGCGCGCAGCCTGCACCTCCTCGCTGATTCTTCCGCCTTCCTTCTCCTGCTCCAGCCGTTCGTTGTACTGGTCGTAGATCACCTTGATGTCGCTCCAGGTGGGCAGGCCCTTCTCGTAGGCCTTACGCATGGCCTCGTTGTCGGGAGCAAACACGGTGTAGTTATAGGAGTTGAAGTAGTTCACGTTGTCGGTCAGTCCTCCCTTGGCGGCGAAGGTATGGTAGGCGTCCATACGCCTTTTCTTCGTCACGGTGTTGACCTCCATCAGCTTGTCGCTGGCAAACTCCATCACGCTGTCCATCTCGAAGCTGGTGCAGAGCTCCAGGAACTCCGAGAAGCGCGGGTCGCTTTGCAGCACGTCGAGCACCGAGCGATGAGGAGGCTGGATGACGTGGTCGATGGCATAGGCCATACCGTTGGCCTGGTTGTACACCTGCGTCACCTGCGACACGGGTGCCGTGCCGTCGATCTGTGCGCCGCTCTTCACGGTGTTGTTCTCGAACAAGATTGCGCCACCGTGCTTGGTCTTGTAGTATTTGTTGCCACCCAGCGTCTCGCCGTCACCCAGCACCACGGTGTTGTAGTTCAGGATATCCACGAACTGCGTGCGGAACTGGTCGGTCGACACACGGCCTATAGAGTCGGCAGGCGTGGTGCCGATGATGCCCGTCGTGGGGTCATATTTCCATGCCGAGCAATACACATACGGGCTCTTGTTCTGATAGTAGAACTTCAGGGCTCGCGGCTGGTCGGTGTTCAGGTATGCCGGGTCGATGTAGAAGCGCTCAAAGGCATCGTCGGTAGGAATGAAGAATGCGTAGTTGGCGCTCATGGCGAGCAGGTAGGCATAGTAGTTGAGGTTCAGGGCCAGCGTGGTGCGGCTCTTACCGTCGTTCACGGCCTCGTTCATGATGCGCATGTTGCTGCTCAGCGTCACAGGAGCCGAGACGGCGATGAGCGAGGGAGGTGCGAAGACCGTGTTGAGCATGTAGGCCACGCCGTTGTTGGCTATCTTCACGTCGTACGAGCCGTTGCTGTTCTTGTTGAGCACGTCCAGCGAGAGGCCCATCGGGTCGTTGGCCTCGTCCATCACGCGCCCGAACTTCGAGGGCACCGTTGCCACGAACGAGCTCTTCATCAGATTGCCGATGAGCTGCTGCACGTTCTGCAGGGGAATCGAGTCCACGTTCTCAGCCAGGTTCTCCAGCGTGTTGGGCTTCTTGCCGAAGGCGTTGATCAGGAACTCACCTCCGCCGCCAGGCAGGAAGAACTGCTGCAGGGCCTCGTCCGTAGGCACAAACATAGCGGCGATGTCCTTGCTGGCATCCTCACCGGCAGCACCCGTGCTGTAGTTGTTCCAACCCGGGTCGAAGGGCAGCACGTAGGCAGCCTGGTTGTTGTTGGGGTCGCGTGTCAGCGTGCCGCCCTGCGAGCGGTCGCTGAGGTATCTCTTCTGGAAGATAGAGTCTATCTCAGGCAGTCCGTTGGCCACGGCATAGTCGTTGTAGTTCTTCGTCGTGACGGCATCGTAGAAGGGAGCGCTGAAGCGGTCGAGCATACGGCTGAAGAGATTGCTCTCGCCGTTCGTGCGGATCACCTCTGCCAGGTTGCCCGGCGGCACGAGCACGTCCTGCATCTGGTGGATATATCCGTTCTTGCAGGTCACGTCCGAGCTGATGATCTTGTTGCGGAAGATGTAGGCCGAACGCTCCACAGCATCGTAGGGAGTGCCGGTGACCACCTCGAAGTCGCTGCCGTCACCATGAGTGGTGATGTTGTTCGAGGTCATCTGCTCCTCGGTGAAGTGCACCATCATAGGCCTCGTGGCATCCATCACCATGTAGATGCCACGGTCGTAGTACCGCTCCCAGTAGCTGTTGTTGGCAGGCATCTCCGCCTTGTTCCTCAGATGGGTGATGGTGTCGATGACGTTAGCGCCCGTAGTGTGCTTCAGGGCCTGTCCCTGCATGACGGACGTGGATCCGTCGGAGATGTTCGACAGCATCTCCACCAGCACGGCGTTGTCGAGCATCGAGGCGTAGAGCAGCTGACGCTTCATGGCGTCGGTGAGGTCCTCATAGCGCTTCACGCCCCAGGCATTGCTGGCATAGAAGCGGTCGAAGGCCTCGTCATTAGCCGGGAAAACTGTTTTCGAGCCTGTCTTGGCCAGGGTCTCGGCATAACCCAGGTCATCAATCAGCCGGAGGTAGTTGTTGAAAGTGCCTTTCAGCACGTTGCCCTGCCCGGCAGACAGGTTTTCAGGATGCTTCATGGCATCATAGATGCTACCACCCAGCCACGACGGATAGTTATCCGGGTCGTCGAGTTTGTAGTCGTCAGTACATGCAATGAAACCTCCGCAAACCACAGCCAGAGCCATGCCTCCTAGGACACGTCTGGCCATTTGTGCAATTTGGTTATTCATACATTAGTTAGTATTTATTATAAGTTGTTACGATCGGTTAGCCATTATTTGCCCGCAAAGGTACAAAGAAAAAACGAGACTCATGCAAAAAATCGCAAAAAATTGTTCAGAAAGTGATTCGCGGCATCTTCAGCCGTCTTTCCCTGGCCATTTCCGAATTGTCACAATTGTCACAATTGTCACATTTTGTTTTTTTGTTTTTGTTATGTTTTTCCTCAAAACCCCAGTAAAATACGTGGAAGCCAGCGATTATGGCATAACAAATAGCCCCCCCATCCCCTCCAGAACCCACCCCCATCCCCTCCCGAGGGGAGGGGCGTTTAATGTGTTTTGTGGATGGTGGATGGTGGATGGAGAATACCAAGGTCGCTGTTTTTGTGGATGGAGGATGGTGGATGGTGGATGGAGAATACCATGCTTTGCGTATTCTTCCGCACAAACCTTACCAGCTATTTCATAGTCTTAACATTTCTCCATCCACCATCCACCTTCCACCCTTCACCTCCTCCCCTCCCCTCGGGAGGGGTCGGGGGTGGGCTTTAGAAGAGGGGGCCGTGGCCCAGGCATGACGTAGTGGTCAATGCAGTGATGAAGGCCGTGAGTGCAGCAATCAGAGCTTCAGCCAGGCGGTTCTTCAGTCGTTGTGAGATTTTCATTGTGTTTTCCTCCTTTTATTTTTTTGGCACGAATTACGCGAATTCTCACGAATTTTTTATTTTTCTTCGTGTTAATTCGTGAAATCCGTGCCTAAATTAAATCAGGCGTCAGGAGTTACGAGCGAAGAGCGGGAATTTCCGCGCGGTAGCAAATTCTTCACTCTTCACTCTTCACTCTTCACTTCCTACGGTCTCGGCTCGTCGTCTCCACCGCCCTGGTCACCGTCACCGCCGTCAGCCAGACCATAGTCGGCGAGGGGGGTGTAGTTGCGCAGGCGGCGCTTGACTACGGTCTCGCCGCTCACGGGGTCGGTGTCCTCGACGTTGGTGAGCTCGATGACGTTGTCCAGGCGCAGGGCGCACTTCTTCTTGAACACCTTGCGGGTGAGGTCGCGCAGATCCTCGCTCTCAGGGATGAAGGGTGAGGTCGCGCAGATCCTCGCTCTCAGGGATGAAGCGGATGCGGATGCCGTCGACGAGGTTGTTGGCACCCATCTGACTGGCCTCCTCCACGCTGGCAGCGCCGCCGGGCACGCTCTTGGCATAGGGACGGAAGATGCCCAGGCCGTCGAGCTTCACAGGGATGCCCTGTGCGAGCAGTTCGGGCAGGCACTTGACGAGCTGACCCAGCACCAGGCGGAGGATCTCCTCGCTGACGAGGCTCCCGTGGTCGGCCATGTGCTTGGCCAGTCCGTAGGTGCTCAGGGTCTGCCTGCAGTGTACCTCGGGGAAGTAGTGCCCATAGACCTTGCTCAGGGCGTTGCGGTTCTGTTTGATGTCGATTGGCATCACGATAGTGTTACTTGGCATAGTGTTTTTCTTTTAAGGTTAATGGTTAATGGTTAATGGTTGTTTTTCGAGGTGCGAGGTACGAGGTACGAGGTGCGAGAATTGATTGCACGCTCGCTCTCGTCGCATTCCGTTGGCCCTGCGGTGGCCACTTCGCTGGCCTTCGGGTGCCACCCTTCTGCCCTTCGGTCCGTACCCTTCGCGACGTGGGTACTTCCTTCCGTGCACGAGATGATGGCTGCTTCGCTTTTGCGCTGTTGCATTCCTCTGAATGCGTGCGCGCTCGCTTGCTTCTTCGTTTCGATTGCAAAGGTACAAAAAATAATTGACGCTGCCAAATATAAACTGTTAAATAAGTGTAAAATATACACCTTTTTTCGTTCCCCCCTGTCCCTTTCTCTTCTCCGAGACTTCTTCCTTTCTCCCCTCCCTTCGGGAGGGGTAGGGGGTGGGCTTCTTAGTCATTAGTCATTTTAGTCATTAGTCAAAATGACGTTCTGGCTATCAAAAATACTGCACTATATTAATAAATATATATATTTATTAATATAGTGAG
>ONLL01000043.1 GCA_900318685.1 uncultured Prevotellaceae bacterium | reverse complement strand
GAAGCGGTAGTAGGCCGTGCCGGCGAAGTAGCCGTTGTTGCCCATCTGCTCGGGTGTCTGGTAGAGAATCTTCTTCAGGTGGGGCACCTGCTTGAGGTCAACGTCCACCTGTGCCACGTACTGTCCCCCCACGGACCCCATCTGGTAGGTGAGCTTGCCCATGCCTTCCTGGTTGTAGGTGAAGCTGGTGGTCGATTCGCTGATGAGGTCGGGCAGTCCAACGAGTCCGCCGAAGCGCTCGGCAGCGGCAGCCACGTCGTTGGTGGACACGATGCGGGTGTAGGGGTCGGTCTCCGAGGCCTTGCCGATGGTGGGCTCGAAGGTCATGTTCTGCCAGCCCTCGGGAGCCGTGCGCTCGGACGTAAGCTGGGTGATGATATCCCATCCCAGTTGTGATTCTTGGTACTCGGCTTCGTTGGTAGGAACGCCGCCATTGTTGTCGTCATCATCATCGCTGCAGGCGATGAATCCCATGCTCAGGCCTATGGTCAGCAGGGCCGTCAGCATCCAGTTTGTTGCTTTATTCATGAATATAATGATCTTTTTGTTTTATTTTTAATACGTAATTCCGCCTTTTTCGGTGTGGCGCCCGCCTTTCCATTTCCCTTTGAGGATGTCGTTCACTTTTGACCCACAGTAGCTGACGTAGAATGCAGAGCCTGTGGCAACGTGGTAGTAGGTTCGTTTGTTATCGTACTTATAATAGGCGAAGGGCAGGTCGGAGGCACCGGCTGACCACGCAGCATCGACAGCTTCAGCATTGCACACGGGCACCACCTCGTCCTTGGTGGAATGGAAGAAGGTGAAGCCTGAATCCTTCGAGGGTTTCCATGAGTAGTACAGCTGGTTTTCCTTGAGGCACTGCTCCAGGGCCTTCAGTTTCTCAGTAGGCACGTCGCCGCCCACCTTGCCTTCTTTGAAGTAGTCGATGACTCCCTGTTTGAAACATTGGCCCACTTTGCAGAAGCTCAAGGCCTTGTCGCTGGAGCGGTCGAAGTCATACTCCGTCTTGCTAACGTCCTTCGTGAACGGGTAGAAACCTTCCTTGGCTTTCGACCAGACGTACATGAAGAAGTTGCCGCGATATTCATAGAAATCAAGGGGGTCGCACCCGATTTGTATCAGTCGCTGCTGGATGTCATCGGTTGTCATTTCCTTTTCTTTCAGCCATGTGAAAATGCCAGTATCGACATAGTCCTTCGTGCAGAAATCCTCGTATCGGCAGCCCAGCTCTCTCATGCGGGGATTGGTGTCGACAGCACCCTTGAGCAGAAGGGCTGCTGCCACCGGCATGTAGAGGCGGTCGTCCTGGATATACTGCTTGAGGGTGGCCACTGGGTCGTAGGGACCATCGCCACAGACGGCTCCGGCCAAGCGCAGATCGCTGAGGCCGTGCTCCTGGGCGTAACGCAGCACGCCTGCCGCTACGGCACCGCCCTGCGAATAGCCCACAGCCACCGACTTCCAGTCTTTCTCGAGTTTCTTCTCGTACTTTTCAAAATAGGTAATACCGGCCTTGACTCCGTCGATGACTTGGCGGGCCGTCACCTCACGGTTGCAATAGGGATGGGAGTCGCCGTGGGTGGCACCGTAGCCCTGATAGTCGGGTACGATGACCAGTGCCTCCTGGCTGACGGGGTTGGCAAAGCAGGCCAGCATGTTCACGTCGTTCTTATGGCCGAGGTTGCTGAAGTTCGAGGGCCGCTCGAAGTTCGACGTGATGGTGCAGTGACAGCCTATAACGACGTGGTCGGGATTGGGGTTGCAGACAGCGTTATAGGGCCAGACCAGCAGCTCGGAACACTCAATGTTGTTGCCGTCGACGTCGGTGGTCGTGTAGCGGATGGTGGTCCACTCGTAGCTATAGGTCATGCTTTTTCCGTCGGTGTCAGCACCCTCAGAGCCGTTGGCACCCGACACGTTGGCCAGCGAGTCTCTAATATATTGCTCGTAAGCCTTGATGCCGGCCAGTTGCTGCTGATAGAACTCAGTCAGCATCTCGTCCTCGTCGGCGTTGCCTTCGGTGGCGCTCTGTATCAAGCGCTGGTAGAAGTCGGTGATTGATATTCGGCCCGAATCTATCACCTGGATGTTCGCCACGTCGTAGAGGGGCTGTCCTTCATGCGCGTCATTATTGTCATCATCGTCCGAGCACGCCGTCAGCGTCATGGATGCCAAAACGCAGGTTAAGGCTGCAGCAATCATCCACAAGAGATTCTTTCTTTTCATAACCGTATTTTTCTTCGTTTTACCGTTGTTGTTCATAATTTTTTTGCGAAATTACATCTTTCCTTTAATATAATATGTGTTTTTGTCAAAAACTTGTCGAACTTGTTGCGCAGGAATGGCCGTTATGCGCAAAATTGCCGATTTTTGCCTGTTTGCTCACTTTTCAGAGGGTACATGTTGGGTTATTTAAAAAAAAGTTGTACCTTTGCCGAACATTTGAATATATGAGTGAGAAAGAACTAAAAAATGCTACCATAGAAGTGGCAGAAAGCATTGAGAGTAAGTATCGCGTAGATCATGTGGGCAGCGGACTGCCCCGCTGGCTGATTGAGGTCGCATTCGTATGCTATCTTCTGCAGGCAGTCATCAACTGGGCGCCGCTGATGCACTGGGTTGAGGACCATTCGCCGTTGGCACTGGCCGTCATCCAGACCTTCGGGGCGCTGGTGATGTACTTCGGACTGATGCGTGGCATGAAGCCACTCTACAGGCCTATGACCGTCGCATGGTGGATAGTGATTGCGCTGAACATTGCGGGATTCGTGCCGCTGTTGTTCCCTGCCTTGATGGAAACCGTGGGACTGCCTATTGCCGTATCGCTGATGCTGGTCTATCTGCCCTTAGGTTGCGCCATCGCCTTTTGCTATCGCGGGCGCTTGTGTCAGGTAGGTATATGGATGGCGCTCTATATCCTTATTTCCAGCATCATACCTGTCGTCTCTTACCTGCTGGTCGGCCCTGAGTCGGGTCTGGCCAACCTCCCGATGGAGATTCCCACCATCGCCGTCATCGTCATCTATGGCTGGGTGCAAAGGAGAGTTCTTGTTAAGTGAAGACTCTTCACTTATTCTGCGATTGTCGATATTGCAAGGGGGTGATGCCTAGACGGCGCTTCACCTCGGTCTGGAAGGTGCGGCGACCGCCGAAGCCGGCCTCTGCACCTACGGCCTCGATGGTCCAATGGGTCTCTTCGCGCAACAGGTGACAGGCATAAAGAAAGCGTTTCTCGTTGATGTAATCGCCAAGACTGGCATATTTCGCATTGTTCTTGAACAGATTGCTAAGCCGCTTCTGAGTCAGACCGAGCGACTTGGCCATCGTTTTCAGTGTCAGGTTGGCGTCGGTGAAGAGATGGGTCTCGTCCATTTTCTGGTCTAACCACCGCATCAGTTCCTCATCGGTCATATCGGCCGTCAATTCTATATGCTCACGGTGCTGGCTGGCCTGCTTGCGCATTATTGTCACCTCATCGAAGGTGGCCTGCTTCAACTGCTCGGCGAGCTCCTCCTGCTGCCGCTGCAACATTTCAATCAATTCCTTCTGCTTTTCCAAACCATTCTCCCGTTCCTCCAGTTTTTGGTTCTTTTCCTCCAGTTCGCTCATCCGCATCTCCAGTTCGCTACCCAGTGTCTTATTCTGTTCGAGCAAAAGATTTTGGTTCTCCACCAGTTTTGCATTGGTAGAGATGAACTTCTTGGTACTGGCATTCAGCACTAGCATCGTGACGATGAATGCTATCACGACTGACATAATGATACCAATTATCAGGCCATCGGGTGTCATAGGGTCTGGCTATTTTGAATTAGATTCGCCGGCATTTTGTGTGCAAAATTACCTCATTTTGTACATAATGCCAAATATCCTCCTTAAAAATCCTCATAAATATTGCGCAGAAAAGTTGATTTTGCGCAAAAAGACGCATTTGGCTGGTTGCTAGGGGGTGCGTGCATAGCAATCCTCCTTCGTTTCTTGGACAAGCCAAGCGAACCTGTTCGAGTGCTGAGCGGAGTCGTTTTCAGCCCCTTGCCCCATCGCTATTTTTTTACCTAAAACGGTTACAGCGGTTACGGTTACAGTTGTAACCATGTAACCATTTTCCTGTAACCGTAACCATAAATAGTAGAACAATCAATTGATAATCAGTAAATTATATGCAATACCGCCCTTCTGTCATCCCCCCGCGGTTACATGGTTACAACTGTAACCGTAACCATTTGCCTCGATTGTTGCGGAGGACAGAACGCTCATTGCGGACGAAGTAAATGCCCGTTTCGGACGGAGCATAAGCTGGTTTCGGACGGAGCATACGCTGGTTTCGGACAGAGCATACTGCCGTTCGGAACGGAACATACGGGCGTTTCGGACGGACCATAAGCTCGTTGCGAACGGACCATGCGGCCGTTGCGGACGGAGCAGACGCTCCGCAGCCTCTTTGCTACATCCACTTTACCTTTCGAGTACAACCTATATACCTTATGGGTCCAACCTATATACTTTGCTTGTGCAACCTATATACTTTCCTGTCGCAATCTATATACTTTCCTGTTGCAACCTATATACTTAGGAATGACGTCGAAGTAGGCGTGCGGTAATGACCGCAACGCGGTCACCTATCAATAGCTGGGAGTACTCGCTCAAGCGAGCACCCTCGGATAACAATGCCCTGAGAGCATCGACCCTAAAGGGGTCGCCCAAGCGATGTAGGTAATTATTTGTCAACGAGTGCGAAGACAAACTGATGGTCGCTGAGCTGCCAGGTGGCCAGGCCGTAGCGGATGAAGCGTGCAAGGAGGGTGATGCACTTGGGACGCGGCAGGCGCGAACGCTTCACGATCTGGTTCAGGGTGAGGCCTGCGGAGTCCTTCATGGCTTGAATAAGGTGCTGCTCTGCTTCGCCATAGGTGAAGGCTGCTCCCCGTGGTGACTGCTCGTCGCGCCATATCTTAATATGTACGGGCGAGGCGACGATGTTCTCGTCGTGGATACGGATATATGCGCGCTTCTGTCCCTCTTCGTCGAGAGCACAGACAGGGCGGTTGTCGGATTTGGGAACGGTGGCGATGACGATGGTGCGTCCGTTGATGTGGTATGTGTCGAACTTGATGCTGGCCTCAGGGCGGCAATAACGATAGGCAGCCTGGTGCATCATGTAGATCTCTTCCTCGGAGCGGACGCCAGAGAGGTGACCGTCGTCACGAACGCCTATGAGCAGCCGTCCTCCGTCAGTATTGGCAAAGGCCGAGACGGAGCGTGCGAGCTTGACGGCATCCTCTACGCGGTACTTGAAGTCCTGCTGCTGATGCTCGCCCTCGCTGATCAGGCGCTGCAGGTAAGCTCTCATCTATAAACCCTAAAGTCACTCAACGCTAAAGTCAAAAGTCTCTAAGCTCTCCGCTCGAGCTCTGCTCGCTTCGCAATGCGAAGAACTCTCAACTCTCAATTCTCAAATCTCAATTCTCAACTCTACTTCGGCTGTTCAGCATCCAGGCGGCTGACGGCTCCAGTGAGGGCATTCAGCCACAGGCGCGTGGTATAGCGCTTGTTGAAGAGGTCGGCACTGAGCAGCATCGTCTCGCCAAACTGCGGGGCAGGATGCTCCTCGCTCTGAAGGGCATTGATGCCTTCGTAGATGGTGGCCCGCATGCGTCCTGGCACATTGACGAAGATGCCGGGCTTGGCAGCGGCTTTCTTTGCCTTCGGGTTCTCCTCTGGGGCGGGCAGCTGGGTGATGTCGTCGATACTAATATAATAAGGTGCACCAGAGAGGTCGTCGGCCTCTACGAGACCATGCACCTGCGACAGCCGGAAGAACACCTGGCGGGGGAAGGCTCCGTCGGGCGTCACCCATAGCACATGCTCGGTGGTGTCGCGAACGGTGGTGCCCAGGAAGAGCGATGTGAGTGCCTGGTCCTGCTGCTCCAGCTCACGCAGCATGAGCTTCATCTGAGCGCCGTCCTGAGGCATGAAGTCAGCCTGTCCCTTGACCAGCAGCGAACGGTTCTCGCGGATGTCGTAGATCTCGTGTGCCGTGAGCTCGGCCATCTTTGCCGTGCTGCCACACGACAGGATCTCCTCGCTCATGTACTGACGCGGGTTGACCCATGCAGGGCGGGGCGCAGGCGTGAAGGTGGCAGGCTCGTCCACGTCGGCAGCATCGTCCACGTTGATGCCCAGCAGGCGGCCGTCGTCGGAGAGGGAGACGCGCGAGGCGACGGTACGGGCGTCGAACTTCACGGCATAGACCTTCGTAGTGTCGGGCATGGGCATGGGCGTCTGCTGGATGTCCACCACACGATAGCTGGTGGCAGGCTCCTGACTGACATCGGCCATGCGCAGATAGCGCTGGGCGAAGGGGGCGAAGTCACCTGGCTGGTAGGTGGTCTTCTCCACCAGCACGCTGATGCGCAGCACGGTCTTGGGAAGGAAGTAGACGGCTCCTTCAGGCGTTACCCCAGGGCGGTACTGGCTAAGCTGGGTCTGAGCCTCGGCAGGACAAACTGCTAAGAGGCAAACGGCAAACGACGAGGCCAGGGCCTTCATTCTCTTCCAATGGCTATTGATTGTGCTCATTTTTGTTCTGTTCTTTAGTCAACGTTGCAAAAGTACACAAAAAAGCCGAAAGCGCAAAACTTTCGGCAAGAAAATAGAAGGGGCAGTTGCATTTTTATTCTTCGAGCACGGAAAACTCCGCTCCAGTGGCAAAATCCTGACCGTCCTGTGAGGAGAGTGCAGTAAAGCGCAGGTAGCGGGCACGCTGCGGCGAGGCAAAGAGCACCCGTTTCTCCTGTTGGTTGTTTTCGAATGTTCCCTCGCCGACGGGCTGGCTCCAGGTCTGACCGTCGAGTGAGAGCTGCACGCGCCAAGCCTTGATATTGCCGTTGCGCGAATCTTGGCGAGGCAGGTAGGAGAAGCCCTTGAGGGTCTTCACGCTGCCGCAGTCGAAGTCCACCCAGTGAGGATAGCTGGCCACGGTGACGCTCCACATCGTGTGCCAGTAGGTGTTGGGATTGCCATCAACGAGGTGTTCGGCATCGCCCTCGCCGCTCTCCACGCTGGAGGCGAAGCTGACGGTGACGGGCACACGGTCGATGCGTGGGAAGCTCTGGGTGAAGGTCACCATCGGCTGCTTGTCATCCTTCGGCTTTTCGTAGGCTTCCACCCTGCCGCCTTCACGCAGGTTGAAGGGTCCTGTGTATGGCATGGGCTGAGGATTCTTCGTCTGTCGGGATGAGGGTGTCACCGTATACCAGATGTCTCGCTCCTTGTTGGCTGAGGCGATGGTGACCATACCTTCAGCATCGCGGGTGATGAGCAGGGGGGAGGGGTGGATGGTGGATGGTGAAGGGTGGATGGTGGATGGTGAAGGGTGGATGGTGGATGGTGAAGGGTGGATGGTGAAGCCGAAGAGGCTGGGGGCAGCCTTCACACGATCTTGTTCCAGCGGTCCACCTTGTCCGCAGCTGTTGCCGCCGAGTCCGGTAATCGCTTTGTCGAGGTGGAGCCAGTTGCCAGTGCTTTCGGGCAGCTCATGCGGATGATTGGCCATAGCCAGCTCCTTTGCCGACCAGGGGAGCACGCTGACAGACATCGGCTCACGACCCTTGAACAGCACTCCTCGTCCGTTGGCGTCGGTAAGTGAGCACCAGCGGGTGTCCTGATGATTGCCCATGTCCTGCGGCTTGGGGTAGTTGTCGACCTCGTCGGCCACCTTATTATTATAGATGCCGATGTTCTGCGACGTCTTACGGTCAGGGTAGTTGTCGGCAGGTCCACGTCCGTAGTAGCTGAAGTTGCAGAGCGACGAGGGAGTCTTCATCACATAGCCCAGGCGAGGCAGCACGAGCTGTGGGTTGCTGGAGGTGATGGCAGCCTCGACGGCAATAGTGCCATTGGGGAAGACGGTGTAGACGATGTCTTGCACAAAGCGGAAGTCATCGGAGGTGAAGAGCCTGTCCTTCTGTTCCACGAGCCGTTTCCAGTTGCGGTCGCCACCTTCCAGGCGTGCTCCGTAGAGTGCTTGGCTTTCGACGGTGTAGGCTATTGTGACGCTGCCGTCGGCATTCTCCACCATCTGATGGTGCCAGACACGGTGTTCCAGGTTGTATAGTCCGTTGGCATACCAGTTCTGGTAAGCCCAGTTGTCGTTGTTCACCCAGGCACGGAAGGCGTCGAGCCGCGGACCGCAGCCCTCGTTGAATATCTTCTGGCCGCTGTAGGTAAGGCTGTTGATGATGCCGTTGTCGTTGCTAAACACCACCGTGAAGTCATTGCCGCTGACGTGGATCATTTCGTTGGCCTGCTCAACGCTGACCTTGCCCTCCACCTCCTTCGCTGCCTGGGGCGATGCTGCCTTTACCAGCAGCTGTTCGTCGGCCTGCACATATCCTGCTTTGGCCCAGGGCATATCATGCTTCAGCCGGAACTCGATATTGACGAAATACTCGCGGCCGTCGTTCAGCTCATTCGAGTTCAGGCCGGGAATCCGCACCGTCTTGTGTGAGCGTGGTGCCACACTGCCCACCTCGATGCGCCCTTCGCGTATCTGTTCGCCGTCAGCCAGCAGCCGATACCAGCAGTCGTAGGCAGAGAGGTCGTCGGCATAGTAGTTCTTGTTGAAGACATCGAGCGTAAAGGCATTATTACTCCCCTCGCCAGTGGGAGAAGGGCTGGAGGTGAGGCCTATGTTCTGGTATACCTTCTTCACCTCATAATACTGCGGCTTGGGTTGCATGTCGCCGAAGATGATGCCGTTCATCACAAACTGGCCGTCGTTGGGAGTATCGCCAAAGTCACCGCCATAGGCCAGGTATCGCTGCCCGTCCTTCGTGTAGTTATAGAGCGACTGGTCGATCCAGTCCCAGATGGCCCCTCCGCAGAAGAAGTTGGACGACTCGATGGCATCCCAGTAGTCCTTCAGGTTGCCCACGGCATTGCCCATGGAATGGGCATATTCTGAGATGTGGAAGGGATACTTGATGCCCATGCGTCCCTTCACAGCCTCGCGCACCCAGTTGACGCTGGGGTATTGGTTCGAGCCCATGTCTACGATGTCGTTGTTGCGCTCATACTGCACGGGCCGTGTGGGGTCGAAGGCCTTCACTGTCGCATAGCTGGCCTTGAAGTTGTCGCCAGGACCGGCTTCGTTGCCGAGACTCCAGATGACGATGCACGGGTCGTTGACACGGGCATGAGCCAGCTCCATCATGCGTGCCACGTGGGCTGCGCGCCATTCAACAGGGTGGGAGAGTGATGCCTCGCCATAGTAGTATTCGTGGCTCTCGAGGTTAGCCTCTGCCTCCAGCCAGATGCCGTACTTGTTGCAGAGGTAGTAGAAGTAAGGGTCGTTGCTGTAGTGCGACGTGCGCACATGGTTGATGTTGGCGCGTTTCATCATCATCACCTCCTCCTCCATCTGCCGGCGTGTGATGGCATGGCCGCGCTCTGGATTGGTCTCGTGGCGGTTCACGCCTTTCAGCTTCAGTGGCTTGCCGTTCACCAGGAAATAGCGGCCGGCCATGTGGAACTCGTCGTCCTCGGCCTTCGTGTCCTTGATCTCCACGGTGCGGAAACCTATCTGTGTGGAGACGGCCTCCAATGTGTGACCCTTCTTGTCCTTCAGCTCAGCAACGAGTACGTAAACATTGGGCTGCTCGGCCGTCCAGGGGAGGACGGGGAGGTTGGAGATTTGAGGTTTGAGGTTTGAAGTTTGAGGTTTGAGATTTGAGGTTTGAGGTTTGAGGATTGAGGTTTGAGAGTTGAGATTTGAGAGTTGGGGTATGTCCAGCTTTTTGTTCTTATCAGAATAGAGGTCGTTCTGATAGAGCGTATATGCTATGTGGTAACCTTTATCTATTTTGAACTTGAAGTTGAGAGGAGATTCTATCTTGAGTGTCCCCTGCGAACCGTCCCATAGAGCCTGCACACGCAAATCCTGGATGTGCGTCTTGGGACGGGCGTAGACGCTGACCGAACGGAAGATGCCTGGCAGACGGAACATGTCCTGCGCCTCCAGGAAGGAGCCGTCGCTGTTGCGGTAGACTTCCACGCTGATGCTGTTCTCGCCAGTGTGGGCAAAGCGGGTGATGTCGAAGCAGGCAGCATCGCGCGAGTTCTTCGAGAAACCGACGTAGTGGCCGTTCACCCAGAGGTAGAAGAACGAGTCCACACCATCGAACTGCACCAGCAGCTGCATCCCTTTCCACTGCTTGGGGATGGTGAACGAGCGGCGGTAGCTGCCCACCTCGTTGCGGTATTCATAGGTAGTCCAGTCAGTGGGGGGAGTGCGCATCACGCCTTCGCGCCAGTCGTCCTTCTTCACTTGGTGGAAGAAGATGACGGGCTGGTTGACGTAGATGGGTGTGCCATAGCGCTGCGTGCCGTCCTTCTGCAGGCCTGCCAGGTTCCAGTTGGAGGGGACGATGATATCGTCCCAGACGGAACAATCGTAGTCTTTGAGGAAGAAGTCGGCGGGGCGCTCGTCTGGGGTTTTGGCAAAGTGGAACTTCCATGTGCCGTCGAGGCTCAGGCGGCGTGAGCTGTATTCGGGCAGCACCTTGCGGGCTTCGTCGATCGTGGCAAACGACGTAAAGCAGGCTCTAGGCTGCAGTTTGTTGTAGCCCAACCGCTCAGGACTTTGCCACTCAGTGCCGTCAGGGGCCGTAGCTGTTCCATACTCAAAACCTTCCAACTGTTGTGCGCCGACAACTAAGCTGCCTATCGCCGCAAGCAGTAATATTGAAATAGTTCGTTTCATCATGACGTATGATGGTTTTTTGGTTATTTTGTGCAAAGATACAAATAATTCATAATTCGTAATACATAATTCACAATTATTTTTTATCTTTGCAAGCAAAACCAGATGAATCTATGAAACGAATCGTTTTTTTCCTGTTAATCTTAATCTCTGCACCAGAAGCATGGGCCGACGACAACTGCGGAGTGAAGCAAGTAAGGCAGCTCAACGACCAGGCTGTGGAAGTGGTGTACAATGATGGCAAGACGATGACCATCGACTTCTACGGACCTACTGTCTTCCGCCTCTTTCGTGATGATCAGGGTGGCATCTTGCGCAACCCGGAGGCCATGCCATCTGCCGAGATCCTGGTGGCGAATGCCCGAAGGAAGACCAAGGTGGAGGTGACCACCAACGATGCCGACATCGTGGTGACCACCCAACCCCTAATGATGTCTTTCATACATGGCTGTATGTTGAAAATCAATAGGGCAACGGGGCTTTTCACCATCTGGCATGACGGCGACATCGTGTCGCTCGCTGCTCCTGTCGAGTTCAATCGTGGGGGCTACGACCTACGGCTGTCGATGCTTCCCGACGAATACTACTATGGCGGTGGCGTGCAGAACGGACGCTTCTCGCAACGTGGTGAGCGCATCGACATTGTAAACACCAACTCATGGACCGACGGGGGTGTCTGTTCGCCGGCTCCTTTCTTCTGGTCAACGGCGGGCTATGGTGTGCTCTGCCATACTTTTAAGCCCGGCTTTTATGATTTTTCGGGTCAGGAAGTGCTCATTCATCATGATACCGACTACCTCGACATGTTCTTTGTGCTGGGTCGTAGCCCCGTCGATCTGCTCAACGGCTACTATCAGCTGACAGGCCACCCCGTGCTGCTGCCGAAGTTTGCTTTCTACGAGGGACACCTGAATGCCTACAACCGCGACTATTGGAAAGTGACCGACGAGCCCAATCGTGGCATCCTTTTCGAAGACGGCAAGCGCTATGTGGAAAGCCAGAAGCCCGTGGAGAACGGCCTTCGCGAAACCCTGAATGGAACCTCTGCCGACGGACAACGACAGGAAGAAGCGGCCTACCAGTTCTCGGCTCGGGCCGTTATTGACCGCTATGCCAGCTACGATATGCCATTGGGGTGGGTGCTGCCCAACGACGGCTATGGTGCTGGCTATGGACAGGCGGAAACGCTCGACGGCAACATCGCCAATCTGAAAGCCTTTGGCGACTATGCCCGTTCGAAGGGTGTGGAGATTGGTTTGTGGACACAGTCCAACCTGCACCCCATCGACTCCATCCCAGCCCTACTGCAGCGTGATATCATCAAAGAGGTTCGCGACGCAGGCGTGCGTGTGTTGAAGACCGATGTTGCTTGGGTGGGTGCCGGCTATTCCTTCGGACTGAATGGTGTTGCCGACGTGGCTCAGATTATGCCCTATTATGGTCAGCAGGCCAGGCCGTTTATCATCTCGGTCGACGGCTGGGCAGGCACGCAGCGCTATGCCGTCATTTGGACAGGCGATCAGACTGGTGGTGAATGGGAGTATATCCGCTTCCACATTCCTACTTATATCGGGTCGGGCCTCTCCGGTCAGCCTAACATCACCAGCGACATGGATGGTATCTTCGGCGGGCGAAACATGGCAGTGAACATCCGTGACTTTCAGTGGAAGACGTTTACGCCGATGCAGCTGAACATGGACGGCTGGGGATTGAACGAGAAATATCCACATGCGTTGGGCAAAACTGCCGCCACCATCAATCGCAGATACCTGAAACTGAAGTCGATGCTCCTGCCTTATACCTATACCTTCGCTCATGAAGCCATCGACGGCAAGCCCCTTATCCAGGCCATGTTCCTCAGTTCGCCCAATCCTTTTACGCTGGGCCGCCGTACCCAATATCAGTTCCTCTACGGACCGTCCTTTCTTGTAGCACCCATCTATCAGGAGACGAAAGCTGATGCTGACGGCAACGACATCCGACACGGCATTTATCTTCCAGAAGGCATTTGGCACGACTATTTCACGGGTGAGGCTTATATGGGTAACTGTGTGATGAATACCTTCGCCGCCCCTATTTGGAAACTGCCCGTCTTCGTACGGCAGGGTGCTATCATACCAATGAACAACCCGAACAACAATCCATCTCAGATTGACCCCTCGTTGCGCATCCTTGAGATTTTTCCTTCACAGCAGCGCACAAGCATCTCTGTCTACGACGACGACGGTACGACTGATGCCTATCTAGCAGGGGCTAGCACGACCTATCAGGTGGAACAGCAGCTGCGCAAGGGGAAGGTCGTCGTCACTATCAACCCTGCCACGGGCAAAGGCTATGATGGCATGCCTTCCACGAAGCGCACACTCCTCCTTGTCAACATGACCGCGCAGCCAAGGAAAGTCGTGACGAAGGTCAACGGAAAAACCGTCAAGTCTGAATGGTCCTTTGGAGTGTCAGACATTATGAAGCAAATAGTTCTCCGTCAGCGACTGCAGCAGCTTGTGGTCGAGATCCCCCCAGTGAGCATCTATGACCAAGTGGAGGTCATCGTCGACGGTGTCTCCATCGATGAGGCCACAGTCAACGACCGTCCGGTCGCGCTGCCCATGCCTGTTGTTAGGGACGAGTCGAAGTCTACTGCCTATAGCATCACTCCGACATGGAGCAGTGTTGAAGGTGCTGACTACTACGAAATAAGGTTTGAGGAGATGCTCTACACCCATATTATTGGCACTGAGTATACCATTGACCTATTGCACCCCGAGACCAGCTATCAGATGTGGCTGCGTGCTGTCGGAAAGGACGGAGTCAGTGAATGGACAAACCTGACACTGAGCACAAGCGCCAACCCGCTGGAATTTGCCATGAAGGATCTCACTGCTACCTGTAACGTGGCAGATCAGCCAGGCAGCGACATCAGCCATCTCTTCAATCACGACGAAAAAGGAGAGATTTGGCACACCGACTGGCAAAACACCAACGCTGTGCCTTTCACCATCGACATCGACATGCATGCCTCGACCGAGCTTGACCGTATCACTTACGTGCCACGCGACAATGCTGGCAATGGAACCATCCTTGCAGGAACGCTTCAGTACAGTGTCGACGGCATCACCTGGAGCGAGCCGCAGTCTTTCCAGTGGGCACGCAACAACAAGAAGAAGGATATCATCCTTCCTACTTCCGTCCTTACTCGCTTCCTTCGTCTCCATGTCACGCAGGCCGTAGGAGGCTTTGGCTCGGGTGCTGAGCTCTATGCCTTCCGCAAGCCCACTGCAAAGGTGCTCATTCCTGGCGACATCAATCAGGATGGGCATATCGATGAGAATGACCTTACTTCTTATCTGAACTATACCGGTCTGCGACAGGGCGACAGCGATTTCGACGGCTATGTGTCGGTGGGCGATGTGAACCACAACGGACTCATTGATGCGCAAGACATTTCTTATGTGGCAACGCAGCTGGAAGGAGGAGTTGATGCGCAGGAAACGCAACTGGCTGGAACGGTGACGATAAAGGCCGACCAGAAACAATACAATACTGGCGATGAAATCGTGCTTTCTGTCGTGGGTCACGACCTAAAGGCAGTCAATGCTCTCAGTTTGGTTCTTCCTTATAATCAGCAGCAGATGCAGTTCCTCGGCGTGGAGTCCGTTGCTGTGGCCAACATGCGCAACATGACCAACGACCGCCTACACTCGAATGGCGACCGTGTGCTCTATCCCACGTTTGTCAATATCGGTAAACAGACACTAGTCGAGGGCTCACCCGTGCTCTTCCGCATCCGTTTCAAGGCCCTGCAGCACCTGTCGAAGGTCAATATACCATTGTCGGGTATGCTCGTCGACCGTCGGTTGGAGAGCATCGCCCTGTTCTAAAGTAATGAGGAGTTCTGCGCTTCTTCTGGTGTAAGAACTCCTCACTCCTTACTCTTAACTCCTCACTCCTAACTCCAGAAACGCCTTTGGCAGATACTTGATGATGTCGCTGGCCATCAGGCTCTCCTCACCCAGGTCACGGGCAGCCAGATCGCCTGCCAGACCGTGAAGGAAGACTCCCACCAGACAAGCCTCGCGCTGCTCGTAGCCTCGTGCCAGCAGTCCCAGCAGGATGCCCGTCAGCACGTCGCCGCTGCCTGCCGTCGCCATACCGGCATTGCCTGTGGTGTTGAACACAATGTGGCCGTCAGGCATGCAGATTGCCGTGTGACGGCCTTTCAGCACCACATACCCCTGCAGGCGCTCGGCCAGCTGGCGTGCCTTCATCAGGCGCTCGTAGCTGTCGGTGGCCTGTCCCTCCAGCCGTTCCAGCTCCTTGGGATGCGGCGTCAGGATGATGCCCTTGGGCAGCTGCTGTAGCCAAGCACGTTTGGCAGCGAGTATGTTCAGCGCGTCGGCATCGGCCACAGCCGGACACTGAGCGCGCCTAAGCTGGGCTACCATTGCGATGGCCGTCTGCTCGCCCGTGCCGATGCCAGGACCCACAGCCACGGCCTGCAGCCCTTCGGTGGGCACTGCCTCTGAGAAGATGGTCTCTTCCCTGTCAGCATGGATGATGGCCTCAGGCACGGTCGTCTGCAGGATGGCGATGTTACGTCTAGGCGTGTGCACCGTCAGTTTGCCGGCTCCGCTGCGCATGCAGGCCTTCGAAGCCAGCACGGCTGCGCCTGCCATCCCATAGCTGCCTGCCACCAGCAGCGCATGGCCCATCGTGCCCTTGTGGGCAAACGGGTCGCGGCGCTTGATCAGGGGTGCGATGTCCTCCAGCTCCATCAGCGAATAGTGGGCATCCATCTTGTCGATGCCCTCCTGGCTCAGGCCGATGTCCAGCACTTTCAGCTCGCCCACGAACTGCTGATGCTCGGCAAAGAGGAACGACAGCTTCGTCTGTTGCAGCGTCAGTGTCAGCGTAGCCCGTATGATGTTCGCACGCACGTTATAAGAGTTGTCCTCCGTCATCAGGCCCGACGGCACGTCGATGCTCACCACCTCGGCCTTCGAGGCATTGATATATTTCACCAGCGAAGCGAAGCCGCCCGCCAGTGGCTTGTTCAGGCCTGAGCCGAACAGACCATCCACCACCAGCATCCCTGCCTCCAGACGGGGAGGGTCGAACTCCTGCGTCACCTCCGTCAGCAGGGCATGACCCTTCTTGCTGATGAGGCGCACACGGTTCTCGGCACACTCTGCCGACAGCTTTCCGCTGATGTTGAAGAGGTAGGTCTGCACCTGGTAGTTCTGTTCTGTCAGCATGCGGGCTACGGCCAGCGCATCGCCGCCGTTGTTGCCCGGTCCAGCCATTACCACCACCGGCACGTCGTTGTTCCATCGTTCCATGATGGCGCGTGTCAACTCCTTTGCAGCCCGTTCCATCAGGTCGATGGATTTCACGGGTTCATGTTCTATCGTGTATTTGTCCAGCTCACGTATCTGGCTACTGTCGAATATCTTCATATCAAGGTGCAAAGATAGTGCAAATTGAGCAAAATACCAAAGAAAATTTTGTTTTTCTCTCACTATTTCGTACCTTTGCACTCATGAAACATAACCTAATACTGATTATCACCCTGTTTTTCGCAGGTACAGCAACAGGTGCAGAGCCCATTGACTCGCTACTCACACACCTCGACGAGCGCATCTCCGAGTGCCTCGACGATGCCACCCGGCTGGACGAGGGCTATGAGCTGATACAGCAGGCCCTGTCCCTAAAAGGTGTAGAGGACTCCAGGCTCTATCCCGTCATGCGTTTCCATGAAGGCACCTACTACATGGGAAAGGGTGACGTGAATCACTGGAAGCAGAACCGTCTGCAGCTCTTGCAGGAGCTGCCTTTTGAGGGGTGGGAAGAGATGAGCATCAGCGTGCCTCAGGAACTAGGCCTCATCTGCAGGCGCGAGGGAAAGATCGACTCGGCCCTCTTCTACTACGATGAAGCCTTACAGGAGGCCCGTCGACAGGGAGATCTCGAGTGGCTGGCTGCCATTTCGGCCAATGTCGGGCTGTTACATTATAATATGAGTCATTTCAAAGAGGCCGAACAGTACCTGCAGCAAGGCCTGGAATATGTGCGGCAGGTCGACGATCCCTATACTGAGCTATGCCTTTTGCAGACGAATGGTGCCGTGAAGGTGACACTCGACAAACTGCAGGAGGCCGAGCCGCTGTTGCAGGAAGCCTATCAGATGGCCACTGAGGCCGAGTCGCCCGACTGGCAGCTTCGTTGTCTTACCACTATGATGCCTATGTACGACAAGCTGGGCCTACCCGACTCTTCGCTGGCCTGTCAGCAGCGTGGCGATGCGCTCCTGCCGCTGCTGCCCCAGCAGGGCATCACGGCCATCGGCTTTATCACTGCCCGTGCCAATCATTTCTACGATACAGGACAATGGGCACAGGCCGTCAGCGACTTCGAGACGGTCGTGGCCAATGCAGCAGGAGGCGTGAAGACGGCAGCCATCTTCGAGCGTATGGCCCGCAGCTATGCCCAGCTGAACCGCTGGCAGGAGGCCTTCTGTTATATGGACAGCGCTCGCATCGAAGCCGATACACTGGCTTCTGAACGTCTGACGGCACAGATGGCTGAGTTCAATGCCCGTTATCAGACGATGGAGAAAGACCTGCAGATAGCCCGTCTGCAGACACAGCGCCTCTGGACAGCAATCGCAGCTATCGCCATACTCCTGTTGGTGGCCGTCTTTTCAGTCTACTACCGGATGCGTCGCCAGCGTCGCGAGGCCCAGATGCGCATCGGCACTCTCGAGGAAGAGCGCAGCCGCATAGCCAAGGAGCTGCACGACGGACTTTGTAACGACATGCTTGCGCTCGAGATGCGCATGCAGGGCGACGGGGCAGCACAGTTCTCCGACCAGCTCAACACCCTTCGCCAGCAGGCGCGTCAGCTCTCCCATCGACTCATGCCGCCTGAGTTTACGCACCTGAGCATCCACTTCCTTCTGCGTCAGCTGATGACACTGACCCAGGACAACACAAGGCTCAACGTTCACTACGAGGCCCAGCCCGACGACGAAAGTCTCTGGCGACAGCTGCCTCCCGCCGTCAGCCACGAGGTCTATCGCATTGTACAGGAGCTCACCTCTAACATCGTCAAAGGGGCTACAGCCACACACCTCAGTGTCAGCCTCCAGCAGACTGCTCCAGGACACTACCGTCTCACTATCATCGACGACGGACAGCCTGAAACTTCCATGCCAGATAACAGCCACGACGGACTGGGACATCGCACCCAGCAAGACCGAATCGTCAGCCTCGGAGCCCACCTCAACACCTACCGACAGGACGGTGAAAACCACTTCGAGCTGGAATTCAACGCCTGATGCCATCACCTAAATAAGTGATTTTTGGCAACCAGAAGCACAATAATTGCTCGGCAAGCATCACTTTGTCGGGCTTTTTTACTAACTTTGCATGCTGTTAAAACCCTTGAACTCCATGCTATCGACCAAGACCACATACCGCATCCTCGCACTCGACGACCATCCCATGGTGCTAGAAGGCATCAAGCACATGCTCTCAACCATTCCCGATGCCGAGGTGCAAGGCATGGCCGAGAGCAGCCAGCTCATCAGCCTCATCACCGAAGGACAGCACTTCGACCTCTTCATACTCGACCTCGAGCTGCCCGACGTCGACGGCTTCGAAGTACTGAAGACCATCCGCCAGAGCTGCCCGGAAGCGGCATTTCTCATCTATACGATGCATGAGGAACCCTGGATACTGGCACGACTGGCACGCCTCGACATACAGGGTGTCGTGTCGAAGAACCGTCCCGTCAGCACCCTCATCGAAGCCGTCAAAGCTATCCGTGAAGGCGGCACCTACTACAACGACGCCTTCATCCAGCAGCTCCAGCTGTTGGCCAGCGACGATGACAAGACGAAAAGCTCCACGGCCTTCCAGCTCAGCGAGCGCGAACTTCAGGTACTCCAATGCATCAGCAAGGGCATGACCACACCAGAAATCTCCGACCGCCTCTTCATCTCGAAGAACACTGTCGGCACCTATCGCCACCGCCTGATGACGAAGTTCGAGGCCCACAACGTCGCCCAGCTCATTGCCAAAGCCCAGCGCTTCCTCTAGCAAACGCCCGTCTTTTCCCCTCATTTCCAATCATTGCAAAACTGTTCCAACTTTCCAAACGCGGTTGGAACACTTTGTTTATTGCCTGTAAACGATATGTTTGCTGCCTATAAACAAAGTGTTTACAGGCAATAAACACTTTGCCAGTGACCACTCCTTGCCTCATTCTTCCTAATACCCGTCAAGAAGGCGAGGTACAGAATGCCATCATGAGGGAGAAAAGTGCCTGTTTTCAGGGAGGAAGCCGGCAGGTGTCAGGGTGAGAGAACGTATGTATCGTAATGGCAGCTTACGCTGATAACGTTGGCTGC
Source organism: uncultured Prevotellaceae bacterium (assembly GCA_900318685.1). Classification (GTDB taxonomy): domain Bacteria; phylum Bacteroidota; class Bacteroidia; order Bacteroidales; family Bacteroidaceae; genus Prevotella. The sequence continues at coordinate 9,153 of ONLL01000043.1, read as the reverse complement.
ACCCGCAGCTAACGTTTGCAGCGGACGGTGCCAATATTGGCAGAACTTGCTGCCAATCAATTTTTGACTAGGGGTATAGTTTGCAAACCACAGAGCGCTATAAGCACACCACTCAGCCCGTGTCACTAAATCTATCGTCAGATGATGGTTTTCAGGTGAGCAGACGTGCTTTTTATGTCACCTATATGAGTGAAATTGAAGGCTCTGTGAACAAAAATCCTTTTGTTCCAAAGGCCTTTTACTCTTTTATTTGTAACTTTGCAGGGTTACAAGTAAGTATAATACTAATAACAAATAATAACGAATATGAAAAGAAAGAATTTACAATTACCATCATGGGCGAGAGTTTTGCCAATGATGCTTCTATGTCTGGTCGTGTTTGCGCCATTTAGTATTAAGGCACAATGTGTTTTACCTTTTGGGCAGGTTTCTCCCTGGCAGGCAAAATACTTTGTTCAAGTTGGTGAAGCAGAGCCTGCTAATGATGCCAGTGGTAATACCTGGAAAGACCTAGATTATGACGATTCTTCGTGGGGAACATTGACTGGCCCTATGGGAACGTCAGGACTACAACTATTCACACCAAACTTCACGATTAACGATGAGTACACCCACTTCTTCCTGCGTAGAACATTTACAATCGGTGATATAGCTGATTCATACAGACTCCGTCTTCTTAATGACGATGATCTTGTAGTCTACTTGAACGGAAATTATATCATTGGCAACGGAAACAATATTTTCTATATTGAGGGGTCGGCATTTGTTCAAGGGACGAATGTTCTTTCAATCTATTATAAAGCTCAAGGAGTCCCCAATTACCTTGATTATGAACTATGTGTTAATGAAGACAATGTCATACAGGAGGATGGAACATTTACCACAATCATAGAAAATGGGATTAGAATGGCATTTAAAGTCATCGACGAGGAAGCAAGAACAGTCCAGGTGGGTACGGGCAACGCTTCTGCCATCGACCCAAGAATAGCTGGCGCAATTACAATACCAACAACAGCTAATGGCTACAACGTGGTGAGCATCGGACAGGATGCCTTTAGTGGCTGTTCACAGATTACATCGGTAGTCGTTCCTGAAGGTGTAAGCGAAATCAAGGGAGGTGCTTTTGGCTTATGTGGAAATTTGCAGGCCATCTCTTTGCCAACTACATTGAGAATCATGGGTGATGTGGTTTTTGAAGGATGTGGAAGTTTAGACAATGTTGTTATTCCTCCAGGTATTGAAAGCATACCGTGGGGCTTGTTTATGGACTGTCGAGGTTTAAGTAAGTTTGAAATTCCCAATACAGTGACTACCATTGGTTGTTACGCATTTGAAAATTGTGATAATTTAAAGACAGTAATAATTCCTAACTCCGTGAAATCTATCGGAGGAATGTCGTTCCGAGGCGGTTTGGAAACGGTATATAGCTATATAGAGGATCCTTTTGAGATAGAAGATGGCACATTCTACGGATGGGGTGATCATACCGATGCTACGCTATATGTGCCCGCTGGTACCATCGACAAATATCGAAACACACCTCACTGGGATCAGTTCCTAAACATCAGGGAGATGGGAGAAGCGCAATTAGATGTACCTCAAACTTATACTGATGACCAAGGCGTGATTTATACTCTGGATACTGAGTCGATGACATATACTGTGACAGGGCATATTGACGACTTCAATCTCAATGTTGTAATTCCTTCAACACTTTTTGACCTTCCTGTTACTCGGATTGGAAATGATGCTTTGGGTTGGTCTGAACTTGGGAGTGTAGTGCTCCCCGAAGGTATTGTGACGATAGGCATGAATGCCATTTCCGACTGCCAGATCTCATCGTTGTATATTCCCTCAACAATTACCAGTTTGTATCCTAATGATGATAATCCATTCTCGTGCAACCAGCAATTATCTCAGATCCAAGTAGCAGAAGGTAACACGGTCTATGATTCGCGAGAGGGTTGCAATGCCATTATTGAAACAGCAACCAATAAGCTCATTGCAGGGTGTAATAGTACAATTATACCTGAATCAGTGGTAAGTATCGGCCCAGATGCTTTCTATGGCTGTCAGTTCTCCACAATCACCATCCCTGCAAGAGTCACTAGCATCGGATCAATTAGCTTCATGTCATGTGACCAGCTGAGTACGATTTACGCTATGATGCCCACACCTGCAAACTTAGATGAAGGTGCCTTCCAACAAAATCATTATACTAATGTCACACTATACGTACCGAAGGGCAAGAAGAGTGCATATCTAAATGCTAAAGTATGGAGTAACTTCCAGAACATCGTAGAGATGGAGCCTGTTGCTGGTTATACGCAGGTTGGTGAACAGCAGATGACATTGACTGTTGAAGAGATGAAATCCCAGTATAGTCATGCAAAGTTCGATATTGACAAAACAGTGATTGCTTCTGCTTTAGGATGTAACTCAGATGACATAGTTGAACAAATATTGTCTTCTGATGGAACTCTTACTGACCAAGCGAACATCAGTCCAACTATTTGGGGATTGAATAACATAATGATTTCTGTTGATTATGGCTTTTGGTATAACTCAGAAGGGTATAGTGATGACTATCCTACTGGAGTCGCAGCAATTGTTGCTATAGAAAACGAACCATCGACTTATTACCTAATTCAAGTTCCTAATAGTTATCATGGTGGAGACAATTACTCGCTCGATTATTATTTCACCTACGATAACAAGTATTACGTCTATCATGTTCAGGTGAATGTGGTAGAGAAGTCCATAAAGAGACTGTCAGAAATGACTAAAGTAGGTGGTCAAGAAATTGTTCTGAATGAGAATCTTGACACAAATTATCAATTTGTTCCCTTTGATGTGGATTGGGAGGCGATAACTGAAAGTTTAGGGTGTGAACAAGGCGAAATCATTGATATGGCTTTGAAAGCAGATGGGGAACTGGATTATGAGTCTACTGCAACTCCTTGTGGTTTTTGGTTCAATGCAGATGGCTATGTGGATAAATGGGGCATAAATGCTGTAATGGCTATTACTAAAGAAAGCACTTATGGTATCATACAGTATCCTAATGCACTCTCATCTGGTGAAAGTTTCGCTGTAAATTATTACCTCACTTATGAGGACAAGTATTATGAGTTAAATGTGGTGTTGAATATTACTATTGAGCTCAATGAATTCATCGACTTTGCTGATGCTGAGGTGAAGCGTATCTGTGTTGAGAACTGGGATACCAACGGCGATGGTGAATTGTCGTATGCCGAGGCTGCGGCTGTCACTGATTTAGGACAGGTGTTCAAAAATAATACGATAATTACATTTTTTGAAGAGTTGGCTTTCTTCACGGGTATAAATGAGATTCCTGAACATGCTTTCACTGGTTGCGAAAAGCTTCAGTCCGTTAGTATTCCCAATCAAGTAACAAAGATTGGCCACAATTCATTTTGGTCTTCGGGCCTTAAATCAATCTATATCCCAGCCAGCGTGACAGAGTCCATGTCACAAGAGTTTTATGATTGTACTCAATTGGAATCAATTGTCGTAGACCCCAATAATCCAAAATACGATTCCAGACAAAATTGCAATGCAATTATTGAGACTGCAACGAATAAACTTATTTCAGGCTGTATGAACACCACTATCCCTAATGGCGTAACTACTATCGGCCAAAATGCCTTTGGTGTAGCGACGGGACTTACTCAGATAGAGATTCCACACAGTGTTACCACTATCGAATATGAAGCGTTCACAGCCGCAGGTCTCACCTCATTGGTGCTCCCCAGCATCGTTCAATATTTGTCGGGAACAAATGATTTCAGAGGGTGTGCTGATTTGGAGTCTATCGTCGTAGAAGAAGGGAATTCCAAATTTGACTCTAGGGATAATTGTAATGCTATCATTGAGACATCGACAAACAAGCTGGTTGCTGGTTGTAAAAACACGATAATACCTGAGAGTGTGACAACTATCGGTCAATGGGCTTTTGATTACATAGTGGGGTTGGAGACCATCAGTTTGCCAAGCAATGTTGAGACTATAGAGGAACGCGCATTCTGCAATACCGGTATAACTACAATTGATTTACCTAAGAGCGTATCTAGTATTGGCAATGACGCTTTCTTATGGTGCCATAAACTAAATAAGGTAACCGTCCATTGGACGACTCCTATTTCTATTAATACCAGTGCGTTCCCGAACCGTTCCCAGACAACACTTTACATCCCTTATGGTTGCAAGAGTATCTATGAAGATGCTGAAGTATGGAAAGAATTTAAAGAGATTGTTGAGATGGAAATGGATCCCGATGCCTCCATCGACTTTGCCGATGCCGAAGTGAAGCGTATTTGCGTGGAGAACTGGGATAGCAACGGTGATGGTGAGCTGTCGTATGGTGAAGCTGCGGCAGTGGAAACTATTGGCACTGTGTTTAAGCAAAACTGGGTCATTGAATCTTTCGAAGAGTTGCAATACTTTACGTCACTAGAAGAATTAGATGAATATTGTTTTTCATATTGCAATAATTTGGAAAAGCTCTCACTCCCTAATTCTCTGAAGTCATTAGGCCGCAACTCACTATTTTGCTGTTCAAAATTAAGCGAAATAATCCTTCCTCCCAGTTTAGAGGTGATTGATACTCAAGCATTAGAAGGTTGTAGTTCATTGAAGACCTTATATATTCCATCAAAAGTGCAACGGATTGGAATACGTGGCGTATCTAATTGCAGGAGCTTAGAAACCATTGTAGTTTCTCAAGATAATCAATACTATTCTTCTCCAGATAATTGTAATGCAATTATAAAGAAAGATGAATTGTTAGCGGGATGTGTTAATACTATAATACCTAACAATATACATTACATAAGTAGTAATGCTTTCGCCGGCATTGAAAACCTTCAAGATATCACTCTTCCCGATGGTCTCCTTTCAATTGGATCTGAAGCTTTCCGAGGATGTGAGTCTTTGACAGGAATCTCTATTCCTGAAAGCGTTGAAACCATCGGAGATCATGCATTTTGTGATTGTTTTTCTATTTCCTCTATTTATATTCCTAAAAATGTTCGTAGTATAGGATGGTGTATTACCAGTACCGAAGGAAAGGCTTTTGCATCAATTGTCGTAGATAGTGATAATCCCTATTATGACAGCCGAGACAATTGCAATGCAATTATCCATACAGCAACCAATAAGCTGATTAGTGACGGAAGCAACACGGTTATTCCTACATCGGTTACATCGTTAGGTGCTTGGACCTTTTATGGACTCGATGTAAAAGAAGTCGTAATACCAAATCAGATTACGACAATTGGGTCTGGTTCCTATGGGGGATGCTTTAATTTGGAGAGCCTAACCCTTCCTGCCTCTATCACAGAAATAGCAGGTGATGCATTCCGTTATGCCTCGAAACTAAAAACTGTTTATGCTTATATGAAGTCTCCTGTTGCATTGCAAGCATCATTCTATGATGTTCCTCTAGAGAATGTAACTCTCTACGTCCCCTACGGCAGCAAGTCAGCTTATGAGACAGCTGACGTTTGGAAGGACTTCAAGGAAATCATCGAGGTGAAGCCTGACAACTTCCTGTATGCAGAAGAGACGACGATGAAGCTTGGTAGCAAGAAGACCATCGCCCTGCAACTGGACAATGTGACGCCGCTAATTGCAGCAGAGTTCCGCCTGCAGTTGCCTGCGGGTCTCGCCATAGAGAAAGACGAGAATAACAATCTTGTGGCTGCAATCGTTGGCGATAGACGCGTAAACCATACGCTGACAGTGAAAGACGAAGGCAATGGGCTTTACCATTTCCTCTCCTATTCCAATCCCATCAGAGCCTACAATGGCAATTCTGGCGATTTCATCACTTTGTCAATAGTGTCTGACGGCAGTATGGAGGAGGGCACCTATACTGCTACGTTGAAGAGCATTATCTTCTCTGACGAGAACGAGCAGAAGCTGACTTTCGATGACTGCTCCTTCAACATCTCTGTCATAGACTATACTACTGGCGATGCCAATGGAGATGGAAGCATCGATGTGATGGATGTCGTGAAGATGGTGAGCCATATTATGGGTCGAAATCCGAGCAACTTCAACCAAATAGCCGCTGACATCGATGGCAATGGAAAGGTGAACGTGATGGATCTCGTGAATCTGATAAATTTGATTATGTCCACGCCTCAACAAACTTCCGCCATAGCACCACATGCCCAGTCCGGCAGTATGGAATTGTCAAGAAACGGTGATGAGGCTATCACGGTAAGCATTCCGTTTGCTGACCGTCATGTTGCAGCTCAGTTCGTAGTGTCGCTGACAGACGGTGCCGTGCTACAGGAAGTAATGGCCGACGAAGCCCATCAGTCAAAGTTCACGCGAATGAGCGACGGCCGCTACAAGGTCATGGTGTTCTCGGGCAGTAATGCGGCGTTTAATAGTAACAGCCCTATCAGGCTTCAGCTTAGTGGCAATGGTGACGTCAAGATAGAAGATGCTCTGTTCGTCGACACTGACGAGGAGGCTGTGATCTTCGAGTCGGCAGCGCTTAATACGACAGGCATCAACGCCGTCGGCACCACATTTGCACAGTCTGTGGACATCTATACCGTTGGCGGTAAGCTGGTGAAGAACGGGGCCACCTCCACGAAGGGACTGGCAAAGGGAGTGTATGTTGTAAACAATCAAAAACTGATAGTAAAATGATGAAGAATATAAGATTAATGATGCTGATGGCATTGCTCACGATAGTGGGCAATGCCTCAGCTGATGAGCTAGTCATTAGCGACTTGAACATCAAGGCAGGCGAGACGAAAACCATTTCGATTGAGTTGAACAATCCTGATAATGACTATATCGCCTTTGAATTTTCGCTGAAGCTCCCTGACGGTATAAGCATCGTGACCGACGAGTACGACCTTTTCGTGGCAACAATCAACAATAAACGCTCGAACGATCATGTTCTGGATGTCAGTGAACCCAACAACGATGGCGTCTACCACTTCCTCTGCTATTCTAATGGTAACAAAACTATCAAGGAAAAGAGCGGAGAAATCATCAGCCTGACAGTGCAGTGTGCTGATGATGCTGAAGCTGGCAACTACACAGGGGAGGCATATGAATTGATATTCAGCGATCCAAACTTTGTGGAAGTTGACTTGGCCGACAGCTCCTTTGGCATAAAAATCATTGTTCCCGGCGACGCCAATGGCGACGGCAGCGTAACTATAGCAGATGCCGTGGCAGTGGTGAACTACCTTCTAAACAATGGCAGCACAGGCAGCAACTTCGTCTTTGAGGCCGCAGATATAGACGGAAGTGAAACCATCACCGCTGCTGATGCCCTTGGCATCGTGAACATCATTATAGGCAATTGAAATAAATCATATAAACAAGAATTAAATCTTTTTGGGTACGATAGCGAAGAAGGCTAGTCAGAGAGCCGGCGTAGCTGGACAGTGAAGTGGCGCATGAGGGGAGCCTCCCACTCGATGGCGACACCGCGGGTGATCTCGTGGCGACGGTCGTAGACGTTCTTCAGGGCGGCGGCGATGACGTTCATGTGGTTGTCGGTGTAGACACGGCGGGCGATGCAGAGGCGCAGGAGGTCGAGGCCGCCGAAACGGTTCTCACGTGTCACGGGGTCGCGGTCGGCAAGGATATAGCCTATCTCACAGCCTCGGATACCAGCCTCGAGGTAGAGCTCGCAGGTGAGGGTCTGGGCGGGGAACTCCTCCTTGGGGACGTTGCACAGCACCTTGTCGGCATCGATGAACAGGGCGTGGCCGCCGGCAGGGCGCTGATAGGGAATGCCGTACTCGTCGAGCTTCTGGGCGAGATAGTGCACCTGGTGGATGCGCGTCTCGAGCATTGGAAACTCGGTGTTCTCGTCGAGTCCTACGGCGAGCGCGTTCAGGTCGCGGCCGTTGAGTCCGCCATAGGTGAGGAATCCCTCGAAGGGTATGCAGAAGAGCTTGGCACCCTCGTACCATTCCTGATTGTTGGTGGCAATGAAGCCGCCCATGTTGACAAGACCGTCTTTCTTCGCCGACATCGTCATGGCGTCGACATAGGAATACATCTCGCGGGTGATTTCCTTGATAGTCTTGCCGGCATAACCCTCTTCGCGCGTCTTGATGAAATAGGCGTTCTCAGCAAAGCGGGCAGAGTCCATCACCACGGGCACATGATAGCGGTGGCAGAGCTCGCAGGTCTCACGGATGTTCTGCATCGAAACGGGCTGTCCGCCGACGGTGTTGTTGGTCACGGTGAGCACCATGAAGGGGACGCGACCTTCATTCTCGCGAAGCACCTTTTCGAGCTTCTCCAGAGAGACATTTCCCTTGAAAGGAATCTCGAGCTGGGTGTTCTTGGCCTCGTCGATGGTGACGTCGACGGCCTTGGCCTTGCGGCTCTCGATGTGGCCCTTGGTGGTGTCGAAGTGAGCATTGCCAGGAACGACATGTCCTTCCTTGACCAGGTAGGAGAACAGCACATTCTCGGCAGCACGTCCCTGATGGGTGGGGATGACATACTTGAAGCCGAAGAGACGCTGCACCACTTCCTCGAACTTGTAGAACGAAGAGGCACCGGCATAGCTCTCGTCGCCCAGCATCATGGCCGACCACTGGCGGTCGCTCATGGCACCGGTGCCGGAGTCGGTGAGGCAGTCGATGTACACCTGTTCAGCCTTCAGTATGAATACGTTGTAATGGGCTTCGCGAAGCCATTGTTCTCTCTCTGCGTGGCTACTCTTACGGAGTGGCTCGACCATCTTGATCTTCCACGCTTCTGCAAATGGTAGTTCCATAGTTTTAATCGAGCATTGTGTTGCTCTCTTTTTGCATAGTATTAATTGGTTTTCGGTCTGCAAAAGTAGTAATAATTTGGCAATGTACCAAATAAATGGGAGGAAAAGATGACGAAGAGATGAAAAGTGTCTGCCCAGAGTAACGAACAATCGAGTTCAAAATATGCTGCTTTGACGTGTACTGAATAAGTTGACACTTTTAAAGTTCAAAAAGTGTATCAGTATGCGACAAGTAAGAGAAATGACAGATGAGAAAAGACTTGCATTCGTAGAAGAGTATTTGTCTTCAGGCAAGTCAAGAAATGCATTTGAGAAAGAAAAAGGTCTTTCTCAGCATTGTATTTCAAATTGGATTCGTACCT
>ONLL01000025.1 GCA_900318685.1 uncultured Prevotellaceae bacterium | reverse complement strand
GTGCTCGATAATCTCACTCATCTTACCTACGCTTACTGCGCTGTAATTCTTACCACTCTTAATTGTCTCAATCTGTTTCATAATTCTTATTCGTTTAAACTGTTATTTGTTTGATTTCGAGTGCAAAGGTACGATAAGTTTTTCAATCCCACAAGAAGGCACTTTTTGGTGAGATAGTTACCAAAAAGTAGGAATTGTGATGTTATCGGACTTCTGCGAAGGTGGCGTTAACTTAGATTAACTAAGTGTTATTTGGTAATTCGGTAACTATTGGTTACCTTTGTCGTGTAAACACGTTCAATAGTTATGGCAGATATCAAAGCAGAGTATTTAGCCTGTCCTATCAGGCAAGTAGTGAGTCGTTTTGGCGATAAGTGGTCCATGCTGGTGCTCTATATGCTTCACACCAGCGAAAGGCAACAGGTAGGCGACCAAGGGTCGGGAGTGACTGGCGTATTGCGCTTTAATGATGACGGACTGTTCCCAGAAGATGCTCTCGCAGACACTGAAGAATCTGGAGCAGAGTCATCTCGTTCATCGTGAGGTCTATCCGGAGGTTCCTCCCCGAGTGGAGTATTCCCTTACAGAGACCGGCAAATCGCTGATGCCAGCACTCACAGCGCTGATAGCCTGGGGCAAGGAGCATTTCAATGAAGTGGTAACAGATTAACATTGAGGCTATCAATGACGTAACGAGAACTCATACAATTTATGAATATAAAAAACAGGCCCAATCCGAATGAGGCATTTCCGAATCCGAAGATTCCAAGCCTCTGCTTCATCAAAAACGTGGTGAAGAATCCGCGTATTATCATAGGCGACTATACCTACTATGATGATGTAGATGGAGCGAATCAATTTGAGAAGCATGTCACTCATTTCTACGACTTCATAGGCGACCGGCTGATTATTGGCAAGTTCTGCGCTATTGCCAAAGGTGTAGAGTTTGTGATGAATGGAGCCAATCACAGGATGGACGGTGTGACGACTTATCCGTTTTATGTCATTGGTGGCGACTGGGGAAGTGCCATTGCTCCGGTGAAAGATGAATTGCCTCTGAAGGGCGATACTGTTGTGGGCAATGACGTCTGGATTGGTCAGCATGTAACCATTATGCCAGGCGTACATATTGGCGACGGAGCCATTATCGGTGCCAACTCGGTGGTGGCATCAGACATTCCTCCTTACGCTGTTGCCGTTGGAAACCCTTGCCGAGTGGTCAGGATGCGTTTTGACGACGAATTCATCGCCTATCTGCTGGAACTGAAATGGTGGGATTGGGACATAGAGAAGATTGAGGCAAATTTTGAGGCTTTGTCTAGTGGTGATTTGTCATTAATCAGAAAGATTAATGGCTAGTTTGAATAATAATGAAACACCTGAAAAACATAAAGGACATAGAGCAAACGATAGCCGATAATCGTCTGTGTCTGTTCTACATCAAGGCTCCAGATTGTGGAGTCTGCAATGTCATGCTTGATAAAGTGATGAGGTTGGCAGACCTGTTCCCGTCTCTGACTTCTTTCTATACAGACATCACAGAGGAACCTTTGATTGCAGGTAGATTCCTAGTCTATTCAGGCCTTTCAGAACAATGACTGACTTCGATTCCATTTGGCGCACTCAGGACGAGATAAGAACGGTAGTAAATGCCGTTCTGGGTGAATGTATCTGGAATCTGAGCTATAATGAGCGAAAGATGGCCATAGAATTAGAGTTGACCAAGTATCTGGAAGAAGAAGATGTTGACACGCTAATCAACCAGTTTCCAGTTTCTGCTGACTATGACGGTGTAGGCTCGAAGGGTACAAAATTCGTGTTTTACATGTAAAAGTGACTGGGTGTAAGGGTTTGCAGTATGATAGTATATGAGTTGATGAAGAAAAACATATTGGTTTGCCGATGTAAGTATTATACTTTGGTGTACTAAACATATTACTTTGTAGTGGCTTTGCGGCACTTTAGTACAACAAGTACGGCCTCTTTGTATATACAAGGAGGCTGTCGGACTGCTTCAAAAGTGCCGTGTTCGGTTGGCAATATACATCTATTGATTTTTCAAAAACTAATATCATAAATATCACCAATTGTATATTATCTTGATTTGTAATTAGTTAAAGTGTGATATTAATGGTGATATTGTGATATTAGAAATCTACTATTTAACATAAATTATTTGAATTTTCGAAGATTTTTTTAGTAACCATATAGTTTCCGCTCTCTAAGATGTGTTCCCGACTCCCTTACTTGCCATCGCAGCAGTTACGGCTCGGAGTACCTCGTTGTAAAACGATAGCAAAAATTGGTGGGGAATGCCCTTTTTTGCCTATCTAATATCACAATATCACCAATAACATCACACTGTATATCTCTGAAATTCATTTGGTTATGTCCGGTGTGATATTGGTGATATTAGGTTTTGAAATTTCATGGGATTACGTTCCATATAATCAAAAAAGAAAGCAGAATCTGGTGAAATGGCTGCCAGATCCTGCTTGATTTGATTTCAGGCTTGGAAGTAGGGAAGGGGAGTGCCCCTTGATGGTTTACTTCGTCACCTCATTTTCCTCTTGCATGTCGATGAATTGGTGCTGCTGATCGTAGAACTCGTACTGCAGGAATGCCAGTTTCTGACTGGGAATGATTCGCACGCCAAGCCCGTACTTCATCTGCCAGCGGCGTTTGAGGGAGATGACTCCCTGATTGATGAAGGCGGCCACGTAGGGGTGTACGTGGAGGGTGAAGCGGCGGATGCCGATCTTGTTGACGAGACGGTCGATCTTGCTCTCCAGCTGGTCGGTGAACAGGATGCTCGACTTGATTTTTCCTGTGCCGTGACATGTGGGACAGCTTTCCTCTACTGCGACGTCCATTGCCGGGCGTACGCGCTGACGTGTGATCTGCATGAGTCCGAATTTGCTCAGTGGCAGGATGTTGTGGCGAGCGCGGTCTTTCTTCATGTTCTCGCACATGCGTTCGTAGAGCATCTGCCGGTCTTCGGCCAGGTTCATGTCGATGAAGTCGACGACGATGATTCCGCCCATATCGCGCAACCTGAGCTGCCGAGCCAGTTCGTCGGCTGCTCCGAGGTTGGTCTCGAGGGCGTTGGCTTCCTGTCCGTTTTCTTTCTTAATGCGTGTTCCGCTGTTGACGTCGACGACGTGCATGGCCTCTGTGTGCTCGATGATAAGGTATGCCCCGTGTTTGTAGTTGACGGTTCGTCCGAAGCCCGACTTGAGCTGCTTGGTGACGTTGAAATTGTCGAAGATGGGAACTTTGCCGTTGTAGAGTTTCACGATCTCGGTCTTGTCGGGTGCGATCATGCTGACGTAGTCGTGAATCTGCTTGAAGATCTCGTCATTGTTCACATAGATGCCGTCATAGGTGGGGTTGAAGAGGTCGCGCAGCAGTGCTACGGTTCTTGTCTCCTCTTCATAGATGAGCTTGGGCGCTGTGGTGGCCTTTTGCACGCTTGTGATGGTGTCTTCCCATCGGCGCAGGAGTGTCTTGAGCTCCTGGTCGAGCTCGGCTGCTCGTTTGCCTTCTGCTACGGTCCTGACGATGACTCCGAAGTTCTTTGGCTTCATGCTCTGTACGAGCTGTTTGAGTCGTGATCGTTCTTCACCGCGCTTGATCTTGCTGCTGACGGACACCTTGTCGCCAAAGGGCATAAGTACCATATAGCGCCCTGCGAAGCTGAGTTCGCAGGTGAGTCGCGGTCCTTTGGTGTTGATGGGTTCCTTGATGACTTGCACCATCACTTCCTGTCCAACTTTGAGGAAGTTCTGTATGCTGCCGTCCTTGGGCAGGTCAGGCATGTGCGTGGCCTTCTGAATGGGGAAGAGTTTCTTGCGGTCGCTGGTTACCTGTCGTAGGTATTTTTCGTAAGAGCTGAACTGCAGTCCCATGTCAAGATAGTGGAGGAAGGCGTCTTTGTCGCTTCCTACATCGACGAAGCAAGCGTTGAGTCCCGGCATGAGCTTTCGCACACGTCCCAGGTAGATGTTTCCCACGGCGTACGATGCCTCTCGCGGCTCGTTCTGATATTCCACCAGGCTCTTGTCCTCGAGCAGTGCGATGGATATCTCCTTGGGTTGCACATCAATGATTACTTCGCTTGTCATGTCTCTTGAGCGTTGAAACTAATTGTAATAGAAAATCAAAAAAGGAGCCTCATCCCGGTACAGCGTCCTGGGATGCTGCAACGGGGTTCTGCTCCTTTCATCGAATTGGTGTAGTCCGCCAGTTTGATTTACTTGCTCTTATGGCGGTTCTTGCGCAGGCGCTTCTTGCGCTTGTGCGTAGCCATTTTGTGGCCCTTCTTTTTCTTTCCGTTTGGCATGATTGAATGGGTTTAATGTTAGATAATTTGAACTCCTGTTTGTTTACTCGCCTTTGGCCATCTTCTCGATGAAGCTCTTGCAGGGCTTGAATGCCGGCAGGTCGTGAGCCTCGATGACGAGGGTGGTGTTCTTCGAGATGTTGCGAGCGGTCTTGCGGGCGCGATGCTTGACGATGAAGCTGCCGAATCCGCGCAGGTAAACGTTCTCTTTGTTAACAGCGAGACTGTTGCGTATTTCTTCCATCAGTGCTTCGACTGTTGCGGCTACGTCGGGCTTGCCGACGCCTGTGCGCTGTGCGATAGAGTTGACAATTTCTGCCTTAGTCATGTTACTTTCTCCTTGTATTTTTAATGTGTTTCTGAAATCGGACTGCAAAGATACTCATTTTCAACGGGATATGAAAATTTTTTTAGCTCTTTTTTCAAAAAAAGTTGATTTTTGTTGATTAAACCCTTTCTTCGAAATACTCTACGAGCTGTTGACGGGCCTCTTCGCTGTCGTTTTGTATGTCTCTGATGATGTGTCCTTTCTCCAGCAGCACGATGCGTGTGGAGATGTCGATGGTGTGCTGCAGGTTGTGGCTGCTGAGCAGAATCGTGGCTCCTGTGGCCTTGCTGTAGTCGGTGAGCATGTGCTTGAGTATGCTCTGGCTGGTGGGGTCGAGGAAGTTGAACGGTTCGTCGAGGATGACCAGCTTGGGCTGTCTGAGTAGTGCTGAGATGATGCCCACTTTCTGCTTGTTGCCTGCCGAGAGGTTTCTGATGAGTTTCTTCTGTCCCAGCACCTCGCCTCCAGCGAAATGCTCGAAGGTGGCGAGTCGCTCGTCGAGTGTCTCCTTGCTCATGAAGCTGATCTTTGCCAGGAAGGCGAAGTACTCTTCGGGCGTGAGGTAGTCGATGAGGAATCCCTCGTCGATGTATGCGCCCGTGAACTGCTTCCACTCTTCCGACTGCGAGGGTGCGATGCCGTCGTTGTCGACGCTGCCCTCGTCGGGCTCAAGCAGGTCGAGTATGAGTCGGAAGAGGGTGGTCTTGCCGGCTCCGTTGTTGCCTACGAGTCCCAGCAGGTCGCCGTCGTTGATGGTGAGTGCGTCGATGTCGCAGGCCGTTGTCTGGCCGAAGCTCTTTTTCAGGTTTTCAATCTTGATCATCGGTAGGATGGACTATTTGACAATTGAACTATTTCACAATTGTACTATTATACTATTTCACTATTTGACAATTATACCAGGCCTCGTCCGTGACAGTTCTTGAACTTCTTGCCGCTGCCGCAGGGGCAGGGATCGTTGCGACCGGGCAACTTGTCCTTCATGATGGGGTTGCGGGGTTGCTGGGCGCGCGTGTCGTGGCTGGCGGCAGCCTGCTGGTTCTGGTCGACGAGCTGCTCCTCGTTGGCCGACTGCTTGTTCTCGGTGTACTGCTGGCGGTTGGTATGCTGCTCGGGTGCAGCCTCTTTCACCTCTTGGTTCTGCAGCTCAGGAATCTGCGAGCGGGTGAGGATAGTGACAACACGGTTGTACATCTCATTGATCATATTGTCCCAGATCTTAGCACTCTCAAGCTTGAAGATGAGCAGCGGGTCTTTCTGCTCGTAGCTGGCGTTCTGCACGCTGTGGCGCAGCTCGTCGAGCTCGCGCAGGTTCTCCTTCCACGCCTCGTCGATGATGTGGAGAAGAATCTGTTTCTCAAACTCCTTGACTACCGACTTGCACTCCGTCTCGTAAGCCTCTTTGAGGTTGCAGGCGATGTTGTAGTTGCGGCGGCCGTCGGTGATGGGCACGAGGATGCGCTCATACATGCTGCCCTGATTCTCGTAGACTTGCTTGATGATGGGCCATGCCACCTCGCAGATGCGGTCGGTGCGACGGTTGAAGTGGGTGAGGGCTGCCTGGAAGGCGTTCTCTGCCATTTCATCGCGATGACGTGTGTCGAGGAACTGCTCCTCGGTGAAAGGCACCTCCATTCCGAAGAGACGAATGAAATCTTCCTTACAGCCCGTGTAGTCGTTGCGCTCGATGACGTTCGACACGCGGTCCCAGATGGTGTTGGCGATATCCATTCCGATACGCTCGCCTATCAATGCGTGATGGCGCTTCTCGTAGATTACGGTGCGCTGCTTGTTCATCACATCATCGTATTCGAGCAGGCGCTTACGCACGCCGAAATGGTTCTCCTCGACCTTGCGCTGTGCGCGCTCGATGCTGTTGGAGATCATTGAACTCTCAATCATATCGCCCTCCTTGAAGCCCAGACGGTCCATCACGCGGGCGATGCGCTCAGAGGCGAACAGACGCATGAGCTTGTCCTCCAGCGAGACGTAGAACACGCTGCTGCCCGGGTCCCCCTGACGTCCGGCACGACCACGCAGCTGGCGGTCCACACGGCGGCTCTCGTGGCGCTCTGTGCCGATGATGGCCAGTCCTCCGGCAGCCCTCACCTCAGGTGAGAGCTTGATATCCGTACCACGACCGGCCATATTGGTGGCGATGGTCACTGCTCCCAGCAAGCGACTGTCTTCCTTGACGTCATTGGTGTCAATGCCAGCGAACTTCTTATCGTTGGCGGCCAGCTCCTCGTTGTGACGCACGGCGGAGGGCTTGTCGCAATAGGCGCGTCCGTCGGCTGAGATGAATGCTGATCCGAGTGTCGACTGACCAGCCAGCGCGACGATATCAGCCTCCTTCTGGTGGAGCTTGGCGTTGAGCACCTGATGGGGGATCTTGCGCATTGAGAGCATCTTGGAGAGCATCTCGGAGATTTCCACTGATGTGGTACCTACGAGGCAGGGCCTTCCTGATGTGCGCATGAGAATGATCTCGTCGATGACGGCACGATATTTCTCGCGGGCGGTCTTGTAGACGCGGTCGTCCATATCGTTACGGGCGACAGGACGGTTGGTGGGTATCTCGACCACATCGAGCTTATAGATGTCCCAGAACTCGCCAGCCTCAGTGATGGCGGTACCGGTCATACCAGCCAGCTTGTGATACATGCGGAAATAGTTCTGAAGCGTGATCGTGGCAAAGGTCTGCGTGGCAGCCTCGACCTTGACGTGCTCCTTAGCTTCAACGGCCTGATGCAGACCGTCGCTCCAGCGGCGTCCCTCCATGATACGTCCGGTCTGCTCGTCGACGATTTTCACTTCGCCGTCGATGACCACGTATTCATCGTCCTTGTTGAACATCGTGTAGGCCTTCAGCAGTTGCTGGAGGGTATGCACTCGCTCGCTCTGGACGGCGTAGTGGCTCATCAGCTCGTCTTTCTTGTTGACGCGCTCTTCGTCAGTCAGGCCAGTCTCGGCCTCGAGGGCCGACAGCTGGGCGGCGATGTCAGGAAGCACGAAGAGCTGAGGATCGTTGACCTGACCTGCGAGCCAGGCGGTACCCTTATCCGTGAGGTCGCAGGAATTCAGCTTCTCGTCGACGACGAAGTAGAGCGGCTCCACGCACTCAGGCATGCGGCGGTTGTTGTTCTCCATGTAGGTCTCCTCGGTCTTCAGCATGCCGGCCTTGATACCTTCCTCAGAGAGGAACTTGATGAGGGGCTTGTTCTTGGGCAGTGACTTGTGCGAGCGGTAGAGTGACAGGAAGCCCTCGTCGAGCAGTTTCTTGTCGTTCTTCTCCATTCCTTCGCTGATCTTCTGCTTGGCTTCGGCGAGGAACTGTGTGGCCAGCTGACGCTGCACGCCCACGAGCTTCTCGACCAGGGGCTGGTATTCTTCAAACATCTGCACTTCGCCCTTGGGCACCGGACCGCTGATGATAAGCGGCGTACGGGCATCATCGATGAGCACGGAGTCGACCTCGTCGACGATGGCATAGTTGTGAGCTCGCTGTACGAGGTCGGCGGGCGAGATGGCCATATTGTCGCGCAGATAGTCGAAACCAAACTCATTGTTCGTTCCGAAGGTGATGTCAGCCTGATAGGCCTTGCGGCGCTCAGGTGAGTTGGGGCGGTGCTTGTCGATACAGTCGACGCTCAGTCCGTGGAACATATAGAGCGGTCCCATCCACTCAGAGTCACGCTTAGCCAGGTAGTCGTTGACGGTGACCACATGCACGCCGTTACCCGTCAGGGCGTTGAGGAATACGGGCAGGGTAGCCACGAGGGTCTTACCTTCACCCGTAGCCATCTCGGCAATCTTACCCTGATGGAGGACGACACCACCGAAGAGCTGCACGTCGTAGTGCACCATCTCCCATTTCAGGTCGTTGCCGCCAGCGGTCCAGTGATTGTGATAGATGGCTTTGTCGCCGTCGATGGTGATAAAATCCTTCTTGGGGTCGCCGGCCAGCTCGCGGTCGAAGTCGTTGGCCGTGACGACGGTCTCCTCATTCTCGGCAAAGCGACGGGCGGTCTCCTTGACGATGGCGTAAACTTCGGGCATCACCTCGTCGAGGGCTTTCTCGTATACTTCAAGAGCTTCCTTTTCGAGCTTGTCGACTTTGGCGAAGATTTCGGCGCGCTCATCAAGCGGTGTCTGTTCGATGGTTGACTTCAGTTGTTCAATCTCTGCTTTCTGCTCTGATGCAGCTGCCTGCACGTATTGGCGTATCTCCTTGGTACGGGCACGGAGGGCATCGTTGTCAAGGCCTTCTACCTTTGGTGTCTGCGCCTTTATTTTTTCTACGAAAGGCTGTATGAGTTTCATGTCGCGCGACGATTTGTCGCCGAAGAGTGACTTGAGAATCTTATTGAAATTCATCTTTTCTATTTACGATTTTTCGATTTACAATTGACTATTTATTACAAGTTTGCGGTGTGCAATGACTGCCTTTTCGGAAGGCATTTTTCTTAATCGGGTGCAAAGGTACACATTTTTTTGCTCATAACGGCAAAAAAACTCAAAATAATGGTTCTGAAGAGCATGCATTGGGCGCACGGATGCGAATGGTGCGTGCCAGGGTGGGGGCAATCCGGTCAGTAGTGACTGGGGTAGCGATGCGTTCAGCCTTCATGCCTGATCCGCAGAAAATGATGGGGAAGGGCGTGAACGAGGCTATCGACAGCTCACTTTGTTGCGTGTCTTCGTTGAGAATGCGCCAGCCGGGAGCCACCTCGATGATGACGTCGCCGCAGCGCTCAGGATGGAAGGCATTTCGGATTCGCTCTATCTGTGTGTTCTGGCTAGTGAGAAGCTGGAGCGACGTGTATACATTGCGCACGCCCGACATCATCGCCACGATCTCCTGTGCGCGGCTGGTGGCCTCGCTGATGCTGATCTTCTTGGTCTCAAGCAGCTTGTGGTTGAGGAAGATATGATTGCGGAATGTGGCTTCCACATAGTTGCCCTGTCCCCAGATGGCTCCCATATACATATTCATCAGGTTTGCCGTCCGGTTCATGTAGAACGTGCCTGTGGGGATGCGGAAGGAGTCGTAGTCGGACGTCTCCACGTCGTTATATCCTGTGCTGGTGACGACATAGAGCACTTCGTTGCGGCCGAAGAAATGGTCGGTATAGGCCATAAGCTTGCTCAGCTCACGATCCAGGCGGACATAAGTGTCCTGTAGCTCCATCTGACAATCTGTCACCCGCTGATGTCCGAAGGTCCCTGCATAATAAGTGAGACAGAGCAGGTCGGGAATCTTGTCAGTACCTATTCCTGTGTGTCCGATGCAGTACTGGGCCATATCAGTGATCTCGGCATTGATGAGCGCACTCTCCTTGAAGTCGAGGAAGCGGCTGTCGCCTGAGAACTTATGCTTGAAGGGCTTGTTGTTGCTGTTAGCCTGAAGGAAATAGTTGAACGCACCGGAGAACTCGTGCAGCGGATCCCAACTGATGCCGTTGATCTTTCGTGCCAGAGCCTGCTGGCTGTTGTAGTTCTGCAGCCACATGGGCAGCGTCTGCTGGTAGTATGACGACGAGCACCATTCTCCTTGGGCATCGTCAATCCAGAATGCAGCGTCGCCAGCGTGTCCGGCCGACAAGATGGCAGCGTCGCTGTATGGCGCAATGGCATATACCAGCGATTTTCCTCCAGTAGCGACTTTCAGCTCGTCGCCGAAGGAAGATGTGGAAATGCCCGACGGCGAAACTTTCTCGGAGGTGAAGATACCAGTGAACTGAGGATCGTCGACGCATCCTACGGGACGCAGGGTCTCGCGGTTGAGCCACCGCCATCCCACTATACTATTATAATAAGGTGTGGTGCCTGTGGCAATCGCTGCGATGGCCGATGCCCTGTCGACGGGCATAAAGGGATAGGAAGCATTGACGAACACTTTCCCCTCATTAAGCAGGCGTTTCAGCCCACCGTCGGAATAAAGAGGGGAGAAAGCCTCCATATAGTCGGTGCGCAACTGGTCGATGACAATGTTGATAATCAGACGCGGCACGCTCTGGGGACGAGCCTCTTCTGATTTGATTTCCGTGCTGAACCCCATGACGGCGAGCAGCGTGATGTAGAGATATCTATTTTTCATTATAACGGTGTATCATGCATCTTAACAGCAAACATAATGCCACAATCAGCATCGATGTGTCATAGCGCTGGAAATTATAACCTACCAGGAAGGCGCAGAGCAGCACCTCGTTGAGGTGAAACCAGTAGGTTTTGCGCCTGCGGATGACAGAGGGAATGAATACCAGCGCCAGCGGATTGAGCACCAGTATCTGGAGGTTGGTGCTGGTAGTGGGGTGCTCAGAGAAGAACATCAGGAGCAGGATGCATCCTGCCAGGCCGCTGACCAGCATCAGCAGCGCGTCCCACCAAGCCAGTGTCGTTTTCTTCTTCCATTCATATATGGCGATGGCTGCGGACACTCCTAATAATAATAATGTACACGCGAGAGGAGAGAGGGGAAACTCGCTCTGGGGAAGCTGTGTGCCCAAGGGTACGTGCGTCACTTTCCGAAGCACCAGCGGACGCGAGCCATCGTGCCGGGTGACGGTAGCGTGGTCGAAGTCCCAGCTGAGGTATGACGGCAGGAACTGGCGCTCGCGCTGGGTGGTCTTCTGGTCGGCTTTCAGTCCCAGCAACAGATCATTGCCGAAGGAAGCCCAGGGGTGCCCCTCAGTGCATTGGTGTATCATCTGCCTGAAGGTGAGGTCGTCGCAGTCAGGGCGAGGCTTATAGCTCACTGTACCTTCAAGGCACTTCTCGATGATGTTTCGGGGACGGGTGGAGCAGTTGTCGTAGAAGAAGTTATAACGATATACCGGGTCTTCAAGATTCTTGGCCAGTGCCCGCTGAAGCTGCAGTTTCTCGTTAGGAGTGAGATCGAGGATCTGCTCCTCCACCTGGCTACCCCATTTCCGGTAATAGTCGCACCACCTGTTGAAACTCCCAGTGCACTCTAGCATATAGTCGGTCTTGCCCATGATGAACCGCCAGACGAAGTGAGGCTTCTTGAAGTCGAAGACACCATAGTTGAACACCCAGTGCCTGTCTGTACGCAGATCGTGGTAATGAATGGCCGTATGGCCATAGAGACTGTAAACCTCATTGTGCGGTGAACAGGTCAGCAGTCCTATTTCCACACTGTCCATGAGGTTCGTCTGAGCTTCCTGGGCACGCACAGAACAGCATGCAGCACATGCTATGATGGCCACCCAAAGAGTCCTAAAAATGTTTTTAAAACGTTTCACGATGCAAAATTACGCTATATTTTCCACTTTCAATGCGTTTAGTTCGATTTTTTTTAATAATTTTGCACGCTGAAACATTGATTCATCATGAAAAAGAGAATAGCAAGCAGCATTTTTGCTGCCGCGATGGTGCTTTCGGGCGCAGCCCAAACCACTCAGAGCGGTACAATCTCTCCATATAGTCAGTATGGTCTTGGCGTCCTCGGCGACCAGTCGCAGGGCTTTAACCGGGGAATGAACGGAACGGGTATCGGTATGCGTCAGGGTACGTTGGTCAATACGCTCAACCCGGCATCCTATTCGGCCGTCGATTCACTCTCGATGCTTTTTGATGTGGGCCTGTCAGGTCAGTTCACCAATTTCAAGGAGAAGAAGGTCAGTGTCAACACCCGCAGTGCTAACATCGACTATGCCGTAGGACTGTTTCGCATGCGCAAGAACCTGGGTGTCAGCTTCGGCTTGCTTCCCCTCAGCGATGTGGGCTATTCCTATACCTCGAGCACCTATCTGAATAATTCCGTGGGCACCATCACTGAATCCTATACTGGATCGGGAGGCTTGCATCAGGGATTTGTGGGAGCAGGATGGAATCCTGTGAAACCGCTGTCTGTGGGTGTCAACGTGGCTTACGTCTGGGGAAACTACAAACGTAGCGTATCGTCGACGGCCAGCCAGACGGTCAACTCGCTGTCAAAGACATACAAGGCAAGTGTCAACAGCTATAAGATTGACCTCGGCCTCCAGTGGGAACAGAAGATGGGCAAGCTCGACAAGTTCGTCTTAGGTACTACTTTGGGTCTGGGTCATAAGCTCGGTGCCGATCCTTCGTGCGAAATCGTCAATGTAAATACGTCGACGCTGGTCAGCGACACCACTTCGTTCGTTATCAAGAATGGCTTAGAGCTGCCCATGACCTATGGCGTCGGACTTTCATGGGAGCATCGTCAGCGTCTCACCATTGCCGCCGACTTCTCGCAGCAGAAGTGGGGTAGTGTGGACTATCCCAGTTACGATGAGCAGTCGAGCCGCTATTCCCTGAAGAGCGGACTGCTGTCTGACCGTACGCGAGTGAGCCTGGGAATGGATTATGTGCCCGACCCCTTCCATCCCAGCAAGTACCTCATGCATGTGCATTATCGCTTCGGATTGGGCTATGCCACACCTTATTATAAGATTAATGGACAGGATGGCCCTAAGGAGCTGAGTGTCACTGCCGGATTGGGCATTCCTATCTTGAACAAACGTGAGGGGCGCTCTGTGCTGAATGTGAGTGCTCAGTGGCTACGTGCTTCAGCTAAGGACCTGATCACTGAAAATACCTTCCGCATCAATGTCTCTTTGACCTTCAACCAGCGGTGGTTTGCTAAGTTCAGGATTGACTAGGCTATGACTCAGAAGAATAGGCACTCGTTTCGCAGTCAGGCAAAGCTGATGACGGCACTCGTGTTGCTGTCGCTGCAATTGTCGTCAGTACTGTCGTGCAGTGAGGCACAGGAGCATATAGCCAGTGCTGTGAATCCCGAAGACTCTGTCTCGATGATGACAACCTATGGTGTGAACACCCTCATCAGTGACTCGGGAGTCATCAAGTATCGCATTGTCACAGAACGGTGGGATGTGAATACTGTTCGCCAGCCTTCGCGATGGGAGTTTATGAAAGGTATTTTCTTCGAACAGTTCGACGAGCAGTTTCATGTGCAGGCTTATATCCAGGCAGATACAGCATGGTATTTCGACAAGATGAGGCTTTGGAAACTGCGCGGTCGCGTGAGTATTCGTAATGTCAAAGGCCTGATCTACACCAGTGAGGAACTTTACTGGGATGGGATGAAGCACGAGTTCTATTCTACGGTCTTCTCGCGAGTGGTCACTCCTGAGCGAACGATGGAAGGCTCCTATTTCCGCAGCGACGAGAAGATGGAGCACTATCTCGTGACGAACTCCAAAGGATCCTTCATGGCATCCGATATGGAGGCTGAAGAAGAAGAACCGGCAGCCACAGAGCAGAACGACAGCCTGGCGGAAGAACCCTATGTTCGTCCTGCACCGCAGAAACATAGAAAATATTGAACCTATGACATCACTCATCATCGGACTGCTTATCTCTATGGTCTTCTCCGCCTTCTTCTCAGGTATGGAGATTGCCTTTGTGTCGAGCAACCGACTCCTGGCTGAGGTGGCACGCGAGAAGAACGGACTGTCGCAGCGGGCGATAGACCTCTTCTACAGTCATCCCAGCAATTTCCTGTCGACGATGCTTGTTGGCAACAACATCGCACTCGTCATTTATGGTATCCTCTTCGCCCAGATCTTTGACCAGACTCTGTTCAGTGGGCTGGATGATGCATCGCGCGTCACTGCCGACACGCTGCTCTCCACGCTCATCGTACTCTTCACGGGTGAGTTCCTGCCCAAGACCACGTTCAAGGCCAACCCCAACGCTATGCTCACCTTCTTTGCCGTTCCCGCCTGGCTGTGCTATGTCGTGCTCTGGCCCATATCACGCTTCGCTACCTTGCTGTCAAAAGGTCTGTTGCGACTGGTGGGTATCAAGATGAGCAGCGAGGACGAAGACAAGGAGTTTACCAAGGTCGACCTCGACTATCTCGTTCAATCCAGCATCGACAATGCCCGGACTGATGAGGAGATTGAGGAGGAGGTGCGTATCTTCCAGAATGCTCTCGACTTCTCAGAGACGAAGGTGCGTGACTGTATGGTGCCGCGAACAGAGATTGATGCCGTTGAGGATACTGCATCGATCGACGAGCTGAAACAGCGCTTCATCGAGAGCGGACACTCGAAGATTGTCGTCTATCATGAGGACATCGACCACATCATAGGCTATATCCACTCGCAGGAGATGTTTCGTAACCCTACTGACTGGACAAAGCAAATCCGCACAATGACCTTCGTGCCTGAGACGATGCTGGCCAGCCACATGATGCAGACGCTGCTCCAGCAGAAAAAGTCACTTGGCGTGGTGGTGGACGAGTTTGGCGGCACCAGCGGACTCATCTCCCTCGAGGACATCGTCGAGGAGATCTTCGGTGACATTGAGGATGAACACGATTCCGTGAACTATATAGCCAAGCGGCTCGACAATGGTGAATATCTGCTTTCGGCCCGTCTGGAGATAGAGAAGGTCAACGAGCTCTTCGGATTGGGGCTCCCTGAGAGTGACGAATATATGACAGTAGGCGGGTACATCCTTCACGAATATCAGAGCTTCCCAAAACTCAATGAAGTAGTGACAATTGGGCGCTATGAATTCAAAATTGTGAAGAATACAGCCACAAAAATAGAGCTTGTGAGGCTAAAAGTCATCGAAAAAGACAATTTTTCGTAAAAATATGCTGAAGTTTCGCGCAAAATTAGTACCTTTGTCGGCTGAATTGAAAATAGAGTCAAAATAAAAGTAAAAAATAACATTAAAATCATTAAACACTTAAATGGCAGCAATTGGAAAAATCAGAAGCTGGGGACCTTGGCTGGTGGGTATCATCGGTCTGGCTCTGTTTGGCTTCATTGCGACTGACTTTACAAGATCGTGCGAGACCTCGAGCAATCAGGCTCGCCAACAAGTAGGTGAGGTGATGGGCAGCAAACTGTCCATCCAGGACTATCAGAGTAGCATCGAAGAGTACAAGAACGTGTTCAAGCAGCTCGGACAGAACGTTGAGGAAGACCAGCTGCGCGAGTTCGTGTGGAACGACTATGTGCGCAACAGCATCATCGAGGCCGAGGCCAAGAAGCTCGGACTTGGTGTCACTGACGAGGAGATCAAGAACATTCTCGCCGAGGGTACGCACCCGCTGCTCCAGCGTGGCAACCTTCCCCTCATCCCCATGTTCTACAACCAGCAGACTGGCATGTTCGACTACAACAACGTCACACAGGTCTATGCCTACATGCAGCAGCAGGCTCCTGAGCAGCTCGAGGAGTTCGACCGTTATTGGAAGAGCGTCGAGAAGATTCTGCGTCAGAGCCTCCTCGCCCAGAAGTATATGACCCTGCTCCAGTCGTGCATCCTCTCCAACGAGGCTTCTGCCAAGTTGGCTTTTGACGGACGCTCTACTGAGAGTCAGATTGAGCTCGCTTCTCTGGCTTACTCCACCATCAACGACAATGACGTCACCATCAGCGATGCTGACCTCAAGGCAAAGTACGATGAGATGAAGAACATGTTCCAGTGGAACCGCGAGACCCGCGACGTGAAGTATGTCGTCTGCAATGTCGTTCCATCTGAGACCGATATGACCAATCTTCGCAACGGTCTGCTCGAGGCAGCTGAGGAGCTGAAGGCTGATAGCATGAGCCTTACCGACATCACTGGCTCACATCGCTCGACTATCGCTTATCGCGAGGGCATGCCCTACAACGCCAATGGTTTGAAGCGCATCTCTCCGAGCCTCTTTGCACGCCTCGACTCCATGTCGGAGAAGCAGGTCACTGAGCCTTTCAGCTACAATACCTTTGAGAGCAACAAGATGGTTGAGAACATGGCCGTCGCCAAGCTCAATCGTCGCTATGTCGACATTGACTCCGTCAACTACAAGTACATTGGTGTGCCGGGACAGAGCTTCGACGATGCTGTGAAGCGTGCCGACAGCCTGATGGCAGTGCTCAAGAGCGGCATCAGCCTCGACAGCGTTGCTGCAAGCATCGGTCAGACCGTGGCCGACGAGTGGATCAGCGCCGATATCTACCAGAATCAGGAGAACGTCGATCCTATGGTGCTGAACATTCTCAACTCTGTGCGCAACGCAGCCATCAACGAGCCTCAGCAGCTCACCCTTCAGGGACAGGGCGTGATGCTCTATGTCGTCAAGCAGCGCAAGAACGCCACCCTCTACGACGTGACCATCGTCAGCAATGAGGTGCGCTTCTCCAACGACACTGAGGAGAATACCTACAATAAGTTCAGCCAGTACATCAGCGAGTGCTCTACTGCCGACGATCTCGACAAGAATGCCGCCAAGTACAACTTCCAGGTGCTCACCCAGGAGAACCTCCAGAGCAATGCCAACAGCATTGGCTATGAGAATCCCCTGCCCAACACCCGTGACGCTGTGAAGTGGGTCTTCGCCAAGGCCAACGAGGGTAACATCTCTGAGATCTTCCGTAACTCTGCCGACGGCCGCTTCATGGTTGTTGCACTCACCAAGATTCATCCGAAGGGCTTCCTCGATCAGAAGAGCGTGGAGTCATTCCTCCGTGCTGAGGTTCTCAAGGACAAGAAAGCCGACATGCTCATCAAGCAGCTCGGCGGTGCCAAGACTGTGGCTGAGGCCGTGCAGAAGGGCGCTATTGTCGACACCATCAGCCATATCACCTTCCCCACCGCAGTGAATGTCAAGGGTCAGCAGGAGCGTGGTCTCTGCGGCGCTGTGGCAGCTGTGGCCAACGGAGAGGCATCGAAGAATGTCGTGAAGGGCTCGAACGGTGTGTTCCTCTTCAACGTGCTCAATCGCATTGCTCCCGACGAGCATGAGTTTGACCGTCGTGAACAGGAGAACAACCTCATCAGCCGTGCTATTTCCTACATCCAGTCGGGTGTGTTCAACGTGCTGATGGAGAAGGCTAAGGTTGAGGACAATCGTCACCTCTTCTAAAGTCCTGCATCCCTTCCCAATGACAGCAGCAGGCTGGCGTCCTCTCTGGTACGCCAGCCTGTTTTCATTAACATAACTAGAATCGTCTTTTCATCCTGAGGTTTAGCGATTACTGATGAACAACCCGTTCAAACTGTTTTGGCTGATGATGAGGGCCCGCCGCCCCAGTCGCATCGTCGATATGACGGCAGTGAAGGAGGGCTTCTGGCTGCGCCGCAACTACGACGCAATGATGTTTTTCGGCTTTATTCTTGCCCATACCAAGGAGGAAGCCGACCGCATCAACAAATACGGGGGCAGCTTGAAAAGACACGAGACCATCCATCTGCGTCAGGCACAGTCGACACACAACTCCTGGCTCTGCTACTATACATTATATATATGGTATAGCTTGCGGGCATGGCCTCAAAACCGGTATATGCGCAATGCGTCCTACTATCTGAACCCCTTCGAGATGGAGGCCTACAAGCATATGTATGACGAAGATTACCTGGATAAGTGCCAGAATGGGGCAAACGAATGGCGCGTGTATGCCAAAATGAAACCAAAAGAGCGCCGGATGATGTCAAATGGTTGACGAAAATCATTAAATCGTAACATTTTGATACCATTTCTTTATTTTTTCGGATAAATTGTTGCGGGATTCGTTTTTTTGCTTTAACTTTGCAACCTGTAATTCAGAGCCAATAAATAAAGTCTTAATTATAGTTCAATTTAAAGGTAAAAGATTATGAATGCTCAACAAGTAGTAGAAATGCTCCAGCAGCGTTTTCCCAATGAGCCTGAGTACATCCAGGCCGTGAGTCAAGTTCTTCCTACAATTGAGGAGGAGTACAACAAGCATCCTGAGTTCGAGAAGTCGAATCTCATCGAGCGCCTTTGCATTCCCGACAGAGTGATGGAGTTTCGTGTCACCTGGGTTGATGACAAGGGACAGGTTCAGACCAACATGGGCTACCGCATCCAGCACAACAACGCCATTGGCCCGTACAAAGGTGGTATCCGCTATCACAAGAGCGTAAACCTGGGTATTCTGAAGTTCCTGGCTTTTGAGCAGACATTCAAGAACTCGCTGACCACGCTGCCTATGGGCGGTGCCAAGGGTGGCTCCGACTTCTCGCCTCGTGGCAAGAGCGATGCTGAGGTGATGCGTTTCTGCCAGGCTTTCATGAACGAGCTGTATCGCCACATCGGTCCCGATGAGGACGTACCTGCAGGTGACATCGGCGTCGGCGGACGTGAGGTAGGCTATCTCTTCGGACAGTACAAGAAGCTGACCCATCAGTTCCAGGGCGTACTCACCGGTAAGGGTATTCCCTTCGGCGGCTCACTCATCCGTCCTGAGGCTACGGGCTATGGCTGCGTCTACTTCCTCACTTCGATGCTGGCTACTCGCGGCATTGAGCTCAAGGGCAAGAAGGTGCTTATCTCTGGTGCAGGAAACGTGGCTCAGTATGCTGCCGAGAAGTGCCTCCAGCTGGGTGCTACCGTCATGACGATGAGCGACAGCGACGGCTATATCTACGATCCCGACGGCATCGATCGTGAGAAGCTCGACTACATCATGGAGCTGAAGAACGTTGAGCGCGGACGTATCAAGGAGTACGTCGAGGAGTATCCCACGGCTCAGTATCACGAGGGAATGCGTCCCTGGTATGAGAAGGCCGACATCGCCCTGCCTTGCGCCACTCAGAATG
Organism: uncultured Prevotellaceae bacterium; assembly: GCA_900318685.1. Lineage (GTDB taxonomy): Bacteria > Bacteroidota > Bacteroidia > Bacteroidales > Bacteroidaceae > Prevotella. Next base: position 56,499 of record ONLL01000025.1, on the reverse strand, counting down.
AGATCAACGGTGAGGAGGCTCAGGCTCTGGTCAACAATGGCATCATTGCCGTGGCCGAGGGTGCCAACATGCCTTCGCTGCCTGAGGCCATTAAGATCTTCCAGGAGGCTAAGCTGCTCTATGCTCCTGGTAAGGCTTCCAATGCCGGCGGTGTATCCGTGAGCGGACTTGAGATGAGCCAGAACTCCGAGCGTCTGAGCTGGACAGCCAAGGAGGTCGACGACTATTTGAAGCGCATCATGAACGACATTCACGAGAACTGCGTGAAGTATGGCACTCAGCCCGACGGCTACATCAACTATGTGAAGGGTGCCAACGTGGCAGGATTCATGAAGGTGGCCAAGGCCATGATGGCTCAGGGCATCGTGTAACTTAACGCTTACCACAACCAAACACAAAATAATGGAGTGCGAGGGGCAAGGCCTTCTCGCACTCTTGATGTTTTTCGACGAATTACTTGGCTGATTGAAATAAAATTCGTAACTTTGCAGCCTAAATGTCATATCATTTTAATTCCATCACTACAACAATGAAAAGAGACAACGCCATCTTCGAGATGATTGAGCGAGAACATCAGCGCCAGCTGAAGGGTATTGAACTGATTGCCAGCGAGAACTTCGTCAGCGACGAGGTGATGCAGGCCATGGGCTCATGGCTGACCAACAAGTATGCCGAGGGCTATCCTGGCAAGCGCTACTACGGTGGCTGTCAGGTGGTGGACGAGGTCGAGCGCCTCGCCATCGAGCGTGTCTGCAAGCTCTTCGATGCCGAGTATGCCAATGTGCAGCCCCACTCCGGAGCCCAGGCCAACGCCGCAGTCCTTCTGGCAGTGCTGAAGCCCGGCGACACCTTTATGGGTCTGAACCTGGCTCATGGCGGACACCTGAGTCACGGCTCGCTGGTCAACACGAGTGGTATCCTCTATAAGCCTGTCGGCTACAACCTGAACAAGGAGACCGGACGCGTGGACTACGACGAGATGGAGCAGCTGGCCATCGAGCATCAGCCGAAGCTCATCATCGGCGGCGGATCGGCCTACAGCCGTGAGTGGGACTACAAGCGTATGCGTGAGATTGCCGACAAGGTGGGTGCCCTGCTCATGATCGACATGGCTCATCCTGCAGGACTCATCGCAGCCGGACTGCTCGACAATCCCGTGAAGTATGCCCACATCGTCACCTCTACCACGCACAAGACCCTCCGCGGCCCTCGTGGCGGTATCATCCTGATGGGTAAGGACTTTGAGAATCCCTGGGGCCTGAAGACTCCGAAGGGAGAAATCAAGATGATGTCGGCACTGCTCAACTCGGCAGTGTTCCCCGGACAGCAGGGTGGTCCGCTCGAGCATGTCATCGCTGCCAAGGCCGTGGCCTTCGGCGAGGCACTGCAGCCCGAGTTCAAGGAATGGGCCGTGCAGGTGCAGAAGAACGCCAAGGTGCTGGCCGATGAGCTCATCAAGCGCGGCTTCGCCATCGTCAGCGGCGGCACCGACAACCACTCCATGCTTGTCGACCTGCGCCCGAAGTATCCCGAGCTGACGGGTAAGGTGGCTGAGAACGCCCTCGTGGCAGCCGACATCACGGTGAACAAGAACATGGTGCCCTTCGACACTCGCTCGGCCTTCCAGACCAGTGGCATCCGCCTGGGCACACCTGCCATCACCACCCGTGGTGCGAAGGAAGACCTGATGGTGCTCATTGCCGAGCTGATCGAGGAAGTGCTCAACGACCCCACCAACGAAGAGGTTATTGCCAGCGTGCGTCAGCGTGTCAACGAGACCATGAAGGCCTATCCGCTCTTCGCCTATTGAAACGTCCCGCCATTATGAAACGTCTACAGCTACTATTACTAACTTTATTAAGCGCTGCCAGCCTCTGGGCATCACCCCATTTCGAGGCTGGCCAGCGCTATCAAATTGTGTGCCAGCAGTTCACGCAGGGATGCGTGGTCGATGGCGCTACTCTGGGGCGTAACACCCCGCTCTTTTATCAGAACAGCGGCACGCAGAGCGACGAGAGCTACTGGATCTTTACTTCCGACGACATGCTGACCTTCAACATCCAGAATGCCAAGACTGGTCAGTATATCACCTACGACGGTGTGCGCCAGGACTCACCCGAGCTGCGCCGCTATGTCTGCATGACCGACGAGCTGGACGGCGAAAAGTCGCAGTGGCTCATCGTCCAGATGGATAATGGCAACTACGTCATCCGCAACCTCTACCAGAACGACCATATCTGGGACGTGCGCGTCGACAGCTACTGTGTCGGTACCTATTCCAACAATGGATGGGGCAATCAGAACCAGCAGTTCTACTTCCTCGATGAGGAGGGCAACCGCGTTAGGGAATCACAGCCCAATGATCTGGGCTATGCCTTCGAGGTCAGCTCATGGGTCGATGCCACCACGGAGTCGCCCGACGGATGGTCGTTCGAGGGCAGCGTGTGGACCGACCCCGGCTTCGGCGATTATTACAATGGCGATGCCTACGTGGTGTCGCCTTTCCTCGAGCGCTGGGTAGGGCAGGGGGCTCTCTCCAATTGCAAGATCTATCAGCAGCTGGCCAATCTTCCCGCCGGATCCTACACCCTGATGGCCGACATCATCTCCGTGCGTCAGTCGTCGGGAGGCGGCTGGTGGGGCGGACAGCAGGAGCAGGTGGGCCGCGGCGTCTACCTCTTTGCCAATGATTCGCGCACGGAGGCCGGCACCAACAACGAGAAGCCGCAGACGTTCAGCGTTGACGTGGCACTCGATGCTATGGGAGGTATCAAGTTGGGTATCAGCGTCGAACGCACCAATGCCAACTGGGTGGCCTGCGACAATTTCCGCCTCTTGTTCAAGGGCACCGAGGATGAGCTGATAGCTGGCGAGAAGGCCAAGGTGCGCGTGGAGCTGAGCGACTTCTTCTCCCCAGGCGAGATCGATGCGATGATCACCCAGGCCGGCGATAACTTCTACGCGCTGGAGGAGCTGCGCAAGAGCACCAGCTCGATGGCATCCATCGACCCGCTGGCCCGTGCCCTCAAAGGACTCACCATCGACGAGCGCTCGCTGGTGTGGGTAGAGTCACTCAACCTCTATCTCTGCACCCTTCCGCTCGAGCATTTCGAGCAGGAGTATACAGCCACCATTGCCTACGAGCCGCGCTCTGGCTTCGGCCATCTGAGCATCGACGGCACTACCGTTGAGCCGGGCAGCAGCTATCGTTTCAAAACCGTCCGTGGCGAGCGCACCTATCAGTTCCGCGTCATTGGCGACGACGGCTCGGTGGTCGAGAAGGAGATCACCTTCACCTCGCTGCCGGTGGTGAAGCTCTATGGCTCGTTCAGCAACAACTATTCAGAGGGAAGCATCATCGTGCATGAGCCCGACAAGGTGGCACCCGAGACGCTGCACATGAAGGCAAAGTGGCGTGGCGGCATCACCAACAGCAACGGCAAGCACAAGCGCAACTACCACGTGAAGCTGCTCGACGAGAACGGCGAGAAGCTCGAGAAGAAGTTCTTCGGACTGCGCAACGACAACTCGTGGATACTCGAGTCCTGCCAGGTCGACATGAGCCGCATACGCAACCGCGTGCTCACCGACCTCTGGAACGACTATTGCACGCCGCCCTACTATATCCGTCAGGAGTCGAAGGCACTGTCGGGCAGCCGCGGACATTTCGTCGAGCTCATCCTCAACGACGAGTATCGCGGCATCTACTGCATGACCGAGAACATGGACCGCAAGCAGATGAGGCTGGCCAAGTACGACGAGACCGACAACACCATCCACGGGCAGCTGTGGAAGTCGAAGGACTGGAGCTTCGCCACTTTCATGGGCACCAGGCCCGACGGCGGCTATTATCCCAAGGACTTCCTCTCCGATCCCAATGAGTACAGCGATATGTGGGACAGCTACCAGACCAAGTATCCCGACCTCGAGGACGTCATGCCCACCGACTGGTCCACGCTCTACAATGCCGTCGACTTCGTGTGCTATGCCAGCGACGATGATTTTAAGCGTTACTTCATCGAGTATTTCGATCTGCCCGTCGTCATCGACTACTACATCCTCATGGAGACCATCCTCTCCACCGACAATCACGGCAAGAACATGTACTTCGCCGTCTACGACAAGCAGAAGTCGAAGAAGATCACGCTCGGCGTGTGGGATATGGATGCCACCTGCGGACAGCGCTGGAGCGACGACTACTATCATCAGTCGTTCCTCGGGCCCGAGCAGGACTATGCCCGATTCATTGCCAACTACGAGCATGGCGACTACAACCTCTTCAAGCGGTTGCGCGACACCAATGCCGAAGACTTCAACATGAAGGTGCGCACCCGCTATCGTGACCTGCGCGAGGGCTATCTGGCCACCGAGAGCATCCTCGACCGCTTCCGCACCTACCTCGACGAGTTCAAGATGTGTGGTGCCGCCCAGCGCGAGTACGACAAGTGGAGCTACGACAGCGATGTGGCTGGCCGCAGGCTCGACTTCGACGAAGAGATGGCCTACCTCGACGACTGGTTCACCCGTCGCATGAACTACCTCGACACCAAGCGCTTCGACATCGCTTCCCTGCCCAATGCCGTGACGAGCATCGATGCCTACCCGGGCGGTGGGCTGCAGGATTTGGTCTACGACCTCAAGGGACAGCGAGTTGGCTCGCTCGACGGCTTCGACCAGTTGCCTGCCGGTGTTTACATCTGCAACGGAAAGAAAATCGTTAGGAAATGAGAAAACTAATATCTATGGTGGTGGCTCTGTTGGCCGCCACCTCTTTTATGGCACAGCCCACGATGTCGTTCAAGGGCCTGCTGCGAATGCCTGCCGAGTGGTACGCCACGCCCCAGGCACAGAGCATTGCCGACTCAGTGATGAAATACCAGTATCCCAGCGGCGGATGGACGAAGAACATCGACTGGAACCTCCCTGCCTCAGGCGATAAGCTGCGTGAGCGGCAGGAGGTGCTCGCCCAGATCCAGGGCGACGGCATCGGAGCCACCATCGACAATGGCGCCACCATCACCGAGATGCAGTTCCTGGCCAAGACCTATGCCGCTACGGGCCGGAAGGACCACCGCAAGGCATTTATGCGCGCGCTCGACTATCTGCTCGAGGCCCAGTATGCCAATGGCGGCTGGCCGCAGTTCTATCCCCTCCGGCCCAACGACAGTCAGGGACGCCCGCCTTACTACAATCACATCACCTTCAACGACAACGCCATGTACAACGTGATGACGCTCCTGCGCGACATCTACGAGGGCAAGGCTCCCTACGATGCCCTGAAGCTCAGCGACAAGTACAACGACCGTGCGCGTGACGCTTTCCAGCGAGGCATCTCCTGCATCCTGCGCTGTCAGATCAAGAAGGACGGACGGCTCACCGTCTGGTGCCAGCAGCACGACGAGTTCACCTTCGCCCCCGCCAAGGCCCGTGCCTACGAGCTGCCGTCGTTCACCGCTAGCAACGAGACCACTTCCCTCATCGAGCTGCTCATGTCGCTGCCCGAGCCTTCCGACAGCATCATCACTGCAGTATCGTCGGCCGTGGAGTGGCTACAGCAGCATGTCATCAGAGACATGCAGATAGAGTATTTCGTCAATGCCGACGGCAAGCGCGACCGGCGCCTGGTGCATCACTTCGGCTCCAACATCTGGGCCCGCTACTACGACCTGCAGACCGAGGAGCCCTACGTCTGCGACCGCGACAGCCGTCCCCAGCCCTCGCTCGAGTACATCGGCTACGAGCGTCGCAACGGCTACTCATGGTATGGCAACACGCCCCAGCGCGTCATCGACCGCTTCCCCGACTGGCTCTGTCGCGTCCAGCAACCTCATTGATGCTGAGCGACAAGTCCCCACTTTTCCCAATCTCAAGAAGGGTCCTCCGCGGGAAGAACTCCCTGAAAAGATCACCCTCGAAGTCTTTAAGGTGATAACAAGCTGCATGATGGTGTCTCCTTCACAGAGCCGAGCGCAGAGGATCAGAAGACCGTCCCTTCAATGATTGGTGGAATCAGTAACTTGACATCGAAGACGAAACCCGCACGGGCCGCACGCTACGACCGTAGTAGCGACTTAATGTCTTCCTCATTATTATTGTTTTTGGTACATTCGTCCATTCGTCTAGAAAACAACGTCCCTTCGTCTACAAAGAAACGTCTTTCTTGAAGGTGATACCGTCGTAAAGGGCCTGTGTGCCGTCGTTACTCTCGGGTATGAAGTGCAGACGCACGCCGCGGATGTGCTTCTTGGCACGGAAGTCCCTGAGGTTGTCCACCTTGTCACTCTCTATCTCGAGCTTCATCAGGCCCCAGTCGCGCAGACGTACACGGTCGCCATTGCGCAGATGGCGGTTGATGACTTCCGACAGTCGCATGACGACAGCAGTGATGACCCCTTCGCTCAGGATGTGCAACTCGGCGGCCTCCTGGATGATCTGTTCAGAAGTGATGGTCTGCTCATGTACCGCCACAGCTTTGTATTTGCCGTAAGTGGGCAGCTTTGGTTTTGTCTCTTTCTTGATTCTGTATTTCATCGCTCCTATTTTTCGGCAAAGATACAAATAAGTAGACAATTCACCAAAAGAATTCTTGAAATTTCGCAAGCTATCTTCAATTTTATGGATTCCTCATCTGTCTTTTAATCACAATTTTCTATTCTATTTTTAATTTTGATGATTTACCTCTACTAAATATACGTTATATTCCAGATATCTAGTAAGATAACTATCAAATCTTCCTCTACTAAACCTCTACTTATCTTCTACTAATCCTCTACTCATCTTCTACCAAACCCCTACAAATCCCTACCTTCCTGCCAGTAGGGGTGAACCAGACAAAACGGTATGCTTTCTGCCGCGAAGTATATGAGTTGCCTGAAAATTCTCTAGAGAATTTTGGCTTTACCTTACGGGTTAGTGCCCATAAGTACCGTTCTAACGACGAAATTCTCTAGAGAATTTTTGAGTAAACCATATTCTTGGCAGTTCGTTTAATGCTGCAAAACGAGTCGGAGAGTAGTAGTAAGGGTATGTGTGAATCGGGTAGGGGACACGATTTATGGATGAAGCGAGGATAGGTAGAGGATAGGTAGAAGTAAAGTAGAGGATAAGTAGAAGTAAAGTAGAGGTAAAAACAGATCACAATATTTGCATAATTCATTTAAAATTAGTGTCTTTGCAGTCGAAAATCAGAAAGAAAGTAGAGGTAAAACCTAAAATCAGAAAATTATGAAAGTAAGTGAAGGCAGCTCTTTTTTATGGTTGATTTCTCATGCGCTAGCCTTTGTGTTCTTTTCTCCCAGTCGCACTATTTTCATGGTTAAACTCTCAAGCGCTAGCCGCTCCCCTCCCTTCAAGGGGAGGGGTTAGGGGTGGGGTCTGTATTATCCTGTCGACGAAGAAGTTACCGACCCCACCCCTGCCCCTCCCCTGCATGGGAGGGGAGCGGCTGCGCGATGGTTACGACGGACGGCTTGCTCGTTACGGACGGTGGGCTCGCTCGTTACGGACGGTGCGCTCGCTCGTTGCGGACGGTGGGCTCGCTCGTTGCGGACGGTGGGCTCGCTCGTTGCGGACGGAGCGCTCGCTCATTACGGACGGACGGGACGCTCATCGCGGACGGAGCACTCGCTCATTACGGACGGACGGGACGCTCATCGCGGACGGAGCACTCGTTCATCCTGGACGGACGGGACAAAGGTCGCGAAAGGGGCTGGATGAACGTCTGGGACGGGCGATATGAACGTCTGGGACGGGCCTGATTAATTATTTTCTGTTTTTCTTTCCGTATTAACAGTTTTTTTCGTATCTTTGCAGTCGATTAGCGTGAATCATTCACAAACAATTATTATATGGCAAATTTTGTTAAGCTACACAAAGGCTTGGACATCCGTCTTCAGGGGAAGGCCTCGGACGAGCGGCTCATGCTGAAGTCGAGCGGCAAGTATGCACTTGTGCCCGATGACTTCGAAGGAGTGACTCCGAAGGTCTTGGTCAAGGAAGGCGATACTGTCCGGGCGGGGGATGCCTTGTTCGTGAACAAGCAGTATCCCGAGGTGAAGTTTGCCTCGCCAGTGAGCGGCCGCGTGACGGCTGTCGAGCGTGGTGAACGTAGAAAGGTGCTCTGCGTGAAGGTGGAAGCCGACAAGGAGCAAGCGTATGTAGACTTCGGCCGTAAAGACCTGTCGAAGCTTGATGGCAAGGCTGTGGTCGATGCATTGTTGGAGGCTGGTATCTTCGGATATATCAACCAGTTGCCCTATGCCGTCTCTACCAATCCTTCTGTACTTCCTAAATCCATCTTCGTCTCTGCTCTTCGCGACAAGCCCCTGGCCTGTGACTTCGAGACTGAGGTGAAAGGACAGGAGCAGGACTTCCAGGCAGGCATCACTGCTCTGTCGAAGATTGCCAAGGTCTATCTGGGCATTGGCCCTGGGTCGGTCCTGGAGTCGATGAAGGATGCCGAGGTCACCGTGTTCGACGGTCCCTGTCCTGCAGGCAATGTCGGTGTACAGGTGAACCATCTTGATCCAGTGAACAAGGGTGAGGTGGTGTGGACCATCGGTGATCCTACGGTTGTGCTCTTCATCGGCCGCCTGATGAATACGGGTCATGTTGACCTGCGTCGATTGGTGGCCTTCTGCGGAAGCGAAGTGAAGAATCCGTGCCTTGTGGAGATGATCGTCGGCGAGGAGCTGCAGACACTGCTGTCGAACAGCTATGATGCCGACCATCACGTGCGTATCATCAACGGCAATGTGCTGACTGGATGTCAGACGTCGAAGGACGGCTACCTGGGTGCTCATTCGAGCGAGATCACCGTGATTCCTGAAGGCGACGATGCCGATGAGCTGGCTGGCTGGATCATGCCTCGCCTGAAGCAGTTCTCCGTCAATCGCAGCTACTTCTCCTGGCTGCAGGGCCGTAAGCGCGAATATGCTCTGGATGCCCGTGTGAAAGGCGGTGAGCGCCATATGATTATGAGCGGCGAGTACGATCGTGTGCTGCCGATGGATATCTATGGCGAGTATCTCATCAAGGCCATCATCACTGGCGATATTGACAAGATGGAACAGCTGGGCATCTACGAGGTGAGTCCTGAGGACTTTGCCCTGGCGGAGTTTGTCGACTCGTCGAAGCTGGAGCTGCAGCGCATTGTGCGTGAAGGACTGAATAACTTACGTAAAGAAAACGCATAAACGACTATGAGCGCACTAAGAAATTACTTGAACAAGATAAAGCCGAACTTCGAGAAGGATGGCAAGCTGCATGCTTTCCACAGTCTTTTCGACGGTTTCGAGACGTTCCTCTACGTGCCGAATAAAACGGCTAAGAACGGGGTGCACATTCACGACGCCATCGACTCGAAGCGCATCATGAGCATGGTGGTGCTGGCACTGATGCCTGCACTGCTCTTCGGTATGTATAACGTTGGCTATCAGAACTATCTGGCAGCCGGAACGCTTGCCGATGCCAGCTTTCTGAGCATCTTCCTATTTGGATTCCTGGCTGTCCTGCCTAAGATTCTGGTCAGCTACATCGTAGGACTGGGCATCGAGTTTGCATGGGCTCAGTGGAAGGGTGAGGAGATACAGGAGGGCTTCCTCGTCAGCGGTATCCTCATTCCGATGATCATCCCTGTGAACTGCCCGTTGTGGATACTTGCCATTGCAGTCGCCTTTGCAGTGATCATCGGCAAGGAAATCTTCGGCGGAACAGGTATGAACATCTTCAACCCGGCACTCATCTGCCGTGCTTTCCTCTTCTTCGCTTATCCCTCAATGATGAGCGGTGACAAGGTTTGGGTAGCCGATGAGACGATATTTGGCCTTGGAAACAATCTCGTCGATGGTTTCACACAGGCAACACCGCTGGCTGAAGTGGGGCAGGGCATTAATCCTGTGGATGCAGGAACAAGTCTCTGCGACATGATCTGCGGCTTCATTCCTGGCTCTATCGGTGAGACTTCAGTCATCGCCATCGCACTTGGAGCCTGCCTGCTGCTTATCACGGGCATTGCTTCGTGGAAGACCATGCTGAGCGTCTTCGTAGGAGGTACGCTCATGGCGCTGATCTTCACTGCCACTGGCTCGACCGTCATCCCCTGGTACGAGCATCTGGTGCTGGGCGGCTTTGCCTTTGGTGCCGTGTTCATGGCCACTGATCCTGTGACTTCAGCACGTACTGAGACGGGTAAGTGGATCTACGGCCTGCTCATCGGCGTGATGGCCATCGTCATCCGCGTGATGAACCCAGGCTATCCTGAAGGCATGATGCTGGCCATCCTGCTGATGAATATGTTTGCTCCCACGATCGACCATTTCGTGGTGGAGCGTAATATCTCAAAACGAATGAAGAGAGGAGGTACAAAATGAGCAAGCTGAATACAAACTCAAATGCGTACATAATCATTTATAGTACGATCCTGGTCATTATCGTGGCCTTCCTGCTGGCTTTCGTTTCTTCGTCGTTGAAGGCGAAGCAGGAGGCTAACGTGGCACTCGACGTGAAGAAACAGATTCTCTACTCGCTCAATATCCGTGGCCTGAACGATACTGAGGCAGAAGCCAAGTATGCTGAGGTGGTGAAGGCAGAGACCGACGTTGATGGGCAGAAAGCCTATGCCTGCCTTGTCGATGGCGAGGAAATCATGGTGTTCGGCCTAAAGGGCATGGGACTCTGGGGCGGCATCAGTGGTTATCTGGCCATTCATGGCGAAGAGGAGCCTACCGTCTTTGGCGCTTATTTCAACCACGAGAGTGAGACGGCTGGCTTGGGAGCAGAAATCAAGGACTCGCAGGCCTGGCAGGAGAAGTTTATTGGCAAGAAGGTCTTTGCCAATGGTGAAGTGGCCCTTGCTGTGGTGAAGAACGTGGAAGACCCGACGACTCAGGTGGACTGCGTGACTGGTGCCACGCTGACCAGCAATGGCGTGAACGACATGATTAAGCAAGGACTGAAGGCTGCTGCGCAAAAGTATCTGAATGCATCGAAAGCCGACTGCTGCGAATCGGAAAAAGCTGATTCGTGCTGCGCTGGTGACAAGTCAGAAGACTGCTGCTCAAAACCTGAAATTAAAGCTATGGAGGAGTAAACTATGGCACTATTTAGCAAACAGAACAAAGAGGCTCTGACCAATCCGCTGAACCTCGATCATCCGATATTAGTTCAAGTACTGGGCATTTGCTCGGCCTTGGCAGTCACCAGTCAGCTGAAGCCCGCCATCGTGATGGGCCTCGCCGTGACGGTGATCACTGCCTTTGCCAATGTGATTATATCCATCCTTCGCAACACCATCCCCAATCGCATACGTATCGTTGTGCAGCTCGTGGTGGTGGCAGCGCTGGTGACTATCGTCTCGCAGGTGCTCAAGGCATTTGTCTATGATGTCAGCGTGCAGCTCTCCGTCTATGTCGGACTCATCATCACCAACTGTATCCTGATGGGACGTCTGGAGGCTTTCGCCATGCAGAACAAGCCTTGGCCCTCGTTCCTCGACGGTATTGGCAATGGCTTGGGCTACGCCATGATCCTCGTCATCGTGGGTGGCGTGCGCGAGTTCTTCGGACGCGGCTCGCTGCTGGGCTTCCAGATTATTCCTGACGGAGCCTATGAGGCTGGCTATATCAACAATGGCATGATGACGATGCCGGCTATGGCACTGATCCTCGTGGGAATTGTGATTTGGGTACATCGTGCTTACTTTTATAAGGAGAAATAAGTTATGGAACACGTAATAAGTCTATTCTTCAGGTCGATATTCGTCGACAACATGATCTTTGCCTTCTTCCTCGGCATGTGCTCCTATCTGGCTGTGTCGAAGACGGTGAAGACATCCCTTGGTCTGGGACTCGCCGTGACGTTCGTACTCTTCGTCACCGTTCCCGTCGACTATCTGCTGCAGACAAAGGTACTGGGACCCGACTGTCTCATTGAGGGCGTCGACCTCAGCTACCTCAGCTTCATACTCTTCATCGCTGTCATCGCAGGTATCGTGCAGCTCGTGGAGATGGTGGTCGAGAAGTACTCACCATCGCTCTATGCAGCACTGGGCATCTTCCTGCCGCTCATCGCCGTGAACTGCGCCATCATGGGAGCTTCGCTTTTCATGCAGCAGCGCATTCTGCTTGATCCCTCCAATACGCAGGCCATCACCAGCGTCTGGGATGCAATGGTGTTCGCCATCGGCTCAGGCATAGGATGGACGCTCGCCATCGTATCGCTGGGAGCTATCCGCGAGAAAATGCAGTATTGTGACGTGCCTAAGCCCCTTCAGGGATTGGGAATAACATTTATCACCGTGGGACTCATGGCTATGGCTATGATGTGCTTCTCAGGACTTAACATCTAAAGGATTATGGCAGAATTCATTCTATACAGCATATTAGTGTTCCTCGTGACGATCATCGCTATCGTCATCATCCTGCTCGTGGCCAAGAAATACCTCTCGCCGTCGGGCAATGTGAACATCGTTGTCAATGGTGATAAGGTGCTTAATGTGCCACAGGGTAACAACTTGATGGCTACGCTCAACGAGAACGGCATCTTCCTGCCCTCTGCCTGTGGCGGAAAGGCCTCATGCGGACAGTGCAAGGTGCAGGTCTTGGAGGGTGGGGGAGAAATCCTCGACTCAGAGAAGCCCCATTTCACTCGTAAGCAGATCAAGGACCACTGGCGTCTGGGATGCCAGTGCAAGGTGAAGGGCGACTTGAAGATACATGTCGACGAGTCTATCCTTGGCGTGAAGGAGTATGAATGCACAGTCATCAGCAATAAGAACGTCGCTACGTTCATCAAGGAGTTCAAGGTGCAGCTTCCTGCAGGCGAGCACATGGACTTCATCCCCGGTTCGTATGCTCAGATCAAGATTCCTGCGTTCGACTGCATCGATTACAACGACTACGACCGTCAGCTCATTGGCGCTGAGTATGTTCCATCATGGGAGCGCTTCAAGATGTTCGACCTGAAGTGTAAGAATCCTGAGCCCACCATCCGTGCATACTCAATGGCCAACTATCCTGCCGAGGGCGATGTGTTTATGCTCACCGTGCGTATTGCCACACCTCCTTTCAAACCCGACAAGAGCGGATTCATGGAGGTCAATCCAGGTATCGCTTCAAGCTACATCTTCTCGTTGAAGCCAGGCGACAAGGTCATTATGAGTGGTCCCTTCGGCGACTTCCATCCTCACTTCGACTCGAAGAAGGAGATGATCTGGGTAGGTGGCGGTGCCGGTATGGCTCCACTTCGTGCGCAGATTATGCATATGACGAAGACGTTGCAGACGCGTGACCGTGAGATGCACTATTTCTACGGAGCCCGTGCTCTCAACGAGGTGTTCTATCTCGACGATTTCCTGGGTCTGGAGAAGGAGTTCGACAACTTCCACTTCCACCTTGCCCTCGACCGTCCTGATCCTGCAGCTGATGCTGCTGGCGTGAAGTACACTCCCGGATTCGTGCATCAGGTCATGCTGAATACCTACCTGAAGGACCACGAGGCTCCTGAGGATGTGGAGTACTACATGTGCGGCCCTGGACCTATGTCCGCAGCAGTCGTGTCGATGCTCGACTCCCTGGGTGTTGATCCCGAAAGTATCATGTATGATAATTTTGGAGGATAGTGAAATCTATAAAAAAATAGAAAATATCGGCATTGTTATGGCTGTTTCAATAAAAATGTGTACCTTTGCACAAATTATTGAAAACTGACAACTTTATATGGAGTTTACAGCTAGGCAGATTGCCGAAATGATTGACGGACGAGTTGAAGGCAACGAAAATGCTGCCGTCAACTCGTTCGCTAAAATTGAAGAGGGCAGGGAAGGGGCTATCTCCTTTCTCTCTAACCCCAAGTACACCCATTTTCTTTATGATACCCGTTCGACCATTGTGCTGGTCAACGAGGACCTGGAGCTCGAACGACCTGTCAGCGCCACCCTCATTCGCGTCAAGAATGCCTATGAGGCAGTAGCTCGGTTGCTGCAGTTCTATGATTCAATGAAGCCTCGTAAGACGGGTGTCGATCCGCTAGCCTCCGTCTCTCCCTCGGCCACCATTGGCAAGGATGTCTACATCGGAGCCTTTGCTTGCATCGGCGATGGCGTCGTGATAGGCGATGGTTGCCAGGTTTATCCCCATGTCGTCATTGGCGATGGTGTGAAGCTTGGCGAGAGCTGCTTGCTCTATCCACATGTGACCATTTATCAGGGCTGCCGTTTGGGCAATCATGTCACTATTCATGCTGGTAGTGTCATTGGTGCCGATGGCTTTGGCTTTGCACCCAACACAGAGGGCTACAACAAGATTCCTCAGATTGGCATTGTGGTCATCGAGGACAATGTGGAGATCGGAGCCAATACCTGTGTCGACCGCTCGACGATGGGCCAGACCGTGATCCATAAGGGTGTGAAGCTCGACAACCTTATCCAGGTGGCTCACAATTGCGAGATTGGCGAGAATACTGTGATGTCGGCTCAAGTCGGCATGGCCGGCTCGACCAAGATTGGCGCCTGGTGCATGGTTGGTGGTCAGGCTGGTTTTGCTGGCCATATCCATGTGGCCGACAAGACCTTTGTCGGCGCTCAGTGTGGTGTCATCAGTGATACGAAGGGCAATGGCGAGGAACTCATAGGTTCGCCGGCCATGAATCCTCGTGAATTCTTCAAGGCTGTGGCCTATTGGAAGCGCATGGGCGACATGTCGAAGGAACTGAGAGAACTGAAAAAGAAAGTAGAAGAATTAACTCAAAAATAGAATGAAGCAAAAGACACTCAAAGGCAGTTTCACGCTTTGCGGGAAAGGCCTTCATACAGGACTGAGCCTGACGGTGACGTTCAACCCCGCACCTGAGAATCACGGCTACAAGATTCAGCGCATCGACCTGGATGGTATGCCCACCATCGATGCTGTTGCTGAGAATGTGGTCGACACGCAGCGTGGTACCGTTCTGGGTAAGGGAGATGTGCGTATCTCAACAGTTGAACATGGCCTCTCTGCCCTTTATGCTCTGGGCATCGACAACTGTCTGATTCAGGTCAGTGGTCCTGAGTTCCCCATCCTTGACGGCTCCGCCTATCAGTATGTGGAGAAGATTCGTGAGGTGGGCATCGAAGAGCAGAATGCTCCCAAGGACTGGTATGTCATCCGCAAAAAGATTGAGGTGAAGGACGAGGAGAACGGATCGTGCATCACTATTCTCCCTGACGATGAGTTCTCGCTGACTACGATGTGCTCGTTCGAATCGAAGTTCATCAACAGCCAGTTTGCCACGCTCGACGATATCCATAAGTATGGTGATGAGATAGCTCCTGCACGCACATTCGTCTTTGTGCGCGACATCGAACCGTTGCTGCAGGCCAACCTCATCAAGGGCGGTGATATGGATAATGCCATCGTGATCTATGAGCGCCAGACTTCGCAGGAACGCCTTGACATGCTGGCCGACCTCCTGCATGTGGAGCATCGTGATGCCACAGAGCTGGGATACATTCAGCACAAGCCTCTGAGGTGGGAAAACGAGTGCACGCGTCATAAGCTGCTCGATGTCATCGGCGACATGGCTCTCATCGGACGTCCTATCAAGGGACGCATCGTGGCAACGCGTCCTGGGCATACTATTAATAATAGGTTCGCGCGCGAGATGCGCAAGGAGATTCGTAAGCACGAGATTCAGGCTCCTTTCTACGATCCTAACGAGACACCCATCATGGATGTCAATCGCATCCGCGAACTGCTGCCTCACCGCTATCCCATGCAGTTGGTTGACAAGGTAATCGAGATTGGTCCCATGAGCATCGTCGGCGTGAAGAACATCACAGCCAACGAGCCGTTCTTCCAGGGACATTTCCCCCAGGAGCCTGTTATGCCTGGCGTCCTCCAGATTGAGGCTATGGCACAAGTAGGAGGATTGCTGGTCTTGAACAGTGTTGAGGAGCCAGAGCGTTGGTCGACGTATTTCTTGAAAATCGATGGTGTGAAGTTCCGTCAGAAGGTAGTGCCTGGCGATACACTGTTGTTTAAGGTGGAGATGATCGCACCGTTGCGTCACGGCATCTCTACGATGCGCGGCTATGTCTTTGTGGGCGACCATATCGTATCGGAAGCCTCCTTCACTGCACAGATTGTCAAGAACAAATGATTTTTTAGTTATGAATCAGATACATCCCTTAGCAGTCGTATCACCAGATGCACAGTTGGGCGACAATAATGTGATAGGTCCATTCTGTGTTATTGATGCCAATGTGGTGATGGGTGACAACAATCACCTGCTCAATAGCGTAACCCTTCACACTGGTGCACGCATCGGATCTGGCAATGAGTTTTTCCCTGGAGCATCCATCTCTACTAAACCGCAGGATCTGAAGTTCCAAGGCGAGGAAACCCTCTGCGTCCTTGGTGACAACAATAGCATTCGCGAGAACGTCACCATTAGCCGTGGCACGGCTTCGAGGGGACAGACTGTCGTGGGCTCAGGCAATCTCCTCATGGAGAACATGCATATTGCCCACGACTGCATCATCGGCAACGGATGCATCATTGGCAATTCGACGAAGTTTGCAGGTGAGGTGGAGGTCGACGACTTCGCCATCATCTCTGCCGAGGTGCTGTTCCATCAATTCATCCGTATCGGAAGCTATGTCATGATACAAGGAGGATGTCGCACCAGTCAGGACATCCCGCCCTATATCATTGCAGGCAAGGAGCCCATCCGCTATGCCGGTGTGAACCTCATCGGATTACGTCGACGCGGATTTTCCAACGAGCAGATAGAGATTATCCACGATACCTATCGCACCATCTACGCTCAGGGCATCCTCAAGGACGGCATCGCTGAGGCACGTACCAAGTATCCCGACTCAAAGGAGGTGGACTATATCTGCTCGTTCATAGAGTCGTCAAAGCGCGGAATCATCCGCTGATGGAGAAGACGCTCATCGTAATCACCGGCCCCACGGCAGTAGGAAAAACGGCATTGTGTCTGGACATTGCCAGCCACTTTAATATACCTGTAATCAATGCCGACAGCCGACAGATTTACCGTGAGCTGAAGATAGGAACAGCCGCACCCACTGAGCAGCAACTCAGGCAGGTGCGGCACTACTTTGTCGGAATACTTGAGCTCGACGACTACTATAGTGCCTCCATCTATGAACAGCAGGTGCTTGAGCTGCTCGAAAGCCAGTTTGCTCACTCCGACTATGCTCTGCTCTCGGGTGGCTCGATGATGTACATCGATGCTGTATGTAATGGCATTGACGACATTCCGACGGTAGACGATGACACCAGAGCGATGATGAAGCGTCGGCTGGCTGAAGAAGGACTGGAGGCATTGTGCGAGGAACTGCGCAAGCTGGATCCCGAACATTATGCCATTGTAGACAGGAAAAATCCTCGTCGTGTGGTGCATGCGCTGGAGATCTGTCATATGACGGGCCGTACTTACACCTCCTTCCGCACCCATAGCCGAAAGCAGCGTCCCTTCCGTGTGAAGAAGATAGGGCTCAATATCGAGCGTGATGCACTCTATGATCGTATCAACCGTCGTGTAGATCAGATGATGGCTGACGGCCTGCTCGAGGAAGCACGACGGCTGTTGCCCAAGCGCCATCTTAACGCGCTGAACACAGTGGGATATAAGGAGATGTTTACATATATTGATGGCATCTGGACCCTCGATGAAGCCGTAGAGAGGATGAAGGGTAACACCCGCCGCTATGCCAGAAAACAGCTGACATGGTTTCGTAATGACCTTCAAGTGAAATGGTTCGCTCCTAGTGATAAAGATCAGATTATTAATTATATAACTACAAATGACTGAAGAAGAAAGGGAAGATACGGGCTATTGGCAGATCGCAAAGAAGGTGCTGCTGGCCACATGGCATGGCATCACAAAGGCATGCTCTTGGTACATCCATTTGTTCAAGGGCCGTCCTTGGTATATCAAGATACTGTCGACGATAGGCTCCATCATCCTTTTTATCATCCTTTATCTTGGGGCGGTCGATATCGATCTTTTCGGATTGTTCGGCAAGTCGCCCAGCATGCACACCATCAAGAGCACGCGTCCGCCACAGGCATCCGAAATCTACAGCGCTGATGGTCTGATGCTTGGTAAGTTCTTTAGTGAGAACCGTACGCCAGTGAAATACGAGGATGTGAATCCTGTATTCTGGGAAGCTCTTATCGACACTGAGGACGAGCGTTTCTACAAGCATTATGGTGTCGACGTACCTGCCTTCTTTGCTGCAGCGAAGGACTATGTCATGCATCATGATGCTCGTGGAGCATCTACTATTACTCAGCAGTTGGCCAAGAACCTTTTCCGCATGCGCAATGAGTATTCCACAGGACTGCTGGGCAAGGTGCCTGGGTTGAAGATGCTCGTCATGAAGAGCAAGGAGTGGGTCACGGCGCTCAAGCTGGAGTGGAACTTCTCGAAAGAGGAGATTCTTACGATGTATGCCAATACCGTCGACTTCGGCTCGAATGCCTATGGCATCAAGACTGCTTGCAAAACCTATTTCGGCATCGCTCCCAAGGACTTGAAGTCTGAGCAGGCTGCTGTTCTTGTGGGCATGCTTAAGGCAACCACCACCTACAATCCTCGCCTGAATCCTGAAAACAGTATGCGCCGGCGTAACGTTGTGCTGGGTAACATGCTTCGTCACGGCCATCTTACGCAGGCTCTCTACGACTCCATCTGTCCTGAGCCAGTCGTACTGAACTATAGCGTGGAGAATGTCTATGATGGTCCTGCCACCTATTTCCGTAATGCTATGCAGGACAATATCCAGGAGTGGTGCCATGCCAACGGTATTGACCCTTATACTGACGGACTGAAGATATACACCACACTCGACCATCGCATGCAGGAGTATGCCGAAGCGGCCGTACGTGAGCAGATGATGGAGATCCAGAAGAATTTCAACCAGCACTGGGCGGGCATGAATCCCTGGCAAGACGAGCGTTATAAGGAAATTCCCAATTTCATCGAGAATATTGCCCGGCGACTGCCCATCTACAAGGCTCTGGAAAAGCGATTCCCTGATCAGCCCGATTCCATCTGGCATTATCTTAACCAGCCTCATGAGATGGAACTTTTCAGCTACGACGGGAAGATCAATAAGGTGATGAGCACCATGGACTCCCTGCGCTACATCACTCGTTTCATGCATTGTGGATTTGTTGCTCTGGAGCCCCATACAGGACATGTGAAAGCATGGGTGGGCGATATTGATTTCGACACATGGAAGTATGACAAGGTGCTGGCTCAGCGTCAGCCGGGTTCCACTTTCAAACTGTTTGTCTATACTGAAGCCATGAACCAGGGCATGACGCCCAACAAACCATATCTCGATACCTATTATCGTATTGGAGGCAACTGGACACCCCATAATGCCAACGGCTCTGTCTCAGGAGCAAGCATGTCGCTGAAGACTGCTTTTGCCAAGAGTGTCAATACCATCGCTGCACGCCTTGGACAGGATGTGGGCATCGAACATGTGGCTCGTACGGCTCATGCTATGGGCATCAAGAGCAAACTCGAGGAGCTTCCCTCGTTGGCTCTTGGCGCCAGTGATGTCAATCTGTTGGAGTTGGTCAATGCCTATTGCACCGTGGCTAATGACGGGCGGGTGCACGATCCGGTCTTCGTCACCCGTATTCTCGATCGAGATGGAAATGAGATTTTTAAGGCAGAGGACAATCAGCACGAGGCCATTCCCTATAGGAGCGCCTTCCTTATGCAGAAGATGCTGATGGGAGGTCTTAGTGGTACCAGCTGGAGCCTGCGGCAGTTTATTGGCGACTATCTCGAGGATACTGACTTTGGCGGAAAGACGGGTACGTCTAACAATCACTCCGATGCATGGTTTGTTGGTGTCAGTCCTCGCCTTGTCTGTGGAGCTTGGGTGGGAGGCGAATACCGTGCCATCCATTTCCGCACTGGAGCACTGGGACAGGGTGGCAAGACGGCCTTACCTCTCTGCGGACGCTTCTTGAAGTCCGTCTTCAGTGACGAGCGTTTCAGCGACTATCATCAGAAGTTCCCGCCCTGCAAGGATCCTAGTATCGAGGCCAACCAGTATGAGAGTGGTTATTATGTCAATCCGCTCGATACACTGGTCATCTTCCGTCCTGAGTCGCTTGACGACTTCGACGACGAGCTGGAGATAAACGAGCTGGCACCAGCCAATACCGAAGGCGACGAACCACTGCCTACATCCGTGGAAGAAGCACCTGTTACAGAGCATGTCACAGAACAACCTGCTGAATAGTCAGGAGCTGGATCTCGATAACAAGGAGTGGCAGGACGCCCTCCAGATTATCGACTTCACCCGTCGCTCGCTTTTCCTGACAGGAAAGGCTGGTACGGGCAAGTCGACTTTTCTGCGCTATGTTGTCAGCCATACCAAGAAGAAAAATGTGGTGCTAGCCCCCACGGGTATTGCTGCCATCAACGCCGGCGGAGCTACGCTTCATAGTTTCTTCAAGCTTCCTTTCCATCCTTTGTTGCCCAACGACACTCGCTTCGACCGCCGCCATATCCAAGAGTCGCTGAAGTATAACGGCGATCAGCGAAAGCTGCTTCGTGAGCTCGAACTGATCATCATCGACGAGATATCAATGGTAAGGGCTGACATTATCGACTTCATCGACAAGGTACTGCGTATCTATACCCGCAGCTACGAGCCTTTCGGTGGAAAGCAGCTGTTGCTTGTGGGCGACATCTATCAGCTTGAGCCAGTCCTGAAGGAGGAGGACCGCCAGCTGCTCAGACCATTCTACCAGAGTGCTTATTTCTTCAATGCTAAGGTGTGGCAGCAGATGCAACTCGTAGCCATCGAGCTACGCAAGGTCTATCGTCAGCGCGATGCCAGTTTCGTTGCCCTTCTCGATCGTATTCGCCAAAATCAGGCCACCCAGCAGGATCTCGAGGCATTGAATCGAAGAGTTGTGAATGTCAATAGTTCAGAAGAGAAGTCCTTCGCGTCTCCATCTTCCACTATGACCGCTCAACTGAGAATCACCCTTGCCACTCGTCGCGATACAGTTGATTTTATCAACGAGCAGCGATTGGCAGCTCTGGATGGCTCGACCACTACTTTCCGGGGGTGGGTGAAGGGCGATTTCCCTGAGACCTCCTTTCCCACGCCCATTGAGTTGCAGGTGAAGCTGGGTGCACAGGTCATCTTCATCAAGAACGATAAGGACAAGCGGTGGGTGAATGGAACTCTGGGCACTATCATCGAGATTGATGAGCAGGAAGGAATTATCACTGTGCAGGACGAAGATGGTAGGGACTTTGATGTAGAGCACGAAGTGTGGGAGAACATGCGTTATGTGTTCAATGAGAAGGAACAGAAGATTGAAGAGCAGCTTCTTGGCACCTACACCCAGTTCCCTCTGCGCTTGGCTTGGGCCATCACCGTACATAAGAGTCAGGGACTGACATTCAATCAGGTGGTCATCGACTTCACTGGAGGAGCTTTTGCAGGCGGACAGACCTATGTTGCCCTTTCACGCTGCACTTCGCTTGAAGGTATATCCCTCGTTGCTCCCATTCGTCATCAGGACATCTTTGTGCGTGGCGAAGTGGTTCAGTTCGCTAAGCGATACAACAACCAGGCCGATATCGATCATGCCATGCAGGAGGGAAAGGCCGACCGCCAGTATCGCGATGCCATCCACGCCTTTGACCGTGGTGATTTCACTGCCTTCCTTGATCATTTCTTCAAGGCTATCCATAGCCGATACGACATTGAAAAGCCCCTTGCTCGTCGTTTTATCTGCCACAAGCTGCAAATTATCAACCGCCAGCGTCAGGAGATTGAGACGCTGCGCTTGGAAAAGGAGCAGCAGGATGAAAAACTGCGACGTCTGGCCGCTGAGTATGTGCTCATGGGAAAAGAGTGTGAGCGCGAGCATATGACTGATGCTGCCATCCGCAACTATGAGAAAGCTCTCGAAGTTTACCCTGATGCTGGCGATGCCAAACGCAGGCTGAAGAAGCTAAAGGGCAAAAAGTAACATATTGTTTAGCTTTTGTGTCTTTTTTACCGTCCTTTTCTTCTTTTTATCATAAATCAAGAAATTGTGCTCCCACACAACAAATTTTATCAAAAAAAATTGAAGAAAAGTTTGCAGCATTCAAAAACTTTGCTTACCTTTGCATCGTTATCCTGAAAACAATCTTTTTACCTTAAAAGAACTAATACCTATTGAAGATAAAGCGATCGACTGTGAAGCCCGTCGCTTTTTGCGTATTTATAGGCATCCTAGGGCTTAGTCGATAATTAATACAGATGATATACTTAATACAAATAAATTATCGCGTACGTGCATGCGCGCACGTACGCACGGGCTTTTTTTTTGTAAATCATGTGTATCATGTGTATGTGTATCAGGCTTGCCTCTGCAAACCACTATAGTTATGCCAGCTAAGTACTATAGTTACGAGTGCTAATCACTATAGTTACGCCAGCTAAGTACTATAGTTGTGAAATCAATGCGAAGATACATAATTTAGAAGCCAAATGCAAGAGAAACCGCCTGAAATGATGTATTGAGTGACGGGTGATTTGTTAAACTTTACTAATTCTTATATCGTTCTTCAAGTATGCCCTCCAAATATCAAACATTTTTTGTACCTTTGCACCCCGAATTGAGTCCGTGGAGGCAGGGTGAAGTGTGTACGGATGTGCACCGCCTCGCGGAAAAACCCCTAAATAGTTACAAAACAAAGCAATGTACGCAATTGTAGAAATCCAGGGTCAGCAGTTTAAGGTTGAGGAGGGCAAGAAGCTCTTCGTTCACCACATGAAAGATGTGGAGGCAGGCAAGACTGTTGAATTTGACAAGGTGCTGCTCGTCGATGTAGACGGCGCTGTCAAGGTTGGCGCACCCACCGTAGAAGGTGCAAAGGTAGTAGTAGAAGTAGTGAATCCGCTCGTGAAGGGCGACAAGGTGATTGTCTTCAAGATGAAGCGTCGCAAGGACTCCCGTAAGCGTAATGGCCATCGTGAGCAGTTCACTCAGGTTGAAGTTAAACAAGTAATCGCTTAAAGGAGGAACAGAATTATGGCACATAAAAAAGGTGTAGGTAGTTCGAAGAACGGCCGCGAGAGTGCAGCCCAGCGACTTGGCGTGAAAATTTGGGGTGGTCAGAAGGTAAAGGCTGGCAACATTATCGTTCGTCAGCGTGGTACCCACCACAATCCTGGCAACGGTGTGGCCATCGGTAAGGATGACACGTTGTTTGCCCTCATCGATGGGACTGTGAATTTCCATCGTGGCTATCACAACAAGAGTGTTGTCTCTGTCATACCAGAAGCTGAGGCATAACTCACTAAGTAACAAGCTTATTCCAAACAAACAACGAGGGTGTGTCCGTTCAGGCGCATCCTCTCTTTTTTCTAAGTCAGAAACAATCATGATGGTAAGAACGCTCTTTTTGACTGCAGCTTTTCTCATGATGACGGCTCTGCCGACTGCTGTTCATGGGCAGATGGCGAATCAGGTGACGCTGGACTGGGGCGACCAGCACAACGGAACGTACAAGAACCCTGTGCTGAATGCTGACTACAGTGATCCAGATGTGATCCGCGTGGGGGACAAATACTATATGGTGGCCAGCGATTTCCATTACTTGGGAATGCAGGTGCTGGAATCTTCCGACTTGGTCAACTGGCAACTGGTGAGCCAGATTTATGACCGCTTCGACTATCCTGGTTGGGATGCCAATCGCCACTATGGCGGTGGATCTTGGGCACCGGCTATTCGCCATCACGATGGACGTTTCTATGTCTATTTCTGTACCCCCGACGAAGGACTGTTTATGTCGACAGCTGAAGATGCCCACGGTCCATGGAGTCCGTTGCATTGTCTGAAGGAGGTTCCCAAGTGGGAGGATCCGTGTCCGTTCTGGGATGACAATGGTCAGGCCTATCTGGGTCGTAGTCAGCATGGTGCAGGTCCAATCATTGTGCACAAAATGTCGGCTGACGGGCGCCAACTGCTTGACGATGGCGTCATCGTCTACACGGGGCCTGTGGCGGAGGGAACGAAGTTCCTGAAACGTGATGGCTACTACTACCTGATCATCCCTGAGGGTGGGGTAGGAGGCGGCTGGCAGACTGTGCTTCGCTCACGTAACATCTATGGGCCTTATGAGAAACGTGTCGTGTTAGAACAAGGTTCGACTCTGATAAACGGTCCTCATCAGGGAGCCTTAGTCGATACGCCTGATGGAAGCTGGTGGTTCTTGCATTTCCAGGAGACGCATCCTCGTGGACGTGTCGTACATCTGCAACCTGCCCGATGGAAAGACGGCTGGCCACTAATGGGTGTAGACATCGATGGCAATGGCATTGGTGAACCAGTTGCCGTGTGGACATCGCCCATTGCAACTACGCCACTGCCACTCCCCACCTCTGACGAGTTCAGTGGCAATCATCAGTACTGGGTAGGCCAGCATCAGCGCTCCCTTTCGCTGCAATGGCAGTGGAATCACAATCCTGTCGACGATGCGTGGAGTCTTAGTGAACGTCGAGGATGGCTGACGCTGCATGCACAGCCTGCCACTGACATTATACATGCTCGCAACTCGCTCACGCAGAAGACTTTGGGCTATAAGAGCCAGGCAACGACGAAGATTGACTGCTCGTCTCTGAACGACGGCGACTGTGCCGGCCTGCTCTGTATGGGTAACTATTTCATGGGTGTGGGTGTGATCAACGAAAAGGGACGGCTGGCATTTTTCACCGAGCGTAATGGCCAGCGCAGCATGCTGGATGTCTGCCGCAAAAAGGTGGTCTATCTCCGAGTGACTATTGACAGTCAGCAGAATAAACATCAGTTTGAAGTGAGCACTGACGGACATTCTTTCATGCCCGTAGGTGAGTCTTTCTCTTTGCGCATGGGCAACTGGAAGGGATCACGCGTGGGCCTTTTCTGCTATGCAACAGGTGAAAAAGGCGGCAAGGCTCAGTTCGATTACTTCCACTATGATATCCAACAATAATGCTATTGGGTGGTGAGAACGGAAAAGGGAACCTTCACAGGTTCCCTTTTTTGTTTCACTTGCATCTAATACTGATTGATTCGCAAGTGAAGTGGTTGAAAGATTATTTGTCTCACGACTAATAATCCTCAGAAATTAACCTTAATAATCTAATACCATGAAAAACACGTGGCAAAGTTACGAATAAATTTGCAAAAAAGGAACACTTTAGTCTTCAAAAAGGCATACTTTTAACAATATTTAGCAAAATAAGCTCGTCGTTCCACTCATTTTTCGCTCTTTTATTTGTATCTTTGCAGACAAATATGAAACTGCCTCTCCCACAGATAGCGATAACCGATCCCAATACTCTTGCAGCATTGGGACTGAGGCAGTTGCTGAAATCGCTGGTGCCTGTTGCGCAAGTTGATGTCTTTGGCACCATCTCTGAGCTTCTTGCTAATCATCCTGAGAGCTATGTCCACTATTTCGTGGCTATGAACATTGTGCTGGAAAACAGAGACTTCTTTATTGAACGTCGGCGCAAGACCATAGTCCTGTCGATGTCGGCAAATGGAAGTCAGCTGTCAGATTTCCATTGCGTCAACGTCAATGTGCCTGAGAATCAACTCGTCAAGTCTTTGCTCATCTTGCAGCAGTATGCCCATGGCGGCAACCCTGATTTTCCTTCACGCAGTACTGAGCCACGTGTGCTGAGCGACCGTGAGGCTGAGGTGATGGTGCTTATTGTGAAGGGATTGATTAATAAGGAGATTGCCGACCGCCTGCATATCGGCCTGTCGACAGTGGTCACCCATCGCCGTAACATCATGGAGAAGTTGGGCATCAAGAGTGTCAGTGCCCTCACTATCTATGCCGTGATGCATGGCTATGTTGACATCAACAAGATTTAAAGCTTTACACTAGAGATATCTATCAACCCATTGACAATGGCGTAGATAGTGAGTCCGGCAGGTGAGTGTATCTGCAGCTTGCGGGCGATGTTGCGGCGATGGGTGATGACCGTGTTTGTCGAGATGCACAGATGGTCGGCTATCTCTTTGTTCGACATCCCCTGAACCAGTGCGACGATGACATCCTTCTCTCGATCGGAGAGTGCATCCTGATTTTGTCCTGTTCCTTTTTTGAACACCATCTCAGTGATGTTACGAGTGACGTCGCTCTGTCGCAGTTGTCGCTCCATGCGCCTGATGGCCGGCACAAAAATGTTGTCCTCCACCAAGGCATGCTGACGTAGCCAGGCCTCGTTGTCATAGATGTCGTGAAGCGTTGCAGTGAGCTTATTGTTGTGCAGACCGTCGCTGGGCAGATACTTAATAATGAGTAGCTTCAACTCACGCAGTTTCTTGTCGGCTTGGCCGTGCTGGCGAGAGAAAGTCTCGATGTTGTAGTTGCCGTTGCCTGGCTGTCCGTTAAGGAGCCCCTTGACATAAGGGAAGAGCACGCGCTGCTCATAATGCATGTGGCGATGTATCTCGTGGGCATATTCATCGTAGAATCGTAGGATGAGTTGTGCGAGTGAATCGTCGGCATTGAGGCTTTCTTCCAGCTCCCTCCTGATGAAAGGCAGCTGAAAATCAAGGTAATAGGCATGGCTGGCCTCTAGATAATGCATGAGAGTGGGCACTGACAGCTGTTCGTCGCCATCAGCGTCGGTATGTCCGTTAATCGTGAAATTGACTACTGCGAGGAAGGTGTAGGTATCTACCCCGTTGTCATGACAGGTCTCGCTGACGGTCTTGTCGCCAAAGCCCAGGCTGATGCCGAATGAGCCCAGCATCTGCAGCAGATCGTAGTTATCGCGGATGAGGGTGATCATCTTGTCGTCGGCCTCATACATCTTTTGCTGTTTCATATTATATAAATATGTGTTATTTGAGTGCAAAGGTAGGCATTTTCCTTGAAAGGTGCAATAGTTTGTGGTCAAAATCACCACTTTTGGGTATTGTGTGATTTTTGCAAAAGCCGTACCTTTGCAGTCGATTTCAAACCAAGTAATAGTATGGATAGCAAAACAATAACAACAGTTCTTTTTTCGCTGGTTCTCTCAGCGTCGGCCACGGCCCAGGTCAGTGCAGGCGACAGTGTGCTAGGTCAGAACCGTGCTCAGCGTCTGAGTATTGGCGGTTATGGCGAAGTGGCCTATGGCCGCAATTTCTATAGTGATCATGTGAGCCGCTACTCCCAGCCCGAAGCCCACAAGGACGATCCTTCACATGGACGCTTCGACCTGCCCCACGTAGTAGTGTATATGGGCTATAACTTCGGCAAGGGCTGGAGTCTGGGCACTGAGATCGAGTTTGAGCATGGAGGCAACGGACTGGCCTATGAGAAGGAGGACGAAGAAGGCGGCGAATGGGAGCAGGAGACTGAGAAAGGCGGCGAGGTAGAGCTCGAGCAGTTCTGGCTGCAGAAGTCGTTTTCGCGTGCTGCCAATCTGCGCATGGGACATATTGTGGTGCCTGTAGGCCTGAACAACGCCCATCACGAGCCGCTGAACTTCTTCACGGTCTATCGGCCGGAGGGTGAGAACACCATCCTTCCTTCTACCTGGCATCAGACGGGCGTGTCGTTCTTCGGACGCTACAAGGCCTTCCGCTATGAAGCCCAGCTGCTGGCTGGTCTCAACGCCGACAATTTCACCAATACCGGTTGGATACACAAAGGCCATAAGTCGCCCATGGAGTATGACGTGGCCAATAAATATGGTGCTGCTGCCCGTCTCGACTATTATGCTCTGCCTGGGTTGCGCATTGGCCTGAGCGGATATTATGGCCAGTCCATTGGCAACAGCTATCCTCGCAATGCCAACGGCACTGATGCCGAGTACAAGGGGACGGTGGCCGTGGGAGCCCTCGACTTCACCTATAACCGTCACAACTGGATTGTCCGCGGACAAGCTGACTATGGATATCTGGGCGATGCTGAGCAGCTGAAGTATGTTTACAACCGAGTGAACAAGAAGTCGCCCTTCCATCACTCCGCCTTCGTGTCGAAGAACGCCTACGCTGTGGGCATCGAGGCTGGCTATGACCTCTTCTCGCAGATTGAAAGCATGCGCGGTCAGGACAAGCGCCTTTATGTCTTCGGTCGCTATGAGGCCTACAATCCCTATGCCTCCGAAACCCGTGGCACAGCCTATGATTACACGGCAGTGAAGCGCATGGCCGTCGGCCTGAATTTCTTCCCTGTGCCTGAGATTGCCATCAAGGCCGAGTTCTCAAACCGTTTCCTGAAGGACATCTACAACAATGAGCCCGCTGTGAATATCGGTGTGACCTATGAGGGGTTCTTTCTTTAGACAAAAATGTATAACAACTTATATTAAAAAAAGGAGACAAAAAAACATGAAAAAGTATTTCATCTTGCCCATTGCCGTCGTGCTGGGCGCACTATCGTTCACCGCTTGCAGCGATGATGATAACGACAACAAAGCCGACAACTCTGAATCGACCATCGTCAGCGATGCCCGTTACAAGGACAAGAGCTACGGTCAGACCTCTGTCGATGCCTGCGCAAAAGTGGTCGACGAGCTGGAGAATGCCAATACGCTCATCGCCCAGGCTAACCTCAACAGCGAGCAGGAGGCTTTCCTGCGCCAAGTGCTTCAGGGTGTCGTCGACAATGTCATCGTGCCCACCTACACAAAGCTGGCCGATGATGTGGAAGACCTGGAGAAGACCCTCAACGGTCTCACAGTGAACACGATCACTCAGTCGCAGATCGACAAGGCTTGTCAGGACTTCAAGCAGGCCCGTGAGAACTGGGAGCGTTCCGAGGCATTCCTGGGTGGTGCTGCCAGCGACTTCGACATCGATCCCACCATCGACTCGTGGCCCCTCAACCGTACGCTGCTGCTGAGCTACTTCCGTGGCGGCATGAACGATGAGATGCTCGACGATGCTACTATCCTTGGCCTCCATGCCCTTGAGTTCATCCTCTTCCGCAATGGTCAGCCGCGTAAGGTGGCCGAGCTTCAGGCCAACGACACCTATCGCAATTTCGAAGGTGTCAGCGGTGCTCAGGAGTTGAAGTATGCCCAGACCATCTGCAAGCTGCTCAAGGAGCGCTGCTTCCAGCTGCAGGTGTCGTGGGAAGGTGCCACAGCCGCCAATGGCAGCCGCTTCAATGTGGTGCGTAATGCCGGACTGGACTATACCACTGAGAACGGCCTTTCGTTCGGCCGGAACCTCGTCGAGGCTGGCATCAACAGCCAGAGCACGTTCCCCTCGCTGAAGGATGCCATCACCCAGGTTCTCAGCGATGATGAGGGCTCATGCGCAGCCATCGCCACTGAGGTGGGAACGGCAAAGATAGCCAATCCCTTCTCTGCCGGTGACATCAGCTATGTCGAGTCGCCCTACAGCTACAACTCAATCACGGATTTCCAGGACAATATCCGCAGCATTCGCAATGTATGGTATGGTTCCACCAACGACAAGGTGGCTGCCACCAGCTTCGCCAAGTTCTTCGAGGCTGTCAATACGCCCGTGGGCGTAGAGCGGGCCTTCAGCGACGCCATTTCGAAGATTGGCGGCATGCCTGCTCCCTTCGTCAAGTACTGCAGCACCATCTGGAACATCGAGTTCGTCGATGATGAAGACTGGGAGTGATATGACAGCAAACTAATTAACAAACAATACTATGAACAGACTATCACGAATTTCCATCGTGGCCATGCTGGCAGCTCCATTGCTGTCAGCATGCTCCGATGATGACGACAACAAAGTCGACCTTGGACAGCTGGACAAGGCCGAAGAGGTGTTTGGCAAGGCCAACGAAGTGTTCACGGCTTCAGAGTGGTATCCTGGCGGACAGCTGGGCACCACTGAGAAAGCCAGCTACTCGGCCATCACTCCTGCTGCCCAGAACATCCCCGGTATGGAAGAGGACTTCAACACTGGCGAGGACTTCTTCGAACATCTCTACACCTTCGACCAGCAGCCGCGTCGAGGCCTGGGTCCTGCCTGGGTGCGCAACAGCTGCATCGCCTGCCATCCTTCCTACGGACACGGCAAGCGGCAGACGGAGTATCGTGCCAACCAGATTGGCAATGGCTATCTGCTTGTCATCTACCATCCCGACAACAATGCCTACATCAGCGAGGTCACGGGTATGCCTCAGACACAGGCCATGACACCGTTCAAGGCTCCCATCGACGAGAACCAGATCCGCATCCAGTGGCTGCCTGTCGACAAGATGCCCAGCGGCCTGCCCATGAAGTTTGCCGATGGCGAGGAGTATGCGCTCATCTATCCTGAGGTCACCATTCCGCAGATGGCATTCAACACCAATCCGAAGCCCGAGAACTACGAGGTGCGCCTAGAGAGCACCATCGGCCTCTATGGCACAGGACTGCTCGATGCACTCACTGACGAGGACATCGAGGCGCAGTGGCGTGCCGAGGCTCCTTATGTCGACCTCAATCCTGCCATGTGGGACAAGGAAGCCAATGCCTTCAAGGCTTCGGCCTACTACGCTGCTCCCTACAACGACACGGGCACCTTCCGCAATGGCCAGCATGGTCCGCTAAAGCGTTTCACCTATGCCATGACCCGTGGCTCGCTGCAGGACGGAGCTGGAGCCAATGCTATATGGAACATCACCAACGTCACCCGCTCCGACCGTCACTGGCTCTACACCACCACGGCATGGGCCAAGGCCCAGAGTGAGGACAAGGACGTCATCGCCTACATTAAGGAGCACGGCCGTGATGAGCAGAGCATCCTCCATCCCTATTATGCCGACGGCACTGACGCTGGTATCTCTGCACGCGTCTACGAGGTGCTCAACACTCCCAGCATCGCCTTTAAGAACACCTTCGAGAAGTACCTGCTCAACGCTAAACCCTACGATGGACAGGAGGAGATGAGCGACAAGCAGTACTATCAGTTCATCGTCTGGCACCGTGGACTCGCCGTTCCTGCTGCCCGCAATCTCGACAATCCTGACGTGAAGCGGGGAAAGATGCTGTTCACACAGATAGGATGCGCCCAGTGCCATCGTCCGTCATGGACCACGGGCGACGATAAGATGTGGGTCGACGCATCCACGAAGGCTTATGCCGATGCCAACGGACTGGCCAAGGACGGCGACTATACCAAGCTGCTGCCCAAGTATCCCCATCAGACCATCTGGCCCTATACTGACATGGTGCAGCATCGTCTGTGGATGAAGAACGATATACGCACGGGCTGGTGTCGCACCACACCGCTCTGGGGACGTGGCCTCTCGCGCCGTCTCACTGGTGCTGACGACCGCCTCCACGACTGCCGTGCGCGCACCGTCATCGAGGCCATCATGTGGCACGGCTATTCCAAGGAGTCCGATGCCTACAGGTCGACGGAGCAGTTCTACAACCTGCCCAAGGCCGACCGCGATGCTGTCGTGAAGTTTATTGAGTCCATCTGACGACTCAAATCACATGAAAGGGTAGGGGGCGGAATGTTAACGAAACATAAACATCCGCCCTCTACCCCTTTAGGTCAAAGGATTTTTGTACCTTTGCAGTCAAATTGAAAAATCATGTACGAAACACTGCAATTCAGCAATACAGAAGTAAAACTATCGAAGTTCATCAAAGGAGAGGTCAGCGAGTACCATGTCATGGTGCGTGTCACTGACCCTTGTCTGCCTTTCCAGCAGCAGCTCGACGCCGTGCTCGATGCCTATCAGCAGCTCAGGGCCGACCGCCTGAAGGATGCCGTGGCTGTGTTCAAGCGCTATTTCCTGAGCGATGCCGCCAATCAGGCCGACGAGGTCATGGCCAGCGACACGAGCGACTGTGCGAAGAGCGTCATCCAGCAGGCTCCGCTCGACGGCACCAAGCTGGCTCTCTGGGTCTATCTGATGACTGGTGTCAGCACCCGCCTTACCGACGGAGGCCTCTATGAGGCTGCCCACGGAGCATATCGTCACCTGTGGAACGGCTCGGCACATAACCTTGCTGCCAACTCCGAATACCAGACGCGCCTGCTGTTCAACGAGTATATCATGCAGCTCGCACAGGAGGGATGCCGGCTCTCAGAGAACTGCCTGCGCACTTGGCTCTTCGTCAGCGACATCGACTTGAACTATGGTGGCGTGGTGCGTGCCCGCAATCAGGTGTTCTTCACCCAGGGACTGACCCACGACACTCATTTCATCGCCTCTACCGGTATCGGTGGACGAGCCCAGGATCCCTGTGTGCTCACCCAGATGGACAACTATGCAGTGGCAGGCATCAGCCAGGAGCAGATTCACTACCTCTATGCCTCGACCCATCTCAACCGCACCAGCGACTACGGCGTGTCCTTCGAGCGTGGAACGTACATCAACTATGGCGACCGCCGTCATGTCATCATCTCGGGTACTGCCAGCATCGACAATAAAGGGCAGATCGTCTATCCCAAGAACGTGGAGAAGCAGACGCATCGTCTCTGGGACAATGTCGAGGCGCTGCTGGCAGAGGCAGAATGCACCTACGATGATGTGACCATGATGATCGTCTACCTGCGTGACACCGCCGACTATCTCACCGTCCGCCAGCTCTACGACGAGCGTTTCCCCGACAAGCCTCTGGTCATCGTCCAGGCTCCCGTCTGCCGCTCTGGCTGGCTCGTAGAGATGGAGTGCATGGCTGTGAAGGACATTGACAGCAAGCAGTTCCCAAGTCTTTAGGCAGGCTTCCCGCGGGCACGCTCCGTGTTCAGGATGATCTCAAACTACTGGTTAGCTTCAATATACTCGTTCATGCGATCGATCCAGCTGCCAGTCATCATGCCAATGCAGTAGCAGTCGCTGATTCGCCATTGGCCGTCCTCATATACCACGGTGTAGGACATGTCCGCTCCTTCGCCGTCCTTCACAAGACTATAGTTGACTGAGCCATAGTCGCCGTCGATAATGACATCGATGTTCTGCACTTCGAAGGGAGGATCCCAGATGTGCCACAGACCGCTCCAGTCACCGTTCATGTCGAATCCTTTGCCTTCTGCCTTATTTGCGTCGATCTCGCGAATCTTGTCGGTAAGCTCCCTGAATTCCTTCGAGAGGTACTGACCGACAAGGCCGACGTTTGGCTCGCATTCATCTTCGTCGCGGGGGCCATAGATGGTGTTTATGTCTTCATAGATGGCATAGATCAGAGCCACGACGCCTTCCTCCGTCTTGAGGGTAGCCTTCTCGATGTACGATTCCTCCGGCTCGGCTTCCTCCGAATCGGCTTCCTCCGTCACCTCTTCAGTGGCGTTCGTTTTCTTGTCATTCTCCTTGCTGTCGCCTTTTGGGCCGCAAGCCACCATCACGCCCATCGAAACTGCTGCGATGGCAATCATGTAAAGCTTTCTTTTCATGTCCTTTGATAAAATAGTTAATAGGTGATGAGGTCTCTTGTCTTTATGTTCAGCTTCTGCGTCTAACATCTGCAGTGCATCCCGTCGGTCTCGCGGTGGCCACTTCGTTTGCCTCCGGTTGCGCACCGTAAGCTGTCCGGTCCGTACCTTTCGCGACGTTGGTACTCGCCTCGCATGCTTCTGGTGGAATCTGCTTGCGCGTGCATCTTTCTCAAATGCACTGCAAAGTTACGAAAAAATCCTGAGACTACCATGGATTTGCTCATTTTTAGTGGGCGTTTGGAGTCATTTTTTTATAAAAGACAACTTTGACCGCTCGGCTTTGCCGCTTCGCTAGTCGAAGAACTTAGACCGCTCGAGCTCTGCTCGCTTGCAAGGCAAGAACTCTTTCTTGTTTTAATTGTTGTCCCAGTTGTCTTCCATTCCTTACCGACTGAGCGCGCATAACAAAAAAAACAAACTGAGCGCGCATAACAAAAAAAACAAAAAAACAAAAACAAATGACCGACTTTGCAAATCACGTAAATAAAGTCGTATGACATTTACAACTTTTAACATAATTTGAATATGGTTCTAATATAATATATATTATAATATATATTATATTAGATGGATAAATATCCCCTTTTTGTTATTTTGTTTTTGTTTTTTTGTTATGCCACGTAACTTACGTATTTTTACGACAGTTACGCTGAAAACGCAAGTTCAAGTTGAATCAGCTCCTCCTGTGATTGAGTCTCAGGCGGTGTCTCGATCAGATGATGTATGCTCCTTTCATCGAGCCGATGACTGTATGTTTCGTACGGTCATCGACGCAAATCTGCATCCGTTGACCTTTCATCCATGCAGGCTCGGAAAGCACCGTCGCGAATTGCGACGGTGCTTGGTCTGACTATGTAAGGGTAAAGGGATGGGCGATTCGCCTCCCCCTCTATCGGCAAGTAGACGAGCTGGGAGAACGAATCGTTCTGTCAGGTCAATGCAGAGGAATACGCGGGCCATCTTCATCAGCCGATAAGGCACTGCCCTGATTCAGGGCACTGCTTCGGATTGCAAGAACGCAAATTTGCGTCCTTGTCGAGTCAGGGCTCGAAAGGCAGTATCGCGAATCGCGATGGTGCTTCATCTTGCAATGTCAGGGGGTCGGTGATTTGCCGACCCCTTGCGGTTATTGGCCAACGGTGAACGATTTGTTCACCGTCGCCGATCGAGGGGGTAACGAATCGTGACTCCCTTTGTTGGAGCTGCACCTGAGTCGGCGATTTGCCGGGTCAGCTCTGTCTTGCATGAGGAGGCCCCCAAGCCGATGAGTCCCTGTTTTAGGGAGTCATAGCCAATGGCCGCAGGAAAAATTTCCCTTGAGGCCTTTATCGATGTGAACGCAGATGTGCGTTCACATGCACTGGTACTTTCTCTGCAGCTGACTTTTCGTTAGGCAATAAAATCGCAGCATCTTGTGCCAGCTGAAGCTGATCCGACGATTTGTCGGACCAGGTCTGAACCACTCTCCCAAATTGGGAGGGTGGTATTTGGCCTGACTTCGCGTTTTGCGATTCCAGCTTGGAGCGCACTGGCCGCTTTTCGGCTTATGGCAGAAAGGGAGCACTGAATCAGTGCGGCCTTCAGAGCAACCAGTGCATTGAATCAGCGCAGTGATTCAGGGCAAAAGCAGTACCCTGATTCAGGGGAGTGGTTCAGAGTGACAAATAGCATGGTGCAAGGTACATAGCATCAACACTGAGGGAAATACCTACTTAGTGTTAATCTGCTTTTGGTGGACGGTATAGGTTTGTAATGGTTAAAAACACTCGTTTTTAGGTATTGTGCAATTGATATATTTGCCGTACCTTTGCAGCGCAAATTGAAACGAATGAGAACAACGATGATTCCCACAGAGATGAAGGTGCTGATGAACCACATCTACGAGCTGAACAAGGGCGTGCGCCATATGGTGCTCTTCACCTGCAACAAGAAGTACAGTGAACTGGCCATACAGCGCCTGAAGAGTCAGGGCATACCATACCTGCTGCAGCCCGTCGGGCAGCAGAACCTGAACGTGTATTTTGGTCGGCGCGAGTGTCTGGAGGCTATCCGGCTTATCGTCACCCGTCCACTGAACCAGCTTACGCCAGAGGAGGATTTTATCCTTGGCGCCATGCTCGGCTACGACATCTGTGCAC
Source organism: uncultured Prevotellaceae bacterium (assembly GCA_900318685.1). Classification (GTDB taxonomy): domain Bacteria; phylum Bacteroidota; class Bacteroidia; order Bacteroidales; family Bacteroidaceae; genus Prevotella. Next base: position 20,969 of record ONLL01000025.1, on the reverse strand, counting down.
AGTGCGAACGGTACTGCAAGCGTAAGTGCAAGGCAAGGTGCGACGAATGTATCGACAGGAATAGAACAACTTATTTAGAATAAAACATTGAAATGAACGCAACAATTGTGATCTATGGTTCCTCGACGGGAACCTGCGAGGCCATCGCAGAGAAGATTGCCTCTAAACTGGGCTGCGAGGCCCTGAACGTACAGAACTTGACTGCCGATATCGTGGCCGCCAACCAAAATCTCATCCTAGGTACCTCGACTTGGGGCGCAGGAGAACTGCAGGACGACTGGTACGACGGACTGAAAACACTCCAGAAGGCCGACCTGAGCGGCAAGACCATCGCTCTTTTCGGCTGCGGTGACTGCTCGTCGTACAGCGACACCTTCGTTGGCGGAATGGGTGAACTCTATAACGGCATCAAGCAGAGCGGAGCCAACTTTATCGGTACTGTCGAAACCGACGGATACACTTTCGACGACTCCGAGGCTGTAATCGACGGCAAGTTCATCGGCCTGCCCCTCGACGACATCAACGAGGATGATAAGACCGACGCACGTATTGAGGCCTGGCTCGCTGCCATAACCCCCAGTCTGTAATCACAGGTATAGAATTCATATAGTATTTGTTTAGTTTAGTGAGGTGGTTTGTCGGTGACGATCGACCACCTTTTTTATTTGAAGCATTTGCTTCTCTCGTGGAATAGTATTAAATATGTTAAGGAGAATTGACTTATGGGACTATTGAAGAAACTTTTTACTAACTGCGCCTGTCCCAAAGGACGGATGGGACGCGCGATGCTGAAGTTCATGAACCTCTGCCATGCGCCGCTGACAAACTGGGGTCTGAAACTTGTCAACATTCAAGATGGCTGGACGATGCTTGACATTGGTTGTGGAGGAGGCGCTACTTTGCAGCGGCTGCTGAGAAAGAGTAAGGGGGCCGCTGTCTATGGCATTGACATCTCCGAGGAGAGTGTGGCGAAGGCTAAGAAGGTGAACGCTGGCGTGCTCAATAAGCAGGTGTTCGTCTGTCAAGGTTCAGCCGAGAAGCTTCCCTATGAGGACGGGAAGTTCGACCTTGTGACTGCGGTTGAAACAGTCTATTTCTGGCCTAACCTGCCTGGCTGCTTGCAGGAAGTGCGCCGTGTGCTGAAGCAGGGTGGCAAGTTCGCCATCATGGTGGAGGTCGTTGACGGTGATTCCATGTGGACAAACGTAGTTGAAGGCATGACTGCCTATTCACCTGATGAATTGAAGTCGATGCTCGACGATGCCGGTTTCATTCAGACAGAAATCTATCGCATGAAGCCTTCTAATGCCACGATTATTGGTGTAAAAGCATAATTGGCAGCCAAGGTGCGAGGCAGCAGAAAATTTTATTCCGTTCTCCTTCTGAACTCAGAGCAGGTGATGGCGGTGGCGATGGCTACGTTGAGGCTCTCGGCACCTGGTCGGAAAGGGGGAATGAGGAGACGGTGGGTCACCAGCTGTCGGATGGCAGGGCTTATGCCGTTGCCCTCGTTGCCCATGACGATGATGGCCTCCTGAGGCAGCTTCTGGGCGTAGATGTTCTCGCCGTCGAGCAGTGTGCCACAGATGGGAACGGTGGCTTTGCTCAGGTATTCTTGCAGGTCAGTATAGACAATGCGTACACGGGCAATGCTACCCATAGTGGCCTGCACCACCTTGGGACTCCAGGCATCGGCAGTGTCAGGCGAACAGACGATGGTGTCGATGCCAAACCAGTCGGCTATGCGGATGATGGTACCCAGATTGCCCGGGTCCTGTACGCCGTCGAGGGCAAGGGAGAGTTGAGGGTTCTTGCGTCCCTCCGGTAGCAAGCGACCAGAGGTCGAGCGGAGATTTGAAATTTCTTGCGTCCCTCCGGTAGCAAGCGACCAGAGGTCGAGCGGAAATTTGAGATTTAACTGAGGGATGGGGAAGACGGCGAGTACGTGCTGAGGATGCTGGAGGAAGCTCAGCTTGCGCAGTTCGTCGGGAGTGACGAGAATGGGGGAGAGAGAAGCGGGGGCTGCCCATTCCTCGGTGGCAAAAAGCAGGTGGGGCTCGAAGCCGGCAGCCAGCATGTCGCCCACCACTTTTGGCCCTTCAGCCACAAATAGACCTTCGCGCTGCCGATGCTTCTTCATTTCGAGCGACCTGATGAGTTTCGTCTGACTCTTGCTGATCATACGCGTTCCACTTGTTTGACACCCTTGACTGTGCGCAGTTTCTTGATGAGCGTCTCGAGACGTGACGTGTCGCCCATCATCACCACCAGATTACCCCGGAACAGACCGTCGTGCGAGTCGATGTTGATGCTGCGCAGTACGAGCTTCTCGTCCTTGGAGATGATGCTTGTGAGGTTGTTGACAATACCCAGGTCGTCGTTGCCAATGACACGTATGGTGATTTGATATTGTGAGGCACCCTTGCCACTCCATTTTGCTTTGACGATGCGATAGCCGAAGCGCCGGCGCAGCTCCGGGGCATTGGGACAGTCGGTGCGATGGATCTTGATGCCTCCGCTGACGGTGACGAAGCCGAAAACAGAGTCGCCGTAGATGGGATTGCAGCAGTGGGCGAGCTGATAGTCGACGCCCTTGAGATCCTTGCCGATGACCAGCACATCGTCGTTCTGAGGCATGTTGGAAGTGAGATGCTCCTCGAGCACGAACTCTTCGGCAGAGTGTGCCTCGGCTGTAGGCGTGCGGTCGCCCTGCTGCAGCTCAACGTATTTGTCGATGACGGTAGACACGTCGAGCGTGCCGTCTGCCAAGTGGCGGTAGAAGTCGCTGGCCTCTTTGTAGCCGAGCTTCTTGATGACGCGCATCATCACTGACTCCTCGAGGTCGATCTTGCGATTTTTGAACTTCCGCTCGAGCATCTCTTTCACCAGCAATGCCTCCTTCTGCTGAGTCTCCTTGAGGGCAAGACGAATCTTCGACTTGGCGCGCGAGGTCTTGACGATGGAGAGCCACTCCTGCTTGGGATATTGCGTGGAGGAGGTGAGAATCTCGACCTGGTCGCCAGAGTGCAGCTCATGGCGGAAGGTCACCAGACGGCCGTTCTCGCTGGATGAGCGCCCTTCAGCCGAGCGGATACGGGCCCCTGTGCACTGGCTGCCGACGCGTGAGTGGATGTGGTAGGCCATATCGAGCACAGTGGCTCCCTTGGGGAATTTCAGCAGGTCGCCACGAGGCGTGAAGACGTAGATCTCGTCGTCGTAGAGGTCCATCTTGAACTGGTCCATCGCCTCGAGTCCTGATGAGCTCTCGAGCATCTGTCGTATGCCGTTGAGCCATTCGTCCATGCTGCTGCCGTCGGCCTTCACGCCCTTGTAGCGCCAATGTGCAGCCACACCGCGCTCAGCCACCTCGTCCATGCGCTCCGTGCGTATCTGCACCTCGACCCATTTGTTCTCAGGTCCTTTGACGGTGATGTGCAGGCTTTCATAACCGTTGGACTTGGGCACGCTCAGCCAGTCGCGCATGCGCTTGGGGTTGGACGTGTACATATCGGTGATGATGGCAAAGGTCTTCCAGCACTGCTGCTTTTCCTCCTCCGGCTCACAATCGATGATGATGCGGATGGCAAAGAGATCGTAGACGCCCTCGAAGTCGCAGTGCTGCTTCTTCATCTTCTGCCAAATGGAGTGGATGGACTTAGTGCGGCCCTTCATGTGGAACTTCAGTCCTGCCGCCTTCAGCTTTTCGTCGATAGGGGCTATGAAGCGCCCGATGTAGGCATCGCGGGCTGCCTTGGTGGCATTCAGCTTCTCGCGGATGTGATAATAGGCGTCGTGCTCGAGATACTTCAGTGAGAGGTCCTCAAGCTCGCTCTTGAGCTTGTAGAGTCCCAGCTTGTGGGCTAGTGGCGCATAGAGATAGGCAGCCTCCTGGCTCACCTCATGACGGGCTTCCTCGTTAGGCGTGTCACGTATCTGGCGCATGAGGTTCACACGGTCGGCAATCATGATGAGGATGACGCGCATGTCCTCGGCAAACGACAGCAGAAGGTTGCGGAAGTTTTCGCTCTCCACCACCGGGTTCTTCGTGTAGAGTTCCTGTATGCGCTGCAGGCCATGCAGGATGTGGCCCACGGCCTGACCGAAGGAAGTGGTAACCTCGTCGATGGAGAGCATGCCGCCCTGGATGCAGGGATAGAGCAGTATGGCCAGCACGGCATCGCGGCGCAGGCCAATCTCGTCGACAGCCAGCAGGGCTGTCTGTAGGCTGTTGACGATGGGGTTGAGTCCGAAGAAGTCGCGCTTCACCTGGCCCTGCTCTATGGCCTTCAGAAGCTGCTGACGCACGCGCTGCTCATCGCCTTCTTTCAGCGAGGAGGCTATGCGCTCCTTCAGCTGGTCGTAGAGGGCGAGAGCCCGCTCCCGTTCTTCGGAAGTGAAGTCTATCTGTTCGGTCATTATTCGTTTCTTGCTATTATGCTTCTACTGGACGGTGACTTCAGTGACGTGCTGCAGGTCGTGGTAGCCCTGCATGGTGATGGCAAATGTCTCTGGCTCAGCACCTTCGCGATAGACGATGACTGTGCATGGGGTTGGGGCGGCTTCCTCCGGATTATAGAGGTGCACACTGACGCGATAAGTGCCTCGTGGCGGTGTGGCCCAGTAGATGTTCTCACCTATATGCTCAGGATTGCCTTCGCCCGGTATCCAGTCGACATCGAGCGCTCCGCCAGTGCGACGGTCACGGCGATGACCTTCTTCGTAGAAGATCTCGAATCCGTTGGGCTGAACGACATGCAGGTCGAGGTCAACGTTTTCGTCCTCCCAGAGCAGGGTGACCTTTAGCTTGCCTGTGGCACCTATCTGTCGTCCTTCGTCCACAACGTCCTTACGTTTGAGTGGTATGACGAGCGTCTCATCGTCGAAGTAGCTCAGCTCGAGGTCTTCCACCGTGCCCTTGTCGTATCCTCGCTTGGAGGCAACGGCCTGGGTCATGGTCTCCTCAGGGTTGGTGTATTCGAACTCGCACTCGCCCTCCTCATCAGTGGTGAGCGTGATGCTGGGGCACGATGGATCGGTGGTCTTCACCTTGACGCGGGCTCCCTCGATGGGCTCCTCGGTGTCGGCATCGACCACTTGTATCATGGCTTTGCGTGGCTCAGGCTCTTTCTCGCATCCCTTGAGGATGAAGAGCAGGGCGATGAGCACGACGTAGATCAGTGCTAGGATGATGCGTAGTGTCTTCATAGGGCATAGTGTTGAATGATGACGATGGCAGCCAGCTGGGCGATGGTGAGCAGGGGCACCAGCAGGCGGAAGTGTAGTTTTGCAGTCTTATGATGGAAGAGAACCATGGCACAGAGTGCTCCAAATGCTCCCATGAGTATGCACAGCGTGATGAGCACGGCTTCGGGCACTCGCTGACGGCTGTTGAAGTGGGCCAGACTCTTGTCCCAGGCAAAGAGGAGGAAGGTGAGCATACATGGTGCTCCCAACAATACGACAAGATTGTCGGACAGGAATTGTAGGACGTTGTTCATAGCAGTGCTTTTTGGATGATAGGTGTGAGGTAGTCGATAGCTGGACGGTAGACATAGACGAGCAGCAGGGCCATGGCTGCGAGTAGCAGCAGTGCCATGAGGAGCTCGAGCCAGGGGAAAGGATGCTTTGACTTGGGTTGTATCACTGGCGGCTCGGGTTGGGGTTCTGGCTGTGGCTCGGGCTCTGGCTGCGGCTTTTCGATAGTTTTCTCCTTCTTCTGCGGCCATGTCTCGGTATAAGGGCCTGCCTTGCGGAAGTTGTGGAATCCCCATCCGGTAATCAGGATGTCGATGTCATCATCATCCTGCCGTTGCCAGAAGATGTATTCCTCATAGTTGGGCACTTGGCAGATCTTGCTGGCCAGCATGTCCTCTGACTCTAGTCGCTGGAAGACATCCTGACGTATCTGCTCCGTTTTCTCGATGATACGCTCACGGTCGGCAGGATTGGCGGCTGCGAGAGGCTGCCAGTGTCCCGGTGTGTCGACAATCCAGTTGTAGGTGGCATGTCCCACCTTTAGCGGTGCGAAGTGACGGCTGAGGTCACCCAGCTTCTCCTTCAGCCGGAGGTTGGCCTGCTGGCTGGCATTCCAGTTGATGGACCAGTGCACCTCATTGATACTTGCTCTCTTTATTTCCATTGGGGTCGGTTTGTTGTTTTGGTTGTGGTTCGCTCTGCTTAGCGTTGCGATGTTGTTGGTGATAATCCTCTGGCTTCCAAGGAATGGTGTCAGTCCTTGAGCTTCTGCGGCCTGCCGGTCGTGCGTCTGGTGGCGGTACGATATCGTCGACAGTCTCCTCTTCTATGCCGTCATAGGCTTCTTCATCGTTGCCATAGAGTTCATACTCCTCATCGATGGGTTCTTGCCGCAGCAAGGGCAGATCTGTTTCGTCTTTATCTTCTTCGTCGTCGACGGCAGTGGAAGTGACCGTCTGGTCGCTGGCGGCATCAGATCCGGGCTTCAGCAGCCATCCAATCAGTGCTCCCAGCAGCAATCCCAGCAGCAAAGCCAGCAGCAGGCTGTACCATGTGCGTCGCTGGCGTGGCAGGAGCGAAGGCTCGTTGCTGGTGGGCATCCCGTCGAAGAGCAGTGGTGTGTCGCCGATGATGCCTAGCGAAGGAAGTTGGTCGCTGGCGGGCACCAAGGTGTAACTATTGACAATGTCAGCGAAAGTGCTTGCTGGAGGCAGCTTCTCGCAGAAGTTGAATGTTGCAGCATGCTCGTCGCGCTGGGTCAAGCAGGTCTGCCGGAATGTGTCGTAGACGTGCATCAGCACCTCCGTGAGGCTTTCGCCGTTGCTGAGCCGATAGCCTTGGGGTATGGTCACTGCCATTTTCAGCACACCAGGACGTGCTGACTGGAAACTGCTGACACGACAGTTGATGAGGGTAAGCTGAGTGTAGCCTGGCAGCTGCTGGAGGGTGAAGAAATGGGGACAGTCGTCCATGCCTGGCGGCACGATGTTTTCGAGCTCCTTGGGCGGATTGTTGATCCAGTAGAGGGGCTGAAAACCGCTGTTACTTAGCTGGTTGCCAAAGATGGCTAGAGTGATTCTTTTACTATCCATATCGACGGTTGGTATAGTGGATTAATCGATGGCTTTGAATCCGCTGCCGAACATTCCTTTGCGAGATGCTGAGGTTGACTGTCGCAGCACTTCTACAAGTTTGTTGGCGTCGGTGGGATCGTACTGATAGACACCTCCTACATAGAATCGTCCCAGGCTGAAGGTGTAGAGCATAGGCTGTCCGTCGGTTCTCCGGTTGATACCGTTTGCCCTGCAGAGTTCGATGAGCGGTCGGATGATATTCTGATGCTGGTCCATGAACCGCTGATAGGCCATGTCCTCCCGTTGCTGCCCTTGTCCCAGCACGTCGGCCTTGGTGATGACGATGCTGATGTTGTCGACATTGCGCAGGATACGCTTGTTCTCTGGCTGTGAAAGGAGGTCGACGAGCCGCTTGAGTATGATCTTCTGGTTGACGTTGCGTCGCACAAGATAGGTGCGAATGTTGCCCTCGGCATCCGTCTCCTGAGTGAGATGGTTGAAGGCTACACGGCGTGCTGTGGGATCAACGATGATGAAGAGCACCTTTCTGTTGCTATTGGACAGCAGCTGGGTGGCCCCTGTGCCGATGTCCTCCAACGATACGATATTCTGCTCGTTGTCGGCGATTTTGAAGGCGAAGTCCTCGCCAGCCATCTCTACGAGATTGAGCAGGTGGCGCTCCTTGCCGTCAGGGATTTCAGCTTCGATTGTGGCCACAAAGTCCTTAGGCGTCTGTCCGATGGTCAGTCCGGCATCGAGATATTGCTCGAGCACACAGGAATATGGTCCACCTGCGCGTACCGTATTAATGTTGATGTGTGGCGAACCGATGAGTCCCATGAGGATGCTTGTCTTGCCAGTCGAAGGGATGCCCAGCAGGAACACGTCGGTATGGTCGGCAGCGCACTCACGCCGGCATTTGGATATCTCGGCATTGATATCGGGTAGGCTGCCGATGATGTCGTCGCGCTCACTGAGGATTTCGAGTGACTCAGGTGTGGCCAGTCCTTCGTCGAAGAGGTTCTGGCGCGTCAATGGGCCGTGCTCCAACAGCTGAAACACCTGTTCAGCCGAGTAGTTGTAGCCTTCTTCGTGCATCTTGGCCAGCTCTTGTTCCAGTGTGCCTGATGCGTGCCTGAAGGGAGGTCTGGACTGTCCGGGGGCAGGTGTATGAGGTGGTTGACCGGATGGGGACGTAGGCTTTGGCTGCTCGGTCTTTGGCTGCTCGGCCTTTGGCTGTTCAGGCTGTTCTGGCTTTGGCTGTTCTGGCTTTGGCTGTTCCGTCTCTGGTTGTCCTGTCTCTGTTTCAGGCTTTATCGCCTCTATGACAGCCAGTAGCTGTGAATGACGTTCAGGACTGATGTTGCTCAGCTGAGCGAGTACCTCACGCGTGATAGTGCCGTCGCTGGCATAGCGTTTCAGACGGTCCAGCGGCAGTCGGTTGACCACTTTGTTCAGGTCCTCTATTTGTTTGGGTGTTAATAGCATAGTCTTAACGTTGTCGTTGATTAGCACGTCCGTTGGAGGGCTGCTCCATCCGTTGGCTGACCTTACGCAGGTAATAGCTCTCCTGATGTCCGCTCTCCGTCCGTGCTTTGCATTTCAGCAGTCCGGCAGAGTCGGGCACACATACGATAGTGCTGGGAGTAAAGTGATAAGAATCTTCCTGAGGATTAGTCAGATAGTCGGCTTCCTTCAGCACAATGGAACGCGACTGCCATTCGATGGTGAACGTGGTAGTGTAGTCGCTCTGGGTGTCAGTGGCATAGGCGATGGATCGTCCCTGACTGGTAGACTGCACTTCGTAGTAGTTACGGCAGGTCTGGCCCGATGGTGTCCCATCGATGAAGATGGGATTGAGCTCTGTGCTCATCCAAAGTCCTACAAACTTGTTGTGGTCGGCCATGATGTCGTTGAAGTCAGCAAAGTTGTCCTTTACCCTGAGCAAGGCATCCTTAATCTGGATGAGCTTACCAATGGTGGTCGACCCTTCCACGGGCTTGCCTGTCTCCTGTAGGATGCTGATGATCTCGTCAGTAGTGAGGGTCATGTCGAGGCTCTTCATCAGTGCTACGGCTCCTGTGACGAGTGGTGCTGCGAAACTGGTGCCAGGTCCGATGTTGTAGGTGTTGTAGGGCATGGCGCCCATGATGTCGACACCAGGTGCAGAGATGGTCGATTCCTCCACTCCGTAGCGTGGGAAATTGCCGAAGTTACTGAAATCAGCCTTGCGCAATCGCTTGTTGACAGCCGACACCTTGATGGTGGCTGGTCCTCGCTTGCAGGCATCCAGTGCTGAGAACACGTTCTCGTTGCCTGCGGCCCAGACGATGGTGACATTGCGCTGGGTGGCCAGGCTTGTCACATAGTCCCACACCGTCTGCTCGGCCAGTGCCACGCGACGGCTGAGCTCTATCTGTTCCTCGATACTGAGACGGTTGACTTCTGGGGCGTACATGCTTCCTATGGAGAGGTTGATCACGTGGGCTCCCTGATAGATGGCATAGAGCAATCCCTGCAGGATGGTCATCGACGTCACCTGATGTCCCAACGAAACAGGCATAAAGCTGCATTCGGGCGCTATGCCGGCTGTGCCTCTGCCGTTGTCGATGTTGCCAAGTGCCTGCGATGCCACCATCGAGCCATGCATGAATGATGTCTCGTCGGCTCCCTCTGCTGGTGCTACGTTGCCCGACCTGCGGGGAACACAATAGGGCTTGACGATGCGGTCGCTGTTCAGATCGTCGTGCTGTAGGTCGAAATAGCTGTCGACGATGGCCACGACTACATCGCTCTTTCCCTTGGTGATCTCCCAGGCGTCGTAGGCCTGTATGGGCTCAAAGTACCATGAGCAATCGGGCGAGCGGAACACGGGGTCGTTGTAGCGGCTGGCAGCATCGCCCATCAGTCCCTCGGGGAAGACGAGGAATGAGATGTCGGTAATCTGCTTGGGCAGCTGTTCCATAATTTGGTTGCGCTCCTCACGCGGCACCTGTATCTGCAACAGCATAGTCAGACGGTCGTAGTACACGATCTTGTACTGACTGCCTGGGTAGTGCTGCTTGAAGGCTGCGGCCCATTGGCGGAAGGTTTCGTCGTCGGCAGTTGGAGAGTTAAGGATGACATTCAGACGGTCGCCGACTATCTGCCTTCCATCATCGCTGACGATGTCGTCGTCGCCGAAGGGTGGCAGATCGTTCTCACCAGGGCTGGGCAGATGTGGCCCTGGGTTCTGAATGTCATGCGGAAAATTTGCCGTAGTGTCGACTGGTACCCTGACGGGATCGGGTGTTTCGGGATTGACGATGGGGTCAGGAATGTCGGCACGTGCCTCCTCACTGTTGTCGCTGCGCTGATTGCGGAAGAGGCTGAGTAGCAAAAGCAGTACGAACAGCATTACGAGGAATGCCAGCACACGGCCCAGGAATCCGGCAGCTCCCCATGGCTTCCAGAACGGCTCGTGTCGTCCTTCGGTCTTACCTTGTTCTAATGGTTCTTTGCTCATGACTTATCGATGTTATGAATGATTTCTGAAAGCAGACGGTTGGCCTCTTTGTCGTAGTCGGGCACGTCGAGGTGGGCGATGAACGACACGTACATGTATTCCAGCCAAGTGTAATAGTTGTTCTCGAAAGAGACGGTCATCGACTTCGGGTTGTCCGTCAGTTCGTTGAAGAGGGCAGTGAGCTCATCCTCTTCGAAATGTGAAGTGTGCTCACGGTCGATATAGTCGAACACGGGCAAGTAGCTCTGTTGGGCCACCTTGCGGGCGTTGTCGCGGTCGGTCTGCGGCAGAAGACTATAGCCTAGGTCGATGACAAAACTGTTGATTGTGCTCGAGAGAATGTCGGCGACGAGACTCTCGTTGATCGTGTAGATATTAATCACGTTGACGTATTCAGCGATGGCGTCGGCCATAAGGTCGTTCAGCTTGAGATAGGTGCTGGTCTGGGTGATGTCCTCAAGCAGTATTGACATTACCACGCTGTCGAAACGCTGGTTGGCCAGAATCTGGTTCATGAACTCTACCGACTTGATGTTTTTCTGCCAGAGGTCATATACACGGTCAGCCAGTACGCATGAGTTGAGCTTCTTCTTGAAGGTGCCCGAGAAAAGCAGCCGAGGCTCGACGTCGCGTCCGGCCAGATACTTGCCGGCTTCGTCCTTGTCGCGCAGGCCATATACATTCTGCAGCCGCTGCCAGCATTCGTCGCTGTTGTGGCAGCCCTCGAAGTTACGACAACGCTTGAGTATGATCTCGTAGTTTTTGAAGTTGTTGTTTCTTTCGCCCAGTTCTCCGCTTTGTATCAAGTGGTGGATGACCTGCAGGCAGCGTGTCTCCGTGATCTGCAGCGCCTGCAGCAGGTGGCCGAAGAAGTAGTTGTCCTCATTGCAGGTGAAGTCCATCTCGCGGATGATGGAGTTGGCCTTGCGGATGTTCTCCTGCAGAATCTCCTCAATGTCCTCCGAGACATGATATTCGTTGAGCACATCGAGCAACTTGCTGCGGGTCTCCTTGAGCTGCTGTGCGAATTGTGCTTCGCGTGCCCTTGACAGACAGTCGGATACTACGGCAAGGTTCTCGATGATATACAATGCTCCGTCGTTGTTGATTGTGGCAGCCACGTCCCAAGCCTTCGCAGGATCATTGAAGAACATGCGTACCTCCTCACTCTCGCAGAACGAGCGCCGCAGGGTGTCGTAGAAGGGACGTGGAATAGTCATGGCCTGCTCGCGCCCCTCATCCGAAAAGCCGGAGTAGAGCTTGCTGGTCTTCTCGCCCGAGTACTTGAAGTCGCGCAGCAGGTAGCTGTTGCGGAAGAACTCGTTGGGATGAGTCCAGTTCTTTACCCATTCCACACCGTCGGCATTGAAGCACTCGCCATAGAGCACTTTCTGGAAGCGAGCGAACCAGCGGCCGTCGATGGCGTCGCGCTCGTTGGCAGCGGCATTCTGGTCTTCCTCCATGTCGACGTTGAACTTCGTGCCGACATAGAACAGAGGCGAGATGCCCTGACAGAGTTGCAGCGTGCGCTGTCGTTCCTCGGGAGTCTTACCGACGTAGTTGTTCACCCACTTGTTGAGCGTGCTGAAGAGGTCGGTGACATCATTCTGGGCATAGTCCTGACAGAAGAGCAGCACGTTGAGCACGCGAGCTTCGCTGTATTTATTGAAGAGGTAGGCCACTTTACCACGCAGCAGTACGGTAGTCAGTATCTTGCCTTCCTCGAGTGTCGTCACCGACTCCTTCTTGCGAGAGCGTGCCCCAGGGAAGTCCAGCAGGTCGGCACTCTTGAGGATAGCCTTCTGCACGGGTGTGTGGGTGATGCTCTGGCGAGTCAGCGGGTCGGTAATCATCTCGAAATCATACGATGAACTGCTTTCCAGGAAGTCGTCTCCGATTCTGAAGACCACCTCTGCACAGATGGCGCTCATCTCACTCTTGTTGAGGTTCTCCACCTTCGAGTAGCTGTCGCCGTTGCGCAGGAAGGCATGCGTGAAACGTGGCTGTGCCTCTTCATCGGCCAGGCCGTTCAGACATTGCACGCTCATGATGGTATTCTCGTTCACTCCGTGGTGGAGCACAGCCTCCACGGGCAGATAGATGTCTTCAGCAAAGTTAAGGCGGCGCATGGTCCTGAGCAGCCGTTCATAGAGTTTCGACAGGTGATCTTCCTTGCTCCAGAGGTTCGAGAAGATATCGGCATAGTCGGTGACGGGGATGCGCCTCACCACCAATGCCAGACGCTCGAAGAAGTTCGAGTCGCGGCTGTAGAAAGCCTGTGCGTTGTTGATATACTTGCGGAAGTAGTCCTTCATGTCGAGCACGTCGTCCTCTGTCATAGGCGCATTGCGTTGTTCGGTCATGTCCTTGTATTTCTGGAAGATAGCTTCGGCCAGCGCGTTGATCTCCGACCCGCTAGGCACGGTGTAGTCGCCCAGGTCATTGAAGTATCCGTCGCAGATGATGAGGGTAATGTCGGCCACGCTCAGCGACTTCATCATGATGGGGTAGCGCTGGCTGAAGCGCTGACTGTTGCGGGCGAACGACGAGAAGCGCGTGACCACTCCTGTGGCCTCCGTGTTCTTCGTGATAGGGTTCATCTCGTTGATGAAGTTGTAGCGCTGGCCGTCGACATCGACAGTGAAGGGCTGACCATCCTTCTGCAGGATATTGCTCATCAGATATGATTTGCCGGCCTGGCTCTTGCCGTAGGCGGCGATGGCGGGGTTCTCACATTCTGCGAGAGCCAGCTTACGCAGCTTGCGACGTTCTTCTACGAGCTGCATGAAACGCTGTTCATAGTGTTCGGGCTTGTTCTTCCTGATCCATGCCAGGGCATCGTTCACAAGACCTATCTGGGTGTTGATCTTCTGTATCATGGGAAACTAATTCAATTCTCAATTCTCAAATCTCAATTCTCAACTCTCAAATCTACTTCACGGAGAGTTCAAACTCGCCCTTGTCGAGCCAGTACTTGCCGTCGTCAGTGATTGACTGCAGCACCAGGTCGATGGTCGACTTGGGCAGGGTGTTGCCCTGCTCGTCCATGACTTCCTCTATCTGCAGGTCCTCGCGGCTCTCGTAGTAGTTGCGTGAGAAGGTGATGCGCAGGGCATGATTGCCTGCACGGTTGTAGATGGCATAGAGCGGTCGTGCTTGGTATAGTGGTGTGTCGAGCTGCTTGCAGCCGATGAACGACGGGAACACCACGAACTGCACCGTTGCCGTGCTCTTCGTCGGGGTAAGGTAGCTCGTGGGCACCTGCTGGCGGCGTGAGTTGTAGTCGCCCAGGTAGATGGCCGTCGACTTCATCTTGCTGATCATCCTGCTGAAATCGATGCTCAGGCCGTTGAACCCCTGGCTAGCAGCCAGATGACCAACCATGCCTCCAACGGCCACCACCGACTTCTGGTCGTAGAAGTAGCCTTGTCCGTCGGAGAAAGGATACCACGTGCCCACACGATATTCGTTGAGCCGTATCAGGCGGTCGGGGGTAATGGGGATGTATTTGATGAAGAGCTCAGTGATAGGATCCAGCGACGAGGGACGTCCTGCTAGGATGAGCACGTCGCAGTGGTGGGCATAGAGCACCACCGACAGCTGACGCATCAGCGGCTCCAGCGTGTTCTTCACAATGGCAGCCACCTCTTGCGGGTCGAAACGCCAGGACAGTTCTTTGAAACTGAATCCGAAGTGGCGCTCGAAGTATTCTATCAGATAGTCGGCGGGCTCGAGTGTGGTGAATATCTCCTTATATGAATACACACGCGTGGGACGCTTCAGCCGCAAAAGCTCCAGGAACATCTGAGCGATGGGCTGCGACACCTGCGTGTTGAAGTCCACACGACAACGGCGGTCGTGATGGCCCATCATCGCGCTGTCGTATCCGAAGAAGTCGCGCAGCAGGTTCTGGGCGAAAGCCTTCAGCAGCCCGGCTTTCCGTTCGTCGTTGATCTCATTGATGATGTCGTACATCTTGCCCTGATACACCGGGTTGCCCTTCAGGCAGGGCAGCTGCTGCAGTTCCTCGTCGGTCATGTCGCGCAGACGTGCGTGCAGGGCACTGAATATGTTGCCCTGATCGCGCTGTCCCGACTCCCTGCCCTCTATCACAAGGTTCTGGATGATGTTGCGCAGGATCTCGTCGCCAGCCAGATAGAAGCTGTCCCAGTAGAGTGGGATAGGGGTGAGCATGCTGCGTCCCTGTCCTTTGCACTGGTACGAGCATATCATGATGTCGGTGGTGCCAGCACCGATGTCTATCGATCCTATGGTCAGCGAGTTGCCCTCATATCCCTCTTCCTTTTCTTCAGGGCGCACATGTCCCTTCAGTTCGAAGAACTTATGTATTTCGCCGCTATAGCGCTGAGCAATCTCGGCATAGAGATACACCAGCTGACAGCATGATGCCTCGTCGAAGCTCCACATCCGTCGGCTACCAGCTGACTGTGAGTCGGCATCGTTGCTGTCCTTATTCCGCAGTGATGCTGACGAGGGAATCACTATGGGCGAACCGAATGCCGGCGTGCACTGTCCGAGGGCCATGATGGCCTCTTCGGCACACTGGCGCAGCTTCACTTGCTCCTTCACGGGCATAGCCGTGGGACAGGTCAGAATCACGTTGCGCAGCTGGCGGCGGCAGTCCATGTTGCCGTGCTTTGTACGGAACTTGATGCTGTTGATCTGTGCCTGTGCCTGTTGGAAGATTTCTATCAGCACAAACGTCATCAGCGATGCACGCGAGTAGTTGGTGCCGTCAGGATTGTCGTCGTGGCCTCCAGGGCCTATGTAGTTGCCGTTATGATCGAAGAGGTCGCTCAGCCCGGCTACAAAGATATTGTCCGACAGACGGATGTTGTACGGGTCGTCCACCGTGTTCAGGAACTCCCAGTGCCCGTCGAAAGGACGTGTGTCCCAAAGGTAGCGCTTCGGACTGGAGTAGTTGGTGGTGCGCTCGCTCAGTCCCTCTTCCTCCATCGAGCGGTAGACCAGTCGCCGTGCCTCGTCGCCGATGCGAACCAGCGAGCGCCATTCGAAGGCGTCGTGGTCGAGCACGATGTCGTTGCCGAAGTCAGCCTTGCGGAAGGCCAGACGCATGTCGAACGACTTCTCGTACGACTTCGAAGGATCGCTCATGTCTCTCAGCTCCAGCATCATCGCCTTGGTGAAGTCGCCTTCCTCGAAGAGCACGCCGCAGGTGCGAGAATTACCGATGTCAAGCACAAGGTCCACATCTACCTGCCGACGCATGTTGTTGTGCAGCGTCACCTCTGGGGCGAGACCCATCAGACGGATAAAGTTCACCAGATAGATATAGTAGCCCACGTAACGCATCGACTCGTTGCGGTCCAGCTGTCCCAGCAGCGACGATACATAATCGGAGAAGGCTGGGAAATAGGGACTCGTCGACATGAAGTCCATCATCTGGTCGGCACGGTTGCACAGACAGAACTCCTTCTCGTCGCCTTCGTCTTCGTAGAAATAAGGACGCTTATAGTGATCCAGCGACCCTTCGCCTTCGCCAAATTCAATGATGTTGCTCTGCTCGGCCAGCGGGTCGTTGTCGCCCAGCGTCGTGTCGAATGCCCACAGGAAGCGGTAGCGCTGACATCCCTTCCTGCTGCCTTCGCCCATGCATTCTATCTTCACGCGGCACCAGGTGAACGGGTCACCGCTGGTGATGCCGTCGATGCCGCGCTCAAACATCGGCATGGGCAGCCATTTGCCCAGCAGCAGTTCGAAGGCAGGACGGATAGAGCCGTCTTGTCGTGACTTCATGCGCAGTCCCATCAGCGAGGTCACTGTCTGCAGCTCTTCGTCACCGTCGTGAAAATTGGTGAAGTCGCTCGCCGGCTGACCTTTCTTCACTCGCTGCAGGCCGCTCTCGTCCAGCTCCTCGTGTCCGTTGGGCAGCAGCTCCGTCTTCTCGGCGTAGCGCAGCTCGTTCAGGGGTATGTAGACGCCCTCCTCGCTATGATAGCAAAGCAGGTCGAAGAGGTGTACTTTTGCCAGAGGATCGACGCTCTCGCAGAAGGCATACTTCAGCGTCCGCCCGTTGTTGAAGACAAACTGGTCGGAGGGGTTGAATTCTTTCTCTGTTGTTATAAACTGTATTCCACTGTTCGCTATCAGGTGTTCCATCGCTCGTGGGGTATTGGGGTTAGTGATATGTTGTTTACCTTTTGCTTCTCTTTCAGAAATGCACACCTCGTCGGCATTTCTCTACACCAGCTCCACCTTGCTGATGTCCTGCTCCTTCTCGCAATAGTGGCAGGTGAGTATGTTGCCCTCGACGTGAAAGTGAGTGGGCATGGGCTCGTTGTTGGTCACGCAGACGGGATTGTTGCATTTCACGATGCCGCGAATCTCCGAAGGTGTCTCCACAGTCTTCTTCTCCACCACCTCGTAGTCGCGGATGATGTTGAGGATGACATTGGGCGCCACGACCGAGAGTCGCGATATCTCGTCGTCGGTGAAGAATTTGTCCGACACCTTGATGATGCCCTTGTTGCCTACTTTCATCGAGGGGTAGTTGATACCGATGGTGACGGGCGTGCTGATACTGAACAATCCGAGTAGACTGGCTACCTGGTATGTCTTGTTGGCTGGTATGTGATCGATGACAGTGCCCTGTTCAATGGCTGCCACGAGTCGTTCTTTCTTGTTCATTGTTCTTAGTCCCCTATGATTGTTTTGTCGTTTTTTACTTCATCAAGCGAGATGCCAAGGACATCGCAGAAGATGGCCTCGCGTGCAAACAGTCCGTTGCCGGCCTGCTGGATGTAATAGGCATGCGGGTTGTCGTCGACCTCGTATGCTATCTCGTTCACTCTGGGCAGCGGATGCAGTATCTTCATGTTCGGCTTGCATGAGCCGAGCAAGGAGTTGTTGAGGATGTATACGTTCTTCACCCGCTCATACTCCATGAGGTCCGAGAAGCGCTCTTTCTGCACGCGCGTCATATAAATAATGTCGGCGTCCTGTATAATCTTCTCGTTGAAGGCTGTATGTTCCTGATACTTGATGCCGTGCTCGTCGCAGTATATCTTGTATTCCTTCGGCATGGCCAGCTCCCTGGGCGCGACAAAATGGAAGGTGGGGTTGAAGTGGCGCATGGCCATCAATAGCGAGTGGACGGTGCGTCCGTACTTGAGGTCGCCCACCATGTAGATGTTGAGGTTGTCGAGCGTACCTTGTGTCTTGTAAATGCTGTAGAGGTCGAGCATGCACTGTGAGGGATGCTGGTGCGCACCGTCGCCGGCATTGACGATGGGTACAGGGCTCACCTCCGAGGCATACTGTGCTGCACCCTCGATGAAATGGCGCATGACGATGACATCAGCATAGTTGGCCACCATGAGGATGGTGTCCTTTAGTGTCTCGCCCTTTGTGCCGCTGGTCACCTTCGGGTCGGCAAAGCCTATGACGCGAGCTCCGAGCCTGTTGGCTGCAGTTTCGAAGCTCAGACGAGTGCGCGTGCTGGGTTCAAAGAATAGAGTTGCCACGACGCGGCCCTTGAGCAGCTCGCGGTTGGGATGCTTCTCAAACTCGCTGGCCATCTCTATCATGTAGAGAATCTTTTCGCGGGTCAGGTCGGCAATGGTTACAAAATTGTGCTTGTCCATCATTGATTTATGTTATTTCGGTTGCAAAGGTACGAAATAATTATGAATTAAGGATGAGGAAATTGATATTTTTTTCGTACCTTTGCACCCGCAAAATTCATATTATCATAAATAACAGAAATGAAAGCATTCGTATTTCCCGGTCAGGGAGCACAGTTCGTAGGAATGGGCAAGGACCTCTACGACCAGAACGAGACAGCAAAGCAATTGTTTGAGCAGGCTAATGACATCCTGGGATATCGCATCACCGACATCATGTTTGAAGGCACCGACGACGATCTGAAGCAGACGAAGGTGACCCAGCCTGCCGTGTTCCTGCACAGCGTGATTTCTGCTGTCTGCATGGGAGACGCCTTCCAGCCTGAGATGACGGCTGGCCATTCGCTGGGCGAGTTCTCGGCATTGGTAGCCGCAGGCGCATTGTCCTTCGAGGATGGTCTGCGTCTGGTCTATGCTCGTGCTATGGCTATGCAGAAGGCCTGCGAGGCTCAGCCCTCGACGATGGCTGCCATCATAGGCCTGGCCGACGAGAAGGTGGAGGAAATCTGCGCTGAGGTCAGCAAGATGGACAAAGGCGTAGTGGTCGCTGCCAACTACAATAATCCTGGCCAGCTGGTTATCAGCGGCAATATCGAGGCTATTGGCGAGGCATGCGAGCAGCTGAAGGCCGCAGGTGCCAAGCGTGCCCTGCCGCTGAAGGTGGGCGGAGCCTTCCATTCGCCCCTGATGCAGCCCGCCAAGGACGAGTTGCAGGCTGCTATCGAGCAGACAGAGTTCCATACGCCGAAGTGCCCCGTCTATCAGAATGTCGACGGCAAGCCTCATACCGTTCCTGAGGAGATCAAGGCCAACCTGATTGCTCAGCTCACCAGCCCTGTTCGCTGGACGCAGTGCGTGCTGTCGATGATTGCCGACGGAGCCACCGACTTCACTGAGTGTGGCCCGGGCAAGGCGCTGCAGGGCATGATTGCAAAGATCAATCGGGAGGTGAGCGTTCATGGAATCCTCTAAGCTCATCATCTACCAAGTGTTTACGCGTCTGTATGGCAATCGCTATCAGACGCGTAAGCCTTTTGGCACCATCGAGGAGAATGGATGTGGCAAGATGAACGACTTCTCGCCTTCTGTGCTCAAGCACATCCGCGAGCAGGGCTTCACGCATGTGTGGTATACGGGCATTATCCGTCATGCCACCACCACTGATTACTCCCGTTACGGCATCCCTCGTCAGCATCCGGCAGTGGTGAAGGGTAGGGCAGGGTCGCCTTATGCCATTACCGACTATTATGATGTCGACCCAGACCTGGCCGTCGATGTGCCTCATCGTATGGAGGAGTTTGCGAAGCTGGTCAACCGCACCCATCGTGCCGGCATGAAGATGATCATCGACTTCGTGCCCAACCATGTGGCCCGCCAATATCAGAGCATTGCCAAGCCCGCTGGAATACGCGACTTAGGCGAGGACGACAATCCTGATCACGGCTTTGACCTGCAGAATAATTTCTACTATTGCCCGGGTCAAAGTTTTTCTCCCTATCTTGACCTCTATCATGGTGAGAAAGAGCCATATACCGAGTCCCCTGCCAAGGCTACAGGCAACGACTGTTTCCACAATGCACCAGGACAGAACGACTGGTACGAGACGGTGAAGCTGAACTATGGCGTCGACTACTATGCCGGCCAGACACCATCCTCCTTCCACCTTCCACCATCCACCATCCTCCATCAACCGTCCACCTGGCAGAAGATGCTCGACATCCTGCTCTACTGGGCTGAGAAGGGTGTCGACGGCTTCCGTTGCGATATGGCCGAGATGGTGCCTGCCGCCTTCTGGGCTTGGGCCACGAAAGCAGTGCGCGAGCAGTATCCTGACATCATCTTCATCGGCGAGGTCTACAATCCTGCTGAGTATCGTCACTATCTGGCCTCGGGCTTCGATTATCTCTACGACAAGGTGGGCATGTACGACACACTCTGTGCTGTGCTCTGCCATCGATGCGGCACCGATGCCATCACATACGCTTGGCAGCAGACCGACGACATACGCAACCACATGCTCTACTTCCTCGAGAATCACGACGAGCAGCGTCTGGCCAGCGATTTCATCGTTGGTCAGGCCGAAAAGGCCCTGCCTGCAGTCGTAGTAGCCGCTCTGCTCCAGCAGAATCCCTTCATGCTCTACAACGGACAGGAATGGGGCGAACGGGGAATGGAGGCAGCTGGATTCAGCGGCAGCGATGGCCGTACCACCATCTTCGACTACTGGAGTCTCTCGGCCGATCGCGACACGAAGCTCAGCGACTATTATCAGCGCCTGCTGAATATCGCCCGCAAGGAAAAGGCTGTAGCAGAGGGCCTGATGTTCGACCTCATGTATGTCAACCAGCAGTACTATCGCCAGTATGCCTTCATCCGCAAGGCCGACAGGCAGATGCTGCTCATCGTAGCCAATTTCGACGATGTCCCTGTGTCGATGTCTCTGACTATCCCCAGTCACGCCTTCGACTATCTCTCCATCGCCGAGGGCACCTACCCCTGCACCGACCTCCTCACCGGCACCCCCACTGAGCTACCCTTGCCTCGTGACGCCCCCGTCACCCTCCATCTGCTCCCCCGCCAGTCGGTAGTGCTGAAGTTATAATACGCCCGAGGCTGCCTTTGCATTCCTCCGAAGCCGACGCGCCTCTCGCCCTGACGTGTACTGAATAAGTTGACACTTTTATAGTTCAAAAAGTGTATCAGTATGCGACAAGTAAGAGAAATGACAGATGAGAAAAGACTTTCATTCGT
>ONLL01000041.1 GCA_900318685.1 uncultured Prevotellaceae bacterium | reverse complement strand
CCGTGTTTCCCGCGTGGCGAGCTGGTGGCGATAACGGGTAAGGCGAAGAGCGGAAAGACGTTTGTGACGAGTATGTTGATGTCAAATAGCCTCTCCCCCGACCCCTCTCGCGGGGGAGAGGGGAGTAATTACCAAATGGGGCGAGGGGGGACGGCTGTGGTAAGAGAGGGGAGTGGTTGCCGACTGGCTTTGAGAAAGTTCAAGTACAACCAACTGCTGCACCAGGCACTGGAGCAGAAGATCATCGAGAAGTCACAGCGCGACAGTCTCACCGTCTATCGTCCGGCCCCCCTTCTGAAGTCTCGCCCCCCCCTCTTATATCTGTCCCCCCCTATAAGGGGGTGACATGATATGAGGGGGAGACTTCCAGAAAGAGTGAAGAATTAAAGGGGTCGCTTCGCTCAAAATTAAAACAAAAATTAATAAGAAAATTTAAGCCTCGCATGTTTATGAAATACCGTTGGTTACCTCGCAAACGAACTCTTGTGCTGTGCCTGATATGTTTTGAGTGCAATGTGAAATGTTTGAAAACACGTATCTCATCTGATGATCGATATAGTGCTCAGGCCTCGTAAGTATAGTACTTAGCACTGAAAAGTATAGTAGTTAGCATGCATAAACCATATCATTACAAACAGGAAGCGATATGAAAGAACAATTTGTCACGAAGAAGGAGCTGGCCCTGCGCTATTTCCCCGACTCAGATCCGCGCGTGGCGGTGAACCATCTGGTGAGATGGATCAAAGGCTGCCAGCCGCTCGTCGACGACCTCAACGCCACGCACCTGAGCTGATGGGCAAAGACGTACAGCCCTCAGATGTCCAGCAGCTCGCGCAGCTTCTCGACGGTGATCTTGATCTTCTCGAAGTTATCCATGAGGGTGACATCGAGCGTATATCGGGCTTTGGCGTAATATTGTTCGCGCGTGGCAAGCTGCTCCTTGATGAAGGAGATGAGCTCCTCGGGCGACTTCCCCTTGATGAGCGGGCGCTCGACGCGGCCCATCAGGAGATGGCCGTGGAGCACCTCGGGCGTGCAGTGGAGGTAGACCACCTGAGCCTGCTGGTTCATATAGTCGATATTGTCGAAGAAACAAGGCGTGCCCCCGCCGCAGCTGATGATGACATCCTCGAACTCCGCCACCTCGTGCAGCATGTTGTGCTCTATCTTGCGGAAGCCTTCCTCGCCCAGCTCTTCGAAGATCTGGGGTATCTTCTTCCGCCGACGATTCTCAATATACCAGTCGAGGTCGTAGAAGTCGAGCCCCAGCTCCTTGGCCAGGGCCCGTCCGATGGTGGTCTTGCCGGCTCCCATGTAGCCGATGAGGATGATGCGCTTCATCTGTTCACGATAGCCATTGCCTCTTCGTAACTCAGCTCGCGCACTTTTTCGTGCAGGGACTTGGGCAGACGGTAGTTCTTGCCTTTGTATACGAGATAGGGACCGTAGCGGCCGTCGAGCACCTCAAGGTCTTGGTCTTCGACGAACACGCGCAGGTGCTTCTTCTCTTCCTGATGCCGCTTCTCGTCGATGAGCTTGACTGCCTCGGCAATGGTGATGGTGAGGGGATCGGAGCCCTTGGGCAGCGAGGCATAGAGGTTCTTATGGAGGATGTAGGGGCCGTAGCGTCCTGAGGAGACGGTGATGGGCTCGCCTTCATACTCGCCCAGCATGCGAGGCAGCTTGAAGAGCTCCAGGGCCTGCTCCAGGGTGATGGTCTCCATGCTCAGCTCCTTGGGCATGTGGGCAAACTGAGGCTTCTCCTTGTCGCTGGCGACCCCTATCTGCACGACAGGTCCGAAGCGTCCTATCTTGGCGAAGACGGGCTTGCCTGTCTTGGGGTCCTTGCCCAGCTCGCGCTCTCCTGCCTTGCGCTCGGAGCGCTGGTTGATGGCTTTCTCTACGGTGGGCTCAAAG
This sequence comes from uncultured Prevotellaceae bacterium, assembly GCA_900318685.1. GTDB lineage: Bacteria > Bacteroidota > Bacteroidia > Bacteroidales > Bacteroidaceae > Prevotella. The sequence continues at coordinate 33,383 of ONLL01000041.1, read as the reverse complement.
TCCTTGTCGAAGTTCTTCATCATCTTCATCCACTGCACCTTGCCTTCGGCGATCTTATCGAAGTCGAGCTCGACCTTAGCTGTGAAGTTATAGTCCATGATAATGGGGAAATGCTCCATCAGATAGTCGTTGACCACGATGCCGATGTCGGTAGGCAGCAGCTTGCCCTTCTCCGAGCCGGTGGTCTCCCTGCGCTTGCGGGAGGTGATCTGCTTACCCTTGAGGGTGATCACGTCGTACTCGTGCTCCTCGCCCTTCTTGTCGCCTTTTACCACATACTCGCGCTGCTGAATGGTGGAGATGGTGGGGGCATACGTCGACGGACGTCCGATGCCCAGCTCCTCGAGCTTGTGCACCAGCAGGGCCTCGGTATATCGCTGTGGGCCCTGGGTGAAGCGCTCTGAAGCACTGATCTCACGGCGTGTGAGCTCGTCGCCCTTCTTCAACGGGGGCAATACGTGTGCAAACTCGTCGTGCACTTCTTCCTCATCGTCGGTCGACTCGCGATAGACCTTCAGGAAGCCGTCGAACTTCACCACCTCGCCCGTGGCCACGAAGCCGCCGCTGATGTTGACGGTGGTTCTCTCGATCTCGGCATCGGCCATCTGGCTGGCTGCCGTGCGCTTCCAGATGAGGTCGTAGAGACGACGCTCCTGCATGGTGCCCTCGATGGAGGTCTGGTTCATATAGGTGGGACGGATGGCCTCGTGGGCTTCCTGTGCTCCCTTCGAGCTGGTGTGATACTGTCGCACCTTGCTATATTCTGCACCATAGAGGCTGGTGATCTCCTCCTTGGCTGCCTGGATGGCCAGCCCGGCGAGGTTGACAGAGTCGGTTCGCATGTAGGTGATGCGTCCGCTCTCATAGAGGTGCTGCGCTATCATCATGGTCTGGCTGACGGTGAAGCCCAGCTTGCGGGCGGCCTCCTGCTGGAGCGTGGAAGTGGTGAAGGGTGGTGCCGGCGTGCGCTTTGTGGGCTTCTTCTGCACTGACTCGACGGTGAAGCTGGCATCCTTGCACTGCTCCAGGTATTCCTGCACCTCCTCAGCGGTCTTCAGGCGCTGCTGCAGCACGGCCTTGACCTCGGATGCAGAGCCGTCGGGATTGATGATGGCGAAGATGGCGCTGATGCTGTAGTAGCTCTCGCTCTTGAATTCCTGAATCTCGCGCTCACGCTCGACGATCAGCCTGACGGCCACGCTCTGTACGCGTCCTGCCGAAAGTGACGGCTTCACCTTGCGCCAGAGCACCGGTGAGAGCTTGAAGCCCACCAGGCGGTCGAGCACGCGACGGGCCTGCTGTGCATCTACGAGGTTCATGTCCAGCGTGCGCGGATGCTCGATGGCTTCCATGATAGCCGGCTTGGTGATCTCGTGGAACACAATGCGCTTGGTCTTCTCCTCGTCCAGGCCCAGCACCTCGCACAGATGCCACGAGATGGCTTCTCCCTCGCGGTCCTCATCACTTGCCAGCCAAACCTGACTGGCTTTCTTGGCCTGGCTCTTCAGCTCGCCTACCAGCTTCTTCTTCTCGTCGGGGATCTCGTATTCGGGTTCCAGGGTCTGCTCGTTGATACTCAGGTCGTGCTTCTTCAGGTCGCGTATGTGGCCGTAGCTCGACATCACTTTGTAGTCGTCGCCCAGGAATTTCTCGATGGTCTTGGCCTTGGCCGGAGACTCTACTATCACCAAATTCTTCTGCATTTTCTTTTCCTTTTTTGTCTTTTGGGGTGCAAAAGTACAGAAAAAGTTTGCTTATACCTTATTTAATAATGAGTTTTTTTGATTTCTTAACGTTTCGAGGAAGCGAATGACCGCCTGCCGGATGCTCCAAAGGCCGAACAATTGGGGGCTGACGTCGTCCAGCGGCACCCATTCCAGCTCGGCGGCATCATCGCCGGCATGAGGCTCGGCGCTGTCGGCTATCTCTACGCGAAAGAACATGTCGAGGGTGTGGATGGTCATGCCAGAATACTCATAGAGATTGGGGATGCTGAAGAGGTAGTCGGCATGGGCCACCTGCAATCCCGTCTCCTCCATCACCTCCCTGCACATTCCTTCTTCGGCCGTCTCGTCCATATCGACGAAGCCGCCGGGCAGGTCGAGTGTCCCCTTGGCAGGCTCCTTGCCTCGCCTTGCCACAAGCAGACAGCCCTTGCGGATGATGAAGGCAGCTGTGGCCGATGATGGGTTGGCATAGTAGGTGAAGCCGCAGTGGCGGCACTTTTTGCTCTTCACGTTGTTGACTTCAAAGCTCCTGCTGCCGCAGGCAGGACAATACAGAAATTTGTCGAGTGGATGCATCGTTTCTTTTGTTTTTTCGTGCAAAGATACTTCAAAAAGCTGAATATCTCTACGTTTTTTAAGGGAAATTGCAACAAAATGTCATCTTTTCTTGCAAGTTAAAAAGAAATTGTATAACTTTGCATCCGATTATCGATAAACATGTAATAGACAGAAAACGTTTTTATTTATTAATTTAAAGTTCTAACATTATGAGTAAAAGATTAACATCTTTGCTGGTTGGTGCATTTGCAGTATTGATGCTGGGCACCACCGCACAAGCTCAGGCTGTGATGAAGAGGGAGAACCCTGTGAAGGATCTTACCGCTTATTGCCAGAAACTGACGCTGAAAGTAAATCTCGCTAGTAACCCCGAGTTCCAGAAGCTGGATCCCCGCCAGCAGGAGCGCGTGCTGCTAGATGTACAGGAAAAGAAGGCAGAGGGCAAGCTTACCCTCAATGCCAGGCCCTTCAATGGTGCTAAGGCTAGCAAGCGCAATGCTTCTCCTTCACGTTTGATGGCTCCCCGCAATGCTGAGGAGACTTATCTGGGCATTATCGTCGAGCCAGCTGAAGGCGTGCACAACTTCTACACACGTGAGGGTATGTCGTATATCGTCTACAATCAGCAGGTCTATTACTCCGAGCAGAGCGGATATGCTGAGGTTGTGGAGTGCGAGGACGGTACCGTCTACGTGAAGGACCTCGTGACCTATTATAACACCGGCGCATGGGTGAAGGGTACCAAGGAAGGTAACACCATCACCATCCCCTCGGCTCAGCCCGTTGACTACAGCACTTCCTATGAGACTACGCTCAGCGTGTTCTGGGGTGTCATCGATGGAAATAATGTGGTTAAGGCCGACGGCGACTTCGTCTTCCAGATTGATGGCGACGTCATTTCGCTGCAGGATTCCAGCGAGGAGAAGTTCGTCACTGTTTTCTGGGATGACGATGACAGCTGGACTGGCTATGCTGACTGGGAGTCGGTGTGGACCCTCGATCCTGAGTATGGATCAATCGTGACCGGTGATGATGTCGACACGCTGCCTTATGTCAACACCTTCGAAACTGAGGAAGAGCAGGCTGCATTCGGCATCCTCGACGGCAACAACGACAGCAACACCTGGGGCTTTACTGCCGGTCTCGTATTCTATGGCTACAATGAGAATGCCGCTGACGAATGGCTCGTGTCGCCGGGCATCTACCTGGAGGCAGGCAAGATCTATCATTTCGCCATTGATGTCATGGCTCGCAGCGCCTGGTATCCCGAGCGCATCGAGGTGCTCATGGGCACCGCTGCCAAGGTTGATGCATTGACCGAGCAGGTCATTGAGCCCACCGATGTTGACTGGACTGAATGGGCCGTCCTTGAAAATGAGGACCTCGTCGTCAGCGAGTCGGGCTACTACAACTTTGGCGTGCATGCTATCTCTGATGCCGACTGCTACAATCTGTATGTCGACAACTTCAAGGTTGAGCTCGGTGCACAGCCCACTGCTCCCGCTGCTGTGACGGACCTCTGTGTTGAGTCCTTCCAGAGTGAAGAGATTGGTGCCACCATCAAGTTCACGGCTCCTACCACTGCTATCAACGGCGAGCCTCTCGCTGAGAACCTTGCCAAGATTGAGCTCTATCGTGATGGCGCAGTCATCGAGACCTTCACCGACGTGGCTCCTGGCGCAGAGGTTGTCTATGAGGACAAGGACGCTGCCCTGACTCTGGGTGCTCACACCTACATGGTGCTGGCTTACAATGCTGATGGCTATGGCAAGAAGAGCGAAGTCGTCGAGGTGACACTTTCAGTGCTGCTCAACGTGCCCTATTATGCCGATTTCAGTGGTGCTGATAGCTTCAACGCATTCCAGGTGCTCGACGCTAACGAGGATGGCAAGACCTGGAGTGCTGGCTCTGGCTATGCTGCAAGTACATACAATCAGCTGGAGGATGCCGACGACTACCTCGTCACCATGCCTATCCAGCTGAAGGCCAATACGAACTATACGTTCAAGACCGACCTCATGAGCGCTTCTACTTTATATCCTGAGCGCTTCGAGGTGGTTGTAGGCACTGAGCCCACTATCGAGGGCCTGACCACTACCATTATTCCCGCCACCGATCTGGTTGCAGGCGGATTGGAGCACTATGAGGGTACGTTCACGGTCGAGGCTGATGGATTGTACTATGTGGCTATCCACGACATCAGCGATGCTGACATGTCTGCTATCTACCTCTATAACTTCAGCATCGAGCAGGAGTTCACACCCGCTTCGCCCAAGGCACCACGCATCAGCGTGCAGCCCGATCCTTACGGACTTGACAAGGCTGTGGTCACCGTCACCGCTCCCGACAAGAGCATCGACGGCACGAAGCTGGCTGCCAACCTCCAGAAGCTGGTGGTATACCGCAACGGAATGAGCTACAAGGTGTTTGAGGACTGCAAGCCTGGCGACATCAAGGTGTTTGTCGACGAGGTGGCTGGTAGCTATACCTATCAGGCTGTGGCCTTCAACGCTGAGGGCAACCACGGACAGGCCAGCGCCAAGGTCGGTGCCTTTATCGGACTTGACACACCTGCTGCTCCTGAGAACATTGAGGCTGTTGAACTCGCCGAAAGCGTCAAGCTGACGTGGGATGCAGTCACCACAGGTGCTAATGGTGGCATGATCGTTCCTGAGGATGTGACCTACACTGTCTATAGCGCACACCAGGAGTTCTTCATCTTCGATTATATCTGGGTGCTTGACGAAGCCGTTGCCACCACTACTGAGACCAGCATTATCATGCCTCTTGACAACAGTGTCGAGCAGACCACTATGGCATACTTCATCGGTGCTTCCAACGAAGCAGGTGAAGGTGAGACCAGCGGTGTGCTCTTCTTCGTAGGACAGCCTTATGAGATGCCCGTCGTCGAGAACTTCGGTGAGACGTTCAACATTGGTTGGCTCTACAACGGTACTGAAAATGTGGGCATCGCATACTCTCCTGAGAGCAGCGACGAGGACGGCAGTGCTATCGTCTACACTTCTGAGAATGGCGATGACTCCGGATACTTCCTCAGTGGTAAGATTGCAATCCAGGAAGGCAACCCGACTCTCCTCGTCGATGTCATGGGTGAGGGCGCTGCCAAGAACCGCTTCATCGTGAAGGTGGTCGATGCTTCTGGCAATGTCTCTACGCTGACAGGTGTGCCCGTCACTCCCGATTTCAAGACCGTGAAGGTGTCGCTGGCCGACTTCGCTACCGAGCCGTTCATCAAGGTGATGCTCTACTGCGACCTGAAGGGTGCAGGTTCTATTACCTTCGACAACTGCCGTGTGATGGATCTCTATGAGTACAACCTCGTAGCTTCTCTGAAGGCAGAGAAGAGTGTCAAGGCAGGTGAGGTAGCTAAGGTCAACGTCGCTGTGCAGAACCAGGGTGAGCGTGGCGCTAAGGACTTCACCGTGAAGGTCTTCGCTGGTGATAAGGAGCTGCTCAACGAGAAGGTGACCGAGGAACTCGCTTCCTTCGGTATTAAGGAGTATGAGGTTGACTATGCAACTACTATCTTTGATGATGGCGGCGATGTCACCCTCCGTGCTGAGGTTGAATATGACCTCGACCTCGATGAAGAGGACAACGTGGCTGAGAGCGTCATCAACGTCAAGCAGAGCACTGCAGCTCAGCCTGTGGATGTCGCAGCCCAGAAGAGTGGCAGCAATGTCACCCTCACCTGGTCGGCTCCTACATCTGCCGGTAGCCAGGAGGTGACTGAGGACTTCGAGAATGGCCTCAACGGATGGACTGCCATCGACAGCGATGGCGACGGCTACAACTGGGCTCACTTCGCCAACGTCGAAGGTCAGACTGGTTACAGTGCCCACAGTGGTGTGTCTGGCGTCAACTCGGCCAGCTATGTCAACAACGTCGGTGCCCTGCATCCTGATAACTGGCTCATCTCGCCGCTGGCTGTTCTCAACGGAACATTCTCGTTCTGGGCTGTCGGTCAGGATGCCAGCTATGCTGCTGAGCACTTCGCAGTGTTCGTGTCTACCACAAGCGCTACTGACTTAAGCACCTTCGTGAAGGTGTCTGACGAGTTCGTCGCTACTGGTGAGTACAAGGAGTACAGCGTCGACCTGAGCAGCTATGCCGGACAGCAGGGATGGATCGCTATCCGTCACTACAATGTGACCGATATGTTCTATCTGGTGGTCGATGACATCACCTACAATACTGCTGGTGGTGGCTCAGTCACCAAGTACAACGTGTATGTTGACCGCGAGCTCTACGACGATACTACTGCTACGTCGATGGAAATCAAGAATACCACCGCTAAGAGCTTCGCTGTGAGCGCAGTCTATAGCGACGGTCAGGAGTCGAAGCCCGTTGAGGTGATCCTCAGCAGCGCTAACCAGGAACTCACCGCCATCGAGCAGCTCACAGGTTCGAAGCAGCCTGTCGATGTCTACTCACTCGACGGTAAGCTGGTCCGCCAGCAGGCTACCAGTCTGCAGGGCCTGAAGGGCGCATACATTATTAATAATGTGAAGGTCGTGTTGAAGTAATCAACTTCCGACTACTACAACTTGGGGCGCAACTCTCTTGAGGGGTTGCGCCCTACTTCTCTAAAATACACGGGATATGAAACGGAAACTATTGCTTACAGGCATGCTGCTCTGGCTCCTGACGACGACCGTCGGGGCACAGACGCAAGCTTTCACCATCGATACCATCAGTGACGAGGTCTTTGCCCGCATGCAGGGACGGTCGTTTCCTGAGGGGTGTACCGTCAAGCGTGAAGACTTGCGCTATCTGCGCTTGCTGCATCGCAATGCCGACGACAGCATCTGCCAGGGCGAGATGGTGTGTCACAAGAGCATCGCACAAGACCTCGTTGAGATTTTCCAGAAGCTCTATGAGGCACATTATCCCATCGAGCGCATGCGTCTTATCGATGATTATGACGCGGATGACGAGGCGTCGATGAGCGACAATAACTCATCGTGCTTCTGCTTCCGGACGGTCGACGGTACGAAGACGCTCTCGAATCATGCACGAGGCCTCGCCGTCGACATCAACACGCTCTACAATCCCTATGTGCGCAACCGCAATGGCCGGCTGCTCATCTCTCCCGATGGCGCCAAACCCTACGTTGACCGCTCTAAGGATTTCAAGTACAAGATTGTGGAGGGTGACCTCTGCCACCGTCTTTTCCTGGAGCATGGATTCCGGTGGGGTGGCAGCTGGAGCACCATGAAAGACTACCAACACTTTGAGAAACCTAATAAATAGCAAAAAATATCAAATCGTTTGGCGGTTTCAATTCTTTTTCATACCTTTGCAGCATATAAAACATCACGCTGAAAAGCAAGTCATTAATTAACATCAAAACTTATAAGGACAATGGAAGTAACAGTAACAAGTGAGAACTTTGAGGCCTTGAAGAACGGTCAGAAGCCTCTGGTTATCGATTTCTGGGCTACATGGTGCGGTCCCTGCCGCATGGTGGCTCCCATCATCTCTGAGATGGCTGAGAAATATGGCGACAAGATTGTCGTGGGTAAGTGCGACGTGGAGGAGAGTGACGATGTGGCAGCCGAGTTCGGCATCCGCAACATCCCCACGGTGGTGTTCATGAAGGGTGGCGAAGTGGTCGACAAGCTGGTCGGCGCTATGCCTAAGGCAAAGTTTGAAGAGAAGTTCGAAGCCTTGCTGAAATGAGTATCGATGACGAGATTCTCCTCGACGAGCAAGAGACACGTCGCGAGATAAAGTTCATCCGCAGCCAGCTGCCTCTCGACATGAAGGACAGCTACACCGACGAGCAGTTGTGGTGGCTGCTGGATGCCATTGCCAGCTATTACTACGAGAGTGGTGTGCTGGAGAGTACTGCCGACGAGGTCGACATCGATATGGACGAGGTGTCCAAGTATGTGTGCAGCATGGCTGAGCAAGAGCTTGGCAAGAAGCTGGATGCGCAGGAGGTGCGGCTGATAGCCGAGGCTGACTTGGACTTTCAGGAACAAGATTAAATGAACGAGGGGCGTTGAAATTCACGCCCCTCATTCATTATATTCCCTTTACAGCTTGGAGATGATTCCGAGTTTTGTAGCTCGGATAAACTCGATGATGTGCCGTATCTCCGGCCCGTCGGGTACCTGCTGCTCAATCTGCATCACGGCATCAAAGACACTGGTCTGTCCGTGGAAGACGAGGCGGTAGGCATTGGCAATGTGCTTCAGTGTCTTGTCGTCGACACCGTAGTACTTGCCCATGGTGAAGTTCACACCGCCATATTCAGAACGCTTGGTGCAGATGATATAGGGAGGCACGTCCTTGGAGAAGGTGGTGCCGGCCTGGATCATCGCTCCCTGTCCCACGCGTGTCTTGGCATTCTCAATGACGCTGGACGAGAAGATGACTCCGTCCTCAATCTCGCAGTCACCGGCAATCTTCGTGCCGTAGCCGAAGACGCAGCGGTCAGCCACATGTGTGTCATGAGAGATGTGTGAGCCTTCCATCAGTACGTTGTCATTGCCCAGGATGGTCTGTCCTCCATTATGTGTGGCACGATTGATGACCACGTTCTCGCGGATGATGTTGTTGTTGCCGATGATGCATTCCGACTTCTCGCCACGGAAGTCGAAGTCCTGCGGCAGGGCTCCAATGACACTGCCTTGATGCACCTTGTTGTGCGACCCCATTCGAGTACCATCGAGGATGCTCACAAATGGGAAGATGATGCAGTTGTCACCGATGACCACGTCGTCCTCGATATAGACGAAGGGGAATATCTTGCAGTTGTCGCCAATTTTGGCCTTGGGGCTAATCTCGGCTTTTGGACTAATTTCGCTTGCCATAAATTTGTTTGTTTAATTAGTCATTAGAAATGTCTCATTACTAATTACTCATAATTACTTGCTTCCGCCTCCCAGAGCCTGGTAGAGGTTGACTACGGCCTGCATCTTCGAGAAATCGTCTGAGACCTTCGAGATGCGTGCGTTGAGCAGCGACGACTGTGCCTGAATGACCTCCAGATAGCTGGTGCCTTTCGAGGTGTAGAGCTTACGCGTGTCCTCCACGTTCTGCTTGTAGAGCTCCACTTGCTTCTCGTCGAGGACACTCTTGTCCTGACTGCTATTATAGGCGAGGAGCGCGTTCGAAACCTCATTGCCGGCTTTCAGGATGGTGTTCTGCCATGTGTTGAACGCCTGTTCCTGCTTGGCCTTTGCCACTTTCAGGCCTGCCACGATTTGTCCATGCTGGAAGATCGGCTGTGTGAGCGAGCCAACGGCCGACAGCAGCCATTTACCTGGATTGACCACTGCCCCAAGGTTGTTGGTGAACATGGCGTTGCCAGAGATAGTGATGTTGGGGTAGAAGCGAGAACGGGCGGTCTCCGCATCGTAGAAGCACTGAGCCAGCTGCATCTCGGCAGCGTGCACATCGGCGCGGTTCGTCAACAACTGGATACCCACGCCTGCTGCAAACTTAGCGGGCAGCGACTGGTTGTAGAAAGTACCACGGTCGATGCGGTGTCCGGCCTCATTGAGCAGCAGCGACATCGAATTCTCAATCTCACGTATCTGGCGACGCAGGTCGACACCCTGTGCCTGCACCTGATAGTAGCTGGCCTCTGCGCTCTGAACGCTGGTGCTGCGAGCACGACCAAGGTTCATCTGCAGCTTCATCATGTCCCAGGTCTCTTTGACCAGACCTTCCATGTCGGTGACGATGGCCAGCTGTTCGTCGAGCATCATCAGCGTGTAATAGAGGTTGGCGATGCCGCAGATGATACTGGTCTGGACAGCCACACGGTAGTCTTTCGTGGCCAGCAGCTGTACCTGGGCAGAGCGTTTCTGCGAAAGGATGTTACCGAAGAGGTCGACATTCCATGAGGCAGAGATAGGCAGCTGGTAGGTCTTCGATGCTGAGGCTCCGTCAGTCATCACGCGGCTGATGGTGCCTTGTGGTGCTACGGCTACAGAGGGAAGGAAGGCGAGCTTGGCCACCTTGAGCATATCCTCCATCATCTGCACGTTGAGCGCAGCATTACGCAGGTCAGTATTGTTTTCCAGTGCTTTTTCTATGAGTGCCTGCAGCTGTGGGTCAGTGAAAACCTCGCGCCAGGGCAGGTTGCCGAAGTTCTCGTCGGTATTGGTGACGAGGGTGTCGACATCACTCTGCACGTCGCGGAACAGCCCGGCGGTGTTCACATCAGGGCGTTCGTACTTGTTATAGAGTCCGCAGCTGGCAAGGAGCAGCAAGCCCACCCCAACCCCTCCCCAAGGGAGGGGCTTTAAGATACTTCTTATTATTTTTCTTACATTCATAAATCGTTCATTTTGTTATTTAACTCGTGTAACCGGCCTCCCCTCCCTTGGGGAGGGGTCGGGGGTGGGTTCTTACTTCTCTATCTGGTATTCTACAGGTCTTTTTGCATACTGTTGCAGCTCAGTGGCTACATCGGGATTCTCATCGTCGCCTTCAAACTTCATCGGGCGGAACTTCTCCTGCAGGCCTTGGAAGATGACGAACAGGGCTGGTACCACGAGAATCTGGCAAAGCGTACCGATGAGCATACCGCCGATAGCGGCAGCACCCAGCGTCTGGTTTCCGTTCTTGCCCACACCTGAAGCGAACATCATAGGCAGCAGTCCGATAATCATGGCGAGTGATGTCATGAGGATAGGACGCAGACGAGCTGCAGCTCCCAGTACTGCCGACCATGAGATGGCCATACCCGTCTGTCGGCGTTCGAGTGCGAACTGCACGATAAGGATGGCGTTCTTAGCCAGCAGACCGATCAGCATGATCAGAGAGATCTGCATGTAGATGTCGTTGGCATGACCGAATACCATCGTGAAGAGGAAGCAGCCAGCCAGACCGAAGGGCACGGAGAGCAGCACGGCCAATGGCAGGAGATAGCTCTCATACTGTGCAGAGAGGATGAGGTAGATGAACATGAAGCACAGCAGGAAGATGATGGCCGTAGAATTGGATGCCTTCGATTCCTCACGCGTCAGTCCACTATAGTCGAAGGTGTAGCCTGTGGGGAGCATATCGGCACCCACTTCCTGACAGGCCTTGATGGCTTCACCCGTAGAGTATCCTCCTGCTACTGTTGCAGTCACGGTAATTGAGGTGAAGAGGTTGAAACGGCTGATGTTCGTCGGGCCATAGACGCGCTCCAGCTGGCAGTACTCCTGAATGGGCGACATTCCCGCGGGCGTGCGTACATATATGTTATTAAGGCTCTCAGGCGTCATGCGTGTCTCGGGCGAGCCCTGCACCATCACGCGATAGAGTTTGCCGTAGGCGTTGAAGTTAGAGGCATAGAGTCCGCCATAGTATCCCTGGAGCGTAGTGAGAATAGTGGTCGGTGAAATGCCCGACTGCTTACACTTGGCCACGTCAACGTGGATCATATACTGAGGATAGTTGGGGTTGTAGGAGGTCTGTGCCATCTGTATCTCCGGACGCTTGTTCAGCTCGGCGATGTAGTTGGTCACAATCTCGAAGAACTTGTTCAGGCTACCGCCAGTACGGTCCTGCATCACCAGCGAAACACCACTGTTGGCCGAGAATCCGGGAATCATAGGCGGAGCGAAGGCCAGAATCTTGGCGTCCTTGATGTGTGCCGTCTTCAGGTAGATCTGAGCCAATACTCCATTAGCCTCGAGCGGGTTGAGGAAGAAACGGTAGATGCCGTCGCCCTCCCACAGTCCGCTGAGCTTCCACCAGAATCCTTTCTGGCGCTCAGAGAAAGGCTTGAGCTTGAGGATGAAGGTGGCCTGGTCGCTACCTGCACCGGCAATGAAGTTGTAGCCTTGAATCTGCTCACGACTCTGGATGGCAGGGTCGGCAGCGAGGATGGAGTCAACCTCGTTGATAATCTGGCGTGTGCGGGCCACTGACGTAGCAGGAGGCATAGAGATGGTGCAGAACAACGTGCCGGTATCCTCGTCGGGAACAAGTCCGGTCTTTGTCACCTGCATAGTTCCTATCAGGGCTGCGATACCCACGATGACGATAATGCCGATGAGCACGGGTTTACGAACAGTCTTCTCCACTCTCTTCTTGTACTTGCCCAGTATCTTGTCGTAGGCGGTGTTGAACGATGCGTGGAAACGGTCAATGCGGCTCATCTTGCGCTCAGTGCCGTCTTCGTTCTTGGGCTTTAGGAAGATAGCGCAAAGGGCAGGCGACAGCGTAAGAGCGTTCAATGCTGATATGAAGATGGACACAGCCATCGTCACACCGAACTCACGATAGAAAGTACCCGTCGTACCTCCAAGGAATGACACAGGGATGAACACCGATGCCATCACCAGCGTGATGGAGATGATGGCTCCTGATATCTCATTCATGGCATCAATGGATGCCGTCAGCGCCGACTTGTAGCCCTGGTCCAGCTTGGCATGTACGGCCTCGACCACCACGATGGCATCATCCACCACGATAGCGATAGCCAGCAGCAAGGCCGACAACGTGAGCAGGTTGATGGAGAAGCCAAACACTTTGAGGAAGAAGAACGTACCAATCAGTGACACAGGCACGGCAATCAGCGGGATGAGTGTGGAACGCATGTCCTGCAGGAAGATATACACCACGAGGAACACCAGGATGAGTGTCATCAGCAGCGTGAATACTACTTCCTCGATGGATGCATAGAGGAACTCCGTGACATCGTAGTTGATCTTGTAGAACATGCCTGGAGGCATCAGCTTCTGCTGTTCTTCCAGCTCTTTCTTCACCTGCTTGGCAATCTCGTTGGCGTTGGAGCCGGCAATCTGCTGCACCATACCCATCACCGACGGGATGTTGTTGTTCTTCATCGATACCGAGTACTGCAGACCGCCTAGTTCGATCTTGGCCACATCCTTCAACTTCAGCGTGTTGCCATTAGCATCGCTTGTGATGATGATGTTGCCAAACTCCTCTTCCGACTTCAGACGACCTGTATAGCGCATGGCATACTCGAAGGCCACATCACTCTGCTCACCGAATTGTCCGGGGGCAGCTTCAATGTTCTGTTCAGCCAGCACGCCGCTGATGTCTGTGGGCATCAGGTTGTACTGCTTCATGATGTCGGGCTTCAGCCAGATGCGCATGGAGTAGGTCTTCACACCAGGCGACTGCACGTCACCCACACCCTGAATACGCTTGATGGCCGGGACGATATTGATGTTGTTGTAGTTCGTCAGGAACTGATCGTCGTAGCGTCCGTCGGAGGTCAGGGTGAACATCATCACCTGTGAGGTCTGGCGCTTCATCACAGTCACACCGATGCGCGTCACCTCGGCAGGTAGCAGCGACTGTGCCTGTTGCACTCGGTTTTGCACGTTCACGGCACACATGTCGGGGTTCATGCCCTGACGGAACAGAATGGATATGCTGGCCGATCCGGATGAGGCCGACGAGCTCATATAGTCCATGCCTTCCACACCGTTGATACTTTCTTCCAGCGGCACAAGCACAGAGTTCTTCACAGTCTCGGCATCGGCACCAGGATAGCTGGTAAAGACCACGACAGTAGGCGGAGCAATGTCAGGATATTGCTCGATAGGCAGTGTGGCCAGTCCGATGAATCCCAGGATGACGATGAGGATAGATATCACCGTCGAGAGCACTGGGCGCTTGATAAATGTTGTAAATGTCATGGCTGATTACTTTTTCATTGCGTCGACGATGTCACCAGCCGTCATGGCTTTTGCCTGTTCTTGAATCTTCTGCTGGTAGCGCTCAGGGGTGATGGGCACAATCTCCATCTGGTCGGAGAGCTTGGTGATGCCGTTGGTCACATATTTATCGCCTACGTTCAGACCGCCCGTCACGATGAAATTATTGCCGTCATTCTGGGGAGCAACGGTAATCTCGGTATATACCACCTTGTTGCTGTCGTTGAGCACATACACGAACTTCTTGTTCTGTACCTCAGAAACTACTGACTGGGGAATGATGATGGCGCCTTCACTGGAACGGGGCATGATGATGGTGCCAGAGCCTCCGCTCTTCAGCAGGCTCTCGGGATTGGGGAAGTGAGCCTTCAGCTGTACGGAGCCGGTAGCCTGATCGATGACGCCACTGATGGCAGCCACGCGTCCGTCGTAGCCGTACATGGTTCCGTCAATCAGCTGCAGCTTTACTGGCGGGAACTGCTCGATGGCACTCTTCAGACCGCCGTCGGCCTTCGACATAGCCAGCATGTCCTTCTCTGTCATCGAGAAATAGACTTCCATCTGGCTGATATCCGATACATGAGTCAGCACGTTAGAGGCACTTACCAGTGCACCTTTCTTGAAAGGCAGTGTGCCTACGACACCCTTGGCGGGGCTCTTCACGAAGCAGAAGCTCAGGTTCTCGCGGGCTGAGGCGAGGGCTGCCTGTGCCTGTGCCAGGCCTGCCTGAGCACTCTTATAGGTGTTCTCAGCTGTCTGCAACTCATACTCGCCGATGACATGACTGTCGAAGAGCTGTTGTGAGTTCTCAAAAGTCAGCTTGGCAGTGCTGACCTGGCTCTGAGCGGTATTAACGGCTGCCTGAGCCTGGCGCACCTGAGCCTGAAAGGTCTCATTGTCGATGACAAAGAGCACTTGGCCTGCCTGTACGGTCTGGCCTTCGGTCACATTAATCTTTGTCAGGAATCCTGAGGTCTTGGGACGTATCTCTACGTCCTGAATACCATTGATGATGGCGGGGTAAGTCGTCTGCATATCAGCAGCCGAGGTCTTCACTTCCTCCACGGGAAACTCATTGTCGCCAAAGTTAGGCATTCCGCCGCCACCGCCACATGAAGCAAGGGCACAGGCAACGGTCATCGCCATAAAAACTCTCTTCTTATTCATACCTATTTTTTATATTTAAACTTGTTAATGCTGTCACTACTGATGAAAACCCATTTTGGCTACTTTGGTTTTCAGCTTGCAAAGATACAAAAAAGAAGTGTAAGCAAGGCTATATACACATTATTTTTACACTTTATTAGCAAACGCGGAAGGGTAAGAGGTTAAAGAATGCAAAATATTTCCGCTCTATGCCACATGATTGGTATCTTATTCGTAAATTTGCATTATAATTGAAAACTATTACCAAGAACTATTACCAACATGAAGAAACTGTTATTCATCGCAACCATGATGTTGTCGGCTGGGACTATTTGGGCCCAGCAAGCATTGTTCGACCAGAACAACCTCACGTCGCCGGAGCAGAACGCCGACGGCACAGTGACTTTCCGTCTTCACGCTCCTAAGGCCGTCACCGTAACGGTCGAAGGCGACTTCCTGCCCGAGGGCACTCGTGCGGCCTCGATGAAGGAGGAGGCAAACGGGGTGTGGACCTATACTACGGATGCGCTCTCCCCGGAACTGTATTCCTACAAGTTCCGTGTCAACGACATGGAGATGCTCGACCCTTCTAACGTCTATCGCAGTCGCGACATCGCTTCGTTCCAGAACATTTTCATCGTCACTAAGGAAGACGGTGACAAGGGCTTTCTGTATAATGTGAACAAGGTGGCTCACGGCAATGTGAGCAAGGTGTGGTATCCATCGCCTACCTTGCAGACGACTCGTCGCTTGACCGTCTATACCCCTGCCGGCTACGACAAGGGCGGCCGCTATCCCGTGCTCTACCTGCTTCATGGAGCTGGTGGCGACGAGGAGGCATGGACCACGCTGGGACGTGCTGCCCAGATTCTCGACAACCTCATCGCTTTGGGCAAGGCCAAGCCGATGATTGTGGTGATGCCCAATGGCAATGCCAATTGCGACGCTGCTCCCGGGGAGTGGGACAAGGGTATGTACAAGCCCGCATTCAGGGGAAATCAGTTCTCTCGCCCCGCAGCTTCTTTCGAGGAGAGCTTCAAGGACATCGTCACCTATATCGACAAGAACTACCGCACCATAGCCAAGAAGCAGAGCCGGGCCATCTGTGGCCTCTCGATGGGTGGTGGTCACAGCTTCAATATCTCGAAGCTCTATCCCGACTGGTTCAACTACGTTGGTCTCTTCTCTGCTGCCGTCTCTATGGGTGGACGCAACCAGCAAATATCGCCCGAGGTGGAGCAGCAGCTGAAGACGATGTTCCAGAAGAAGCCGGCTCTCTACTGGATAGGCATTGGCAAGACCGATTTCCTCTACCAGCAGAACAAGACCTATCGTGAATACCTCGACTCGAAGGGCTATCCCTATGAGTATTTCGAGACCGATGGCGGTCATATCTGGCGCAACTGGCGCATCTATCTGACTCAGTTTGCCCAGCGTCTGTTCTAGCCTATGCGACGTTGGCCGCTCCTCATATTATGGATGCTGCTGGCTGCTCGCCTCATGTCACAGCCTCAGCCGGATGCCCGTCACCTGTTGCTCGATGGGTCGCTGTCCGATGCTGAGGTTGCTGGGCGTGACTATGTGTACAATACCTTACAGGAGGCTGTTCGTCATCTTTCCGATACGACCGTCCTCTATGTGAAGCCCTGGGTCTACTGGGTCGACAACCCTGATGTGCCGGAAGTGGTGGTAGGCATCAATGGCCGTGAGCCCTTTGGCATGATCATCCGCACGAAGAAGCTCTCGATGATAGGCCTTTGTGATGATGCCCGCGACGTGGTGTTCGCCTCGATGCGTGGTCAGACACAGGGTGCCGTAGGCAATTTCACCATGTTCGACTTTCATGTCGATGAGCTTGAGGTGGAGAATATGACGATGGGCAACTATTGCAACGTCGACCTCGACTATCCGCGTAAGCCTGAGCTGGGTCGAAAGAAACGTAGCAGCGCCATCACCCAGGCCCATGTGGGCTATGTTCACGGCCGACGGCTGACGGCCCGCAATGTGCGATTCATTAGCCGTCTGAACCTCAATCCGCTGAACGGAGCAAGGGAGTCGTATTACGAAGACTGCCATTTCGAATGTACGGATGATGCGCTGAACGGTTCAGCCGTCTATCGTCATTGTGATTTCGACCTCTATGGCCAGAAGCCCTTCTGGAGCACATTGGGCGCAGGGCCGCTCTTCGTCGACTGCGACTTCCATGTGAAGGGCGAAAACCGTGAGATGTATTTCTGTAAGCAGGGCGGGCCGCTGACCCTCATCGACTGCCGCTATCATGCGCCTTCCGACAGCATCTATGTCGGCTGGACAGCCTATCCGCAGCCTTGGCTCAGATGCTATCAGAAGAATTTCACGCTCAATGGTAAGCCCTACCGGATAGGTGGCCGTCAGCCGGAGAACGCGATTGTCATGGACTCTGTAGCGATGAGCACCGACCGGCCGCCCTACCTCCGCATCAGCCGGCATGAAGCCGAGATGCAAGTGGGTGGCGAACCGCTGGCGCTCCATGTCGACGGCAACGGCAGGGAGGTGGTTTGGCGCACAGGCTCGCTGCTATATCCGGATAAGATAACTGGCGACTCGGTGACGTTAGGCCTGGCTTGCGATGACATCGATGAGCCCGTCAGCATTCCCGTCACCGCCTGCACCGTCGGCAATGATCCTGCCGTGGCGGTGTGCATGGTGACGATAAAGCCCCCTTTGCTCCCGGCACCTACCTTCCTGAAAAAGCCCAAAATCAGGATCAAGGACGGAGTGGCCCACCTCGATTATCTGCTTGATCTGCAGGGCCGACGGGATGTGACGCGCATCCTTTGGGGCCGACTCGACTCTGACGACTGCCAGCAGGAGACTATACTTGCCGATAGCAACGAAGAGCCCCTGCTGCAATACCGATTGCGTCGTGCAGACATTGGCCGCAGGCTCATCGTCACGATGCGTCCCATGCATTCCTGGAGCGAGAAGGGAGCGATGACGCAGGTGGTGAGCAGGCAGATTACGGCAAAGGATGTCAAGTCAATGAACACGCTGGAGACCGATTTCAGCGATATCCATTGCGGCACCAGCTCTGGCCTCGTGGCCGATTCCTGGCAGGCTGACGGCTACAAACCGTCGGACACGGCTGAGTATCATTGGTCTTTCGACCCGAAGCGACCTATGTGGGAATATGGCGAGGGCTTTAATGGCGCCGTCGGTCGCGGGCTGCTGCAGGCCCAGCGCGGAGCCCGACTGATGTACACTCCTTACGAGCAGCCGTATGGCGATATGTCGCTGACGCTGGAGGTCGACCCCACCAAGACTGCAGGGCAGGGATTCGGCTCGGCCACAGGTCAGTATATGGACATCTGCCTGAAGTTCGACACCCGGACGCTCACTGGTTATGGCCTGCGCATCATCCGCACCACCAAGTATGCCAAAGCCGTCGACTTCTATCTCGTGGAGTATCGTCAGGGAGAGATACGACCCATCTCAGAGGCTATTAGTGCTACCTGTTATCGCACGGGCTGCACCATCCGTCTTTCCTATGCTGGCGGACAGCTCAAGGCTCATGTCGAGACCCGGACTCCACGACCAGCCGAATCAGACCTTCCACACGAAGTTGACCTGCAGGCAGAGGTGGCAGGCAACCCGTTCGGAGGCATCCACATCCAGCACACAGGCACCTGCGGAGAGAGCACCACCATGCTCCATCGACTGAAAGTTTTGTGGTTTTAAGTTCATTTAAGATATTTTCTTTGCCCGTATGGGAATTATTTCGTTACTTTGCACATCTTTAATCTTTAAAGAAAGGAGTATAGTATGAACAGAATGAAAGAAGCCATCATCCTTGCCGTAGGACTCATCGCTATGGGATGGTGCATCAAGTGTGGCATCGACAACTTTGCCAACAAAGATCGTTTCGTGACCGTCAAGGGACTGGCCGAACGGGAAGTACCTGCCGACAAGGTGGCGTGGAGCATCAGCACCACGGAAATGGGTAACGACCTGCCTGCGCTCTACCAGCGCATCAGTCAGCAGGCTGACAAGATCAAGCGCTTCCTCGTGCAGAACGGACTCGACGAGAGTGAGATCACCATCAATCCGCCTTCGGTGAACGACCTCGAGGCTAACACCTGGAGCGAGAACCGCAAGAGCTATCGCTACACGGCTCACACCACCGTTACCGTCTATACCAAGAAGGTGGAGCAGGTGAACAAGGTCATCTATAAGCAGGGTGACCTGCTCGAGCAGGGCGTGGCCATCGAGAGCGGCTATCCCAACTATGAGCTGGCCTCGTTCCAGGACCTCAAGCCTGAGATGATGGCTGAGGCCATCAAGGCAGCCCAGAAGACAGCCGAGCAGTTTGCTGAGGCCAGCAATGCCAAGCTGGGAGGCATCAAGACAGCCGGACAGGGACAGTTTGAGATTGACGACCGCGACCAGAACACGCCTTACATCAAGAAGATACGCGTGGTCACCACGATGACCTATACATTGCGATAGACCGATATGAAGAAATGGAACAAGAGATGGACCATGACATTGCTGTCGGTGGTCATATGCCTGTTTTCCTTCAGCCTCACACTGGCGGCTGAAGACGGACACCAGCTGTGGCTGCGTATGGCGGCCAATGAGCAGCCTGCCCAGGTGCAGCTGGCTTTAACCTACGACGGCCATGCCACGGCGACACCCTCGCCGACAGTAGAGATCGCGGTGGACGAGCTGCGCCGTTACTGGCGCGGTGCTCCCATCACGCTGCAGGCCGACTGCGGGTTGAAACAAGGAGAACAGGGCGACGACGGATTCACCATCCGGCGCAAGGCCGATGGCGGCCTGCTGCTGAAAGCTCACGGACGCGACGTAGGGCTGCTCTATGGTGCCTACTACCTCCTGCGCCTGCAAGAGACGGGCCAGCCCATCAACCCCGTCGAGCAGCGCCCGGCCTTTGGTCTGCGCCTGCTGAACCACTGGGACAATCTCGACGGCAGCATCGAGCGAGGCTACGCCGGACGCAGCATCTTCTGGAACAACTCTCCACTCTCCACTCAAGCGGCAGCAAATTCTTCACTCTTCACTCTTCACTCTTCACTTTTAGAAGAATACGCTCGTGCCAACGCCTCTGTCGGCATCAACGGCACGGTGCTCAACAACGTCAATGCATCGCCGCGAATGCTGGCAACGGAGTATCTCGACTCCGTGCGTACCATCGCCGATGTGCTGCGACCCTACGGCATCCGCGTCTACCTCTCCGTGAACTTCGCATCACCCATGAAGGTGGGCGTGGAAGGAGTGAACGGAGGCCGACCCCTTGCTACGGCTGATCCGCTCGATCCGCAGGTGGCAGCATGGTGGAAGGCCAAGGCCAATGAGATCTATCGTCTCGTTCCCGACTTCGGTGGATTCCTTGTCAAGGCCAATAGCGAGGGGCAGCCAGGACCAGGCGACTACAAGCGTACACATGCTGAGGGTGCCAACATGCTGGCTGATGCGCTTGCTCCTCACAAAGGCATCGTCATGTGGCGCGCCTTTGTCTATGGCTATCATGCTGGTGTGGAAGACCGTGTGATGAAAGCTGTCAACGAGTTCAAACCCCTCGACGGGAAGTTCCGCAGCAATGTCATCATCCAGATCAAGAACGGTCCGCTCGACTTTCAGCCGCGCGAGCCCTACAGCCCGCTCTTCGACCAGCTCCACCAGACGCCCATGATGCCTGAGCTGCAGATCACTCAGGAGTACCTGGGCCAAAGTCGCCATCTCGTCTACCTCGCCACCATGTGGAAGGAATTCTTCGAACAGTTAGGAGTTGGCACCGCACCAGCCGACAGCAAACAGACTGCGGTAGCAAACTCTCCTCTCTCCACTCTCCACTCTCCACTCTCCGCTATCGCCGGCGTAGCCAACATTGGTCTTGATGACAACTGGTGCGGACACCACTTCTCGCAGGCCAACTGGTACGCCTTCGGCCGCTTGGCATGGGATCCGCAGCTGTCGTCACGCGACATCGCCCGCGAGTGGCTGTGTCAGACCTTTACCGACGACAGTCACTTCGTCAATCCGATGACTGATGTGATGGAGACCAGCCGTGAGGCCTGCGTCGACTATATGATGCCGCTGGGGCTGCATCATATCTTCAAGGGCGACCATCACTATGGACCGGAGCCCGAGGGCAACCAGCCCAACTTCCCTGATGAGTGGAAGCCTGTATGGTATCACAAGGCGGAGGCAGGAGGCATCGGCTTCAACCGTTCCTCTACGGGCACGGGAGCCACTGCTCAGTATCGCGAGCCTTATCGCACCCTCTACGACAGTCCCGAGACATGCCCTGAGCAGCTGCTGTTGTGGTTCCACCATCTGCCCTGGACCTTCCTCATGGCTGATGGCAAGACCCTCTGGCAGAGCCTGCAGGATCACTACCAGCGGGGTGTGGATATGGTCGACAGCTATGTAGAGACCTGGCAGCAGATGCGTCCCTATGTTGACGTTCGCCGCTTCCGTGAGGTAGACCAGCGCCTGCAGCACCAACAGCAGAACGCCCGCGAATGGCGCGACCACTGCATCCAGTATTTCCGTCAGTTCGCCCAGCCATCAGGTGAGTGACATTGATGTTGCTATGTTGCGAACTTGATGGCGCTCGCTGTTCCATAGGTTTGGTAATATAATTAATGGATTTTAGTTTGGTATTTCGTTCGATTTGCACTATCTTTGCAACTGATATTCTAAAAAGGGTAGAATTATGTTTAGCGTCAAGGACATATCTGAATATATCGTAGCATTCATCGCTGCTTTTGCCGCTCATTACAAGATGACCGATGCCGAGGCCTACCGCTACCTGAACCGCTACGGTGCTATTAAGGTGGCGCACGACTTCTATGATGTAATGCATACCCAGTCGTTTGAAGACATGGTGCAGAGTATGACCACCTACTGCCATCGGAAAGGAGGTGAACTATGATATGTCTCTATCATGGATCCACGGTTGACATCGACCGCGTGGGTGTGCAAATTGGCAAGTACGAAGCTGGTGATATTACCCTTGATCAATTCCTTGAAAATCTGAAATACATGAAGGGTGTTACATTTCAATACTTTTTTGGAACCGAGCGTGCCCTAGCAAAACTTACGAAGATATGACCGAACCCAACGTAACCCCACAAGAGTTCAAACGACTGAAGGAACATGTGACCGCCCGCATGATTCAAATTCTCGCCGAGGAGCAAGGGTATTCTTTAGAGGAGGCTATTGATTATGTCTATACCTCACCTATTTATGAAAAGTTGTCTGATGCTTCCACTGGCCTCTTCTTTCAGTCCCCCAGATATGTATTGTCTTACCTTTGTAATAAAGGAATTGTAGCTGAATCAGATGATAACAGCAAATAAGACGGCCCGCGCAATAACGGTCTGCTCCACGTTCTGGGCATACTTCAAGATGTCCTGAAGGCGCCCGCAGTCTCTGCTATGCTCTCTCATAAATAAGTTTCTTGTCACGGTTAACACTTTCAACTGCCCATGAGCGGAGTGTGCCTTCCTCCACGAGGTCAACCTCGCGGTTCAGAAGGTCTTCGAGGTCTACTTTCATGCCGGCGATTTTCAGCAGTCCGATGGGGTGGCTGCGGTCGTATTGCACGAGGATGTCAACATCGCTCCACGGCCTTTGGTCGCCTCGCGACCAGGATCCAAATAACCATGCCTTCACGACTGGCTGGGTCTTGAAGTATTCGGCAATTTGCTGGTTCATCATTTGGGTGCTCATAAAGGGGAAGTTTGAAATTATGGTGCAAAGATACAAAGAATTTTTGAATAAACGAATAAAACTGATAAAATAAAGATGATTGTACTTGAATGTCATGTCTGAGGTGACTTTGTTTTTGCTATGTTGCAAAAAGATCACTCCGTTCCGCTTCTTCTTTTATGCATGTTTGCATAAACGAAGGGGTGGGGCTGCTGCCCCCCTGTGATACGTTGCGATGTCATGTTCGGAAAGAATTCTATTCAGTTCTATTGAATAAAAATTCTTGTTTTTATTTGGTTATATTGAATAAAATTCGTAACTTTGCCCACAAAAAAGCGAGATATGGCAATCACAAAAGAAATAATCAGGACACTTATCAAAGAGGGACAGGAGACTCTTGGAGAAGTTGAACTATACAATCGTCCATACGAATTCGAGGAGAATGGCCGGTATGTGCTTGTTGGTGTCAGACAGGCTGGCAAAAGTTATATGCTCTATAAACGTGCTAAGCAATTATTAGCCAGTGGGCATAGCCTTGAAGAAATGGTGTATATCGATTTCGATGATGAACGGCTGTTGGGTATGACTGCTGTCGACTTGGATCTAATTCTTCAGGCGTATGGTTCAGTCTATAGCCACAAGCCTATTTTTTTCTTTGATGAGATTCAGAATATCGAAGCCTGGGAGCACTTTGCTCGTCGCCTGGCTAATCAGAAATATCAGGTGTTCATCACGGGTAGCAACGCCAAGATGCTGAGCCGCGACATTCAAACAACCCTTGGGGGCAGATACCTTGACGGGAAAGTGTTTCCATATTCTTTTGCTGAATATCTTGATGCTCAAAGTATAGCCTTACCTAAGGAATGGCAGCACGGGAAGGCTCGTTCCCAAGTTCAGCAGGCTTTTACCCGATATCTGTTGTGGGGTGGCTTCCCTGAACTACTATTATATCGGAATAAGCGACGCTGGTTAAACGATCTTTATGAGAAGATTCTGCTTGGCGATGTGATACAACGCAACAGGGTGAAAAATGAAATGTCACTACGCCTCACCATCAAGCGCCTGGCAGACAACGTGATGCAGCCTACATCCTATAACAGGATTGCCAACTTGGTGAAAGGCACGGGTGTGAGCACAGCGGTAGCCTCCGTCATCGACTATATACGCTATGCCAAAGAAGCTTGCATACTGTTCCCTTTAGAGAACTACGCCTCTAAGTTTGTAGAGAAAGAGACGGTCAAGAAGCACTATTTCGTAGATAACGGCCTGCTAAGTATCTTCTTGATTGGTGGCGAATCAGCCCTGCTGGAGAATCTTTGTGCTGTCAGTCTTTACAGGAAATACGAGGAAAATCTATATTTCTATAACAAGAAAATAGAAGTTGATTTCTTCGTGCCAGATGAATCGTATGCCGTACAGGTTTCTTATTCCATCAGCGACGAGGATACTCGCAAGCGTGAGGTTGACGGATTGAAGAAACTGCACACCTTCCTGCCTTTGAAGCGAATGGTCATCGTGACATTTGATGAAGAGGAAACGATCAAACTTGATGATGGCAGCATTATAGAGGTCATACCAGCATGGAAATGGTTGCTAGAATGACAAAAACTCAAATCTTTGCAGGCGAACAAGTGAAGTGACAAAAGAAAACCAGTATGAAACAGATGATTACAACAAATAAGACGCCTCGCGCAATAACGGTTATTGGTTATTGTTTATTGTTTATTGTTTTGGTTATTGTCCTCGCCTCCTGTTCGGGCGACAGCAGTGAGATGCGCGCCCAGCTCGAGGAGCTGGAGCGGCAGAACCATGAGTACGAAGACTTCACCACCGACTCCCTGGCCAAGGAGCTTGTGGACTACTTCGACCGCCACGGCACCGCCAACGAGCGCCTCCGTGCCCATTATATCCTCGGTTGCGTCTATCGTGACCTGGGTGAGGCACCCCGTGCCGTCGATTGTTATTTAAATGCCATTAGTCAGGCAGATACCACAGCCGCTGAGTGCGACTACCGAACGCTGAGTGCTGTCTATTCCCAGATGGCATTATTATTTCACAACCAATTTCTCTTAACAAACGAGATTCGTGCACGTAAGACATCAGCCTATTACGCTGCCAAAGACAATGACGACTTCTTCTCCATATATGAATATGCCAGAACAGCTGGGACATACATTTTATTGAACGAGATAGACAGCGCAGAATATGTACTTAATAGAGCCATCAACCAATATGAATCAAACGGTTATCATGATAATGCAATTGAATCATCACTAATTCTCGCGTATCTCTATCTAGAATATAGGGACAAGCCTCACGAGGCTAAACCGCTATTAGATCAATACGAAGAATACTTATTAGACAAGAATCTCCAAGGTGCCAAGCTCCAAATGTATTATTATAAAGGAAGGTACTATGAAATGGTAGGTCAAATAGATTCTGCAGAAATATGCTATCGTAAAATTTATCGACCCAACATGTCATATATCGAGCAAGATCCCATGTACAGAGGTCTTCTTAGTGTCTATAAGAATAAGGGCGTTGTTGATTCTATAGTGAAGTATACAGAACTCTTCTGCGCTACTAACGATTCGTCCGTTGTTGTTAAAGACCAGAATATCACCGCCCAGATGGCTGCCAGCTATAATTATAACCGTTATCAGAAGGAAGCTCTACAAAACGCTGAAAAATCTTATCGAGCTACAATCAGCCTTATCATCATCTCTATCCTGTCTGTCATCATCCTTTTGGTGGCCTTCTACCTTATGTATAGATACAAGAAGAATCACATGAAGCTTCAGGAAGCATACAATTTGGCTGTTTCTAAACGAAAAGAGCTACAAGAAGAACTCGATTCTCTCAAAGCGCTGAATGACAGCTCTCTGGTGACGCAAAAAGAGGAACAGCTAGAGGGACAAGACCAGAAGATTGCTGTTCTGGATAACTTGCGCAAAAAGATCATTGCGAAAGACAAGCTCTCTGCTTTTGAGATGAGCGATATTGCTCAGCTCTTCCAGAAAAAGAAATCATTCAAAAAGGAAAATCCGTCTCCCGATGAAGATCAGTGGACTGAGCTTGTCAGTCAGTTCCGTCAGGACATGCCTTCTGTATACACCATTATGACTAGCGGTTCCCTTGCTCTTTCCGATCGTCAACTCAAGATATGCATTCTCTTGCTGCTGGATTATGATGAAAGCATCATTGCGGCGATGCTGGGGAGTAAGCCCCAAACCATCAACACAGCGAAAGTACGAGCCAATGAAAAACTATTCCACGTCTCAGACTCTGCATCTCTAAAAGCCAATTTGAGGCAGTTGATAGCCAATTGATTTATTTTTGGCTTATTAATTTAAAATGCTGAAAATCAGGCCAAAGTATATTCCGCCAATACTTTGGCTTATTTTTGGCTTAATCAAAGACGCTGTTTTTTATTCGCCATATCGATTTTTTTTGTACATTTGCACCGTTAAATCTTTAAAACATAAATAATATGGCAAACAAGACAGTAAGTGCGAGCACAAATTTTACTATTTTTTCTGTTAGGCACCCAAGGCTAGCAGCTATGTCGTAGGACTCATCGTCAACGGCTTTGTATATAAGAAAACGATATTCATCCATTAATAACAAATCATAAGAGAAAGGAAAAAGACTATGAAAAAGTTTTTAGTTCTATTGTGTCTGGTGTCGCTGTTTGGCACACCCATTCGTGCTTTCTATCCCGCTTTCATGAATATCTACCAGGACGGGATCTATCCAAATGCCATCATGGACGTCACCCATGACGACTCCAATGTCTATGTGGCAAAACTCAACGGACAGCTTGTGGTCATGAACAAGGCAACGGGCGAGAAAGACATCCTCGAAGTCAAGGTGGGTAACTTGAGCTATACTCCCTGGTCCATCGCTGTAAATAGTGGAAAGATATGGATCGGGACAGCGGAGGGCAAGTTGTTAACTTTTTCCGACGGGAAATTTCATCAGAGCGGCATCAGCCTGAGCTGGCAATATGATGAACCGCTTGGCGTAGAGAACATTTTGTTCGATGCCCAGGGCAACATGTACCTCAGTTGCCACTTTGGCGTGGGCTTCAGGGTTAGCACGATAAACAATGTGGAAAGATTTACCATCCACCCCAAGGGAATTGGTTCGTTCTCTGTAAACATGTGTTTAGGCCAAAACAACACACTCTGGGTTTGCAACTATGGCAATCATAGCAGGTATGGACTGACTAAATACACGAGGGAAAAGGGATCCATATATTATTTCAAGGATCGCACAGATATCCCGTATGGATTAGTAACCGGGTTTACAATTGACAAGGAGGATGGCATCTGGTGTCTCGTTAAATCAAAGCTGATAAGGCTACTTAACGATGAGGTGTCGGAAAGTTATGATTTCCCAGACATCTGCTACGCCATGCAGTTTGATGAGCAGCAGCGTCTATGGATGGCCAGACAGCACGGCCCGATGGTGATGATGAAGGACGGAGCGTTCACCGACTATCCCTGTCCGATAGAGAGCAAGCGGTGGATGTGTATGGATATCGATGGCGATGACATCTACATCGGCACCGATGAGTTCCTCCTGCTCTTCAGGGATGGCGAGTACACGAAGATCGACCTCGGTCAGCCTGACCCACAGGGGCATCAGGCCACAGGCATCAACGTCACAGAGGCTTCTTCCGTCAATGCCCCGGCATACGACCTTCAGGGCCGACGTCTCAGTGAGATGCCTGAGCGCGGGCTGTATATCCAGAATGGGAAGAAGCGTGTGGTGAGGTAACCATCTCCATCATGAGACAGGAGGCTTCGGCCTCCTTTCCGCTCGGTCGGATTTTAAAATCCGACCGCATCGAATATAAGCATTTGCAATGCGTAACAAAATAGACTATGGCAACAATATGCTCTGCACGCAATTACTGTGGGCAGAGAGGACTGATAGATGTTGTTGTACGACCATAAGTGACTCAGAATATGAACAAGGATTGTTGCCGCATTGCAAATGCTTATATTCAGAGCGATCGATTTGAAATCCGACCGAGCAGACCATCAGCAGGAAATGGTATTATCAATGATCTCAGTTGCAGCTAATTCTTATGAATTATGGGATGAGATGATTGAAAGTATTCCTAACATGCAACAGTCGATATCTATAAGTAATATAGTAAATGCAGATTTGGAAATGGCAGGGATAACATCTTGTGGCAACTTATTCGCCAAGATACTCGATAAAGCCGTTTCATGGAAATATGTTGTTGCCGTTTCTGCTGGTGCTTCGGTCTGGAAAGGAATATCAGAGATAAACTGGAGCGGCCTTTGGAATTGGGCAACGTCATGGTTATAATCAAAAACGGTGAAGCATGAAAAAAGAGGTGTTTTGCATTTTAGCAACATTATGGCTGAGCACCTTGGCTGTAGTAGGAGAACTGCATCTTTTAGGGGTTGATGTTATTCCTATAGGTATTATATTGGCTGGACTGATTGCTGGTTCGCTGTATGTTATATATGATCTCAAGCACAACGGACGGGAAAAGAATAACATGCCGACTGGTACGAAAGACATATTTAGGCTTGTGACGCTTTTGCTTGTTGTTCTTGGCAGTAGTTTCCTTTTCTTGACGGTGAAGTATATCCCTGATGAATATGCTCTTCGTGTTTATTTGGCAGGAGGAGTGTGGCTAGTACTAATCCTTGTTGCGGCTTGGGCGTACTTTCGTCTGTAGGTGAATGAGTTGGACTGGCTATTTTGACGGATGCCACCGCGACAAGATGCGCTACCTGTTGTTGACGCTGGGCTTTAGCATAGGGTTGTGAATTGATTAAATGATGAACCAATAACGAGGAAAACAGCTATGGGACCATAAAATAATGACAGAAAATTTGGGTGTTTCAAAGAAATGGAGTAACTTTGTCGCCCGAGTCATGTCGGCTCACGCATGCCATAATGGAAGCGTGGGCTTTTGGCATAACATCTGTACGTGGGTCCTGCTAAACCCGATAGGGCTGGTGTATGCCAAAGTTACAAGTCCACGTCTTCCTTTTTCTCCAAAATCATATTTTGTCAAACCGTCAAATTCGTATCAATATGAAGAAGAGAAACGAAGACAATCATGATAACCTGGGCGAACCAGATGACCAGCTGCCTGCAGAAGTCCTGAAGAAACTGAACGAGCTGCTGGAACGGCTGCACGGTTGGGAAAATTTAAATATTATAAAATTAAAAAAGGAGAAAATTGAAGAAGAGAATAATGAGAAATTTGAAAGGGAGAAAAGCGTTCAGATCAACATCTATGAGAAGGGAAGCCAGCATATAGATACGCAGATAAATTGGAAAGCCTCACCCCCGACCCCAGCCTCACCCCTAACCCCTCTCCAACTGGCGAGGGGAACTTTGGGGGAGAGGGGAGTAGACAGCTTTGAAAAGACGAGGGGTCTGCCGTGGGAGAAAGCGCGGCAGGGCGAGGGGGGGTGCCTGCGGCAAAAGAGGGGTGGGGAGCTGCCCTTCGGCGCAGACACTCCGCTGTCGGCACTGTTCCGCAAGAACCATCATGAGGAACTCAGGAAGCGGATAGAGTCGTGGAGGCCTTATCTCAAGAGTAATGCCCCGGAAACGGACGCGCTCCTGATGACCTGGTTCGAATTTGACAAAGACCGTATCTATGCAAACAAGGTGTATCGCGACCTGTGCGAACTGGATCACATGGGTGCCCTGAACAACTCGCTGAGCTGTCTGGCCAGATACCTTGCCGGACACTCCAACCTCAGTCGCAGCTACTCCACGCTTTATCAGCAGTTGAAGCTTTACCGGAGTGAGAGTCGATGACGACCGGTGCCTATTCCGTGAAGAGGTCATCGCCGACGATGATTGCCTGTACTTCGTCGGAATAGGCGTTGCGTTCTACTCCCTGCGCGCTGACAAGGGTCAGGTGAACGGCTTTCCTGGTGCGGGTGTCCTCGACAAAGCACGCCTGCCTGTTGCGCATGGCCGCATCGTCAGCGGCGCTTATCTTGTAGGGCGTCTTGGTGAATTTCATCTCGCAGAGGTTGATGACGCCGTCGCTGCGGTCTATCAGCAAGTCAGCCTGCGCCCCTCGCTTGCCGTCCTCGCCGGCAGCCCACCAGGCATATTCGCTGCTGATGACGCCCGCTACGCCCAGCCGGGTCTTTATCTGGCGGCTGTGCAGCAGGCACACCCGTTCGAAGGCCAGGCCGCACCAGCTGTTGTATGCTCCCGTGTCGATGCTCTTGCTCCAGAAGTGCTCGTCGTTGACGGTATTGCCGTCGATGAACTGGAAATAGAACAAGGTGTAGCAGTCGGTAAGCTGGAACAGGGCGTTTTTGGCCTTCATCCCGATATGGCCGTACTTACGGATGAAGCCGCAGCTCTCCAGGTCGTCAAGCACCTCTGTCAGCTTGCCGTTCTCCGGCAGTCCGCTCTCCCTGACGATCTCTGCCCGGCTCAGTCCCGCCTTCCTTCTGCCCAGCGCCTCGATGACGGCCAGGTATTTCTCCGGATGGTGGAAGAGGGAGGCATAGAGCTCGGCATACTCCCCCCGCAACTCTCCGCCTCTGGAGAAGAACAGGCGGTCGATGTTCAGCGCCAGGCTCTTCTCGCGGTCGAGCAATGACCAGTAGTAGGGTATGCCGCCCAGCACCATGTATCCTTCCATCAGCTGGCGCCGGCTCATGCCCAGTCGCTGCAGCCTGGCATAGCATTCGCACTCGTGGAGCGTGAACGGCTGCAGGTGTATGCGGCAGGTCACACGGTTGTGCAGTCCTTGCCTGTTCCTCAGCAGCTTCCTGGTGATCCATGAGGTGGCTGATCCGCAGACTATGAGCAGCACGTCCTTCCGGGCTGAGGCAAAGCCGTTCCAAAACTGCTCCAGTGCCGGCAGGAAGCTGGACTTGGGAGCGTCCATCCAGGGCATCTCGTCGATGAACACCACTTTCTTCTTCGCCCTCGACAGGCTTACCAGTCCTGCCAGCATGTCGAAGGCCTCCAGCCAGTTGGCAGGCAGCGGTGCCCGCCCAAAGCCTTGGCTGCGCAGCGACAGCTGGAAACTGTGCAGCTGCTGGCGCGTGCTCTTCCCGGCCAGCCCTGTGTGCTGGAACGTAAACTTGTAGTTGAACGACTCCCTGACGAGAAATGTCTTTCCTACTCGTCGCCGGCCATAGACCACGACAAACTCTGAGTGCTCCGACTCGTAGGCTTTCCGTAGCCTGCTCTGTTCCTCTTCTCTTCCTGTCATCATGCGGTATTGTTATTGTTTTGCTTTCGTCGTAACGGAAAGTCAGTTGCAAAGGTAGTCAATTTCTGTCAATAACCAGCGAAATCCTTGTGTTTTTTTTATATTTCGCTGTCTATTGGCTGAAAATAGTACCAATGGTATACTTCGCTGATGGCTATATGCATAGAAAATGGAGATGTATTTTGTATCTTTGCATCCGTAAAAATAACTATCATGACGATGGAAGAGGGAAAGAAACCTGAGAAGCGTAGGAAGAAAGGCGCCGCCACAAAGAAGGACGGTGAGCCCCGGGAGCGCAAGCCTAACTGGAAGGATTATACTGCTACGGTGGAGGACATCAAGATGTTCATCGCCGACAGGATGTTCCTCCGGCATAACGTGATCACGGGGCGCGTGGAATGCAAAGCCCCCCTCGTTCCCCCCAACTGGGGGGATGACTTGTCGCAGGACGGCTCCTCCCCCAGTTGGGGGAGGTCGGGAGGGGGCCAGTGGGCTCCCATCTCCGACCGCATCGTGAACTCGCTGTGGGCAGAGATGTCGAAGGAGAAGGTGGTGAGGGCGGAGGACATGCGGCGTGTGATGGAGTCGGACTTCGTGCCCGATTTCCATCCTTTCCGCTACTACCTGGAGCACCTGCCTCCCTGGGACGGCGGCGACCATATCCTGGCGATGTCGGTCAGCGTGTCGGTGAAGGGTGACGTGGAGGAGCAGTACCGCTTTGCGCAGTACCTGAAGAAATGGCTGGTGGGCATGGTGGCGGGATGGGTGGACCCGGCGGTGGTGAACAACGTCATCCTGGTGCTCATAGGCGAGCAGGGCTCGTACAAGACGACGTGGTTCAGCTACCTGCTGCCGCCTGAGCTCTCGCGCTATTTCTACACGAAGACGAACGCCAACCGCATGGGGCGTGACGACCTGCTGACGCTGGCGCAGTACGGCCTGGTGTGCTGCGAGGAGCTGGACACGATGCGTCCCTCGGAGCTGAACCAGCTGAAGGCGGCGGTGACGATGGGCTCCATCGACGAGCGTGCGCCCTACGCGCACTATCCTGAGCACCGCAAGCACGTGGCGTCGTTCTGCGGCACGGGCAACAGCGTGCAGTTCCTCTCCGACCCTACGGGCAACCGCCGCTGGCTGCCGTTCGAGGTGGAGTCGATAGAGTCGCCGCGCGAGCATCCCTTCGACTACGCGGGCATCTATGCGCAGGCCTACGCGCTGTACCGCCAGGGCTTCCGCTACTGGTTCTCGCGCGATGAGATCCAGCAGCTGGCGGCGCACAACGCGGCCTTCGAGACGCCGCGTCTGGAGAGCGAGCTGGTGCAGCAGTACTTCCGGCGTCCTGTGGGCCTGGAGCCTGGCGAGTTCATGCCGGTCTCGCTGGCGCTGCAGATCGTGGGTGCGGGCATCACGCAGAAGCTGTCGACGGTGGTGCTGGGCCGTGCCTTCGTGGAGCAGGGCTTTGAGCGTCGCACTTCGCACAACGTGCGGGGCTATGTCGTCGTGCGCCGCAGTGCTGAGGAGATGCGGTCGCTGCGTGCGCAGATGGCGGTCTCGCCCGGTGCCTCCAGCGAGAGCGGCGACGTCGATACACATACAGATGATACAGATGTTTTCTGAAAAAGGCCGTGCGTACCTGCGCGCCTGCACGTACGCGCGGAATTTTCCTGAAATATAAGTGTATCATCTGTAATCTGTATTTATATAGATTAGCACTGGAAAGTATAGTAGTTAGCACTGGAAAGTATAGTAGTTAGCATGTAAAAACCATATCATTACAAACAGGAAAGACTATGATTATAAGAAGCTATGCAAAATCGGAGCTGGCGATGCTCTATTTCCCTGATGCCAGCCCACATGTGGCGCTGAACCGCCTGAACGGCTGGATCCGCCGTTGCGAAGAGCTCAGAAAGGCTCTTGCGGGGTGTCACCAGTCGACCCATGCCAAGTTCTTCTCCGCACAGGCCGTCCGCCTGATCGTGGAGTATCTGGGAGAGCCGTAGGCTCGGAAGAACCTTAAATCCTCCATAAATCTGACACAAATATGAGAATGAATAAGATTTCTGTTAGATGTTGTGTAGATTTAGGGTTCAATGTGCCCCATCGCCTTGCATGGGCGACCCCGTTAGGGTCGACAGTCCTAGTACATATACTATCCGGGGGTGCTCGCTGGGGCGAGTACCACCGGTTATTATGCGGTGACCGCGTTGCGGTCATTATCCCATACTAATGCCAAATGTTATATCATTGCTAAAGATTATTCACTTTATCGTATCGTTGCATGCTTCTACGCACGTTGCGTATGATTTGCCCCTCACGGATGTAGTACCT